>JAOTZC010000001.1 GCA_029861535.1 Gammaproteobacteria bacterium
GTCCGCCACTCGACGCCTGGAAGCAAGCTTCCATCGTTTCCGTTCGACTTGCATGTGTTAGGCATGCCGCCAGCGTTCAATCTGAGCCAGGATCAAACTCTTCAGTTCATAGCTTTGAGCTTGAATTGAGAATAATCCCCAAATTACTAAGATTTCACTTGGTTCTTACACTCGATTTTGCCTTCGCAAAATCCAGCGCAAGCACCCACACAAATTATCTGATTGAATTGTTAAAGAACGATTGAAAATGGGGACATTCTTAATTTGGCGTTCGAGCCGCATGGTCCGTCAGCAACTGAACCAAATTAAGAATGTCCCCAATTTCAGTAGACCCACAATTATACAAGCCGAGCGGGACTGTTGACCAGCCCTACGGCCACTGCTGTATTTGAATTGGAGGTCCGCTGCAGGACACCGTACCTGCAACGAGCGGGGCATTATAGCGACGAATCTAGTGGGGTCAACAGTTTATTTGCCGTTTTGTGACCCTTCGTCCAAGTTGTTGATTCCCTGAGATTTCAGGGCCGCTGATACACCATATATACGTCGGCGCGCTGGTACTCCGAAGGTGCCGGACGCGGGGCGTGCTCAAAGCCCGCGGACTCGTACAGCGTCAGCGCTGGCGTCAGGCTCGAGTGCGACTCGAGAAACAGCGCTGTACCACTGATTTCCTCATACTTCTCGATACAGGCCCGCATCAAATGGCGACCAATTCCGGCGCCCCGGAAGCGCTCGGTCACCGCCATCTTGGTCAGTTCATAGACGCCGTCCCCGTGATGTTTTAGAGCCACAGTGCCGACGATCTCGCCGCTGCATTTGGCGAACAAGATGACTCCGCCGTGTTGAATAATCTGTTCTTCAGGTCGGGAGAGCATTTCGTGGTCGATGGTTTCGACACGAAAGTACTTTTCAAGCCATTCGACGTTGAGGTCGTGGAACGCCCTCGCCAGATCAGGCGAGAACTCAACAATCTCTACGTCCGTGCGTGACATCGCGCCTTACTCGGCGTCACCTTCGACTTCCTCCGCTTCTTGCTCGACGTTGTTGGCCGCAAACCAGGTCATGTATTCCTCAGAGTGCGAAAACTGCTCAAGCGACGGATCTTTTGCGAGCGCCTCTGGGTCCAGAGAATGCCCGAATTGCGTTTGCAGTTGCTCAAGCGCAGCAATTGCGTCGACGTAAATTTCAGCTGCGGCCCGCGCTCGCAACGCCGCCCACCAGCCCAGCTCGAGATCTGGCTCCTGCTCAGTCGCCTTGTCGGCCAACGCGATCGCATCTTCGAGCTGACCCATCACCAACATCGTCGACGACAAGCGTGCATTCGTCACGGCGTCGTCTATACGTAGAGTTTTCTTCACGCGCATCAGAGCATCGTGCGCTTTTTCGAACTGCTTATCCGGAAAGTAGTAATCGAGCAGTGACAGCGAAAACAACGGATCGTTTGGGTAGAATTTGGCGACCGCCATCAAAATTTTTCGCTGGCTGCGACGTTTGCGCGCGATTCGGGCTGCGTCCAACCCGGCAACCAGTACATCACGTTGACGCTGAAGGCTAACGTCGAGGCTATCGTAAATCTGAAAAAACCGGTCGAAATCATAGTCACGAGCGGCCTTTAACACCTCTATTACTTGAAACACTTGTTGCTCCCGAACATTGGGAAAGTCGATCAGTTTGCGCACAGCGTTTTTATTCGGTTGCCCCTGCACCAGCGACAGTCCGACACGATCGGAAAATTGATGCCCCCAAAGATAGTCTTTCCAGTCGACGACGTTGAGTTTGTTCCACGAGCCAATACGTAACTCGTACTCAACGTAATTAAACTGAAAGTGCGCCATATCGAATCTGACAACAGCTCGACCTCGCTCGCCACGAGATTCTACAAGTAGGAGGTGGGCGCGTATTCCATCCTTGGCTTCCTCCTTGTACGCAGTCTCAATAAATTTCGGAAAATTGTCTCTCTCCTTCATGTCTTCGCGAAAATCACGCTTGACGCGTTGGTCGATCAGGCGCAGCCCGAAGATTCGATCGAGCATGTCATTCTCATTGATCGAATAAGCGAGTCGGTCGAATGAGCCCCTGTTGAGGTCGTCTACGATAGCGCCCATGTCATCTCGAAACTTCTGTTGAAGACGCGCCTCCTCCAACTCACGTTCATCAATTTCGTCCTCTGAATACGCAGGCATGCCGCATAGCAACAGATTACAGAGCAACAGAAATTTAATGACTTTGTGCACGACCATCTCCGGAAATGGGGTCGGATCCAATTTTACTGCAATGCAATACGCGCACCGGGCGCCAGGCCCGGAAAATTGGATCCGACCCCTTTTAGGTCAAACTGACACGTGCGAATCGCCGACGGCCAACCTGGTAGACGTTCGTCGAGCCGGCCCCCACGCTGAGCGATCGATCCTCCACGCGCTCGCCGTCGATACGCACCGCACCCTGTTTAATCATCCTGAACGCTTCGGATGTGCTGTCGACGAGACCAGCGCCTTTTAACAAGTGCGCGATTCCGAGTTGTCCACCATTCGTCGACAATGTCATTTCAGGCATGTCAGAGGGTACGGCCCCCTGCTGAAATCGCGCGATAAATTCAGCCTTCGCGCTTTCGGCGGCCGTTGCATCATGAAAACGCGTGACGATCTCGATTGCGAGCTCAAATTTCGCATCGCGGGGATTCATACCTTCATCTACTTTTTTCCGCCGCGCGATGATGTCGTCCAGCGGACGAAAACTCAAGACCTCGAAATAACGCCACATCAGCTCATCGGATATCGACATGAGTTTGCCGAACATCTCGCCGGGCGCCTCAGTAATGCCGACATAGTTGTCCAGTGACTTCGACATCTTTTGCACACCGTCGAGTCCTTCGAGTAACGGTGTCGTCATGACGATCTGCGGCTCCTGACCGTAGTCTTGCTGCAGCTGACGCCCAACCAGCAAATTGAATTTCTGATCGGTGCCGCCAAGTTCAACGTCGGCTTTTAGCGCAACGGAATCGTAGCCTTGCACAATTGGGTATAGAAACTCGTGAATGGAAATCGGCTGGCCGCCCGTGTAGCGCTTGTTAAAGTCGTCGCGTTCCAGCATTCGGGCGACTGTATGGTGTGACGCGAGTTTTATCAGACCTGCCGCGTCCATATCCCCCATCCAATTCGAGTTAAACTCGATGCGTGTTTTTTTCTCGTCGAGGATCTTAAATATTTGAGCTTCGTAAGTTTCGGCGTTCGCTTTGATGTCGTCGGGAGACAGTGGCGGCCGGGTCGAGTTTTTTCCCGACGGATCGCCGATCATGCCGGTGAAATCGCCAATCAAAAAGACGACCTCGTGACCGTATTCCTGGAACTGACGCATCTTGTTCACAAGTACCGTGTGGCCGATGTGCAGATCCGGTGCGGTCGGGTCAAAACCAGCTTTGACAATCAGTGGTCGGCCCTTCTTGAGCTTCGCCTCGAGACCGGATTCCGGCAACACCTCGTCGGTGCCGCGGTACAGTTCGGCCAGCTGTGTCTTGATGTCGGTCATCGTCTGCGTCGCGCGTATCTTGGATCGCCGTGTCGGGGGCGAACTGTAGCATTCTCGCAGCAATGTACAAACCGAAGTTAACGCGCTGACTTATAACAGTTTCTTTGACCTCTTCGGGAGGCCGGGTTAGAGTAGCGACTTCCTGAACCGAAGGGATATGGACGTGCATCAGAGGCCCAGTCCACTGCTTCACGATTACAAGCCGTCTGGCACTCGCCACACTAAAAAACCCAAAGCCCTGCAATGGTTTGCCGTCGGTCTCGGTATTCCGCTCGCCGGGCTAGCCATGATTTCGATGCTGGTTGGCGAGCAGCCCGCCGCGCCAACCGTCGAGCAAGCTGCCCTGTTGCCCGCGGGCGAGATTCAGATCGATGACGTCACCAATTTGCCGCGCGAAGAAGTAGTCCAGGCGCTGATCGAGCCCGTGCTCGATCCGGTGCCACAATTCGATTCGCTGAATCTCACTATTGGACGGGGTGACACACTCGACAAGCTTTTTCGACAACACAATCTGAATCTCGGACATCTCGCCGCCGTAGCCGCGCTCGAAGAGCCAAGGAAAATATTTCGGCGGCTCAAGCCGGGTGACGAGTTCGACATTCTTCATGACAACGGCAGTATCGTCAGCATGTACTCGGTACTCGACTTGACTAGTGCGCTTAAGATCGAGCGTGGCGAAGAAGGCTTTAGCACCGAGATCGTGGAACGTCCGATTGAGGTTCGCAAGCGCATCGCCTACGGCGTTATCGAAACATCCTTATTCGAAAGCGGCGCTGATGCCAGCCTGTCGGACAAAGTCATCATGAACGTTGCAGGAATATTCGCTTGGGATATCGATTTTGTGCTCGATATTCGACAGGGCGATAATTTCTACGTGCAGTACGAAGAAATCTGGCAAAACGACGAGTTCGTCACCGATGGCGAGATAATCGTCGCCGAATTCAATAACAATCGTCGCACGCACCGTGCAATACGATTCATCGATGCGGACGGCTATTCTGATTATTTCACCCCCGAGGGCGATAGCGTGCGCAAGGCATTTATTCGCGCGCCAGTCGATTTCACTCGCGTAAGCTCAAACTTTAATCCACGACGGCGACATCCGATTCTGAACAAGATTCGTGCGCACCGTGGTGTCGACTACGCGGCGCCTCGCGGCACCCCGATTAAGGCCGCTGGCAACGGCAAGGTGATATTTCGTGGTGTCAAAAACGGTTACGGCAATGCGATCATTTTGCAACATGGCGGCAACATCACGACGCTCTACGCGCACATGTCGGGGTTTGCCGCGTCGGCGCGAATAGGTAGGCGGATGCGCCAGGGCCAGACCATTGGCTATGTTGGCGCGACAGGCCTCGCAACGGCCAACCATCTGCACTACGAATATCGTCTAAATGGCGTACACCGGAACCCACGCACCGTCGCATTGCCAAAGGCTGAACCGATCGACGCGAAATATCGTGACGAATTTCTCGCCTCGGTCGAACCGATCCTCGAGGAACTCGAGCACTTCAAGCGGACGCAAGTAGCCGCGGTCGGCTACGCCGGCCAATAATCTCTGTTCGAAAAGTCAATGAACAACTTGTATTTGGGTCTGATGTCGGGCACGAGCATGGATGGCATCGATGCCGTGCTGGTGCAATTTGACACGAACTCATTGACCCTCGTCGGCACCCATCGGCAACACTACCCGACGAAACTCCAGACGCAATTACGCACGGCCATCTTGACACCCGAGGCCTGTGGTCTCGACGAGCTCGGTGAGCTCGACACCTGGGTTGGTGAATGCTTTCGTGACACTGCGCTTGCGTTAATCGAATCCTCCAATAGCAGAACGGCCGACATACGAGCGATTGGCAGTCACGGCCAGACCGTACGACATCGACCCGACGCCACTCATTGTTTCACGTCGCAAATCGGCAACCCCGCGGTGATTGCCGGTGGTACCGGTATAGATACCATTGCAGACTTCAGGCGTGCCGACGTCGCGCTTGGGGGCCAGGGAGCGCCGCTCGTACCGTTGTTTCACGACTGGCTGTTCCGTGCGACCGACGAACATCGTGTTGTACTGAATATCGGTGGCATCGCCAATGTCACCGTGCTGCCCGCTGGATCAGGTTTGGTCACCGGCTTCGACACCGGCCCCGGCAATACGCTGCTCGATGGCTGGATCAGAGATCAGAAATTCCAAGACTTTGACGTCGACGGTCAATGGGCCCACAGCGGCAACATAGACTCGGAATTGCTGCAGCGCCTGCTGGCAGATGCGTGGCTCGTTGCCGAGCCGCCGAAAAGCACCGGTGTCGAATATTTCAATCTTGCGTGGTTGCGACGTCACGATATCGACACGATTTCGAGCGTCGATGTGCAAGCTACGCTGTCTGAATTTACGGCGGCGAGCATTGCCAGGGCGATCGAAACTTGGGCACCGTCCACATCGCAGATATTTGTTTGCGGCGGTGGCGCACACAACCGCGACCTGCTCAGACGTCTTAGCCAACGGCTTACAAGTCGCACACTTGATACAACGACTGCCGTGGGCCTCAAGCCGGATTGGGTGGAGGCTGTCGCTTTCGCCTGGCTGGCCAAGCGCCATGTCGAGGGCCGACCCGGAAATCTTCCCAGCGTAACCGGGGCGAGCCGGGAGACCGTGCTCGGCGCCCATTACCCGGGCGACTCAAGCGGCGATGGCCGAGATCGGAACTAGTTAAAGTTTCCGTAAACGAAGCGCTGATATACTGGTCGGCCGAGACTTTTGTCTGAGACGCCCGTGGACGTACCGTCGCTGCCACCTGCTGACCTTTACATTAACCGTGAACTCAGCATGCTCGAGTTCAACAAGCGGGTATTGGCGCTGGCCCAGGATCCGAACGTACCGTTGCTGGAGCGCTTGCGCTTTCTTTGTATTACCTGCACCAACCTCGACGAGTTTTTCGAGATTCGTGTCGCCGCTCTGAAACAGCGCATGGAAATCGGCGCATTGACGCAAGGCCCGGAAAATCTTCCTGCTCAACAAGTTTTCGACGTGCTGCGGACAAGAATGCTGGCAATTGTCGAACAACAATACCGGCTACTCAACGATGTGATGTTTCCACAACTGGCGGTGGCCGGCGTACGGTTTCTGCGCAGCGAAGACTGGTCATCAGAACAAACCGAATGGCTGAGCGATTACTTTCGTGACCAGGTGGTACCGGTGCTTACGCCACTGACGTTTGACCCGTCACGACCGTTCCCACGCATACTTAACAAGAGTCTGAATTTCATCGTGCCACTGCGTGGCCGGGATGCCTATGGCCGTCGCCGCCATCGCGGCATGGTTCAGGCGCCACGCTCTTTGCCCCGAATTATTCAATTGCCCGAACACCTGAGCAAGCCGGGTTGCCATGACATTGTTTTCCTATCTTCAGTCATTCGCGTCCACGTCGATCAGTTGTTCCCAGGCCTAAAGGTCGACGGCTGCTATCAGTTCCGCGTTACGCGAAATAGCAATCTTTACGTTGATGAAGAAGAGGTCAATGACCTAGTACATGCGCTCGAAGGCGAGCTTGAGGCGAGTCGATATGGTGCCGCGGTTCGCCTCGAGGTCGGCCGCGATTGTCCTGAAGACCTGCAGGAATTTCTGCTCGATCATTTCGGGCTGGATGAGCAGGATCGATATCTGGTCGAGGGACCGGTCAATTTGAATCGGCTCGCGACGGTCTGCGCCATCGACGATTATCCCGAGTTGTTGTATCCGCCGTTTACTCAAGGCCTGCCAGACAAATTGCTGAGCGAACAAAACATATTCACACTTCTCGAAAAAAAGAATGTATTGCTATTTCATCCTTATCACTCGTTCTCCCCGGTTATCGACTTCGTGAAGCTCGCCGCATCCGACGAAAATGTATTAGCGATCAAGATTACGCTTTATCGCACCGGCGCGGACTCACCGATTATCGATTTCCTGGTCAACGCTGCACATGCTGGCAAGGAAGTCACCGTCGTCATTGAGCTTATGGCTCGCTTCGACGAGGCGGCTAACATTTCACTTGCTAACCGGCTGCAGGAAGCCGGCGCGCATGTTGTCTATGGGCTCGTGGGCTACAAGACGCACGCGAAAATGACGCTTGTAGTTCGACGTGAACAAGGCACACTTGTTCGTTACGTACACCTTGGCACCGGTAATTACCATCACAATACGTCACGTATTTACACAGATTATGGCTACTTCAGCAGTGACAAGGATTTGGGTGAAGACGTCCACAAAATTTTTATGCAACTAACAAGCTTGACCGAAGCGCGTGACCTGAAATTGATGCTGACGTCACCATTCAACTTGTTCGACGCAATCATGGACAAAATTCAGCGCGAAGTCGAGCACGTGCGAGCCGGCCGAAAGGCGCGCATCATTGTCAAAGTAAATTCGCTCAGCGACCCGAATGTCGTTGATGCGCTTTACGAAGCGTCGCAAGCCGGCGTAAGAATCGACCTAATCGTTCGCGGAATCTGCTCGTTGCGGCCCGGTGTGCCTGGTCTCTCAGACAACATCAGCGTCCGCTCGATTCTCGGTCGATTCCTCGAGCATTCGCGCGTCTACTATTTCTTGAACGACGGTGACGAGGAGTTTTACTGCGCAAGCGCAGACTGGATGCAACGTAATCTACAGAAGCGCAACGAGTCATGTTTTCCTGTCATGCAGAAATCCCTAAAGAAACAACTCAAGCGCGACCTGGAACTGTACCTTGCGGACAACTGCCAGGCCTGGATTCTGCATGGCGACGGCAGCTACGAACGGCTATCGCCAGGCACGGCCGAGCCGATATCTGCACAGACGAGGTTCCTCGAACTGATGGCCTCGCCAAACTAGGCTAATTCTGGATTTGCTAGCCGAATGTCAGTTCGTAGCCGACGGCCCTTAGGTAGCTTTGTTCGCGGGTAAGGTCCGCGGCCGTCAACGCGTTTTCTTCAAGCCACGTCGGATCGAAACGCAGATCCAGGCTTTCGTCCGTGACTTTTAGTTCGATATTCACAATGTCGGCATCATGACGGCTGCGATTGAGCAAAACGGCAAGGCGCAACAACAGCGTGAGGCGTAGCGCAGTATTCCGCCATACGCGCGGAAGTTTTTTCAGAAAGCGGCTATCGACTTGATGGCGCTGACTACCGACCAGTGCCGCAAGAAATCGTTGCTCAGCACGCGGAAAGCCAGGCATGTCAGCATGCTCCGCAACGTAGGCGCCATGTCGATGAAAATCGTCATGAGAAATATCGAGACCGATTTCATGAAGGTGGGCTGCCCAGTCAAGCATAACGGTAGCCAACTTCGACTCTAAGCTCCACGCTTCAGCGCATTGACGAAACAACATGTCTGCCGTTGCCGCAACGCGCATTGCCTGTGACGTATCGACAGAATACCGGGATGCCATCGCTCGTACGGTGCGCTCGCGAGCGTCTTCATCCTGCAACCGGCCCAGTAAGTCATACAACAGGCCTTCTCGCAGCGCTCCGTCGGACACACGCAATGACTTAATCCGCAACACGCCGATCAACTCCGCCAAAATCGCAAGCCCGCCCGGCCAGACCTGTGCACGCCTCTGTGTTAGTTCGCGGAGCGTTAAGTCTTCAATCGTTTCAAATCCAGCAACAAGTTCGATCAGTGCTTCAATCGTGCCAAGTGTTAATTCACCTGACTCCTGTATGCCTATCGATTGCGCGACGCGTTCAGTCGAGATAATCGTACCGGAGGTGCCAATAGCTTCGATATCGCCGGCATCACGAAAGAAGGCTTTCACCGGGCGCAGCTCGAGGCGTGCGGCGATTCTGGCTTTCTCAAGACGCTCTCGTGTTATGCGGCCGTCGGCAAAATACCGTTCAGTCATTGACACACAGCCCATGTGCAGGCTCTCGAGCGCCCGCGGAATTGAACCTTGCCCGAGAATGATTTCGGTGCTGCCACCCCCGATGTCGACGACCAGTCGCAAGCCGTCGTTCTTAGGCAGACTGTGAGTCACGCCGTTGTATATAAGTCGTGCCTCCTCGATGCCAGAAATAATATCGATGCGGTGGCCGAGCGCTGCCTCAGCTTCGGACAAAAACATGGTGTCCTCACGAGCGCGTCGGATGGTACTAGTACCGGCGGCGCGCACGCTAGCTGCTTGCATTGCCTGCAACCGCTCGCCGAATTGCGACAAACAACTCAGCGCCCGCTCGCGCGCATCGTCGGAAATTTCACCGTCGTCGGAGAGACCTTCGGCCAGGCGCACGGTTTCGCGGAGGCGGTCGATGATAACGAGCTGGCCGTGGCGCAGCTCACCCACGATCATATGAAAGCTATTGGATCCAAGGTCAACGGCAGCGATAACCTCGGGCTGATTATGCCGGGGATCAGGCGGTGAAGGATTGTCCGCAGCCACAGGTCGTGGTCGCATTGGGATTTCGTATCACGAATTGCGCTCCTTGCAAATCTTCCGTGTAATCTATCTCAGCACCCATCAGATACTGCACACTCATCGGATCGACAATGAGCGTCACGCCTCGATTTTCAACTTGACTGTCACCGTCTTCGATGTTCTCGTCAAACGTAAAACCGTATTGAAAGCCCGAACACCCGCCACCTGAAATAAATACGCGCAGCTTAAGGTTGGGATTTTCTTCGTCCCTGATCAATTCGCTTACTTTCTCAGCCGCCGCATCGGTGAAGATCAGAGGCGGTGGCGCGTTTCCTATGTTTTGCGTTTGCATGCTTGATTCTCTATTACGACCTAGGCTTCGCTCGGCACCGCAGCAGATTCGTCGATCTTTGCGGTTTGCTCGAGGAGCGGTACTTGCCCTTCGGGTTGATGAACGAGCTTGCCGTTGATTTCGGCGCCGATCGCCATTTCTATTAGATTGTAATACACATTACCAATGATCCGAGCGCTGGATCCCAGAATTACGCGTTTGTTGGCAAACACGTCACCTTTGACCATGCCCTCGAGTAATACGTACGGAACCGTCACACCGCCGTCCACCGTTGCGCCATCGGCAAGGCTCAGCGATGACTCGGAGTCCGGATCTGCTGACACGTTTCCGTGCACTATCCCATCGACATGCAGGCCACCAGTGAAATGCATATCACCGTTTACCCGGGTGTCGATTCCGACAATCGTATTTGCCGAGTTGTGCCTGTTTTTTCTGCGACCGAACATTTATTTCTCCACTGCTGTCATTCAACGACTCAGCTTTGACTCGACAACCAAGTGTAGCTTTCCTCGATGCTGGCAATCGAGCGAGTCTTCGACTCTACCTGAACAATAATTCGTTCCGGCGTAAAACCGTCCGGCAATACGACCTGGCGATCAAAATCCTGAAAGTAGCGAAATGAGAAAGCCCACTTTTGCTCGCCCTCTTTCGGTAACAGCTCGCTGTAGTTGTATGATTTCTCCACGCCGTTTTCAACGCCGGCTATACTCAATTTTACATTGCCGGACACTTTGCGATCGTGCTTCATGGCCTGTACGAGTACCAGTCGAATCTTGTATTCACGTTCCGCGTTTCCACGTGACAGTCGAAAATCCTGTACGCGCAAGCCCGACTTGCCATCGGCCGGCGAGACGATGCCTCGATAAAACGCGATAGCATCCTGCTGCTCCTGAATCTTTGCCTGCAGCTCCGTCAAGCTCACCTCTACCTGCGTGTAGGCCTCACGATCAATATTGCGGTGCGTCTCCAAAAGCGCAATTTGCTCATTGAGCGCAATGATCTCATTTTCAAGCACGTCAATGCGATTCTCAAAGGCCTGTCGCTCTTCGGCGACAGCGATTACGTCGTAACCAGCCTGAATGCGGCCGAACTCAAATACCAGATAGCTGGCGCCCAGTATCAGCGCAACTATGACAGCGCGAACGGCGATTATGCGTGGCGCAGTACGACTGGTTTTCGATGCGAGTTTTGCCACTTTTCTCTGAGAGCGCCTGGAAAAGACGTTATGTTACGCGTAGGCCGGCGCAAACAGAAGTGCGCCACGTCACGTTTGCGGCAGTTGATTCGCGTCAATCGGCAGCCATCGTTTATGCTCTCGCCACATGAATGCGCTTGCGCCTTATTACCTGATATTCAAAGCCCTGCATGTAGCCTTCATGGTCACCTGGTTTGCCGGGCTTTTTTATCTGCCGCGTCTGTTTATTTATCATACCGAGGCATCCGACGCTGTTGGCCGACAACGATTTATGGTCATGGAGAATCGATTGTTCGGCATCATGACGATCGGCGCGGTGCTGACGGCCGTCTTTGGAGTCGTTCTACTCGGTATCAATCACGCGCTCATTGTCACAGCTTGGTTTCAGGTCAAACTCGCGCTAATTGTCGGGCTGATCGTCTACCATTATCGCTGCTATGGCTGGATTGTGCGGCTACGTGAGACCGATGCAAAAGCAGATAGCCGGTGGTTACGTTGGTTCAATGAAATTCCGGTCATATTCTTGCTCAGCATTATTATTCTTGCAGTAACCAAAGCGTTTTAGCTAGGGCATCTCGTCGCGCGCGCGAATTGTTTTTTCGATGTCCTTATCGAAGACAGCGCGCCAACGTCGGGGCCACCAGCGCGGTCGAGGCGGCAGACCTTCCGGAAACACCGTTGATCCGAGTTCATGAAGCGCACTCGCATAAACCCGACGTTTGAAATAGATCACTTCATTGACCGGTCGCCAGAAATCGACCCATCGGACACGATCAAACTCCGGTTGATCACATCGATCAAAGCGCACCTTGTCCGCAGACGAAATTAGTTTCAACATGAACCAGCGCTGCTTCTGGCCAATGCAGAGCGGTTTAGAGTGTCGGCGAACGAACTTGTCGGGAAGTCGGTAGCGCAACCAATCGCGTGTAACACCCAGTATTTCTACATGCTGTGACTCGAGCCCGACCTCTTCTTCGAGCTCGCGATACATAGCGGCCTGGGGATCTTCGCCGCGCAACATGCCTCCCTGCGGAAACTGCCAGCCCTTTGCGCCGACGCGTCCGCCCAAGAGCAGCCGGCCATCTGTATTGGAGAGGATGATACCGACGTTCGCGCGGAACCCCTCATCGTCGATCCAATCGTTGCTCATAGCAACCGAGAAAAAAAACTATAACTGCGGTTTACTTTACACTAATACAGATTCGGATTGGCGGAGAATGCTTTGCTACGGTTACGACAGTCGACCATTTTTGTGGCGTTAGTGGCCATTGTCATCGCGGCACTACTAATTGCGCTCGCCACAGGCAGCGCCAACGTCGGATTTGAGGATGCTATTAGCGCACTCAGTGGCAAGGCGAGCGTTGAGATTCAAGCATTGGTTATTGAGCTGCGGCTGCCTCGAGCGTTGACGGCATTCGCCGTCGGCGGCCTGCTGGCTGTCGCCGGTGTGTTGATGCAGGTGTTACTTAGAAACCCACTCGCCGATCCGTACA
Organism: Gammaproteobacteria bacterium; assembly: GCA_029861535.1. GTDB lineage: Bacteria > Pseudomonadota > Gammaproteobacteria > Steroidobacterales > Woeseiaceae > UBA1847. Next base: position 12,934 of record JAOTZC010000001.1, read on the forward strand.
TTCTTGGCACCTCCGGCGGCGCAGCCGTCGCCGCCCTGACTGCCATGCTGCTCGGCTTTTCGGGTTTGATAATTGACGTTGCCGCTTTTAGCGGCGCGCTGGCTGCGACTGTGCTGGTGTTTTCGATTGCGCGCGGCACAGGTAGCTGGACGCCGACACGATTGCTGCTCACCGGTGTCGTACTGGCTGCGGGCTTTAGCGCAGCAACGACGATGTTGCTTGCGCTTAGCCCGGAGCATCAGCTGCGTGGCATGCTGTTTTGGTTGATGGGCGATTTGAGTTTCGCGTTCCATCCAGCACGAACGCTTTGGCTGTTGGCCGCGTTGACCTTGGCTGCAACGCTCGCCGCGCGGCACCTGAATGTACTTGCGCGTGGCGAGCTGCAAGCCGCAATCGTCGGCCTGCCCGTCACCGGCTTTCGTTATTTGGTATTCGTCGCCTCATCGCTGGCAACGGCGCTGGCGGTCACGACAGTCGGCGTCATCGGTTTTGTGGGTCTCGTTGTACCGCATTTGATCCGCATGCTCATCGGCAGCGACCATCGTATTGTCGTTCCCGCCTCCGCTCTGGCTGGCGGTGCGTTGTTAGTGATCGCTGACACGCTGTCCCGAACGATGATGGCGCCACGGCAGCTACCAGTCGGCGCGCTCACCGCGGCAATCGGCGTGCCGTTATTTCTGATCCTAATGAGTCGCAGCCAAAACTATCGCTGAGCGCGGGCGACTGAAGCTCGGCACTTTGGGCTTGGCAATTACCGGTAGCCGGCACGTTCGGCTAGCTTGATCGCATCCTCAGCACGCCATGCCGCCACGGCAACGTTGCGGGTCGACAGCTTGTCGCCCATGAAATCTCCCGCGTGCGAACTCAAGAACCATTCGATGAGCCGCTGTGCCGACTCGGGTTCGCGCGCGTGGCGCGCGACACCGAATCCTTCGATGTCAGTAAAAGCAGGCTGTGGAACAAAAAACCGAATGCTCTTGTTGTCGCCAGCATTTACGCCTGCGTATTTCTCCGGCAATGCGACAATTCCTAGCGCACAAGTTCCGGCGTCAATAGCGGCGAGTAAATCGGCGTCGGATTCGAAAGTGGGCAATGCGAGATTTCTCACCCATCCTCTTACGAGAATCTCGGCAGGACGCACGCCGAGTTCATCGATCAGCATAGCGATCAGCGATCGATTGACCGCCAGCGACGACGAAGACAGGCATACACTGCCATACTGACTCTCATCGGCGAGACTCTCATAGCCGGCGAGAACCGATGCATCTACGACGTGGGAATCGTACGCAATAGCCGCAGCGCGAGCGCTAACGGCCACCCAGGTACCATCCGGGTCGCGCAGATGCGCGGGCACCTGTGCATCGATGGTACGGATAAGGGACTCGCTTGTGAGCGGTCGCAATGCGCCTTCTTCGGCCGCCTTCCAAATACTGAGAACATCCGGCGATAACAACACATCTGCGGGCGGCGAACCACGATCATTGATCACATCGTCTACAGATGTCTTGGCATCTGCATGTCGCACCGTGACTCGAATACCGGTCTCGCGAGTAAAGTCCGCGAACAGAGACGGCAGGTAAGCTTCATCGTCGTGCGTCGCGTAGACAACGACAGGTTCGAGGCGAAAGGAATCGGACTGCTCTGACGCCGAACCTGGCGCCGTTGACTCGTTGCCGCAAGCGACTATGAAAAACATAAGGATCGGCAATCCAAACAGGCGAGGTCTCACACGGCACCATCGACCACAATGCAATCGCGCCCATCTGCCTTGGCTTTGTACAACGCAACGTCTGCGCGGGCGACAAGCGAATCGCCGATTGTTTTTAGGTCAGTTGCTTGCGACGGCGGCGAAACTCCGGCAATGCCAATCGATGCGGTGATCGTCGTTTCCTCATCGTTTGGCAACGCAAACGGTGTTGCTGAGATTGCCGTTCGTATTCGGTCGGCAAGACATTCGCCATCGTCGGTCCCCGTATCCGGCAACAGCACAACAAATTCTTCGCCGCCGTAGCGCGCCGCAATGTCGCTTACGCGGACCTGCGTCTCGATACGGTGTGCGAGTTCTCGAAGCACGGCATCGCCGGCAGCGTGACCCCAGGTATCGTTGACGCGTTTGAAATGATCGACATCGAGCATCAGGCAAACGAGGTTGTCGCCATTACGACTTGCGCGTGCCAGCTCTTCTTTCATGCGCAGCTGCAGGTAACGGCGATTGTGCCAGCCAGTTAATACATCGGTGAAACCGCTGCGCAACAGTCGCGCGCGATTGACGACATTTTCAATACTGTAGCTGGCGATAACGCCGAGGTGAGCTAGAAAGTCGCTCGCAAGGTGCCGCGTGAATCGCTGCGGGTCGCTACTACCGAGGTTGATGCTACCGATCAGTCTGCCACGATGAATTAGTGGGATCATCGCGACACTGGCAAGGTCGCAGGCTGTCGGGAATATCAGCTGATGGTCACAAGCCGCATATGGGCCCAGCCATGGTTGCCGTAGTGCAATGTACTGCGGCGCGAGCCCAGTCAAAGACTCGACGATAATCAGGTTGTCAATATCTTCTGTCGGCGTCCCGGCGGCCAGCAGAAGATGACGAAGGTCATGATCGGGATCACAAATGACGAGGCTGACGTATTGCAAGTTATAACTCGAACGCAATCCGTCGATTAGCTCGCCAAATAACGTGGTCAGATCATCCGCCTGCAACAAGCGTAGCTCGCGCTGTTGCGACCGGCGCATTTTATCTTCGTTGTGGGCAGCTGCAGCCGTTATTTCATCGAGTTGCTGCTGCGTTGCTTCAAGCCGCGCCCCCAGATCTTCGGCAGTGCTCATGCGCCAGACTCCTCTCCCCGAACGCCGCTTCTTTTACCAGAATCAACCGGCCACGTCGCGCGGGCTGTCGGCATTTTGGAAAATATGAGATCAGCCGCGCATCGCAAAATACTCGCGCCCATTCTCCATCAACTCGACAAAACCATCCTCATCGCCATCAGCAACAAGTTCGCGAATTCGCGTGGTGGCATCGGCAAGTGCATCCAAAGCTCTAAGCCCAAACTTGTTAAGGTGCTGAATCTCGAAGTAAAGATGCGGGTTATCCTGCGCCACGGCCTCGGACACGAGCAGCTGTGAATCGAATGTCGTCGACGACAGTCGCGCGAGTTTCGGCGCTGCCTCGCCGCTCTCGGCCAACGCGGTGAAGAACGCGATATTGAGTGCGTGCGACAGGCCAAGAACGTAGGCGATCAGCCGATCGTGATCATCGAGGCCCATGTCGAGCTGCTCAACCATAGTCGCACCGAAAAGGTCTTTGATTTGAGCCGTCGCCGTGTCGCAGCCAACGTCGCAGACAATCAAATGGCGGCCAGACAATAGGCGTGTGTCGGGACCGTACATCGGGTGCAGGGAGGCTACCTGGCAGCCCGCATTCTTCAGCTCCCGCAGCCCGTCGACTAACGGCGATTTTAGCGAGCCGATATCGAAGATCAGCCCCGCAGGTTTCAGCACCGCCAACTGAGCGAGAATCCGACCGGAAACGGCAAGCGGCGCGGCAACGACGATCACGTCATAGTCAACGCCGGCGTCGGTCCAGGTGTTAAATTGCCCCGGCCCGTCGTCGACATTCGGATCGGCAAGCGTCGTGCTAAAGCCCTGTGATGCGAAGAAATCGGCAAACCAACCGCCCATCTTGCCGGCACCGCCAATTATGAGGGCCCGACGTCCGTCTCCCTTGCCCTCCGCGATAACGCGGTCTCGCTCCTGGCTTTCGAGCGACGACCGAATCAACTGCCGCAATATATTCTCGGCAAGGTCCGGATCGACATCCAGTGCATCCGCCAATGTTCGTCCCCGGTCGAGCACATCCTTCTCACGGGCATAGTCGCGTGTCGCTGTTCCAACGCTACGTTTGTTGCGACCGATGTCGCCGACGATCCGCTGACGCTCGGCAATCAATTCGACGATCTGACGATCGACGGCCGAAAGCTTACTTCGCAGGTCTTCGAGGCTCATGTCCGTGTATCTCGTGGAGGTTTATGACACTGGCCGTTTTACAGGAGATTTGTCGACAGGGGCAAGCAACCAGACGTTTTCCTGATGCGGCGATCTGTTGCGCGAGGCCCAATCGTGCGAATATTCTGAGTCCGGCAACTCATGAATACGCACGCCATCCAAGGTGAGGGAGAAAAAAAACGATGAAAACTCGAGCCGCTGTCGCCTGGGAAGCAGGCCAACCACTCGAAATCGAAATGATCGACCTAGACGGCCCGAAAGTCGGCGAAGTGCTGTTACGCAATGTTGCGACAGGCGTCTGCCACACTGACGCGTTTACGCTCTCCGGCGAGGATCCGGAAGGCATCTTTCCATCGGTCCTCGGGCATGAAGGCGGCGCCATTGTCGAAGAAATTGGCGAAGGAGTCACTTCGCTGAAGCCCGGTGACCATGTGATTCCCCTCTATACCCCCGAGTGTGGCGAATGCGCTTTCTGCACTTCGGGAAAAACCAATCTTTGCCAGGCAATTCGCGTCACGCAAGGCCAGGGGTTAATGCCGGACGGTACCTCCCGATTTAGCGCCAACGGCAAAACGGTGTATCACTATATGGGTACATCAACTTTCAGCGAGTACACGGTGCTACCGGAAATCGCGATCGCCAAAGTAAACAAAGATGCGCCACTCGAAAAGGTCTGCCTGCTTGGCTGTGGCATCACAACTGGCATCGGTGCTGTATTGAACACTGCAAAAGTCGAGCCGGGTGCGACAGTTGCGATATTTGGTCTCGGCGGCGTCGGCTTGAGTGCGATACAAGGTGCAACTATGGCGAAAGCCGGTCGCATTGTCGCGATCGATATTAACGAAGACAAATTCGAACTCGCGAAACAACTTGGCGCAACCGATATTGTAAACCCCAGCAAATATGACGATCCGATTCAGGACGTCATCGTTGAACTAACCGGCGGCGGCGTGGACTATTCGTTCGAATGCGTTGGCAACGTCCACCTGATGCGTGCGGCGCTCGAATGCTGCCACAAGGGTTGGGGCGAATCGGTCATCGTCGGTGTCGCAGGCGCAGGTCAGGAAATCTCTACACGTCCGTTCCAGCTTGTCACTGGTCGCGCCTGGCGCGGCACCGCGTTCGGTGGCTGCAAAGGTCGTTCACAGTTGCCAGGTATGGTCGACCAATATATGGACGGGGAAATCAAAATCGATGAATTCATTTCTTTCACGATGCCACTTGACGACATCAATAAAGCGTTCGACTTGATGCATGAAGGCAAAAGCATTCGCTCGGTCATTCATTATTAGTCGCGGGGCTCACTCGGTTGCTGCGGTGATGCGATGACGGGTATCTCGGTCGCAACGACATCGGCCCTGGCAGCAGATGCTGCGCGTGAAACGGCGTCCAATGGCGGTAACGCGGTCGACTGTGCTCTCGCCGCATCGCTGCTAACGATGAACGCCGAACCAAGCGTCTGCGCGCTGGCCGGCGGTTCCTATATCTCAATCTGGAAACCCGGCAGCGAACCTGTAACGATCGATGGCAACGTCGCCGTGCCCGGGTACGGGCCCGCCGCTGACGACCACGGCGGCGTCGAATCGGTGACGATGGCGTACGGGGGTGGCATTACAACGCTTGTCGGCGCTGGAACGGTTGGTGTGCCCGGCTCGCTGGCCGCCGTTGAGGCCGCTTGGAAGCAATATGGCGATGCGCGCTGGCAGGACATACTTGCGCCGTCCATTCGCGCCACGCGTGACGGTTTCCCACTATCGTCAGCCTGTCACTATTATCTGGGCTATTCTGGAAAAGTGATATATGGCCGCACCGAGGACGGCTATCGGGCGCTGTACGACGGCGACAAGCTGCGCGAGCCGGGTAGCACTATCGTTATCCCGCATTTGTCGGACAGCTTGTCGTTGATCGCGGCCGAAGGTGCACGAGCATTTTATGAAGGCGATCTCGCCACTGCGATCGTTCGTCACTGCCACGACAACGGCGGCAGGCTCGTTGCAGATGACTTGAAGCGTTACCGCGCGATTGAACGTCCGGCGCTGCAGACCGACATTGATGAATGGCGTATCGCCACTAACCCACCGCCGGCCGTCGGCGGTGTTGTTCTAAGCGCAATGCTCAGCGCATTCGCACAGCAAACCATCACTGCTTGGGATGTCGCGGCCGTCGCCCGCCTCGTTGATGTGCAGCGGGCGTGTCTGGGATTCAGAAAGCGTCATCTGGACCTTGCCGACGATGTCGGCGCTCATGGCGCCCGCATGCTTGCCGAAGCGAAAAATGGGCGACTGCTGAGCCGATGGACATCGTCATCGACTGTGCACACGTCGGCCGTCGACGATACCGGTCTCGCGTGTGCGATAACCGCCTCGTCGGGTTACGGCTCCGGTGAAATGCCATCCGGCACGGGGCTGTGGCTTAACAACTGTCTTGGGGAACTCGAACTGAATCGTCGCGGCCTCGATGCCGGCCCGATTGGCAGCCGACTGCCGTCAAATATGGCGCCCAGTGTGGCGCGGCAGGGCGGGCGCGTCATCGCCGTGGGATCACCGGGCGCCGACCGCATCACGACGGCGCTGCACCAGTTTTTAGTCAACCTGCTGCAGTTGGATATGCCGCTCGCTGACGCCGTAGCGCACCCGCGCGTGCACGTCGACACCAGCGGCGAAGAAGATCGACTGATGGCCGAGTCGGGATTGCCGCTACCCGACGGCGAATTGCCAGTATCGACGTTTCCGGACATCGGCATGTACTTCGGCGGAGTTGGTGTTGCAAGCTTCGATGAGTCGTCAGGTTTCGAAGTCGCAGCCGATCCGCGTCGTGAGGGCGGCACCGTAATTGTCGAAGCCTAACGAACGCTTTGGTACGCTCCGCGTCATGGGATCTGACCGATATATCTAACGATAGTCTGGAGATTATTTTGGCCAATCCGTTTATGGCGCCGACGCTGCCGGTCGAGCTGCCCGATGACCCGATGACATGGGCAGAGGCCTGGCTCAACGAGGCGATCCGTCGATCCGTGCAGCGCAACCCGAACACGATGACCTTGGCAACTGTTGCAGAGGACGGTCAGGCATCGGCGCGCGTCGTGCTGTGCAAAGCGTTCGTCAAAGATCCTGGCTACGTTGTCTTTTACACAAACTATCGATCGCGCAAAATTGTCGAGCTGCGATCCAACCCGAAGGTCGCCGCAATGTTTCACTGGGATGCTCTCGGTCGCCAGATTCGCCTCGAAGGCACCGCCGTTTTTTCGCCATCCGATGAGAGCGACACCTATTTTGCGTCGCGTGACTGGGGCAGCCAGATCGGCGCATGGGGCAGCGATCAAAGCTACACGCTGACATCGCGACAGGCATTAAAAGACCAGGTGCTTGAACGCGCGCACGAATTGGGCGTAGATGTCTCCGACGATTTGCAGTCGCTCACGAGCGACGACAGGCCCAATCTTTCTCGGCCTGCTCATTGGGGTGGCATACGCTTGTGGCCGCACACCATTGAACTTTGGATCGAAGGTACCGATCGAATTCACGACCGCGCTAGTTGGAGGCGTAGCATGAGCGCTGCAGGTGACCATGATTTTGTGACGGGCGCATGGACCGGCACGCGGCTGCAGCCGTGAAGAAGCTGTCGTGGGCGAGTTGTCTTAGGGCAACGACGAGCGAGCAATGAATCGCTGGCTTACAGAGCATGAAATCAGTTGTCCGTTTTGTGCGGAAACAATTACGATTCTGGTTGATGCGTCGGCTGGCTCACAGGACTATATCGAAGACTGTCAGGTTTGTTGTCGGCCGATACAAATGACGATCGGGGTTGACGGCGACGACATCCGAAGTGTGCAGGTTGACTGTGCGAGCTAGGCATTGTCTATCCGTCGCAATACTATCGCTGTTCGCGGCGATCGTTAGGGCAGATGTGTTTGTCACCGAAGGCACCAACATCAGCGTTGACGCTGCCAATGACGGCCGATTCGTAACAGATTTGCTCGGCAGTATCTGGATCATCCCAAAAGATGGGGGTGACGCAACGGCAATTGCGAGCGGCTTCCGCCCGGCAAGCCGTCCACGCTGGTCGCCGGACGATACGGCGCTCGCTTTTCAAGTCAACACCGCCGAACGCAATGAGGTGTGGCTGCATCGAATCGAAAATTCCGACAATGAGGCTCTGAGTGTCAGTCAATATTCGGATCAGCAACCGGAGTGGCATCCAGGTGGAGAGCGAATCGCGTTCTCGTCCGCCCGCCGTGACAGCGGCTTCGACATCTGGGAAATCGATCTGGAAACTCGTCTGTCATGGCGCCTGACGAATCAGGCGGGCGACGAGACCGAACCGGCCTGGTCGAACGACGGCCGAAACCTCGCCTACATCCATGCCCATGCCGGTCAGTGGTCGCTAATGTTACGTCGTCACGGCGAACCGGATGAGGTTCTGCTCACTGCCGCCACACCGCTTGCCGCGCCAGCTTGGCGTCCGGACGGCAGTCTCCTCAGCTACCTGAAACAAGGCGCTGACGGTTGGTCCGTGTGGATGGCAATACTGTCGCAGCCGCGATTGCATCGACCGATGATCGAACGCGAAGATTTTTTCGTCGCGCCCATCGCGTGGCTCGATCGGCAACTGATGGTGTATACCGCCAGCGGTCACATTCAATCACGGCGCTTTGGCTCATGGACATCGACAAAGGTGCCTTTTCGTGCGCGCGTCGGTAAGACGAGCGAGCCTGGCTCGGCAGAGCATGCAAGCCGCGAATTGCCGGTGATCGATGAACCGTCGAGTCGGACGGTCATTCGTGCCGCCCGAATGTTCGATGGTATTGGCGAGGGCTACCGCGAGAGCGCCGACATCATTATCGACGGTGGCCATATCATCGCAGTCGATGGACAAGCCGACCGACCCGATGCGATCGTAATCGATCTTGGCAATGTCACAGTTCTGCCCGGTTATATCGATGCGTATGCGGCGTTGTCTGAGACCGCGGACGAGTCTCTCGGTCCGCTGCTCCTCGGTCTCGGTGTCACGACGATGGTCGCCGATCACCCGCGAGCGGTCGAACTCAATACGATCTGGTCCGGCAAACAAATTCCCGGGCCACGCTTGCTGCCTGCCAGGACGATGGGCCAGCTGCAGGCCGATGACGAGCCGCCGTGGCTCATTACCGTCAGCGGCGATATGACGGCAGGTGTTGTCCAGCGCGCGGACGTCAAACGCTGGCAGGAACAGGGCGTTGCGGTACTCGCCGACAGCTGGCAAGTCGGACTCGGCTCGGGCGCGACACTGTTGCTCGGCTCGGATACGCGGCCAACATCGCCGAGCGGCCGGCGCTACGAGGATGTGCAACTCGCCAGCGGGTCTGGCGAGATTACCTTTGTGTCCGGCCTTGCAGACTCAATTACTCCAGGTATTCGAGCCGTCTGGCGATCCCGAGTAGCGGCGCTGATAACACCACAAGTAAGCCCGTCGCGGCGCTTCACTGAAGCACCGAATTTGTCAGCCGCTGCGAGCACCCTCGTCCTCGGCAGCCGACCGAATGGCATGCCGGCGGGAATAGCACTTCACGCCGAACTGCGGGCATTGATCGCGGCCGGGCTGACGGAAGAACAAGCGCTCAAGGCAGCCGGCGTCAACGCGGCGGCGGCGCTCGGTTTCGGGCTCAAGATTGGCCGCATTGCCATAGGCGCGGCGGCAGACCTGGTCATCGTCGACGGCGATCCACTGGCGAAAATCGGCGACACATTGAAAATCGTTGGCGTCGTCCGGAACGGCCGCTTCTACAGCGTTTCCGGGCTCATCGAGCGCGCGCAAGCGGTCAAAATCGTCGAATAATTTGACAGTTTATGTTGAATTGGCTGCCCTGTATGGGCGGAAACGCACAAGCGGTCGAGACCGCGCAGGATGACCACGCGCGAGTTCCACAAGATGTGCTGCTGCGCTTAGTCAACCTTAGCTTTTTCAGTGCTTTAAGCTTTGCTCTTTGCTTGTTGCTTTATATGCAGCGCAACAAATCGTCGGTTTTGTTTACAAATGGGCGCAAAATTTCGCCCAGTTGGTCCGTACTTTTGCGCTAAATGCTTGAAAAGCCGCCCGTTACAGCAAGGTTGGCACAGGATTTGCTTTTAATACTCTGCCCAAGCGAAGTGTAACTGCAGTTAGTAGTAAAAACGGAACAGTTGAGGATTTAGACGCCAGAAGAACAATAACTACAAAAACAACAAGATCCAGATCCAATAATAATAATTTCTCTGTATCCGGCTACTGAATTCGCAGTTACCTCTTTTGATAAAAAGAAAGAGAAGTTAGCCCCGCCGCTCAACCGGCGGGGCTTTTTATTGGGGCGTCAAGAACCGCTTCGGCGTTTGCGCTGGGCGGCACTTTGCACCAATGATGGAGTCACAAGAACTATCTCTATTCCAGGGTATCCATCATGAAAAGTGTAATTACTCTAGCGCTCATCGCGATGTCGGTGATCGCGTGCAACAGACAGGCGCCACCCGCGGTTGAGGGGACGACGGACGACGACGCCGAAACACCTGCTATCGCCTCACCTGAAACCTCGATCTATGCGGACGCAGTGGCCAATACGTCGCGCCTGGAGGGCGACTACGCCCGAGATGCCAGCCGCAAACCCGTTGAGGTTCTCGAGTTCATTGGCATCGCCCCGGGCCAGACCGTGCTCGATTTGTTCTCAGGCGGAGGCTACTACAGCGAGCTGCTGTCACGTGTCGTCGGCAGCGATGGCCAAGTGTATGCCCACTCCAATGAGGCTTATCTGAGCTTTGCCGGTGACGAATTTATCGATCGCCACGCGAATGGTCGACTACCGAATGTAAAAGTGCTCATGGCCGAAAATAACGAGCTTGAGCTCGACGAGGGCTCTCTGGACGCGATCATGATGGTGCTCGCTTATCACGATGTCTATTACGCCGAGCCACAGAATGGCTGGCCGAAGATCGATGTTGACCATCTGCTCGCCGAGCTCTACCAGGGTCTAAAGCCGGACGGCATTGTTGGCATTGTCGATCACTATGCCGAGGCCGGTGCGCCGAGAGAGACCGGTGGCACATTGCATCGCATCGATCGTAACATCGTCATTGCAGACTTCGAATCAGCCGGTTTTGAGCTAGCGGCAAAGAGTGATGTACTGAGAAACATGAACGACGACTACTCGAAGAACGTGTTTGAGCCGGACCTGCGCGGCAAGACCGATCGCTTCGTACTCAAATTCAGGAAACCGAAGTAGGTGCATCGCGCCCTCGCCGCTGCAACTGCGATACTGATTAGTGTCGCCTCCTGCGGCGGCGAGCCGGAAAATTTCACCGAGGCAAGTGTTGCCGACCTGCATGACAGAATGCAGCGCCGTGAGTTGCGCTCGGAACTTCTGGTGCATTGGTACCTCGACCGTATCGAGGCAATCGACCAGAACGGTCTGGAATTGAATTCAGTCATCGAACTGAATCCGGACGCACTGATGATTGCGCGCGCGTTAGACGAAGAGTGGCGTGAATCCGGTCCACGCGGGCCATTACACGGTATTCCGGTACTTCTAAAAGCGAATATCGATACAGCCGACAAAATGCGTACGAGTGCCGGTTCACTGCTGCTCGCCGAACACACACCGCCTCAAGACGCGTTTGTCGTCAGTCAGTTGCGGGATGCAGGCGCGATCATTCTCGGCAAGACGAACCTGAGCGAGTGGGCGAATTTCCGCTCGAGTCGCTCATCCAGCGGTTGGAGCAGTATTGGTGGCCAAACGCGAAACGCCTACAACCCGTTGCGCAATCCCTGCGGTTCGTCGAGTGGGTCCGCCGTTGCGGTGGCCGCGAGTCTGGCGGCTGTAGCCATCGGCACCGAAACCAACGGCTCCATCGTGTGTCCAGCCGGACACAACGGCATTGTCGGCATAAAGCCGACGGTAGGCCTAGTCAGTCGCTCCGGCATCATTCCTATTGCCCATAGCCAGGACACAGCGGGGCCGATGGCTCGCACGGTGCGCGATGCAGCGATTCTGTTGTCGGCAATGACCGGCATCGATCCGGACGATCCGGCATCGACGGATGCGCCCGTCGCCAGCACGAACTACGCGGCAAACCTCGCGGCCGACGCGTTAAATGGCAAGCGCATTGGCGTTATCCGTTCGCACTACGGCGCGGGCAGCAACCCGGGTGTCGAAGCCGTCATGTCTGCCGGCATTGAAGCGATGCGCAAACAGAATGCTGAAGTCATCGACAATATTGAGATCGACATGAAAGGCGTTTCTGACGCCGAGTACGAGGTCTTGCTGTACGAATTCAAGGCCGACCTCCCCGCTTATTTCGCGCGTTCTAAAGCGCCGGTATCGACACTCGGCGAAGTGATCGCATTTAACGAAGCGAATAAAGAAACGGTAATGCCGTTTTTTGGCCAGGACGTCTTACTTGCAGCAGAGGCCAAAGGCGACCTGAGCACGGACGCATATGCCGAGGCCGTGAAGATGAGTCAACGTGTGGTCCGCACGAGGCTGCAAAAGGCGCTCGACGAACATCGCCTCGATGCCCTGCTCGCGATCACCAATGGGCCTGCCTGGATGACCGATCACGCCAACGGCGACAGTTTCCATATCGGCAGTTCCTCCTATGCCGCTGTTTCTGGCTACCCGAACATCACGGTGCCCGCCGGATTTGTGTCTGGCCTGCCGATCGGCCTATCTTTCATCGGCCGACCGTTTTCGGAGCAACGGCTGATCGGGATTGCCTACGCATTTGAGCAGGCCACAGCAGCCCGAAGGCCGCCGGGCTGGCTGAACGCCGTCACAGATTCAGACTGAAAAGCTGCTTTTTTGAAGATATTTGACCTGTGTCTCTGCAGCGGCCCCTTATCTCTGGCTCAATCTAGGCATGTTTAAGGCAATCCGAATCGGCGTTTTGCTGCTGATCCTGTTCTTTGTCGCGACCAATGCGTGGCTCACCAAGGCGCGCAGCACGGACTGGGATAACAGCCTATGGGTGAAAATCTACCCGATCAACGTTGATGGCAGCGACGCGACCTCGCGCTATATCGAAAGACTCGAGCTGCGCAATTTCGAAGAGATTGAGGAATTCGTCGCTCGCGAAGCTAAGCGCTATGGCAAAGAGATCGCGCGTCCCGTTCGCATTGAGCTTGGCCACACCATCAACGAACAACCGCCACAGCTTGGAGAGCAGCCGAGCATGATTAGCGTAATGCTTTGGTCGATGAAAATGCGCTGGTGGGTCGGCAGTGTCACGGACGAGCAGGACAATATCGAACCGGACGTGAGTATATTCGTCCGTTATCACCGGGCCGATGATATGCCGACGCTTGAGAATTCGGTCGGTGTACAAAAAGGCATGTTTGGCATCGTCAACGCCTACACCGGTCGTCGTTACAGCGGTCGCAACAATGTCATTATTGCGCACGAGTTTTTTCACACGATTGGTGCGACCGACAAATACGAAATTGGCACAGGTCAACCACTCGCACCGTACGGACTGGCAGAACCGGGTCGCAAGCCCTTGTATCCGCAACGCTACGCCGAAATTATGGGCGGTCGGGTTGCGCTGGCGCCTGACGACGCGGTAATTCCGAAAAATTTGACTTTCGCCGTCATCGGGCCGCTTACTGCCAACGAAATTAATCTGACCGACTGAACGCGGCTTCCGCTTGCATCGTGGCTGGAGTACGCTCCGCCGATGGCAGGTATCGACGACAAGCTCCTATCCGCTAAGAAGCTCGGCATCAACGTACCTGGCCGCAACCTGGTCGAGGCGCTCGATGTCGATTTTCTCCGCGGAGAATTCGTCGCCGTGCTGGGGCGAAATGGCGTTGGCAAAACACTCTCCATACTAACCATGGCCGGGCTTCGCCAAGCGCAAGGCGGCGACGTGATACTGGGTGACGATAATATTTTTTCGATGCCACGTTCGGCTGTTGCGACGAAGCTCGCACTACTGCCGCAATCGGTCGACGATATTTTTCCGGCCACCGTTCTCGACACGGTGTTGATCGGCCGCCACCCGCATATACCTCGATTCCAGTGGGAAACTGACGTTGATCGGGATATTGCATTCTGCGCTTTGCGGCAAATGGATATTGCCGATCTCGCCGGACGTGATGTGCTGACGCTTTCGGGCGGGGAGCGTCGCCGGCTTGCCGCAGCGCAGATTCTTGCGCAGTCCCCCGCCGTCTATCTTCTCGATGAGCCCACCAACCATCTCGATCCGCAGCATCAGCTCGATGTCCTGACCGTGTTTCGCAAGGCGGCGAATGACGGCGCATGTGTGATCGCCAGCCTGCACGACGTAAATCTGGCAGCGCGGTTTGCGGATCGCTGTTTGCTGCTGTTTGGAGACGGTCGCTGGGAACTCGGTACTGTCGACGAAATCCTGACTGAGCCCAGCTTGGAAGCCCTATACGGTACCCCGATTGAGACAATTCAATGGCGTTCACAACGCCTGTTCGTCGTTGCAGGCAACGCCTAGGCGACAAATCCCCGTAACAACTCGAGATACGATGCATGTAACGTCGCGTTCGCGGCCAGAACTGAGCGCGTATCAAGGCTTGGTTTTTTTCCGTTTAGATCGGTAAATACACCGCCGGCTTCGACAACGATGACGGACAGCGCAGCAATGTCCAGAATATTCACGTCGGATTCAATTACTGCCTCGATCTTTCCAGACGCCAGCAGATGGTAATGATAGAAGTCGCCGTAGCCTCGAATCCTGTCGGCGCGGGCGACGATACTACCAAGGCGCTGCCAGCCGTCTGTTCGGGCCAGCGACCTCAAGTTACCCGTCGACACCGCCGCCCGATCCGGATCTGCAAGACTGCTGACGGCCAAACGTTTGTTATTTAGCCACGCACCCTTGCCTTTCTCAGCCCATGCGAGTTCGTCCATCATCGTGCCACTCGATACACCGAGTACGATTTCACCATCGTGCATTAGCGCAATTTGCGTGGAGAAAAAAGGGTACTGGCGGACGAATCCTTTGGTACCGTCAATCGGATCGACAAGCCACAGATATTCGGCATCGGCGTGCGACTTGCCTGTTTCCTCACCGTAAAATCCATGCGCTGGAAACCGCTCGAGAATCGTGTCGCGGATCGCGTGCTCGCATTCGACGTCGGCCTGCGTAACAGGCGTCATGTCAGCCTTCGTCGTCACGGTGAAGTTTCCGGCGTAGTACCGACGACTGATATCTGCCGCACGGCGCGCGGCTTCAAGAGCAACACTTAGAAATAGCGAAGGCTCCGTTGGATCAAATGATTCCACGATCATTTCCGTTGTCTCAGCGGGCGTGACCGCTGAACTATGGCGGTAGAGGGCGTCAGACACAAGACAGGCAATCATCGTCATCCGCTGCCTTGACAGCCAACGATACGCTGCCTAATGTGTGCCGCTCATCAGGTGAACCCGGATTGGCAAATCCGAGTGAACGGGAAGCCGGCGACACATCGGCGATAGATTTTCGCATATGTCATTCCGGCGCTGCCCCCGCAACGGTGATCGAGTAAAGTCCTGGCCCCCGCGCAAAACATCGCCCGGAGCCACTGCGAACCATCAGGTTCGCGGGAAGGCGCCAGGATAGGCTTAGCCGCTCGTAAGCCCGGAGACCGGCCCGATGTGCACGCGAGCGGCGCGGCGGGCGCAAGCTTGGGCGATCTTCAAGCGATCTCCCCAGCCATCCCTGCACCGTTCATTGACAAAGAATATTTAGGCGTGCGGGTGGCACGCAACGGGAAGATTATGAATACACAGACCTCATTTGGCGCTGACCGATTGGCGCTGTTGCTGATATCGCTGGCCGCACTGCCGCTACAAGCTGCCGATATATCCGCGACCGATACAATTATCGTCACCGCAACGCGCAACGAAATTTCCATCGATGACGCCATCGTCCCTGTACGGGTCATTACACGCGAGGATATCGAGCTATCACTTGCGACGGATCTTTCCGAACTTTTACGATTCGAAGCTGGAATCGACATCGGCCGCAACGGCGGCGCCGGACAAGCCACTTCGGTGTTTATGCACGGCACTGAGAGTAATCACACGCTGGTACTTATCGACGGCGTGCGTATTAATCCAGGCACCATAGGCGGAGCGGCGTTTCAGCACATCGCACCCGAAATTGTCGAACGCGTTGAGATTGTCAAAGGCGCACGATCATCGCTATTTGGTACCGACGCAATCGGTGGCGTCATCAACATTATTACTCGTGACGCGGACAGTCCGTATCTCGAAGCTGGAATTGGCGGCGGCAGTTTCGCCACGCAGGCTGGCCATGTGTCTGGTGGCAGCAACGGCGAAATGGGCGAATTCGGCGCGACTCTGAACTGGCAACGGACCGATGGCTTCGCACCACGGGTCGAGTCCGATATCGAACGCGGCTACGATAATCTTTCCGCTAACGTTTTCGGCTCGACGATGCTTGGTGGAAGCGAAGTGAGCCTGCGCCACTGGCGTGCCGAAGGTAACGTCGAGTACCTGGACTTTTTTCTGAGTCCGGTCGATCAGGATTACGAGAACTCAGCGACTGCGTTGCAGATTGACACCGTGTTTTCAGAACACGGCAACAGTAAACTCATTATCTCGCACATTGTCGATCAGATTCAGCAGGTTCAATCACCTGACTTCGTTGAGTCGGATCGCATTACGCTCGACTGGCAATACTCACATGCACTTGACAAGCACACGCTAAGCGGCGGTCTGTACTATGTTGACGAAAATGCGCAGTCGCAGTCGTTCGGTTCCGGATTTGATGAGAATACCGAAGTTCGCGCGTTGTTCCTGCAGGACCAAGTCAGCTTTGACCGTCACCGTGCATTCGTTGCGGTGCGCTTGACGGATCACGAGACTTTTGGCGACGAAACGACTTGGAACGCCGAGTACGCCATTGACCTGAATGCGGACTGGACCCTGAGCGCTGGCCTCGGTCGGGCATTTCGCGCACCGGATGCGTCTGACCGCTATGGCTTCGGCGGCAACCCGGAGCTGCAACCCGAAATCTCAGACAATGCGCAAATCGGCCTGCGCTACTCTGCCGGCAATCGCCATCGCTTCGATGTCGAAATCTACGCCAATGACCTGGAGGATCTGATCGACTTCGATCTGACGACATTTTCGCTGGTCAATGTCGATGAAGCTGAGATTCGTGGCGCACAAATCGGCTACGAGTATGGCGGTGATTCATACACCGTTCGCACCGAAATTCTCTTGCAGCAGGCTGATAACACAACTACCGGGGCGCGACTATTGCGTCGAGCAGAGCGAAGCGCGAACCTGGCATTTACGAAAAATATTGGCGACCACAGAATCGGCGTCTCAGTTCACGCCAGCGGTGACCGCGAGGATTTCGGGGCGACGATACTTGACAGTTATGTCGTTGCAAACCTGACCGGACAGATTCAGCTGGGACGTGACTGGCAGCTCAATGCGCGCATCGAAAACTTGTTTGACGAAAACTATGAAACCGCCGCGAACTTTCGAATGCAAGAACTCAGCGGCTTTGTCGAGCTAAAATACCGCTGGAAATAAATGGGCGTTGGTGGACCGAATACAAATGGGCAATCGACTTAGCAAAATATACACGCGCACCGGCGACGACGGCACGACCGGTCTCGGCGACGGCAGCCGTGTCGCGAAAGAAAGTGCACGCGTCGAAGCCTATGGCACCGTAGACGAAGCGAACAGCGCGCTTGGCGTCGTTCTTGCCGTCGCTTCAGTCCCTGAGGACATACGCCGCTGCCTTGTCGAAGTGCAGCACGACCTGTTCGAACTCGGCGGCGAGCTGTGCATTCCCGGCCACAGTGCAATCACTATGGAGTTTATTGACCGCCTCGAGGAAGTTCTTGATGGCTTCAACGCGGATCTGCCACCACTTAAGGAATTTGTTTTGCCGGGCGGCGGGGAGGCGGCGGCGGCATGTCATCTCGCGCGGACCATTGTCAGGCGAGCTGAACGACGCGTCACGGCGCTAGCCGCGAATGAAACGACCCGCCCGGAAGTGATTCGCTATTTGAATCGTTTGTCAGACTTGTTGTTTGTTATCGCGCGGGTACTCGCGCGAGCGGAATCCGGTGAAGAAGTTCTTTGGAAACGTGACCGTTAGGACGCTACGGACTTGCTCATTAGCACCGCGTCGTCCGGGCAGAGGCTCGAGAATTCCTCACTCGCAGCGATTGCGCCAGGCGCTGCAGAGCGCGCTTGCCGGAAAAACCCAAGTCGTTCGAAATAGCGGTCAGCATCGATCGTCAACAACCACAGCTCGCGAATGCCACTGGTCGTGGCAAGACGCTCCAATGAGTCAACGAGTTGTTGCCCTATGCCGTAGCCTTGGTTGCCGGCATCGACGACCAAGGACCGCAAAAGCCCGAGCGCCCCATACTGTTCCAGGCCGATTAGCCCGACCAGTTGCCCATTCAATTCAGCCACCAGTGCAAGTCGCTCAACGGACACGTCGGCCGTCGGCAAGCCTGCGTCGGACAATAGTGTGATGCCAGCCTTCAAATCATTGGGCTGGACGGGCCGGATTTTCAGATCGCGAGTCACGATAAGAAACTAGATGACAGAGGCCTTGTTTCGTCAGCCGATAATACTACTCGGTTGTTGTGTGCCGATTCTGGCGGGCGGTTTCCAGATGCCCGCAAATGCTCGTTGCGGCCGAAATCAGCCGTGTCGACGGGCGACCAATCTCGTCTGAGTTGACCGTAAAATGATTGCCAAATTGATTGGCTTTTAGGTGCGGCCAACGCTGCCACTCGGAAAACGCGCTCGCACCATCGGCGCTACCGGCAAACAAGGCTTCTGGATTGCGGTCAACGACCGCCTCAACGGTCACGCTTGGCGCAAGTTCGTTCATATCGGCAAAAATGTTATGGCCACCGCATAGCTCAAGAATCTCACCAATATAATGCTCGCCGTTGATTGTATACAGCGGCTTTAATGAGATTTGATAGAAGACGCTGATCGACGGCTGCTCCGCGTACTCATCGCGTAATTCGACAATGCCTTTTTCGAAATCTTCTGCAACCTGCGCCGCCTGCTGACGGTGACCCGTTAACTCACCAATTCGTCTGATGGAGATCGAAATATCATCTATGTCCCGCGTACGAATAGACTCAACGCGATAGCCGCCGTTTCGTAGCTCGTCGATAACATGCGCCGGCGTGCCACTTTGCCATGCGAGCACGATATCGGGTGACAGCAACACAAGCTGCTCCTGATCGACGGTGAATGCATCACTAACTACGGCGATAGACGTTGCCTCAGGCGGATAGTCGGAATACGCGCTAACTCCGACAAGCGTGTCACCAGCGCCAGCCGCAAATACTAGCTCTGTCAGGTGCGGCGCTAGCGTTACAACGCGTCGCACTGTTTCGGTTTCCGGCGCGGTCTGGTTCGCCTGATCACAAGCGGTCACGAGTGCAAAAGGAATAGCGAGCGTCGCGACCAGCGCGACGAATCGGGTCACACGGTCCAGCCGTACAATGTCATTGCGGCGATTATCACTGCCCATATCAGCAGTAGCCGAAAGACAAGTCCGTTGGCGGCACTTCCGCCGCGCAAACCACGTTCGTGGATGCTCTCATCTTCCTCGTCGTGCAAGGCCAGCGCACCGGCGCCGACTCGTGCAAGAAGCATCTCACTGGCTTGCGATGGCGTGCTCGCGACATGGTCTCGCGGCGCGCGCCAGGCCGCGAGCGCGCCATCGAAATGGCCGGCGATCGCGTAGCCGAATGCCGTAAGCCGTGCAGGAATCCAAACCAGCCACCCATGCAACATTGTTGCGGCATCTCGGAAACGTGCGGCCGTGCCAGCTTCGTTATCTTCGCGCGATGCGTTGAACACGGCGCGGCGTCGAATCAAATCAGTGACGCGATAGGCCCAGGCGCCGAGCGGCCCTAGCGGTCCAAATGCCACGAACCAGAATATGACGGCAAACAGACGATTGTTCGCCTGCACGAATACCGCCGACTCCACCTGCTGAATTTGTTCGCGGGGGTCTGATTTAACTTCCGCTTCGACAAGCGCCTTAGCGGTCTGTTGTATACGCTCTTCGTCGTCCTCACGTAGCGCTTTGCAGTACTCGTCTACATCCTCGCCGATGTCCTTTGGCCCCAGCGAGAAAAACAGGACAACGATGGCAAGGAACAGGTATGGAAAACCTAACAGCGCGTCGCCAAGCGCGAAGATTACGACGAACACCGGTAGCGCCAACAGCAATGCAAGCAGAATGACCGGTATTAGGGCCGGCCAGGTCGCCATTCGAGCAGCGTAGTGAAAACCGGCATCGATAATGCGATCCATCCACCGCATTCGCCGCCAGTGAAAAATTTGCGTTGCGAGCCGCTCAATGATCAGCCCGATAAGTAAAGCGATAAGATTCATGCTAATGCATCATACAGTCGCAGCCAGTCGAAAGCAGGGCCGGGGTCGGTTTTTCGGCCGGATGATATGTCACAGTGGCCCGCGAGTTCACGAGTCGAAATCGCCGGGTAGGCCCGCTGAATCGCGCCGATGACGGGCGCCAGCACCTCGTATTGACGATCGTCGTAGGGCGAATGATCTTCCCCCTCGAGTTCGATGCCGATCGAAAAATCATTACAGCGATCACGGCCGCGAAAGCAGGACTCGCCGGCATGCCAGGCGCGCTCGCTAAATGGCACAAACTGCACAACTTCGCCATTGCGGCGAATCAACAAATGGGCAGACACTTCGAAGCCACGAATTTCCTCGAAATAAGGATGCGCGCTCCAGTCGAGACGATTGGTAAATAGTGCTTCGATCTCGGTTCCACCGAACTTACCAGGCGGCAAACTAATGCCGTGCAGAACGATCATCTGCGGTGCCGCACCGCTCGGGCGCGCATCTCGATTGTCGCTCACAACCAGGCGCGCCGGGCTAATCAACCCATCGCTTACATCGACGTCGAATTCGCTACGCACTTTGCTATCAGATCAGGCATGATTTCACAGTCATGAGTACGAGGCTATTTGTTTCCCGCGCGTTGAGCAACGGTGCGGTGCTTGAATTGCAAGGCGAACAGGCACGCTACCTCGCTCGCGTGCTACGTGCGCGGACTGGCGAAACCATCTGCGTCTTCAACGCAGAAGACGGCGAATGGACCGCAACGATACAGAGCATCGACAAAAGCGGCGTGGAGTTGCGCATCGAATCTCGCAACGAGACCGCCACAGAATCCCCGTTAAGAATCCATCTTGTCCAGGGTATTTCGCGCGGCGAACGAATGGATTTTGTGGTGCAAAAGGCGACTGAACTTGGCGTAAAGCGAATCTCACCGGTGTTTACAGAGTACGGCGTCGTAAAACTCGACGACAAGCGGGCCGCCAAACGCCGGGGTCACTGGCAGCACGTTTCTGAAAGCGCCTGCGAGCAATGCGGGCGCACGCGGCCACCGCTGATCGATGCGCCACTGCCTTTGAACCACTGGTTCGGCGCCCGTGATGCTGCCGGCAGCACGCAACTCGTATTGCAGCCAGGCGCCAAAACCGCATTGGTTGCCGTCGATGCACCACGGACAAAACTTTGTCTGTTGATTGGGCCGGAGGGTGGTTTCAGCGACAAGGAGTTTGGCGACGCGCGCGCGGCCGGCTTCCAGGCAGTCTCCCTCGGCCCCAGGACACTACGGACGGAAACCGCCGCACTCGCAGCTCTGGCCGTTGCCCAGAGTGTTTGGGGGGACATTTAGGTGTGATTGTTGAAAGGGGACGGATGCTTAAGAGCGTCTGCGTATGAATCGTTTTTCATCCGAAGTAAAGCGCAACACAGCGAGCCATGAGGATGAGAAGCATTCCATCCAACGGCGAAACAGATTAGGCCTGGATCGACTCCCGCGCCAGCATTAGCTCGAGCTTTTCAAGATCGGGAATGAGCGGGAATTCGTTAATCATCTTTACTCGACACAGCACCGGCGCGTCATCGGGCCAACCATCCGTCGCCTCGAGTTTCAATACGTCACGATTGACCCGCACGAGCTGTGGAAATCCCTGCGTCAAAACACCGAAATATCCGGATTTGAGTTGCTCGGTGCTGGCAAGGAATACGACGATTCGAGTGCGGCCAGTAATTGCCGGAATATCTCTGCCCAGCGCACCCTCGAAGGATACGACCGGCAATTCACGACCATTCCAGTTGATCGTGCCGAGCATCCAGTTGTGTGCGCCGTCTTCGTGTTTCGGCTCGGTAAAACGAGCAACCTCCGCGACACAGGCGCGAGGTACGATCAGCCGATCGTCGTTGAGCGGCACTAGCAGGCTGTAAAGTTCTTCGGCTTCGGTGCTCACGGCAACACGATTCCTTTACTTTCAAGCTGACGCTGAATTGCCTCGACCAACTGTGCATCCTGGTAGGGCTTACCGAGGTAATCGTTTACTCCGAGCTCGATGGCGCGAGCGCGATGTTTGTCACCGACACGTGATGTGATCATGATGATTGGTACATCGGCGACACGTTCATCATTTCGCACATGTGACGCGAACTCATAGCCGTCCATACGCGGCATTTCAATGTCGAGCAAGATAACGTCGGGCTTATTGTCTTGCATGACGCTAATCGCATCGAGACCGTCTTTTGCAGTCAGCACACGCATGCCGTGACGCTGCAAGGTGCGCTCGGTAACGCGCCGCACTGTAATCGAATCATCGACAACGAGCGCGAGTGGTCTGTCGTCGGTCGGCGTCGGGGCCGCTTTCTTGAGCTCGACCACAGGCGCGCCTGTTCGTACCAAAGCATTGATATCGAGAATCAGCACAATACGGCCGTCGCCAAGAATCGTTGCCCCCGCTATACCGCGAATACCGGCAAGTTGTGGACCCACCGTCTTAACGACAATTTCGCGGCTCGCGAGCATTTCGTCGGTCAGCAGCGCCGCCGAGTATTCGCCGGCACGCACGAGGATCACCGGCACAAACATCTCGTCTTCGGGCAAGCTCGCTGCCTGGCCGCCGAGATACATGCCAAGGTGGCGAAATTTGTAAGACTGATCACCGTATTGGTAGCTTGGCTCGCTTTGACTCAGGAGGTTCTCAAGTTCGCCACGCGGTATTCGTGCGACGCCCTCAACAGATGGCAGCGGCAGTGCATAAACCTCTTCACCGGTTCGTACGATTAGCGCCTGTGTGATAGCCAATGTAAATGGCAACCGAACCGTAAAGTTCGCGCCCTGCCCGGTGACAGATGAAATACTCAGCGAGCCACCGAGCTTCTTGATTTCATTCGCAACGACGTCCATGCCGACACCGCGACCTGCAGATTGCGTAACGGCCCCTGCGGTCGAAAACCCGGGCGTCAGAATCAAGTCCATGATTTCTTCGTCGGTAACCTGGGTATCCGGCTTCAGCATGTCAAGCTCGTAAGCTTTGCGCCGGATGGCATCGACATCGAGCCCGCATCCGTCGTCAGAAACGTCGATGACCATTTCCGAACCTTCCCGATGCAAACGGATCGTTATCCGACCCGTCGCCGGTTTGCCATTGGACTGCCGTTCCTTGGGCTTTTCGAGCCCGTGCACCACCGCGTTTCTCAGCATGTGTTCAAACGGCGGCATCATTTTGTCCAGTACCTGTCTGTCGAGCTCACCAGAGGCGCCTTCGACCGCGAGCTCGGCGCGCTTGCCGGCCTCCTTCGCTGCTTGTCGGACAAGTCGCGTCAACCGCGGCACATGGCGCTCGAATGGCACCATGCGCGTTCGCATCAAACCATCCTGTAACTCGGCCGTCACACGAGACTGCTGGAGTAACAGACTCTCAGCCTCCGTTGTCAGGTTTTCGAGCAGGTCTTTGAGGCTGCCCAGGTCGTTGGCGGATTCGGCCAGTGCCCGCGACAGCTGCTGAATATTCGAATACCGATCGAGCTCGAGAGGATCGAAGTCTTTCGCAACCAGCGTGTCCTGGTGGCTGTGCATAATCTGCGCTTCGGTTTCAATTTCAAGTTTGCGTAGCTGCTCGCGCAAACGCGCAACCGTTTGGTCCAATTCTTCGACGTGAAACTCAAACGAGCTAACTTGTTGGCTAAGACGCGAGTGATAGATGCTGATTTCGCCGGCGGCATTGAGCAGGTCCTCGAGTAGATCCGCATCAATGCGCGCGAATTCCTGCCGCTCGCTGGCCGCCCTTAGCGGGCGCAATGCAGACGCCGGCTCTGGCTTGGCCGTTGCTGCAGGTTTGGCCCTCTTCTTCGGTTTGGCCTTTGGCTTGGATTTTGGTTCAGGTGCGGGCTCAGGCTCCGGTTCAGGCTCCGGTTCCGGCTCCGGTTCCGGCTCCGGTTCGGGGGCAGGTTCCGGCGGCGCTTCTTTCGTCGCAGGGGCTTCTGACACCTGCAGGTCGTCGACCAACGGTGTATCGACGATAACCATACTGACCGCATCTTCCGGCTCGATGGTAAACGCACTCGTTTCCGCGCTTTCGACTTCTTTTTCGTCCGGCGCCATCTCGACGTCAGCATCGTCGGCAACTTCAAAACCAGCGTTCGCCTGCTTAATGCGCTGCTCGAGTCCGATGGCCGCTTTAACCGGTTTGCTCGCAATAACGGCATCGCGCATGCGATGCAGTTCATCGATGCTGTGCTGCAGTAGCTCTTCAATCGCCGAGGTTACCTTGACCCGATCATTGTCGATCGACATCAGTAGCGCCTCAATTTCATGGCTCAGGTTGCCCATCGCCATAATACCGGCCATGCGCGCGCCACCTTTGAGTGTATGCAGATGGCGCTTGAGTTCCTCAACTAATGGCTTCGAACTCGTGTTTTTCGACCATTCGCCGAAAGCCTTGTCGACCGCCTCGAGAAGCTCAGCCGACTCTTCAGTAAAGATCGCAGCAATCTCGGCGTCGTATTCCGCTTCAACCGGCATTTCGTCAACGACCGGCACGGCCTCAGGCTTCGGTTTCTTGACATCGACAGCCTCCGTAATGCCGACCAAGGTCGTGTCGGGCCGCTCAACGTTGTCCGTCAAGTGCGTGATGTGTTCAATCAACGCGGTGTAGTCTGCGCGATTACGCTCCGGTTTGTTGATGTCACCGACAATCGCCGAAATCGCCTTCGCCGCAGCACGCACAGCATCGAGTCCGGATTGTTCGAAGCCGACCTTGAAATCGTAGACGCGTCGCACAAAGCGATTGAGCGCGCCGGCAACCGCAACGCCGCGTTCGACGTTGGCCATGTTCGCGCTGCCGTGCAAGGTATGGCACGCACGGTGCAATTTATCCGTCACGTCGAAAGGGGGTACGTATCCGTCACAAGCAGCGAGATATTCGCCGATCACGCTCAGGTGGCCGGCCGTTTCTTTCGAGAAAATATCGAGCAGTACTGGATCCATTTCGAGTGCCGCCTGATCTGCCTCGACTGCCATCTCCGGCATGTCGACCGTCAACACGGCGGCATTAGGATCGCCATCGGCAAACGCATATGCGCGCGCCATTAGCAAACTGATATTAGTCGTTGGCTCGGCACCTACTTCTAGTTGCTCGACCAACTCCGGCACGGCCTGGGCGGCGTCGAGAATAAAATCGACCATCGGTGGCGTTCGTACGAGCGTTCGATTGATCAGCCGATTGAGCAGATTTTCGATACTCCAACAGTACTCACCGATGCGCTCCGCACCGACCATGCGGCCGCTGCCTTTTAGCGTATGAAACGATCGCCGCACCGTTATCAGGGTCTCCATATCATCGGGCGACTCGGCCCAGACCGGCAGCTTGCGTTTGATCGACGCAATTTCCTCTTTGGCCTCTTCAATGAAGAGCTCGAGCAATTCCGGATCCAGATGTTCGGCATCCGCCGCAACGACAGGCAATGGCATGACGTCGGTCGCTTGCATCGAAGGCGGCTGAGCGGATTGCTCGATGGCCGCCGCGGCTGCGGCCTCGATGTCGAGTCGCGGAATCTTTACCGTAGCAGGGACCGGCGCCTCGGATTGCTGCCGCTCGAGCCGTTGCTCGACATCTCGTAGAACGGCAAGGCAGGCCTCCGCATTGTCGAGCATGTACCATGGCTCGCTGCGACCCGCCTTCACTGTCTCCATATAGTATTCAATACTGACAATGGCATCCGCGAGGCGGTCAGTCTCTTTTTGCGTCAGTTGTGCCGGTCCGCCGGATTGCAATGTCACTGTTATGAGCTTGCCGATGCGGTCGACCACTTCCATTGCGCGCGTCTTGCCCAACATCAACAGGCCCGCTTTGATGCCGCGCACCAGCGACGGAATACTGTCAAGCCCTTGCGACGGCGCATTTGCTGTCATGCATTGGCTAATCGTCTCTTTGATGCGCGCGAGATTTATGATGCATTCCCGCATTACCGATTCGGCAACCTGTTGATAGTCGGCCGCTTCGGCGGCTGGCAATTCCTGTCCGGGCGCTGGCGCAGGAGCTTGTTGCGGTACGGTAAGTCGGATTAGCTGTTGGTCCAGTCGGTCTTCGACGCGCAACAGCGTCGATGCAATGTCGAGAATGATCTGATCGTTGGCGACACCACCACGCTCGACGACGCCTTTCAGCCGGTCGATTTCACCTTCGATATCTGAGCGTAGCTCGCCGAGCCCGAGCACGCCCAGTGTGTCCGAAATCTTCTTCAACAGTTCCAGTTGTGGCACGAGTTCGGCGGATTTATTCATGCCGGTGCGCACGAAGATGTCGAGTACATCTTTTACTCGGCCAAGATCTTCCTTGATGGCCGCAGCGACCGTTTTCATCAGCTTGACGCTTGGCGCTGACAGGGCCTCGCGCGCCTGTTCTACCTGCTCGTCACCCGGCAGCAATTCGGCAAGGTTGAACGCCGCACGGATCTCGCCTATGCGTTCGCCTGCGTTGCTGGAGCGCGCGACGTAATACAACAAATTGTTCAGTAGATCGTCGATCGGATGACTGTCGAAAGCCTCAATGCCTTCATCGATCAGGAATTTTATCTGGCGATCCGTTTGGCCAAGCAAACGCTTGAGTGCCACCGACGTTTCTAGGCCGCCGTTCTGCAAAGCCTCGAGTACACCGCCAGCAACCCACCAGAGTTGATACATGTCATCGCGAGTGGACGCATTTTCAAGCGCCGCTGCGACCTTTGACAGCGTTCCTAGGTGCTGAGTTGAGTCGCCGCCTTTAATCCACCCAAGTAGCGCGAGCTGATATTTGGGACGCAGCCGAGTTGCGACTCGCACCGGTTCTTCGCCACTGCCGTCGCGCTGCAATGACATTTTTTCGCTGCGCTGTGGCGAAAGATTCAGTAGCAGCAGAGTGCCTTCGGACAACAAGGGTTCGCCGCGTGCCGCGCGAAGATCATTTAGCATCGGTAACAAAACCAACGCTATATCGCGACCGCCGCCAAGCAGTCTTTCGATGTAAATTGGAAGCTGCACCATTGACCGGGTTAGAGCATCAAGGCCATCGGTGCGGCCTTTGCCAGCAATGAGCGACGCCAGGTATTTGCAGCCGAGCTCCATTTCTTCGGCCAGCAATGCGGCACCGTAGGTCTCGGTCATCTGCAGCGCTCCGCGGACCTGATGCAACAGCTCACCGGCGCGAAGCAGCGCCGCGGAACCGCCGCGACCGTCGACACAATCCTCAAGCGCCAGATGGGCGTTGCGAATCGTTTCGTTCAGCTCATCGCTAACGATAGCCAATGCGCGGACGGGGCTTTCGATGCCGTCGGTGCGCGCTTGCTTTATGCCGGTGTCGCCCGTCATCTGCGAGATCTTTAGTTCTTCCCTTTAAACTATCGACAAGTCAGCCCGTCCCGGTCTGCCTTTGTCCCTTCGCGGCGGTCGTGTTTGTTGAGGTCGTATGCAACGTTGTTGCCGCAATTGTTTCTTTGGGCAACGTGAATCCAGCGACAGTTTTTCTGAGTTGCGACGCGAACTCCGACAGCTTCGAAATAGCGGCGGCTGTCGCTGTCGTTGCCTTACCTGTTTGCCCACTAATTTCGCCGAGACGTTTCGTTCGTCGGGTCACATCTGCCGCAGAACCCGCCTGTTGTCGTGCCGAGCCCGAGATGTTCTGTACCAAACTCGCGATTTGGTTTGATACTTGTTCGATTTCGTCAAGTGCAGCGCCGGCATTCTCGGCAAGTAATGCCCCACCGACAACGTCGGTCGTGCTGCGCTCCATTGACACAACGGCCTCATTGGTATCGGCCTGAATTGTGCTAACGAGCACCTCTATCTGTTTTGTCGCGTTTGTTGACCGCTCGGCCAAACGCTGTACTTCGTCGGCAACAACCGCGAACCCCCGACCCGCCTCACCGGCCATTGAGGCCTGAATTGATGCGTTAAGGGCGAGGATGTTAGTTTGTTCGGCGATGTCGTTGATCAATTCGACGATGTTGCCGATTTCCTGGGAGCTTTCGCCGAGGCGCTTGATTCGCTTGGACGTTTCCTGAATCGTTTCGCGAATCGTATTCATTCCATCGATGGTTCGACGCACTGCTTCGCCGCCTTTATGCGCGACCTCGACAGAATGCCGGGCTACATCTGATGAGCGTTCGGCGTTGCCGGACACTTCTTCGATCGATGCAGCCATCGAGACGATAGACTCCGTTGCGGCATTGATTTCTCGTGTTTGGTTTTCAGCGGCGCGTGCCATGTGTGAAGCTGTACTCTCGGTTTGCTTTGCAGCTGAGTCCACCATGATTGCCGTTTCGTTGACGGTAGTGACCAGTTTGCGAAGTTCTTCGATGGCGTAATTAAAGGAGTCGGCAATTGTGCCGGTGATGTCTTCCGTAACCGTCGCCTCAACCGTCAAATCGCCATCGGCCAGCGATCCCATTTCGTCAAGCAGGCGCAAAATCGCCTGTTGATTGCGTTCGTTTTGTGACGTCTGTTCTTTCGCCATGCGTTCGAAAATGGCGCCGCGCGAATTGACTAATACGAGCCCGAGAACTAGCAGCAGCGCGAGCGCAATCAACCCGATCGGTATCCACGGCACGCTCAACGCGCCGGGCAAACCTAGCGCGCCCAATGACGCCGAGCCGCTGAATGCTGAACCCATTAGTGTGTTTGACGCCTGCGTCACGTCGGCATGTGCCTGGCTCAAGCCTCCGATCGAACCGACGTTCGCCGTAATCGTCTCAACCAGCGGCCCGAGCTCGGTCAAATGACCCGTCAGGGGCACAAGCACCGCCTGCCGACCAGCAGCGTTAAGCGGCCGCATGTCCAAATTGGATGCTCCGCCAGCGAGCGCGTTGGCGACATTCTGCAGAAATGCGGCATCATCGGCGATAGCGTCCGCGGCCGTGGACGCATCGTCATTCATTGCGAGATTTCGAGCGGTCATTGCCATGCGATCGGCACGCTGTTGGAACTCCTGCACAATCGCCGTCGAACTACTGCGATTCAGCAAATCATTGGACAATGCGAGAATTGCGGCGGCGTTAGTTGTTATTCCGGCGCTGGCGGAATTCAGCGACTCGACCTCTGCACGCTTTTCGACGATCGCTGCGGTGCGGGACTCAAGCTGGCGCCAGTCATCGGAGGCGCCGGGCGCAATACCGCCTGCGTTTCGCCGCAGTTCTGCGAGGCGCGTAAGATTCGCATCGAGCGCATTAAAACCACCACCACGTCCCACCAGCGCATCTTCTGCATGCTGGGGAATTGCCTGAGATAGCGCGGCCAGTTCCGCCGCTGCGGCGGAGCCGCCCGCTGACTGCAAATAAACTAGCGCGCCGGCGGCGACCAACGCCAAGGCAGTGATTAGCCCGACGATTCGAAAAACGGAAGTTGTATCAGTTGTGTTGGCCATGGCGTGTGACTCGATTGTGTGCGGTCAGTCGCTTGATCATTCCGCGGCTGCCTGCAGAAACATGTTGCTCTCCAAGAGGTCAAATAGATTGAAGATCGGCCAGCTTTCTTCGTTACGCTGAAAGCTGCCCGCGACAAATCGGTCGCAGCGAACAACCATATCTGGCGTAGTCTCAGCCTGCTCGTGCTCCAAGAATCGACGAAATCCGAGCACTTCGTCGACGACGAGTCCGGCAGGGATCTCACGATGATTAACCGAAATGACGCGAGTGGTCCGTCGCAGTGTCGTCCGTCCACTGCCGAGCATCAATTTGACATCGATTAATGGCAGCAAATGACCGCGCAGATTCGCGATGCCTAGAAGCCAACGTTTGGCACCGGGTACGCGGGACATTGATTCAGGCAACATCAGAACCTCCCGCACATGCTCGCGATCGGCGACAAACTGCTCGTCGCCGATACGGAAGCCGACACCGACAAACTCGGAGGAACCTGGTGCGCCGGCCACACCCGATTGTGCACTGGCGCTGCGGCGCTCGATCTCACGCAGCAGCTCGAACGGTTGCTTGACGAGGGACCCGAGCTCGACTGCCTTGCTCATCAGACGATGCCCATTCAGGCTGCCGTCACCGCGTTGATCATGCTGACAAGTTGCTTTTCCGCGATTGGCTTGACGAGATATTCGACCGCACCCTGGCGCATACCCCAAATCTTGTCCGTCTCCTGATCCTTGGTCGTAATAATAATGATCGGGATGTCGGAAGTCTTCGGGTCCTGGTTTAGCTTGCGAGTCGCCTGAAAGCCATTCATGCCCGGCATAACGACATCCATAAGTATGCAATCCGGCCGCGAGGAGATAGCTTGCTTGAGGCCATCCGCACCGCTGTCGGAAACGAGAGTGTCAAACCCGTTTTTCTCGAGCATATTTTGAAACAAATGCAACTCAGTCGGGGAGTCGTCGATGATAAGCACCGTTGACATTTTCTGTTCTCCGGTTAGTTGATCTGGTTCGAAATCGCACCAAGCAATTCGTCTTTCGTGAACGGCTTGGTCAGATATTGTTCAGAACCTACGATTCGGCCACGAGCACGGTCGAATAAGCCGTCTTTGCTCGACAACATAATGACCGGTGTTTCGCGGAACATCTTATTGTGTTTGATCAGCGAACAGGTTTCATACCCATCAAGTCGCGGCATCATAATGTCCACAAATATCAAGTCAGGCTGGTGATCGGCGATTTTCGACAACGCGTCAAAACCGTCTATGGCCGTAAAGACCTGGCAGCCTTCCTTAGTTAACAGCGTTTCGGCTGTGCGGCGTATTGTTTTGCTGTCATCAATGACGAGAATCTTGAGGCCATTTAGACTTCGAGACTGGGTGCTTGACACCGGTTTTCCTCCAAACCCTAAATCCTAATTTACGAGCGCCCGTACCCGTAAAACACTCAGGAAAACGGACTTGTACCACATTGACATAAGTCCTGCTACGACCGCTGCCGCAGACGCCAAAAATCTCGTGAAAACCGATGCTTGCCGTGGCTTTTCGCCGATGTATAGTGGTCCGCTGATAACCACTGCCGGGTATCGCTGGAAATGCCAAACGCTGTGCTCAAAATCGGCGTCGTGATGGACCCCATCGACAGGATCACGCCGAAAAAAGACAGCTCGCTCGCGATGTTGCTCGAAGCGACGCGTAGAGACGCCGAGATTCACTATTTTGAGCAATCAGATCTTAGAATTCTGCAGGGCAATGCTCTCGGTCGTTCGAGGCGGCTTGAGGTCCGTGACACGAATGAGGCCTGGTGGACTTTCGGCGAGGCCCGCGACACGCCGCTTGGCGAGCTTGACGTGATATTGATGCGCAAAGATCCGCCGTTCGATATGGAATATGTTTACAGCACCTATATTCTCGACCGCGCGCGCGAGGCGGGTGCGCTGATCGTCAATCACCCGCAAGCCCTCCGCGATATGAACGAAAAGGCTTACACCGCCTGGTTCCCGGAATGCACGCCTTTGACACTTATAACCCGCTCGATGGACGACATGCGCGCGTTTCTTGCCGAGCATGGCCAAATTGTGGTCAAGCCTCTGGACGGCATGGGCGGCGCGTCGATCTTCGTGGTCAAAAAAGGCGATAACAACGCGAATGTGATTTTCGAAACGCTGACGGAGCGCGGCTCTCGTTTTGCGATGGCGCAGCTATATATTCCGGAGATCAAACTGGGCGACAAACGTATTCTGTTGATTGACGGTGAGCCTGTGCCCTATGCGCTTGCCCGAATCCCGTCGGGCGACGATAATCGCGGCAATCTGGTGATGGGCGCGACGGGCAAAGGCCAGGATCTTTCCGCGAAGGACCGCGATATATGCGAACGTGTCGGGCCGGTACTCAAAGACCGCGGCGTCTTATTTGCCGGCATTGACGTTATCGGCGACTACCTCACCGAGGTCAACGTGACTAGCCCGACCGGCATCCGCGAACTTGATCACCGATTTGATTTGAATATCGCCGGTCTGATGTTCGATGCGATCGAGAGCACGCTAGCATAACGCGCATTCCGCTCTCATGACGGCGTTTGGGTTCGATTTGACACTTAAAATCGTTGCAAGCGGTGACACAGGTCTCACTACTGCCATGCGCGAACGGTTACACTGTTAAGAACGCTAGTAGAGCCAATAAGCGCTTGTTTACAGAACAGAATTGGCGGATGATTTGCGCGTGTTTTGGCGTCCGCGCGAGCATTCGGTAGCCCCGATATGGCAAACATCGCAAAGAATTTGGACCCGCTCGACGAACTTAGGTTGGTGGCCAGGCCGGCACCGGACCGACTGCCGGCGATGTTGTTTCTCGCTGCATTGATTCACGGCGTCCTGATTATCGGTATCGCATTTAATCCCGCGTTAATAGACGAATTTGCCGAAGCCATTTCATTAGAAGTGACGATCGTCGCCGATGCCGATCAGCACATTGATCGACCCGACCGTGCCGAGTATCTGGCGCAGGCCAGCCAGGAAGGCGGCGGCAATACGACCGAACAAGTGCGGCCCTCTTCGGTGCAAGACAGTGCGGCGCCGATCGACAACTTGGGTACTGAGAACGGTAACAGCTTTACCGATTCCACCACTCATGAACGTGCTGCCGACGAATTATTGTCATCGCAGCGTCAGCAGGATTTCGAAGTTCAGGACGACCCGCGCAGCGAACCGCAACCTGACGAACGCATTGCGCTTGCGCTCGAAAAAGGCAGCGACACGAGCCTGCCGCTTCCTCAAGAAGAGCGCGCCACACTCCTAATACACGACGACGATCCGCGCCAGCTTGTTATCAGTGCCGATACCGAGGAGTCAAACGTCGCCTTATATCTCGACAACTGGAAGCGACGCATCGAGGCTGTCGGTGATGATTATTTCCCTGAGCTCGGCAGTCTCGACGGCCTAACTGGCAGCCCGACGCTGGAGGTCAGTATCAATTCCTCCGGCGAACTCGCCGAGGTCATTATTCGAAAATCATCGGGCTCAGCCGTATTAGATCAGGCCGCACTCGACATTTTGCGCCGAGCCTCTCCGTTCGATCCGTTTCCGGTCGAAATTCGCGGCGATTACGATTCACTGCGATTTGCCTACAAGTGGTTGTTTGTCGAAGACGTTGTAACCAAGACGGCCAGCGTCAACTAGTTCGATACCTGAGTTTCACGGTTGTACCGGTCTGGCCGAGGGCGGATACTGTGCGTATGGAAGCTACCAAAACGCTGGCCAATCAACTGCTGATCGCAATGCCGGGCATGGAAGACCCAAACTTCAACAGCACGGTGACGCTGATCTGCGAACACAACGACGACGGCGCCCTCGGAATCGTCATCAACCGCCCTTTGACGCTGAAGCTTGGCGGTCTTTTCGAGCAGCTCGACCTCGATGGTGCCGATCCGTTGACTTCCGAAAACCCGGTGTTGATGGGTGGGCCCGTTGGGCCGGAGCGTGGCTTCGTGCTGCACGATTCGACGCATTCATATGAACACTCCCTTGCCGTGTCGGGGGAGATAAATCTGACTTTGTCGCGCGATGTCATCGATGCAATGGCAAAAGGCGGCGGCCCGGCCAAGTCATTGGTCGCTTTGGGCTATGCGGGCTGGGAACCCGGCCAGCTCGAGGAAGAAATGCTGGCGAATTCCTGGCTCAACGTTCCGACCTCGGCCGACATCGTATTCGACCACCCGTTCGCCGATCGCTGGTCGGCGGCGGCGCAGTTGATGGGAGTGGATATCAGCCGCATGTCTCCTGATGCAGGACATGCCTAAGCCCAAGACGGCCGAAACACCGGTAGCGACCATCATCGCATTCGATTTCGGCCTACGACGTATCGGCGTTGCGGTCGGCCAAACCGTTACTGGCTCCGCCAGCCCGCTGGGCGTCGTTAGCAATGGCTCCTCAGGTCCCGATCATGATCGTATCGCCGCGCTGTTAAAGGAGTGGCGACCGGACAAGCTCGTCGTCGGTATGCCATTCCACGTTGACGGCAGACCGGGTGACATGGAAAAGCCGATCCATGCATTTATCGACGAGCTCAGACGTTACAAAATTGCCGTCACCACTGTTGACGAACGCTACACGTCGCTGGAAGCCGAAGAGGCACTGAGACTTGCCCGTCAAAGCGGCAGCCGCGGCCGAATCCGAAAAGAAGATATCGACGTGGCGGCCGCAGTATTGATTGCAGAACGGTATCTCGCAAGACACCGGTCGGAGCCCGTCGTGCGGGAGATTCACCCATCTGAATAGAAGGCGGCGCGGGTAGGCGGCGGATCGGACCCTCTTCATCGTCATGGCTCGCTACGCTGCGCTTTACTTCCGATGAAGAGGGTCCGACCCGTCGCCGTGCAATACTATTCGCTGGCCCGCGTCCATCGTTCTCCGTAGAATTGCGCAGCCATGCAATCCAGCGATAGCCAATCAAACGACGAAGCGAACCTGCAGCTAAATCCGGACGGTTCGCTCAGACACCTGTTGACACTCAAGGGTCTCGACAAAAGCCTGCTGCTCGAATTGCTGGACGATGCCGAGCAGTATCTGAGTCCGGAGGGCATGCTCCCAGTACGCAGTAATGCGCTCGCCGGCCGCACAGTGGCCAATCTGTTTTTCGAGCCAAGCACCCGAACCCGCGCATCGTTCGATCTTGCCGGCAAGCGCCTCGGAGCAGACGTTTTAAATCTTGATGTCAACACCTTGTCGCGCAAGAAGGGCGAGAGCATTCTCGACACGATTTATACGCTCGAGGCGATGGCAGTTGACATCATGGTGGTACGCGACGCCAGCACCGGCGTACCCGCCTACATTGCGAGAAACGTGAAAGATTTTGTCAGCATTCTAAACGCCGGCGAGTCGGACGCTTCGCATCCAACCCAAGGACTACTGGATCTGCTAACCATCCGTCAACGAAAAGGCGGTTTTGAAAACCTTACCGTCGCCATTGTTGGCGACATTCAGCATTCGCGTGTCGCGCGTTCAGCGGCGTACGGGCTGCGCACGCTTGGGGTTGGCGAATTGCGGCTGGTATCGCCGCCGGCTATGGCTCCGGACGATCCAGAGCTTTCCTTCGCGACCATTGTCGACAACCTTGATGAGGGTATTCGTGATGCCGATGTGGTGATGGCGCTTAGGATTCAGCGCGAGCGCATTGGCAACCTCGACGGCATTCCGAATATCGATGAATACTTTGCCAGCTTTGGAATCAGCAACGAACGTATGCGGCTTGCGAAACCAGATGCAATCGTTATGCACCCAGGTCCAATGAACCGAGGCATTGAGATCGAGAGCGCGCTCGCGGATGGTGCACAATCCGTCATTACGCAACAAGTTACGAACGGCGTCGCAGTGCGTATGGCCATACTAGTGCGCGTCGCCGCGTCAATGGACGCTCGTTGATTAGCGCCGCCCAGGAATCCGCCCAAAAGAACCGCGGCACGATCTTTGTCGAAGACGGCGAGATCATCCGTCACGAGGCATTTGCCGGCGAGCAGTTTATTCAACGCATTCGCGCGCCGCGCTGTGCCGCGGCGGCCAGCGCTGGCAGTTTTGCGCACATAACTTGCGACGAGTCTCTGCCGATGAGGCGGCCGCTGTCGATCATGCGCGCACAAGATGACTGGTTCGAAATTCTCTATAAGACTGTTGGCGACGGATTACGCCTGTTGTCGCAAAAAAAAACCGGCGACCGGGTCAGCGTGCTCGGCCCCATCGGCATACCGTTTCAGCCGGATACTGAGCGACCCAATGCGTTGTTAATCGGCGGCGGCGTCGGAATTCCACCGATCGTGTTTCTCGCCGACGCGCTACGACGCAACGATCACTTTCGACCGCTTGCTATGCTTGGATCAGAGATTCCATTCCCGTTTGATCTCATCACATCAAGACTCGAGATCGACGGCGTCAGTGATGCAATTTCCAGCACAATGCCGCTCTTGGAAAGCTGGGGAATTCCGACGCGGCTTACCAGTTTAGAGGGGTATTCTGGTTGTTTCGATGGCTACGTCACCGACCTCGCCGACAAATTCTTGAGCGCACAAAACACGGCATCCCTTGAAAAGACGAAGGTCTTCGCGTGCGGGCCGACACCGATGCTAAAAGCAATCGCCGCACTCGCCAGCCAATACAACATCCCATGCGAAGTCTCACTAGAGGAGTTTATGGCTTGCGCGGTCGGCGGCTGCGCCGGCTGCACGGTGCTGATCGAAACGCCTGAAGGCCCGGCCATGAAACGCGTCTGCGTCGACGGACCGGTTTTTGATGCAGCAACAGTCGTCTGGTGATGGTCGGCAAATGCGCAACGACAACATCGTCGCTGTTGGCGACTAGACAAATGCGCGTTGAACTGCAAGACTGAAAACGTAAATCAGATTCGATTTGGAGACTATTAATGCGCGCACTAATTGCCGTTTCGCTAATCTTGATGTTTGCTTCCGCGAACGCCGAAAATCCCATCGACACGCTGAAACGCGTCGCAGAGACTGGAGAGTTTCGAATTGGCTATGTCCCTGATGCGCCACCGTTATCGTTTCACGACAGCAAAGGCAACGTCGTCGGTTATTCCATCGATCTTTGTCGACATATAGCGTCGACAATCCGCGACGATTTGGGTCTCGAATCTATCGATATTACATTTACGCCATTGATTGCCATGGAAGATCGCCTTAGTGCGGTTGAAAATGGTGATATTGACATCGAGTGCGGTGCAACGACGGTAACTCTGTCACGCCGGCAGCGTGTTGATTTCACCTTGATGACGTTTATCACCGGCAGCGCCGTGTTATCACGCAAGTCGAGCCCGATCGACAATGTTGACGATCTTGCTGGCGCGAAAATTGCCGTCGTACCGGGTACGACGACCGAAGACGTGATGCGGCGTGTAATTGAAGTCAATGAGTTCGATGTCGATTTGCAGTTAGTTGAATCGCATGACGAAGGCATGGAAGTGCTGAATTCCCGTAAGGTCACTGGTTTTGCCACGGACCGCGCGATGCTGATCGGGCACGTATTCAGAAACGAAAACGCGAAGAACCAGTATGCCCTGACTCGTAGCGCGTTATCGTTCGAACCATATGCGATGATGATTCCACGTGGCGACACCAAATTCCGTCTGATCGCCGATAAGGCGCTTGCGTCACTTTATCGTAGCGCGAGAATCCGGCGCGTCTATCACAATTGGTTCGGCCGCTATGGCGAACCATTATCACCCA
This sequence comes from Gammaproteobacteria bacterium, assembly GCA_029861535.1. Lineage (GTDB taxonomy): Bacteria > Pseudomonadota > Gammaproteobacteria > Steroidobacterales > Woeseiaceae > UBA1847. Next base: position 50,389 of record JAOTZC010000001.1, read on the forward strand.
TCGTCGAGGCGATGTATCAGTTTCAGGCGGTAGGCGAATAAGTATTTTGCTACTCTGTGATTCCTATCCGCCGAAGTTGATCTTCGCCTCAAGGTTCGAGCGGGAATCCGCATGTGACATCGCCTCATCGAGCGTTATCGTGCCAGCCTTGTAGAGATTCAACAGCGCATCATCGTAGTTCTGCATGCCCTGCTCGCCCGACTCCTTGTGCGCTTCCTTCACCGCCGAAATATCGCCTTTAATCATCAAGTCCTTGATATGCGGCGTATTGAGCATCAGCTCGACAGCAGCGACACGCTTCCCGTTTCGACTCCTGACTAGCCGCTGGGACAAAATCGCACGCAGATAATGTCCAAGATCCATAAACACTTGCGCATGCTGATCCTGCGGGAACAGATTGATGATGCGATCGAGGGTTTCCGGCGCGTTATTGGAGTGCAAGGTCGCAAGAACCAGGTGGCCCGTACCAGCCATATCGAGCGCCGATTGCATCGATTCGCGGTCACGAATCTCACCAATCTGAATAACGTCAGGAGCGGCTCGCATCGCGCTCTTTAATGCACGGGCGTAGGATTTCGTGTCGAGGCCGACTTCTCGCTGATTAACGATCGATTGCTTATTCGGGTGCAGAAACTCGATCGGATCTTCGATTGTAATAATGTGCGACGACGTTTTCTCATTGCGATAATTAATCATCGCCGCAAGTGTCGTTGACTTGCCGGCACCCGTTGCACCCACCATGAGGATTAGGCCGCGGCGCAGCATTGTGAGGTCTTTAATCTGCTCGGGCATGCCCAGCTCAGCAAGTGTCGGCAGGTCGCTGGTGATATAGCGCAAGACCATGCCGACATTGCCACGTTGATGAAAAACATTGACACGAAAGCGGCCAAGGCCTGCTTCGGTGATCGCGAAGTCGATTTCGAGCTCTCGATGAAAGGCCTCGAGCTGCTCTTCGGTCATCAATTCGATTGCCGCCTGCTTGACCATTTTCGGCGTCATTTCGAGCTTGTTGACCGGCATGATTTTGCCTTCTATCTTGATCTTAGCCGGCGCATAGGGTGCGAAAAAAAGGTCGGAAGCCTTTTTTTCGACCATCAATTTGAACAGCGGCTTGACGTTCATCGATCCAGTGCTTCCCTTGCTCTGTCAGCGGCTCAGAACGTCTGAGCCGATTCCTCTTCCATAATGTGAAGGCTTTCGGCGTGCTGGTCTGCGATCGACGAATCGCGCTTACTCTCAAGTTTGACGCGCAGTCGTAGCTCGTTTTTCGAATCGGCATTGCGCATCGCTTCTTCGTAGGAAATAGTGGCCGACTCGTAAAGATCGAACAATGCCTGATCGAAGGTCTGCATACCAAGGCGCGTCGATTTCGACATGATCTCCTTAATCTGTCCAACCTCGCCTTTAAAAATAAGATCTTGAATGAGCGGCGTATTGAGCATAATTTCCATTGCCGCTATTCGGCCGATGCCACCTTCGCGAGGCACGAGACGCTGCGAAACGAAGGCCTTGGTATTTAGCGACAAATCCATCAGCAGCTGCTGGCGGCGTTCTTCCGGGAAAAAGTTAATGATTCGATCGAGTGCCTGGTTGGCGCTGTTCGCGTGCAGCGTCGCGAGGCAAAGATGGCCCGTTTCTGCAAACTGAATTCCGTATCCCATCGTTTCCTTGTCGCGAATCTCACCAATAAGGATTACATCTGGCGCTTGTCGAAGCGTGTTCTTTAGGGCCGCATGCCAGGAATCTGTATCGATACCGACCTCTCGTTGCGTAATGACGCAGCCTAAGTGAGGGTGAACGTATTCGATAGGATCTTCAATCGAAATAATGTGGCCGCGTGAATTTTCATTGCGATGACCGATCATCGCCGCGAGCGTCGTTGACTTACCGGAACCTGTACCTCCAACTACGATGACGAGGCCACGCTTATTCATGACGACGTCTTTCAAAATTGGTGGCAATTCCAGTTCTTCGAGGGTTGGAATCTCCGTCGTAATCGTGCGCAGTACGGCGCCGACGTTGCCCTGCTGGATGAAGGCGCTAACGCGAAAACGGCCGATGCCCTGTGGCGCGATTGCGAAGTTACATTCCTTGGTCGCATCGAACTCTTTGATCTGCTTGTCATTCATGATGGCGCGCACCATGATCGTCGCCTGTTCATTTGACAGCGGCGTCTCTGTTGCTTTGTGAATTGTTCCGTCGACTTTGATCGCCGGTGGAAATCCACAAGTAATGAACAGGTCCGAACCGTTTCGTTCGACCATCTTCTTGAGCAGGTTTTGCGTCAGTCGTACCGCTTGCTCGCGTTCCATGTTTCCTGTCTCCTATTCCGGAACGGCCTCAGCCCGTCCCTAGAAATTTTCCTTGTTGGCCGCCCTAAAGCGCGCTTCTTCCTTGTTAATCAGGCCCTTTGACATCAATTCGGCCAGATTCTGATCGAGCGTGTGCATTCCGGATCCCTGTCCCGTCTGAATCGCCGAGTACATTTGTGCAATCTTGCCTTCGCGAATCAAGTTTCGAATCGCCGGGGTACCGATCATAATCTCATGAGCGGCAATTCGACCACCGCCAACTTTCTTCAGCAGCGTTTGCGAAATGACGGCGCGTAGCGACTCCGACAACATCGCCCGGACCATCTCTTTTTCTGCGGCTGGAAATACGTCGACGACGCGGTCGATCGTTTTTGCGGCCGAGCTCGTATGCAGCGTACCGAATACAAGATGACCTGTCTCCGCGGCGGTTAGCGCCAGCCGAATGGTTTCGAGGTCACGCAACTCACCAACCAGGATTACATCCGGATCTTCACGCAGCGCCGAACGCAGCGCTTCGTTAAAGCCGAGTGTGTCGCGATGTACCTCGCGCTGATTGATCAGAGACTTCTTCGATTCGTGAACGAATTCGATCGGATCCTCGATGGTCAAAATGTGGTCCGGCTTATTTTCGTTGATGTAGTCAACCATCGCCGCGAGGGTCGTGGATTTACCGGATCCTGTTGGTCCCGTTACGAGCACTATCCCCCTTGGGTGCATCGACACATCCTTGAAAATCGGTGGCGCACCTAGATCTTCTAGCGTCAGAATTTCAGAGGGAATCGTACGAAACACCGCAGCCGAGCCGCGATTCTGGTTAAAGGCATTGACTCGAAAGCGAGCTAGCTTCGGAATCTCGAATGAAAAGTCAGTCTCCAGGAACTCCTCATAATCCTTGCGCTGCTTGTCATTCATGATGTCGTACACCATGCTATTGACGTCCTTGTGGGTCAGCGACGGCATGTTGACGCGCTTGATGTCACCATCAACACGAATCATCGGCGGCACCCCACCGGACAGGTGCAGGTCGGAGGCGTTGTTTTTTACCGTGAACGACAATAGCTGAGCAACGTCGACGGCCATATTTCTCCCTCTTTCTGGCTCGAAAATAGCGTCCCGGACTTACCATAACCCGGACCAATTCGAAGCCTAGTATAGCGAAGCACCCGGAGTAAAACGTGATTAGAGTCACGGAAAACTTGCGAAAAATCCGAGATTTGCTGGCCAATTCAGCCATTCAGGCTGAACGTGACCCGGCGTCCGTCAAATTGCTCGCTGTCAGTAAAAAACAGCCGCTCGAAAAGGTCTTGGCGGCGGCCAGTTGTGGTCAGCGCGATTTTGGCGAAAACCAGGTGCAGGAAGGCCTCACGAAGATCAACAAGACGCTTACCGAGGACCTTACCTGGCACTTCATTGGCCATCTGCAGACCAATAAAACACGTGCCGTCGCCGAGCACTTTGACTGGGTTCACAGTATCGACCGACTGAAGATTGCGGAGCGGCTGAGCCGCCAGCGACCGGCCGAGCATTCGCCCCTCAATGTCTGCCTAGAGGTCAATATTGATGCCGAGGAAGCCAAGTCCGGCGTCAGCCCGAACGCACTACCTGAGCTTGCCGCCGCTGTTAGCGAATTACCCAACCTGTCACTACGCGGCTTGATGTGCCTGCCGGCAATTCGGAGTTCTTTCGAAGAACAACGAAAACCGTTCGCAAAGCTCTACAAACTGGCAGAATCCCTGTCAAGCAGCGGTATCGAGCTCGATACGCTCTCTATGGGGATGAGCGCTGACTTTCGCGCCGCTATTTTTGAAGGTGCAACGATCGTGCGCATTGGCACTGCAGTGTTCGGCGCTAGAATCTGAGCCTTGGAATTCAAGCCCGGAAACATCAATCCTTTACGTGAGCTTGCAAATATGACGAATCGGAAAATCGCATTCATTGGCGGCGGCAATATGACCCGTGCAATTGCCGGCGGCATGGTCGAGGGCGGCTTCGAAGCCGCTGAGCTGCTGATCTCCGAGCCAAACGCCGATGCGAGAAAAACGCTAACGTCGTCACTACCTGGCGCAACGATCAGTGCGAGCAACAAACATATTGCAACCGGCGCCGACTGTATTGTATTGGCCGTAAAACCGCAGGTTCTGGCGGAAGTTTGCCGCGACTTGTCAGAGACGATTCAGTTGTCAAAGCCTTTGATAATCTCGATCGCAGCGGGTGTACGCAGTAGAGACATAGACAACTGGCTTGGCGGCGGACTGTCTGTCGTACGAATAATGCCGAACCAACCGGCGTTGCTGCGGCTTGGTGTATCGGGCCTGTACGCCAACGACCGTACCAGCAAAATGGAACGCGAACGCGCGGCAGATATTATTTCTGCGGTTGGCGCAGTTGTTGATGTCAACAGCGAAGCTGACATTGACGCAGTGACGGCCGTGTCCGGCAGCGGTCCGGCATACTTCTTTTTGCTGATCGATGTGCTCGCAAAAACTGCCGTTGAATTCGGCATTGATGCTGTCGCCGCACGCACGTTGGCCATTGAAACTGCCACGGGCGCGGCGGCGCTGGCCGCACATGGCGACGCCGCCATTGACGATCTGATAGCGCGGGTACGCTCGCCCGGAGGCACGACCGCCGCCGCACTCGACAGTCTCGAAGCTGCAAACGTTCGTGCTATCTTTGCAGAGGCGATATTCGCGGCGAGGGACCGGGCCGTCGTACTCGCCGACGCCGCACACAATAATCAGACATAGTCGAGATCGGGAAATGGGGACCAGCGCAACCAGCGCGATCGTATTTGTCATTAACTCGGTCGCACAGCTTTACTTGCTTGTTTTGCTGCTGCGCCTGCTGCTGCCATGGATGGGCATCAACTTCAACAACCCAGTGTCACAGGCGATCCTGCGCCTGACGTCGCCACTGGTGATTCCGGTACGTCGAATTTTGCCACCTATCGGCAAAATAGACACGGCCACCGTGGTCGTTGCTTATGGGATCCAGTACCTGACTATCCTGATCATCGTGCTTATCTGGCGACAGCCACCGTCGATACTGCCGATCGCGATTACGGCTGCGGTTAGCCTGGTCATTCTGACGCTGCGCCTGTTCGTATTTGCGATCATCATTCGGATCATATTGAGTTGGCTCGGCGGTGCAGGCAGCTATAACCCGGCGATCGCGATTATCAATGCAATCACTGAGCCGGTGCTGCGCCCATTTCGGCGTGTCATTCCGCCGATTGGCGGACTCGATATCTCACCCGTGTTCGCGATTATTCTGCTATCGGCCGCTGCAATCTTAATGAGCGGACTCAAACAGTTACCGCTTTGAGTGCTATAGTAAATAGAGGCGGCAATGCAAATAGGCGCAGGCATTTTGCGGCGTACCGGGACGGCGCTCAGATCGGAGAACGAAATCTATGATCATTAAGAAAACACTGATCACATTATCAATACTTGGACTGGCTTCCGCATGCGGCGGCCCCGGAAACAATGCCGTCGTGCCCGAAGCGCAACCGGCGGGCTCGACTTCTGCCGACATTGGTGATCACGTCGTGCATTTCAGCGCACAAACCACCGATCACCTGCCGCCGGAAGTTGCTACTGCCTATAATTTTGTTCGCAGCAAAAACCGCGCAATGCTAACTGTCTCAATTATTCGTAAGTCAGACAACGTGTCGATTCCTGGCGACGTCACCGTGAAGACGGTCAATCTGACCGGGCAGTTGAAAAACGTCTCGCTTCGGCGTATCGACGAACCCGGTGACCCGGCCGCGATTTATTACATTGGGGTGACGGCTGTCGTCAATCGCGAGATGCTGAGCTTCGATATTTCGGTGAAGCCCGAAGGCGTCGATCAGCCGTCGCAGGTTCGTTTCCGGCGTGAATTTTACTCCGACTAGCGCCAAATTCGAAAAAAACCCTGTATTTAAGCTGTTTTCCGGTTTTTCCGCCGGGAGAGTTGTGCTATCGTCGCGCTGCTTTTGACGCGGGCTCAAAACCCCCTTTTTCGTATCTACTTGTTTGTTATTAATTGGAGACAGTTTTTCATGGCAGCAAATACCAACAAGCCACCGACCAAATCGGAAATCTATGCAAAGATCGTCGATGACACGGGCTTGACCCGCAAAGACGTCGCGGCCGTTTTTGAATCACTCAATGGTCAGATCAAAAAGAGCCTTGGCGGTCGCAATGCGGTCGGCATGTTCTCAATTCCCGGCCTCCTTAAATTGCGTGTCGTGAAAAAACCCGCAAGGAAAGCTCGCATGGGCGTCAATCCATTTACCGGCGAAGAGATGATGTTCAAGGCCAAGCCGGCGACAAAGGTTGTTAAGGTAGCGGCCCTTAAGGGCCTCAAAGACATGGTCTAATCCTGAATAGGATAAAAACCTAAAAGCCGGGGCTCGCCCCGGCTTTTTTATGTGTGACGAGATACGAATTCACTCACAGCTTCGCGCAGATCGAGTAGTCTGCCGTGAAAAAAATGTTCGGCGCCAGACACCACGCGCAGCTCTGGACCGGGCTCAAGGCCATTGACCCACGCTACAGTCTGGTCAACATCGATAAGTTCATCTTCGTCGCCCTGCAGGACCAGCCACGGACACTCCGGTTGCGTCTTGAGCCCCGTTGCAAATCGATAGATGGCTGGGGCAACACTGACGAGGCCGTCAACATCAGTCTCGACGGCAGCACGCACAGCGATCGCTGCACCGAAGGAAAATCCGGCAAGCCAAAATGGTGCGGTGGGATATCTATCGCGCATCCATGCAATCGCCGCTAGTGCATCGTCCAACTCACCGTTGCCGTCATCGTATTCACCCTGACTGGCTTCTGTGCCGCGAAAGTTGAAGCGCAGCGTCGCGAACCCCAAGCGCACAAAGGTACGAGCGAGCGTGTGTGCGACCTTGTTGTGCATCGTACCGCCATGCTGCGGGTGCGGATGCAGCACAACCGCCGCGCCGGTCGGGGCCGAGTCTGCCATACTTTGAAGAACGGCCTCCAGCTTGCCGGCAGGGCCGTTGAGGAACAGTTTTTCAGCGCTCGGCGGTTTCGGCATGATCTTTCGCGCGGCTGGCCCGCACGCCGTTAATTGCTGTAAAATTTTGATCTTATAGAGCTTTTGATGTGCGCGGCAAGGCCAGCGACCGTCGCGCCAGGTAATTACGATGAGCAGCCGAATTGAACTGGAAGCGCGTTTCTGCGCACAAAACTATCACCCGCTGCCGGTGGTCCTGACTCGTGGCGAAGGCGTCTTCGTCTGGGATGAAAACGGCAAGAAATACCTCGACATGATGAGCGCGTACTCCGCGGTAAGCCACGGCCATGCGCTACCGCGACTCGTTGCCTTGGTCCAGCGGCAAGTCGCCGAACTCAGTATCGTTTCGCGCGCTTTTCACACTGACAAGCTCGGACCGTTCCTCGAGCGTGCCTGTGAGCTGACCGGCCAGGATATGGCCTTGCCGATGAACACCGGCGCCGAAGCCGTCGAGACCGCGATTAAAGCCGCCCGCAAGTGGGCATACACGGTGAAGGGCGTCGATAAGGACCAGGCCGAGATTATCGCCTGCACGGGCAACTTTCACGGTCGCACGATTGCCATTGTCGCGATGTCTGATGAGCCGCAGTACCAGTCGGGATTCGGTCCGTTTCCGCCCGGTTTCAAGCTCGTTGAATATGGCAATATCGACGCACTCGACGCGGCCATCAACGACAATACGGCCGCGTTCTTTGTCGAACCAATCCAGGGTGAGGCTGGCATCGTCATGCCGCCTGATGGATACCTGAAAGCCGCGGCAACGCTTTGTCGCAAACACAATGTTCTGCTCATCGCGGACGAGATTCAGACTGGCCTCGGCCGCACCGGCAAATTCCTTGCCTGCGAGCATGAGCAGGTCGTCCCTGATGGTTTGATTCTTGGCAAGGCCCTTGGCGGCGGTATTCTGCCTGTGTCGATGTTTCTTTCGCGTCGTGACGTAATGGACGTATTCACGCCCGGCGATCACGGCAGCACATTTGGCGGCAATCCTTTAGCCGCCGCGGTTGGCCTAGAGGCGCTGAATATTCTTATCGATGATGGCCTCGTCGAGGCCAGTGCATCAATGGGTGACTATCTACTTGCGCAAATCGGCAAAATCACCAGCCCACTAATTAAAGAAGTTCGCGGTCGCGGTCTGTTTATTGGTATTGAAATTGATCGAGCGCTGGGCAGTGCCCGCGCGGTCTGCGAGGCACTGATGGATCGAGGCTTATTGAGCAAAGAGACCCATCAGACGGTCGTACGGCTAGCTCCGCCACTTGTTATCAGTAAGGCTGAGGTCGATTGGGCCGTGCAACAGATCCGCGAAGTCATCAGCGAGATGGATAAATTGAGACTCGCTTCCTGATCAGTCGTGAAATGAGCTAGCGCATGCCGGAAATGACAGCCATCCAAGTTGGAATCATTGCATTAACAGCGTTCGTTGCCGCGGTAGCCGGCTGGATGATTCGTAGTAACCGCAGCGCGAAGGAAAAAACTGTCGTACACGCGGGATGGCAAGAGCAAATCGAAGCCCAACGAATCGAACACAGACGGCTCGTCGACCAAAACAAAGGCCTGATGGAACAGGTCAGTCAGTTCACAGCGTCGAGTAAAGATGCAACCAATCGGAGTCGAGAATTGTCGACGGCGCTAAAGGAAGCGCTCGAGCGACGCGATGAGCTGCAACGTGAGTTGAAAGCCGTCAATATTAGACTTCAAACCGTCGTTACGGAACGCGAGCAACTCGAAATCGATATGCGGAGCATGTCGTCGAATCGTGATTCGGTGAATGCCGCCCTCGCCAAGAAAGACGACAAAATTTTCAAGCTCAGCCGTGAACTGGAGAGTTGGCACCAGCGCTTACCGCCTCTGATCGAGCGCTTTCGTGAGCGTAATTCCGATGTCGACCAACTGAAACAGGACTTGGCCGCTGCACGCGAGCAAATTAGCTCCCTCGAGTCAGTACTTGGTTCGGACCAAACGCGCGTTGAGTCTGTCGACTCGCAGTCGTTATCCGATAACTTGGACGCATCTAACGACACTCTCAGCAGGGAGGCCCATATCAATGACGCTCCGGTCGACCGTTTGCGTGACGACCTTAAGGTCATCAAGGGCATTGGACCCGCGATAGAAAAGACCCTGAACGAACTCGGTATCTTCCACTTGAATCAGATTGCAGAGATGAGCGAATACGACATCGACAGGGTCGCGAGTCGACTTAAAGGCTTTCGCTCTCGCATTTATCGTGAAGACTGGATCGGGCAGGCACGGGAGCTCCGCGACCAGATGGCTAGCGATTATTCCTGACTGCGGACAACTCCAATGCTTCACTGGCTCAAGGTCTTTTGCGTATTCCTGCTCGTTGCCGTAGGTTTTCTGTTCGCGACTCCGATCCGCAATACGCCGCCCGTATCTGCGACGTCGAACTCGTTTAGCACACTCGGGCCGGCCTTTTCTGTCTCGCTGCGGGGAGGATTGATTAGCGTCGATGGTGACACACCTGCCTCACTGCATAACGACATCGTATCTTTGGTCAAGACAATGCGGTCGGGAATCGCAACGCTAACGGCTTCGTCTATCGATGTGCGGGGGGTCGCTACGGTTCATGGCGACTGGCCAGCCGCGCTAAGCAAGTTTCGTAAGCATCTGCCGGCGAATGTTGAACTCGTTGTTGACGTATTCGTTATCGACGAATCGCTGAGCGTAGATGCACTGTGTCACAAGATATTCACCGCTATTAGCGATGATCAAATTCAATTCCAACTGTCCGGCAGCGAGCTGAAAACATCTTCATACGCTGCGCTGGATCGCATGATCAACTTTGCGCGGGACTGCGGTAATCGTGCCATTCACATCAGCGGCCATAGCGATACGTCGGGAAATGTCGATTCTAATAGAGCGCTTAGCCTGCAGCGAGCGCAGGCCGTCGCCGACTATCTACAGCAGGGCGGCATCACGCTGGACCGATTGCAGGTCGAAGGAAGAGGTTCGGCGGAGCCTATCGCCGATAACAGCACAGCGCACGGGCGTGCGCGCAATCGGCGGATCGAATTTGCGTTACACGCGCGACCGTAAGTAATTCGGCGTTATTCGGCACCCTCAGGCGCATCAGCCGCAAACAATTCTACTTCGAACACCAGTGTTGAACCGGCTGGAATGGCGCCGATGTTTCTATCGCCGTACGCCAATTCGGCCGGAATCGTCAGCTCGCGAGTCTCTCCTATCAGCATGCCGGCAACGCCTTCATCCCAACCGCGGATGACGCGACCAGCTCCGAGCGGAAACTGAAACTTTTCCCCGCGGTCAACCGAGCTATCGAATTTTTGACCGCGTTTGTCTGGCGCGGTTTCGTCAAACAGCCAACCAGTGTAGTGGACCGTCACATAGTCGCCGGCCTCGGCGGGTTTTCCGTAGCCATTTTTGAGTTTCTTGATCTGCAAACCGGATTCCTCCATGACCATCGGGTCATTTGATTGTTCTGCTTCCTGAGTGCAGCCGGAAACCAGCGCAAATACGAAAGAAACCATCACCAGCGTACGAATGCCCATAGCAGAAGCCTTTGTCGTTTGATTGAAAAAATTGAGAATATTGTTAGTCGGCGTCATCAAAGCCCAGCGACGCCGAATTGATGCAATAGCGAAGTCCCGTCGGCTGCGGCCCGTCTTCGAACACATGGCCCAAATGGGCGCCACAATTGCTGCACAGGACTTCCTGGCGAATCATGCCATGAGTGGTGTCGGATACAGTAGTCACCGAATCGCCGGCGAGTGGCAACCAGAAGCTCGGCCAACCCGAGCCAGAATCATATTTTTGAACCGACGAGAATAGCGGCGCGTTGCAACAGACACATTGGTACGTGCCGTCGGCCTTATGATCGACGTACTGACCGGTGAACGCAGGCTCCGTGCCCTTTTTCTGCGTTACCTGATATTGCTCGTCACTGAGCTTGTCGCGCAGCTCCTGATCGCTCGGTTTATGTTCGGACATCGTATTCTCCCATCGCCACTCAGGCGGCTGACTGTGCGGAGCCCATTTCAAGCAGCAGATGATTCATCCGGCGCACGTATTCGGCCGGATTATCGAGCTGCGAGCCTTCTGCGAGCAACGCATGATCCAATACGATGTTCGCAAGTTCATTGAAACGCCCGTCGTCCGTTTCAGCTGAAAGTCGTGTCACAAGCGGATGATCGACATTAATTTCGAGTATCGGCTTCGTTTCCGGGACCGCCTGGCCACTTGCCTCCAGCATACGTCTGAGTTGTGGACTCAATTCGTCCTCGGCCGACACCACGCAGGCCGGTGAGTCGACCAATCTCTGACTGACATTGACTGATTCGACCCGGCCTTTCAGGACTGTTCGCACTTTCTTCAGTAACGGCTTGTGCTCATCGTTAATCGCATCCTGCGTAATCTTGCCGTCACTGTCGGGCAGTTGAAGCTGTTCTCGCGCGACATCGACAAGCTGCTTACCGTCATATTCGGCGAGACGATCGACCACCCATGGATCGATTGGATCTGTCAACAGCAGCACTTCGATATTCTTATCGCGCAGCTGTTCGAGATGCGGACTCGCGGCGGCCGTTACCGTATTGTCCGCAAGCAAGTAATAGATTTTATCTTGGCCATCCTTTGCGCGCCCAATGTAATCATCCAGCGATTGATTTTGCGCACCGCCTGCGTCGTGCGTCGTCGAGAAGCGCAGCAACTTATGAAGCTTGTCCTTATTCGCGTGATCCTCAACCAGGCCTTCCTTCATGACATTACCGAAGCTCATCCAAAACTTTTCGTAATCTTCGGGCTGATTACTCGCAATTTTTTGCAGCATATCGAGCACGCGGCGTGTCAGCGCGCTTCGCATTGCCTGCAGATCCTGATTCTGCTGCAGCAGCTCTCGAGATATATTTAGCGGTAGATCGGATGAGTCGACAACGCCTTTAACGAATCGCAGGTATAGCGGCAGGAATTGTTCCGCATCATCCATAATAAATACGCGCTGAACATAGAGCTTTAACCCCCGTGGCGCCTCGCGGTTCCATAGGTCGAAAGCCGGATTCGTTGGAATGTACAGCAGACTCGTGTATTCGCGTTTGCCCTCGACGCGATTGTGGCTCCAGCACAATGGGTCTGTGAAGTCGTGCGATAGGTGCTTGTAAAATTCCTTGTATTCGTCGTCCGATAATTCCGAACGCGGGCGAGTCCATAGGGCCGTCGCAGAATTGACGACTTTCGACTCATCGTCATCGGCGCCCTGCAGCGTGACCGGGAAGCCAATGTGATCAGAATACTTACGAATTAACGTCTCGACGCGGAAGGCATCCGCAAATTCCGATTCTTCGCTTTTCAAGTGCAATGTTACCCGCGTGCCGCGTTCGCTCTGTTCGATCTTCTCGATAGTAAATTCGCCTTGCCCATCCGACTCCCAACGCACACCGTCCGTGTCTTTGACGCCCGCACGACGCGTTTCGACAGTGACTTTATCGGCAACGATAAAGGCGGAATAAAATCCAACGCCAAATTGGCCGATCAGGCGGGCGTCTTTCTGATCGTCGCCCGTCATTGTCTGCAGGAACTCCGCTGTTCCCGATTTGGCTATCGTGCCAAGGTTGTCGATCAGCTCGTCACGTGACATGCCAACGCCGTTGTCGATGACGGCAATCGAATTAGCCTCTTTATTGATCTCGATGCGAATGCCGAGCTCGGGATCGTCGCCAAGCAAATCGGGCTTAGCAAGCGCCTCGAATCGGAGTTTGTCGGCCGCGTCGGAAGCATTCGAGATTAGCTCGCGCAGAAAAATCTCTTTATTGCTGTAGAGCGAATGAATCATCAGCTGCAAGAGCTGACGTACCTCGGTCTGGAATCCGTGCGTTTCCGCAGCGCTGGTGTCAGTCACGCGGTGTTCTCCTGTGATTCTCACGATGCCGAATATAGCGTGAACAAGACACGATAGTGTCTCGGGCGCCTATTTCAAGGCCCCACCATCATTGAAATCAGGGGTGCGCGTGCCGTCAGGCGGCGGCGTGCCGCGACGGTGTCTCTGTAACAGTGCGATACGTGAGTTGGATGGCCAAAATCGTGGCTACAGCGAGCGCTAGCGGTGGGTCTATCAGAGCGACCAGGATGACACCGAGGACAAAGGCCAGGAATAGCAAGATAGCAACGACAAACAATGCCATTCTACGAATACGCTCAGTACATAGACCGACCATGCCGATCAGGTCGTCGAAATCATCCCAGTATTGCGCGAAGCGTTCCATTTCGGTCAATCGGCCCGTCTATCGCACAATCGATAGCAGCGGTCCGCCGCTATTGCCTTCGCCGGCGTGGCATTCGGGTTCGCGCAGCGCCTCATCATTTGACTGCTTGGCATGCGCGATTGCGCGGTGGAACATTTCCCAACGTTGACGAGCCGACTCGTTCTTCAGCGACGACGTGGGCGATTCGATTTCTGTGCTCTTCCTTGACATGTCCGTTCTTGGTGAATCCATTCGAATAACAAGCTCTAAATGTAACTATAGTGTCGTCCCAATAATGCCTCCGTGAGGTGCATCACAGCTTGCTTTGGAAGTCGCTAGAGGCGTGAGGAAAACCCTAAAAACCTGACGTAGTACCGGTTTTGAGCGCGGTATTGACGACATTTCGTTAAATGAATTTGTCGCTACAAACGACGCTGCGCAAAAAGCAAAACGCGCCATAAATGGCGCGCTTAATAACAATCAGCATTGAATCTTATTAGCTAATCAGAGTCACCCTGCTTACCGGACCAACTGCGTTTGACTTGCTCTGTCCAGTTTCGATAACCCTTCCACGTATATAACGACGGATCGATACCGACACGGCGTCCTCGCGGTGCCGGTGCCTTCGATATCCAATGGCGATACTTTTGCCAGCCATCCGCATCGTTGGCAGCCGGCTGAACCGGTGCCACAGCGTTGTCTGCATTATCTGAGTTAGCGGCTGACGAACTATCTTCCTTGTAGTCGTCGACCCATTTGACGTTCTTGCTGTCCGGCATTGAACTGTCTCGGTCAATCCTTTGAGCAAATGTTAAGTTCTAGACGTAGGAAATCACAGGAACTGCATCACAATGCCAGCCAGCATTTTTTTCATCTATTTCAATGTATTAGCTCATTTTTTACTTAATGCGGTAGCATGGAATGTAATCTGCACTGGCGATCTTCATACGTTTTTGCTGAACGAATGCGGTCAGTAAGCCGTCTAGCAATTTCATGATGTCACCAGAACCGTTGATCTCGAATGGACCGTGCTTGTCAATTTCCGCCGCCGTGTCTTCGCGGACGTTGCCCGATACGATTCCCGAAAAAACGCGTCGCAGGTTTGCTGCCAAAATATGTGTCGGCAAATTGCCGCTTATGTCTAAAGCTGCCATTGATTCGTGCGTCGCTTTGAACGGTCGCTTGAATTCCTGGTCAATTTTCAGCCGCCAGTTAAAATAGTAGGCATCGCCTCGCTGCTCGCGGAAATTCCGCACTTTTTCGAGTGACGCATGCATTTCACGCGCCACACCTGACGGGTCGTCTATAAAAATCGAATAGCGGCTCCGCGCTTTATCTCCGAGCGTCGCCGCAACGAATTCATCGATTTGACGAAAATAGGGTTCCGCAGCCGCCGGACCAGTCATCATCATTGGCATCGGGATGTCCCGATTGTCCGGATGCAACAACACGCCGAGAAGATAAAGAATTTCCTCCGCGGTTCCGACACCGCCTGGGAAGACGACCACCCCATGTCCGACCCGAACAAAGGCTTCAAGTCGCTTTTCCATGTCCGGCATGATCACCAGGGAATTGACGATAGGATTGGGCGACTCGGCCGCGATGATTCCCGGCTCGGTAATACCGATGTAGGAACCACCGCGTATGCGCTGTTTCGCATGCCCAATCGTCGCGCCTTTCATCGGTCCCTTCATCGCACCGGGGCCACAACCCGTGCAGACGTTCATGCCGCGAAGGCCCAGTTCGTAGCCGACGAGCTTGGTGTAATCGTACTCGGTTCGGCCGATCGCATGCCCGCCCCAGCAAACGACCAAATTGACGTCGGCTGGCACCATCAGCAGCCGCGCATTTCGAACGATGTGAAATACCGCATTTGTGACGCCTTCGGCGGAGTCAGGATCAAATCGGGGGTCGCCGATGATCTCGTTGCTCATGAAGACGATGTCGCGCAACACCGCAAACAGCAGTTCGCGGATACCGCGAATCATCTTGCCATCGACGAACGCATGTGCAGGAGCCCCGGTCAGGGACACTTTCAGCCCACGGTCTTTTTGCAGGAAACTGACATCAAAATCGCGATAGCGCTCGAGCACCGTTCGAGCATCATCGACGTCACTGCCAGAATTCAGCACCGCCAGCATGCAGCGGCGAATCAACGGATACAGGCCGCCTTCGCCACTTGATCGAAGCTGGTCGACTTCGACCTGCGACAGCACTTCGAGGCTGCCCTCAGGCCACACCTCAGTGTCGACGGACTCGACCCCGGAATTCAGATTCATTGACGGTGTGCTTCTTATTGTCAGGGGCGGATTTCAATCGGCGTGTAATCGCCGGTCATCAGCCAGATATCGATCATGTCGGAATTGGACACCGCAATGCAGCCATTCGTCCAATCTTGAGTTTCGTAATACAACTGTGATCGCGTCGGCTCGTTCGGTCGACCATGAATCATAATCGCACCGCCGGGCGCGACGCCTTGGGAACGGGCCTCAGCGCGATCCTGGTGACTTGGATAGGAGACATGGATTGACAGGAAAAACTCGCTGTTCGCGTTTCGACGGTCGAGAATGTAGCGACCCTCAGGCGTCCTGAAGTCACCTTCCTGTCGCTTGTCACCGATAGGCTGGATGCCCAACGCGATATCAAAAGATCGAAAGGGCTCGCCGCCACTAAAAAGGTGTATTTTGCGTTTGGCCTTTTCGACAACGACGAGATCGGCCTGCGGAAACTCGCTGGCCGCGATATTCGGCCCTGGCACGGCAACGGCAGCCAGCAGCATTATGGCGGCAAATTGTGACAGCGAATATCTTCCGGTCTTCATCAACTGAGCCCAATATCGGATCTTGACCGCCCAAGATTAGCAAATCTCAGCGGCCCGAAAAATGGCTTGGTTCACACCACGTTGCGGCCGACGATCCAGCCGATCGCGAATCCGATGCCACCAGCGACTACCGTATACACCGGCAGAAAGCGAAATAGTTCGCCGGGTCCCTGGTCAAACATGCCATTCAGGTTCACCGAGTAAGCATAGTGCAGATACGTGCTAAGCCCGAAGGCTGGGATTGCGAATCCGAGCACACCGAGCGGCAAGCGCCAGTCCGTACCGGTCCACTTGCCGGCACCGCGGTGCAAACTTAGCCAGGACAGCACGATCAGCAGTCCGAGTGGCAACAGATTGCGCGCCACCCAGGGTCCGCCTTCTTGAACCTCATTGAACCAGGCCGCCGCCGCCAGAGTGACGAACACGACCGGCGCCAAGCGTACGATCAACAGCGTGCTATACGCGCTCATTACGATCGATCGCTGTCAACGAGTGTCGGGAAACGAACAATCATGCCCGGGCGCACGTTGTGCAGATCGAGTTCTGGGTTGTACTGCCGAAACAACCAGATCGGCACTTTGTATACCCGCAACGACAGAATCCAGATCGATTCACCGCGACGGATAACGTGCTCGCTGGCACCGGCGATCACGTGTTCTCGAAAGTAGTGGTCCTGTTGGTTGCGGTGGTAGTCGACTCGGCGACTTTCGAAAGTCCCCATATCGACTTCGGGGAATTCAAGCTTAATGCGCTGGCCGACGGCAACCGGCGTGCGAAACGCCAGACCGTTGATGTCTCGCAGCCGCTGTGTCCGAATCCCGAGCCAGTCGGCGTAATGACCGAGCGTCTCCAGTGGCTGCACTTCGATTGTCAGGTCACTGGTGACGCTGTAATCACTGGGATCCGATAATAACGCCGTCCGCAGAGCTTCCACCGTCGTCACGGGCTCACTTGCCATCGCCGCGGGCGTAATCTCCTCAATCACAGCTTTTTCGGTCGCCGCTTCGGTGACGCTGGCAACGACCGGCACCTCGATCGCGGCCGCGACTGTAACGGGTGCAGCAGCGGCTGGCGCCGGGCCGGCGGCAGGCAAACGCAAGCGCTGGCCCGCGCGAATTCGGTGTCGACTACCAAGATTGTTCAAGGCAACGAGCGTGGAAATACGAGTGTCGTAAGCTTCCGCGATTTGCGACAAGGTATCGCCCCTGACAACGGTGTGAAACATGTCGGGAAGTTGTTTTGACGCCCACAGATCGCTCGGCAATCCGGCCAGTAGCTCGGCAAGCGGTTTCGATAACGATTGAGCCGGCACGCGTACGCCAAAACCCTTTGGCAGAAGCTTGCTGCCCTGCCAAACGGTCGGCTGCAGCGCCGGATTGTGTTTGGCTAGCTCCGTCGGCGTCATGCCAAGCGCACGACTAATGTCGCTTGCCGGTATGTATCCGCCGAGCTCTGCCAGATCATAGTTGAGCGCCGACTCGGTTGTCACACCAGGAAAATACGTCTCCGCGTTTTGGTCGACCGTCATTGCCGCCAGAAACGCAACGTAAAAGTTACGTGACGCAAAACCAAATGTACGACCGTTGTATTTGCGCAAAATATCAACGTATGCCGTGTCGCCGTATTTGCG
The DNA here is from genome assembly GCA_029861535.1 of Gammaproteobacteria bacterium. GTDB lineage: Bacteria > Pseudomonadota > Gammaproteobacteria > Steroidobacterales > Woeseiaceae > UBA1847. The sequence goes on from JAOTZC010000001.1 coordinate 68,395, forward strand.
CATCGCCCGACGCACTCCGGCGAGTCCGTGATTGTACGCGGTAATCGCCATCGGCCAGTTTCCGGTGATTGAATGATTGTAGGCGAGTAACCTGCCGGCGCCGCGCGTAGCTTCGTACGGGTCATTGCGTTCGTCGAGCACATGATCGACGCGCATGTAACGACGCCCCGTGCTGCGCGTAAATTGCCAGATGCCAGATGCACCGACATGTGAGCGCGCAGCAGGATTGTAAGAAGACTCGACGTGCGGCAACGCGGCAAGTTCGACTGGCACGCCTAATGCTGAAAATTCGGTTTCGATGAACGTGCGCCAGCGCCCGGAACGGGCCAGGCCTTGTCGAAAGCGATCCGACAAACCCTGCTGGTAGCGAATTCGATTCACAGCGGCTTTTAGTGTTGCGTTGCTGACGTCCGGCGGCCACAGCGCCAGTAGTCGGGCTTCTTCGGCACTTAGCTCGTCGCGCTTGCCGCTTGCGAGCACACGCAGGACCGCCTGCAGCGCTTTTCTGTGCTCCGTTATCCCGCGTTGGCGCGCTTTTCTGGACAACGTACTGGGCATATCCAGTCGCTCGTACACGACACCGAGGTTCCGATTGTCGTGTAAAACGCCCTCGTTGCTGTCGTAGCGCGTAAAGATCGACACCCAGAAATCGATGTCCGGCTTAAGCTCTGGGGGCTGCGGAAAAGTCTCTGCTAGCGCCACAGACAGGCTGAAAATGCTTAGAAAAAGCAAAAAATTAGGCAATTTACTTGTCATTTAGTCAAGTCTAGGTTTCAATCGTAAATTATTGATTAGTTCACAGAAAAAGACGGCGTTTTAACGTACTGTGGGTGATGCTAATAAGCTTTACCCGCGGCGGCAAATCGGAACACCGCGGCCTTACCTGAATTGCAGCCATGAAACTGACTATCCGCCTCACATTCCGGCTCGGCGCATTGATGTCGCTTCTCGCGGCAAGCTCGTTATTAGCGGGCGAAGTAGCCGTCGATCCATCCGATAGTGGCGCCGATCTGCTTAACGATACGACCGAGGACCTCGATTCTCGTTCCAGCGAAGTGACTGCCGTCGCCGAGCAATTCGTCGAACCCGCGCCACCCACCGAACCTGATGTACCGCTCGCCGACGCCGTGACAACGGCAGCAGGTAAAGCCAAGCCGCTGAGTTTGCTCGGCGTCGAAGTCGCACCGGGATATTCGGCACGGCTCAACTGGGCGGCCACCGAGTTGTTTGAGGGTGTGCCGGTATCGACGCCGGTGCTCGTGGTAAACGGTTCGGAACCTGGTCCCACGCTGTGCCTGACCGCGGCGGTCCATGGCGACGAGCTAAACGGTATAGAAATGGTTCGCCGCGTCATGCATGACATCTCGCCAGATCGTTTGTCCGGCGCGCTGATCGGCGTTCCAATCGTAAACGTGCAAGGTTTCCGTCGCGGTTCGCGTTATCTACCAGATCGTCGCGATCTTAATCGCTACTTTCCCGGTAATCCGAACGGCAGTGCGGCAGCTCGTATCGCTAGTTCGTTATTTGAAAATGTAATCGCACATTGTGATGCTTTGATTGATTTGCACACCGGCTCGTTCGAACGCGCCAACTTGCCGCAAATACGTGCCGACTTACGTAATCCTGACGTTGTGACACTGACGCAAGGATTTGGCGCCACCGTTATCTTGCATAGCACGCCGGGCATTGGGACGCTGCGCTATGCCGCGACGCAAGCCGGTATTCCGACCGTCACACTCGAAGCCGGCGGTCCGTTGCAGCTAGAACTGGGCGAAGTGAAACATGGCGTAAAAGGTATCGAGACACTAATTAGCTCGCTAGGCATGACCAAGCGCAGCCGACTGTGGGGCGCTCCAGAACCCGTCTATTACAGTTCTAGCTGGGTACGCGCCGACTCTGGGGGCATTCTACTGTCGGACGTTAGTCTGGGCAGCACCGTACGCCGCGGCCAGCTGCTCGGAACGGTAACCGACCCGATGAATAACGCACGCACCGAAATTCGCTCGCCGTATTCCGGCCGCATCATTGGCATGGCACGCAACCAAGTCGTTATGCCAGGATTCGCCGCGTTTCACGTCGGCATTCAAACTGACCAAGCACCCATTGACTCGGTCAAAGACGGTGACGGTTCGCTCGTCAGCGAAAGTGAGACGGTGACCGAGGACAGCGCCTATATCGACGGCATTTCCGAGTAAACCAGCAGATTTAGTCCTGGTACGACTGGACTCGACCTGCCGCAGTTCATAAGCTCCGTCACGATGTCAAGTGACCGCAAACCCCTGACCGCCTATTGGGCGCCGCGTTATTGGCCGATTTGGGTTGGCATCGCCATATTGCGGGTGATTTGTTTGTTACCGCATCGCGTCGGTCTCGCGATCGGCACGTCCATCGGCAAAATTGCGCACGCCTTTGGCGGTTCGCGCCGTCGCGTTGTCCGTCGCAATATCGAGCTTTGTTTTCCGGAGCTATCCACCGAAGAACGCAATCGGCTCGCGAAGCGGCATTTTGAAGCGCTGGGCATGTCCATCATTGAAATGGGCCTGGCCCGGTGGGCATCGGAGCGATTTCACCGCAAGATCGCGCGCCTCGAAGGTATTGAACATCTGCATGCGGCGATCGAATCCGGCCAGGGCGTCATTCTGCTATGTGCTCATTTCACAACAATGGAAATTATGGGCCGATTGCTTGCGATAGATTGCCCGCCGTATGACGCGGTGTACCGTAAAAGTCGCAGCGATTTCATTACCGAACTGTTGCGCTCAGGTCGTGAAGTATCGGCGGGTGGGACGATCGAGAAGCGTGATATCAAGCAATTAGTAAGGAGCTTGAGGAGCGGGCGTCCCGTCTGGTACGCGCCGGACCAAAGCTACGATCGCAAAGGTTCAGCGGTCGTCGAATTCTTCGGTGTTCCGTCGATGCACACGACGGCAACATCAACGTTAGCGCGGCTGGGCAGGGCCGTAGCGCTGCCCTTTTTCCCGCGCCGCCTTCCGAATGGACATTACGAATTTCGCATCTTACCGCCGCTCAAGAACTTTCCTAGCGACGACGAAATCGAAGACACACGGCAATATGTGCGGATTCTCGAGCAGCATATTCGCGTGTGTCCAGAGCAATATTTCTGGATTCACAGAAAGTTTAAGAACCTTCCGCCGGGCTTTGAAGACTACTATGCAGACCTCGATGCCGCGAAGTAACCCGCCAATAACGCCTCCCAGTTTGACGTGCTGAAATGTAACATGGGATTGATCGTACAAATTTTTTTCAACGAGCGGTGCAATCGATTTAGGGTTTCTTGCTGCCACGGGCCAGGTTCCTTCAGGCAACCCTTGTCAAAGTCCAACATCCATAGTTTGTCGTTGTCGTCGATCTGAATGTTGTAAGCGTTCATGTCTGCATGATAAACGCCGGCTTCGTGGAACTCGTGTATCGCAGCGCCGATCGAGGCCCAAAAGTCTGCATTTCGCGCAGCCTCGGCGATGACTGTCGATAGTGGCCGGACCTTTGGAATGGTGACGGTAATCAAGTCGGCCGTATAGAACGTACCCCGGCGCTGATAGCGCGCGGCAGCCGGGCGCGGTACGCGCAGATCAAACTCAGCCATTTTTGCCAATAGACGCCATTCCGCAAATGACCGCGTTTCATTTTCACCGGTCCAGAAATAATGGTAGCGCACGATCTTGCCGATCAGCCCGCCGCGGCGGTAGCGGCGCAAAACAAACTGGCGCGGTACATTGCCAACCAGCATCGTATTTCCGCGGCCTCCGGAACCCATTTCGCCAGTCAGCTGCTCTGCGTGCGCCCAACCCTGCGGCACAAAGTGACTCGCCGATATCTGGCTGATAATGGCCCGATCGTATAGGATGGCGCCGGTCGCGGTTCTTTCGACGGTTTCGGTCAACGTACCCGTTCCTTGTTATCGATTTTTCTCAATTGTTCTCCCAATCCGAAGCTCCGAACATTTGCCTCATTCGTCTTTCTGCGATCGGCGACACCTGCCATGCTTTGGCAGTTGTTCGAAACCTCGCCGATAACTGGCCCGATGCGCGCATAACGTGGGTGATTGGTAAGACTGAGGCATCGCTGCTCGGTGATATTTCCGGCGTCGAGTTTATCATTTTCGATAAATCGAAAGGCGGCGAGGCGTATCGCGATTTTCGTCGTGTGATGAAGGACAAAAAATTCGATGTTGCGTTATGCATGCACGCGTCGATGCGAGCAAACCGACTTTGTCGTCTGATACCGGCGCCAGTACGCCTTGGCTTTGATTTCAAACGTGCGCGAGATTTTCAATGGTTGTTTACGAATAAGCGTATTCCTGCTGCGTCATACGAACATGCGCTCGACGCTATGATGGGATTTGCGCGGTTCATTGGCGCAAAACCGACGCCCCTTCGCTGGGACATTCCCTTGAGCGAAGCGGAGCGGGGGTTCGGCACGAAGCACTGCGACCAGCCGACCTTGGTCATCAGCCCCTGCAGCAGTCAGCGAAACCGCAACTTTCGCAATTGGCCGGCGGACAGATTTGCTGAAGTTGCAAAGTACGCACAATCCAACCACGGTGCCCGCATAGTACTGACCGGCGGCAACAGCGACGTCGAGCGTGACTACGGGCGGGCGATTAGCGATCAAATGGGTTCAGCTGTTTCTAATCTGATTGGCCAGACAACGCTGAAGCAATCGCTGGCCGTATTTGCGGCATCCGACTTGTTGCTATGCCCGGATTCGGGACCCGCGCATATGGCAACAGCCGTGGGGACGCCGGTCGTCGGCCTTTATGCCACGTCGAATCCGCTGCGCACAGGGCCATATATTTCGCGACAACTCATCGTAAACCGCTACCCGGATGCGCTGCAGAAATTCTTAGGCAAGACTGTCGATCAAGTGCGCTGGGGACAGCGTGTACGCAGCCCAAAGGCAATGGACTTGATTCAGGTTGCGGATGTTGTCGAAAAAATTGATGGCGTATTTGGCGCGAATTGACGATCAGCCAAGCGAATAACGCGCTAGCATCACTGAATCGCTGCAAACAGCAGTTCGGTTCAACCCAAGATGGAAGAAAATACATCCGAATATTCAGTGGCTGAGGAGATCGCACACGCCGTCAGCCATGGGGCAGGCGTTATTCTCAGTATTGCCGGCCTCTCGTGGATGCTGTATCTGTCAATCGGTACAGCCGATCCGTGGCGAATTGCTGCAAGTTCCGTCTACGGTTTCAGCATGATCGCGTTGTTTCTCTCGTCCACGCTGTATCACGCACTGCACAGGTCTCCGAACAAACATATTTACAAACTGCTGGATCATTGTGCGATTTATCTTCTAATCGCAGGCACCTATACGCCGTTTTTGCTTGTCGCGCTCCGCAGCAGCACCGGCTGGTGGTTATTTGGCATTATCTGGTCACTGGCAACCGCTGGAATATTGACCAAGCTATGGTTTCGACACAGATACCCGCGAGTGTCCCTGGCCGGGTATCTGTTCATGGGTTGGCTGGTTGTGATCGCCGCGCCGCAGGTCGCGGATGCAATCGGCCCCAATGGCATGGGATGGTTGATCGCTGGCGGCGCTAGTTACACCATTGGTGCCGTGTTCTACGCGGCCGATCGGGTGATTTTCAATCACGCCATCTGGCACCTTTTTGTGCTTGCTGGCGGCATTTGCCATTTTCTTGCCGTCGTCTGGTACGTTTTGCCGTTACAGCCCGCGCTGACTATTAGCAGCTAGCACTGTCGGTGCGGTTGGCTGAGTGCGAGACATAAAAGAGCCTTGCGCATCAAGCCGTGCGGCGACAAATTGCTCCGTATACGGATTCCGGCCGAATCTCTTTCAGGCAGCGTAAGTGTCCAAGCGGGCATTCACGTTCGAAACACGGACTGCAGTCCAGATCAAGGTAATGAATGTCGCGACTGTCCGTCAGCGGCGGCGTGAACTTTGGCGTTGACGAGCCGTAGATTGCGTGCGTGTGCGTGCCAACAGCAGCGGCAATGTGCATCAGGCCCGAGTCATTGCTGACGGCCTGCTGAGCGAATGCCAACAAATCGATAACATCGGCGAGTGAGGTCTTGCCGCAGATATTGATCGCGTCGCTGACCCCCGCAATTTCTTCACCGGCCGGATGATCCTTTTCCGAGCCGAGAATCCAGACACTGTACCTATCATTCGCAAGCTTGTTGGCAAGCTCGGCAAACTGATCGAGGGGCCAGCATTTGGCAGGCCCATATTCGGCACCAGGCATAAACGCGACGACGGGCTTGGCGGTCGAAAGATTCAACTTGTCGATTACTGTCGCCTGATTGTCATGATCGATTGCTAGCGTCGGATAGAGTATCTCAGGCGATGCCTCGCCCTGTTCGGTACCGAGCGCCACGAAGCGTTTGACAGTCTGGTCGAGCGCATCACGATCGAACGGCCGCATATCGTTGATCAGCCAGTAACGCGATTCGCCACGATAACCGGTACGCCTCGGAATCTTCGCGAACCACGGTACCAGTGCCGCTTTCAATGAGCGTGGCAGAACGATTGCTCGATCGTAGCGGTCTTGTAACGCGCGACCGATCTTTCGTCGTTTGCTGAAACCCAGTTCGCCATGTCCTGTCTCTGCGGCAATGCCGTCGCGAATTTCCGGCATCCTCGCGACAACCGGTAGCGACCAGCCCGGCGCTAACACGTCTAACGGCCGATTGGGCTCGCGACTTTTCAAGTGTTTGAATAAAGCGTTCGCCATGACCATGTCGCCAACCCACGATGGGCCGACAATCAGTGTCGCAGCCGTTGACATTTTTTAGCCGGCGATTTCGTCGAGATAATTTGGCACACCCTGCTCGACCGGCCGGAATTCGACGTCACAACCGCTAGCGCGAAGCGCGGCGAGATCCGCTTGCGTGTAACTCTGATACGCGCCCTTTAGGTGTTCCGGGAGCGGGATATAACAAATTTTGCCGCGTCCGTGCCAGCCGAGTACCGCATTCGCAACATCGTTGAATGTCTGCGCGTTGCCGGTACCGGCATTGAAGATACCGGATACATCCGGGTGGTCCAGAAACCACAGATTGACCGCACAGATATCGTCAACGTAGACAAAATCGCGCATCTGCTCGCCGTCGCCGTAGCCGTCGGCGCCCTCGAACAAACGTACCTCGCCATCGTCTTGCACTTGATTGTTGAAATGCCAGGCGACGCTCGCCATAGAGGCTTTGTGCTGCTCGCGAGGTCCGTAAACATTGAAATATCGCAAGCCGACAACCTGGCTGTCCAGATTGCTCGCAACGCGCCGCACGTAGCGATCGAACTGCAGCTTGGAATAGCCGTAGATGTTTAATGGTCTTTCGTTATCGGGATGCTCGTTGAATGTTGTCGACGTGCCATAGACGGCGGCCGACGATGCGTAAATGTACGGAATCCGATTGTCGAGACAATGGTGTAAAAGCGCTCGCGAATAACTGTAGTTATTGCGCATCATGTAACGACCGTCCCATTCGGTCGTTTCCGAACACGCTCCTTGATGAAGTATCGTTTTGATGCCTGACACAAAGCTCGAGTCGTCCATTCGCTTTAGGAATTCGTATCTATCAAGGTAGTCCGCGATCGCAAGCTCAGAGATATTGATGAACTTATGGCCGTCACTGAGATCGTCAACGACGACGACATCGTTATGGCCACGCTTGATCAGGTCACGAACCAGATTACTGCCGATAAAACCGGCACCGCCGGTGACGATGTGCACGCCCGCTACCCTTATTCGTCGTCAGACAAGAAGTATTGCGCGCCGCAATACGGGCACTTGGCCTCACCGGTTTCCTCAACCGGCAAGTACACCTTTGGATGGGAATTCCACAGATACATGCCCGGCATCGGACAGGACAAGGGCAGGTCTTTCATTCGTACCTGGTACTTGTGCTGTGCGTTGGCCGGGATCAGATTTTGATCTACCGTTCCCGCTCTGGCTGCCACGATGTCCCTCATCGAGAATGAAAAGAGAGCGAATTATACGTTCGTTGTCGCAAGCCGGCTATGACTCGAACGCCTGCTCCCAGGCCAGCACCACTGTGGCGCGCTCCTCGGTGAAGTCGTCGGCGGCGACCAGCGGCTCCTCGTCGTTAAGTACCAAATGATGCTGGCGAAGTCGGAAAATACGATATATGTCCTGCAGCGCGGCGGCAGTGTCGGGCGTCACGATGCCGCTGGCGGCCAGTGCGTCCAGTTGCCGGATATTGTCCGTGAATTCGAACACCGAAGGCTCTGTCGCAGCGTGACTCAGTACAAGGTATTGCACCAGAAATTCAATATCACCGATGCCCCCGACTCCCTGCTTGAGGTCAAAGACCGCGACGTCGCTGCGATCGAGTTCCTTGCGCATGCGCGCTCGCATCGACAGCACGTCGTCTTTCAACGTGTCCCGCTTCACGCGCTGCGTTAGCGTATCGGCGCGAATGCGCTCGAACTCCTTTGCGAGCTCTTCGCTGCCCGCGACAGCACGGGCACGCAGCAACGCCTGATGTTCCCAGGTCCACGCATTTTCTTCCTGGTACCGTTCGAACGCATCGGTACTGGTCACGAGCAGGCCCTTGCGGCCGCTCGGTCGTAGGCGCGTGTCGATCTCGTACAGAGCGCCTGTCGTCGTACGTGTCGTCAGGAAATGCACCAGGCGGCGAACCAATCGGGAGAAAAACATCGAATTGTCGAGCGGCCGGCTGCCGTCGGTTAGCTGTGCCTTACCGCGTGAGTCGTGCAGAAAAACAATGTCGAGATCGGACCCATATGACAGCTCGAGGCCACCGAGTTTGCCGTAGGCAATAACGCCGAATCCAGCCGTTCGCGATTCGCCGTCGATCTCGTAGCGCGGAACGCCATGCTTCGACGTTAAATCTTTCCATGCGACTGCAAGCGCATGTTCGAGTACTGTCTCTGCGAGAAACGTCAGGCTGTCGCTGACCTTCATGATGGGTAGCTCGCCACTAAAGTCGGCAACCGCCACCCGAAACATATTGCCACGCTGAAATTGTGCCAGCAGTTCCATGTGCTGCTCGCTGTCCAGGTTGGCGCCAATACCGCCCAAACCATCGTCGAAACCCGACAGGTGCTCGTCGAGCTCGGTCTTCAGTTCGCCTTTGCTCATCGGCCCGGTGAGCAATCGTGGGTCCAACAATTCGTCGAGCAGAACCGGGAAGCGTGCGAGCTCATCCGTGATGTAGGCGCTACGCTCGCACAGACTGACGAGTCGCTCAGCGGCAAGTCGGTTTTCATTTAGTAGCGCGAGATACGCGCTACGACGCAGCACCCGTTCGATGACCTGCAGACTGCGCGCAACGGCGAGCGCCGGATGTTGCCGCTCCCTCGCAAGCGTCAGTAAACGGCAAACAAACGTTTGTAGGCGTACGCTTGCGACCGTACCGATCTTGCGAGTCGTCGGCGCGTCGCGGAAAGTAATGACATGCTTCGCGACGACAGCGGCATCTCGGAAGTCGAACTTCTCGAGGGCCTGTTGCCACTCGGCGGCCCCTGCCGCGGCGCCCCATAGCTCGCTGAGACGCTGTTCTACTGTCTGATCATCGGCGGCGCTACTGCCTCGAAACGCAATACGGTTGAATTGCTGCGATACGAATCGTCTATGCCGCTCAAGCTCGTCTGTAAGCACATCCCAATTTGGAACTTCCATTGCAAAACACAGCCTTGCGCGATCTTGTTCGTCATCCGGCAGTTCGTGGGTCTGTTTGTCATGTGCGGCCTGCATAAGATTTTCGAGACGGCGTAAGAACAGATATGCCGCGGTGAGTCCATCTGCCGCGTGCTGGCTAATGCCTTTAGCGTCGACGAGTAATGGCAACACGGATAATAATGACGGTGATTGGAGCTCCAGCCGCCTGCCACCGCGGACAAGCTGCAGCGATTGCACGATGAATTCGATTTCGCGAATTCCCCCAGGCCCGAGTTTGATATTTTGCGCCAACTCTCGCTGCTTCACTTCAGTTGAGATCATGGCGTGCATCTCACGCAAGGCCTCGAATACCCCGTAGTCGAGATAGCGCCGGTACACGAACGGCTGTATCAAATTTTCGAACAGATCTCGCTGAACGTTGGCCTCCGGGCGTGCGCCGACAATGCGCGCTTTGATGTAGGCATATCGCTCCCACTCGCGGCCATGCTGCAGAAGGTAGGCTTCGAGCGCCGCAAAGCTGACGACGGGTGGCCCGCTGTCGCCGAACGGCCGCAGACGTGTGTCCGTGCGAAAGACAAAACCATCCGCCGTGACTTCATCGAGCAATGCAATGACGTATCGCGAAATTCGATCAAAGTACTGTTGTGCATGCAGCTGCTTCTGCCCATCACTAACGCCGTCTCTTGGATACGCGAAAATAATGTCAATGTCCGATGAAAAATTCAGCTCATGACCACCGAGCTTGCCCATGCCAATGATGACCATCGGCACTAACGTGCCATTGTCATCGCGAAGCTGACCGAAACGTTTTGGCATTTGTCGTACGGCATATTCGCTCGCCCCACGCAACAGTTGGTCCGCCACGTCCGACAGCGCCTCCAAGGTCTCAGAAACACTCGCGTCGCCGACGATGTCGCGCCACAGAATGTGCGTTAACTGTCGATTGCGCTCGCGTCGCAGGCTGGCCTTGGCTTCTGCCAGTGACGCGTCGCTCGTGCCAAAATCGTCCGCAAAGCGCGCCAACGCGTCACCGTCGGGCGCTTGATGAAATGTCGCAAGCTTGTCACCGAGCGTCGCCCAGTTGCGCAGCAATACGCCGGCAGCGAACTCGCTACAGGCGACGACTCGGGCCAGATCGGGCAGGTCCGCCGCGGCTGGCGCGGCGTAACTCTCACACAAGCGATCGAACCAGCGAATTGTCGTCGCCTGTAGCGCCGTTGGCAGCGAATCGATAACGGAATTGATGGTAGCGGAAAGTTTCATTGCCCGGAGTCTAACCAAAAATCCACCGTCTTCACGGGTTACACTGATGTTTATGGCGGACGCGAAGCATCTTCTTATCGTTTATCACACGCAATCTGGCTCGACATCGAGGATGGCTGACGCTGTGATCAATGGTGCGAATCATCCGGACGTGGATGACGTCGATGTGCGCGTTCGAACTGCGCTGGAAGCAGATGCTGACGACTTGCTCTGGTGTGACGGTTTTCTCCTCGGCACACCTGAAAACTTCGGCTACATGAGCGGAGCCATGAAGTTTTTCCTCGATCGCGTCTATTATCCCTGTGAGGGCAAGATCGACGGCAAACCGTACGCGATGTTTATCCGTGCCGGTAATGACGGCAGCGGCGCTATGTCGAGTCTACGACGTATCCTGACGGGGCTTTCGGTTCGCGAGGTACAAGAACCGGTCTTGATTGTCGGCGACTTCGATGAGTCGCGGCTCGCGGAGTGTGAGGAGTTGGGATTAACGCTCGCCGCAGGCCTGGAAGCCGGCGTCTTCTGACTTAGGCGGTCGATTCAGCCACGTCGCCCAAACTTTCGAGTACTTCCGCCAACGGCTGCGGCTTGCCTATTGCGTGCCCCTGCGCGAAATCGACGCCCAACTCAGTGATCAGCTTGCGTGTTTTTTCGTGTTCAACGTACTCGGCGACGGTATCGAGCTTCATCACTTTTGCAACCTGAGTAATCGCCGCGACCATCGATTCCGATATGCGATTGTCGGTAATGTCACGAATGAAGCTACCGTCGATCTTCAGCGTGTCGACGCGGAAGTTTTTCAAATACGCGAACGAGCTCAGTCCGGCGCCAAAATCATCGAGTGCAATGCGACAACCACGATCATGTAGCGCATCGATGAACGCCTGCGCTTTTGTTAGATTCGACACGGCCGCAGATTCGGTGACCTCGAATCCGAGCGATCGGGCCGCTATACCCGAGGCTTTGATTTCGTCCTCGATGAACTCGAGAATTTCATCATCGCCGAGCGACTGGCCTGACAAATTCATCGAAAACAGCACGTCGAGTGCGTTGATATCGTCTGCATATTCATTCAAGCGTGCGATCGTTGCGCTGACTACCCAGCGATCGATCTGTGGCATGATTTGATACCGTTCAGCGGCGGAGAAGAACGCTGTGGTCGACACCAATTCACCATCACCATCCTTCATACGCAACAATATCTCGAAACGCGGTCGATCCCGCTTTAATCCGAGCGATGCTATTTGCTGCGCCATCAACTCGAGGCCATCTGAATCGAGCGCGCGCTGAATATCGGTAACCAACTGCATGTCATCGCGGCGCTGTATCAGGCTTTCATTGGATAGGTTGTAGACTTCAATACGATCGCGGCCGTGATCCTTAGCGGCTTCACAAGCCATGCGTGCGCTGGTCAGCGCTTTGGTTTCGTCGCCGGATGCGTGGCTGAACGCCGAAATGCCTATGCTGATCGTCACCTGCAATGATTTGTCGCCCTGCAGGTATCGAAGTGCTTCACCGCGCTCGCGAATAGTCAAGGCGTGTTCCATTGCCACGTTGTCTTCGGCGTGAGTAAGCAGAATACAAAAATCATCACCCGTCAGCCGAGACACGACGGCGCTCTTGGGTAGGTCTTCTTCGAGCATTCGGGCAAATCGCATGATTACAGCATCACCGGCGTCGCGACCAAAGGTATCGTTGACAAGCTGCAGGTTGTCTAGATCAAGATAAATGATCTGATGGGAGTCTCTTGGGCCTTCGAGCGTTCGCCAGGATTCTTGCAACTGCGCCTCGAAGCCGGAGCGATTCATTAATCCTGTCATGAAGTCGAAAGACTGCTCAATGACATATTCGACTTTGCGCACAATATGCGACATGAAACGTCGATGAGAGTTGTTAAACGGCTCGTCGTTGACCCGACCGAGCTGTGCAAGAACCCCCTGAACATTACCGTTGATGTCCGCCAACGGAGACACGAGCGTTTGGTAGCCGCCATCGACAGCGCCAGATTCTCCTCTATCTGCCGGCATCTCGAAAATAATTGGTACACGCTTTCCTTCGACGGCCGGCAGAATTTGCTCGATAAGATAGCGATCGAGCACCTTGCGATTGACACCTTTCCAACTCGAGTGCGTAGCGCTGACACGAATGCGTTTGGACGGAATCAACAACACGCTATAACAGATGTTCAAGAATCGTCCGCTTTGACCGACGAGTTGCGCGAGTCCCGCGTGACTTCGCGACGTGCCGTGAATTTTTTCATCGACCGCGTAAACAAGCTTCAGCTCTTCTTCGATTTCACGCGTTGCCAAGTGTTTGTTCGCGAGTTGCTGATTCAGGCGCAACGTTTCGGCGATGATGTCAAGAGCAGGCGCCAGAATGCCGTACAGCATGCTCGGGTTGAACCAAGATGATTTGCCCGCGTTCTTGGAAAACACGACGACTAGAAGCCCTATTTCTTGATCGGCGTCGTCGGTAACCGGCAGCACTAGCAAAGTACGACCAGATTTTAGAGTGCGGCGCAGAAACTCCGTGCCGTCTTCCTCGGCCACGAAAATATCAGGAGGCAATCCGGTAACAAAGCTGTCGATCTCATAATCTTCGGCGCCGTCAGACGACCAGATACAGCTGCGATCGTCCGCATAGAAACAAAAGCACTGTGCCCGCGGCACCAGCGAGTGCAACAGGCCTTTCACCTTGCCGATATTCCTAATTGTCGAGAGGCTGTGTACGTCCGCCGTCATTGCCGATTCCGCACCCGGACAAACAGTGCACAACCATGCCAGCGCAGCCTTAGGAGCGCTGTGATGGAAGTCTCAGCTACGGCTTGGAATCAACGACTTAGCGCCAGGCTCGGCCGGTCGACCTTGTTACTGGGATGCCAGCCAATCGTCGTCAGAACCCTCGTTGACACCCTCGAACAGCGGCGTCGACAAATAACGCTCGCCAGTGTCCGGCAACATCGCCAATATCGCGCTACCGTCTGGCGCGCTTTGCGCAAGCTCCAGTGCGGTCGCGAGCGTGGCGCCGGCCGAAATGCCGGTAAAGATGCCTTCCTTCGCCGCCAGCTCACGCGACACTTCGATCGCCCGCTCATCGGTAACCGACTTAAGCTCGTCGAATATCTCGCGGTCCAGCACGTCCGGGATGAAATCCGGCGTCCAGCCCTGAATCTTATGCGGGCTCCAGTCGCTGCCCGCCAGCAGCATCGCGCCGGCCGGCTCGGTCGCAACGATAGTCAGGTCCGGTCGCGCCGCTTTGAGCGTGCGCCCGGCGCCGGTCATCGTTCCGCCCGTACCGTATCCGGTGACCCAATAGTCCAGTCGACGTCCCGCGAAATCACGCAATATTTCAGGCCCGGTCGTGTTCGCGTGATATTCCGGATTAGCCGGATTCTCGAACTGACGTGCCAGGAACCAATCGTATTTTTCGGCCAGTTCTTCGGCTTTTTTGACCATGCCGGTACCTCGTTCGGCCGCCGGTGTCAGGATTACTTTGGCACCGAGACCACGCATGATCTTACGCCGCTCAACCGAGAACGAATCGGCCATCGTCGCAACAAAAGGGTGTCCCTTAGCGGCACAGACCATGGCCAATGCAATGCCGGTGTTACCCGAGGTTGCCTCAACCACGGTTTGGCCAGGTTTTAGCGTGCCTTTTTGTTCGGCATCAATGATGATCGCGTAGGCGAGCCGGTCCTTGACTGACGCCAGCGGATTGAACGATTCGATTTTGACGTACACGTCAACATTCTTCGGCGCCATCCGATTTAAGCGCACTACAGGCGTGTTTCCTATCGTCTCGAGAATATTGTTGTAAATCATCGTGTAATCCTTGTTGTTAGCGTGTTGTAGATGACTAAGGTCGTTGTATAGCAGATTCGGACAAAGAATACGGTTCATCCGACCTCCGCACCCCTAACGCCGACGAGCGGCTCATCGGCGCAACCATGAGAAGCTGTCTAAACGAGGCCACAATCGGCCAATGTGTGTCTGCCGTTATAACTCTGTGTTATATCTAGGCCCTGTGTCCGTCGATATATGCGCATAAAAATCCGCCTAGTCATCTGGGCGCGTCAGTTTCCGTTCGTCGTGTTTTTTGCGCATTTGCGGAAACGAACCTGCGTTTCGAAGGTCATAGAAATGAAACGCGGGGACTATTCATTTTCGATGAAATTACAGCAACTTAAGTATTTGCTTGCGATCGTGGATAACGGGCTGAATATCACAGCGGCCGCAGACCGGATGTATACCTCGCAGCCGGGGGTTAGCAAACAGCTAAAGCTGCTCGAAGAAGAGCTCGGCTTGCAGCTTTTTACGCGCAAGGGCAAAAGTCTCGGCGGCGTGACGCCAGCCGGTCACCAGGTAATCGATCGCGCACGTCTGATCATGCAAGAGGTCGACAACATTCGTAGCCTGGCCTCGGATTATTATCGAGAAGAAGAAGGCATGCTGTCGATCGCGACGACGCACACGCAGGCACGCTATGTTCTACCTGAGGTCATTCGCGAATTTCGTAGTCGCTATCCGAAAGTCGCACTGAATCTGCATCAGGGAACATCCGAGCAAATCGCCGATATGGTTGCGGCCAACGAAATCGATTTCGCAATTGCCACCGGCTCGCACGACCTCTTCAGTGAGTTGCTGCTCGTGCCGGGTTACCACTGGCATCGAAAAATAATTGTGCCGCGTGATCACGAACTGGCGCTACTTGACGGCAAGGCCACACTGCACGATCTCGCGAAGTTTCCGCTCGTCACGTACGTATTCAGTTTTGGCGGACACTCATCATTAAAACAAGCCTTTGCCGATGAAGGGCTTGAACCCGACGTTGTGTTTACGGCACGCGACGCCGATATCATAAAGACCTATGTGCGCATGGGGCTCGGCGTCGGTATCGTCGCAAGCATGGCCGAGGACTGCGACGACAACAAAGACCTTGCGGCCATTAATGCCGAGGGCTTGTTTCCACGTTCAACCACTTGGATTGGTTTTCGCAAAGAGATCGTATTGCGCCGCTACATGCTCGATTTCATGCAGCTTTTTGCGCCGCACATCACGGCCGATCAGCTTGAGAAAACGCGCCACGCTAGGACCCAGAGCGATATCGATAAGCTATTTGTTGAATCGCGGCTTCCCGTACGCGGAGGTTGCTCCGACGACATTAACGAAGCCGCCTAAGCTCACACAGATGCTAATTTGTTGATCGTCGCGTCATTAATAGACGCGGATACCGCCATGTCGTGCCCGGTTTTGCCGATCGATCCACCACAGGCCGCCGAAAAAGCCGGTAATCAGGCAAACCACGACCGCGCCGCCGACCCACGTGTAAGGCAAGCTATAACGGTAGCGTTCCTGGCGTGCGGCAAGCGACTCGTTGCTGGCCTCGAGTTCTGCCGTGCGGCTTGAGGATTCGTCGAGCCGCGCTTGTAGGTCGGCCGATTCTTGCCTGAGCTTATCCACCAGCGCTTGCGGTTCCGCGAACGACGCCTGCAGCTCCTCGACCCGCAAGCTTAGACGCTCCATTTCAGCCTGCGACTCGTTGACGATGAGTTTCGCCGGTTTTTCATAGACGATGTAACCGGCACTAACATAGCCCTGTCGGCCATCCGCCAATTCGACCAGCGCCGTCTGGCTGTTTCGCGATAACACTTCAAACTGGTCGCCGCTGACCAGCGTCTCAACGACACTCGTCAATTCTGCGTCGGCGTACATACGTAAACGCAAGTTGTCGGTCACGTACGCCGTCTCGGCGACCGCCATCATAGGAATTAGCGTCAGCAGCCCAATTATTAGACGCATTGTCGATCTCCGTTGCCCCGCGCGAGTGTACTACAGCGAGCCGTTGTGAACTGCATGCGCAGGTTACTGATCGTAGAGCCAGCGCAACAGTGCGGTTTGGGCTTCCTCGCCCGGCCCGCGATGAATATCCTTGTGGTTCTGCAGGACCACCACTGCGAAGCGGCGGCCGGATCGCGACTGAATATAGCCGGCAATGGCCGACACGTGGTCGAGCGATCCTGTTTTGAGATGCGCCTGCCCCGTGAGCTTCGTGTCATCGAAACGACGTCGAAGCGTGCCGTCATGACCGGATAGCGCCATAGAGGCTGTAAATTCCGGCATATACGGTTGGCGCCATGCGAATTGCAATATGCGGTTAAAGTCGCGAGCGGAAATGCGTGCGTCGCGCGACAGCCCTGCGCCGTTGTCTAGTTGCAAACTTTTTACGTCCGGCGTATTCATTAACAGCCAATCCGCAATGACTGTGCGACCCCCTTCTTCGGTGCCCGGCGCGCCGAAGGTCTCGGCCGATAGCGTGTACAACAGTTGTCGCGCCATAACATTGTTGCTGTGTTTGTTGACGCGCGCAATTATTTCAGCGAGTGCCAGCGATCCAAACGATACGATTGGTTCCTGCTCCTCAGGCGCTAACGCGTTGCGCCAGCTACCTTCGATTACGCCGCCTGATTCTTTCCACAGAGTCGCGACGAGGCCAAAGGCGAAGGCGTTATGATCAAGTGCCGTACGATCCATGGCGTAGCGGTGGCAGCGTTTTGGAAAGCGGCCATCGAGAATCATCGTGTCGAAACTTTCATTCGGCGTTATCGAGATGCCGCGTTGAAAGCCCCTGCAGCTACTATCTGCCAATGACAAGCGGTTCTCTACACGCAGATTTTCGAGGGGCGGATCCAGCGATACGCGCACGCCATCGGCGGCAGGGTCTGGTTCGAACCACAAACGCACAACTTTGAAATTCATCAATAATGCGTTCGGTCCGACATTGTAGGCACGCATCGGTTGCCGATCGAAACCGGAAGGATCGTGTCCGGAAACACTGAAGTAACTATCGTCTAACAATAAGTCACCGCCGATTTCGGAAATACCGGCCTGATTGACGCTGCGAAGCATTTGCCAAACCCGCTCGGTGACAAGAAACGGATCGCCATGACCCTTGATCAGCAAGTCGCCATCGAGTCGGCCATTATCAATATTGCCAAGTGCATAAATGTCCGTCTGCCAACGGTAACTGGGCCCAAGCACATCGAGCGCGACCAGCGTTGTGACGAGTTTCATCGTCGATGCAGGATTTTTCGCAACGTCTGCGTTCCACGTCAACACGGTTTTGCCGTTGTCAACGTCCGTGACATGGATACTGAGGGACGTGTCTGGAACCTGACGCAGGTTCAGGATACTCCTGACACCCGTAGGCAGTTCGCTGTCGGCGCCGATCGCAGGGTTCACAAATACAAGTAAGAACCCAAGAGCGCTAAGTGCTTGTCTGATCAAGGTCGTTAACCATTCCCGTTCTACGATCCAGTGCGCGCCTAACGGCGCGCCTGACTACAAATATAACAATAGCAATCGCGACTATAGCAATGCCAGCAACCCACCATGTGCCTGGCCCCGAATCCGTGTCCCCGGCGAGCACCTGGCTGATGTCGCGGGCAATTGAGCCAAGATATACATACAGAGCCACGATCGGAAACATGCCCACAATCGTCGCGGCCGCATACGTCGGAGTACTGACGCGAGTCAGGCCGTACGCGTAGTTCAGCATGTTGAACGGTATTACCAGCGCGACGCGGGTTAACGCGACGATTGCGAACGCTTGTTCCTCCAGCGCATCGTCGAGCGCAAGCATTCGTGCATTCCCGGAAATGCGTTTTTCTACCCAACCTCGCGCGAGAGTTCTGCCGGCAAGTAACGCCACAACAGCGCCGGCTGAAATTCCGAACAGCCCGTACAACAATCCCGGCATAAATCCGAATAGCAGGCCCGCCAGCATCATCGGAATCCAGCCCGGTGTCAGCGCGACAACGGCTACGATCGTTAGACCGAGATAAGCGAGGGCGCCGACGACCGTGTGCGCCCGTATCCATAGCTCCAGGCCCTGCAGCCATTCGCCTACTGGCAACGTGCGAGCCAGCACTATCGCGCCTATCACTAACGCGACAGCAAGGATTCGTGAGAATGCTTGGCGTGTGATCACGGCTTGTTCCTAGACTCGCGCTGGTTTCTTGATGCCAAGTGTACGAATGCGGTCAGCGAGGGTTGTCGGTCGAATACCCAACATCTCGGCAGCACCGCCGGCACCTGACACTCTCCCATTGCTTTGCTTGAGCGCCGCAACGATATTTCTTTTCTGAAACTCCCGCATCTCGTTTTCAGTAAGCACCTGGCCGTCGGCAATTAATGTCGCGGCCGTACCGTCTTTTTCTGCTTTCAGGCCCGGCATCGATTTATCCAAACGCAACACACTTCCCGGCGATAATATGACGGCCCGTTCGATAACATTTTTTAATTCTCGAATATTGCCGGGCCAGTCATAGCGACGTAGGTTATCAGCCTGTGCACGTGTCAAGGTCATCGTTTCGCGGCCAAAATCGCGACACGTTTGTTCGAGAAAATGTTGTGCCAACTGCACAACGTCTTCGCCACGGGCACGAAGAGGCGGCACTTCGACAGGGAAAACGCTCAAACGATAAAAAAGGTCTTCACGAAATTCGCCCGCGACGATTAACTTTTCGAGATCGCGATTCGTCGCCGCGATAACACGTACATCCACGGACCGCGTTACATCGTCCCCAACGCGCTCGAATTCACTTTCCTGCAGGACGCGCAGCAGCTTGCCTTGTAATTCCAGTGGTATCTCGCCGACCTCGTCGAGAAAAATCGTGCCACCATCGGCGAGCTGAAACCTGCCGATACGGTCGCGGTGAGCGCCTGTAAAAGCTCCCTTCACGTGACCAAAGAATTCACTTTCGAACAATTCTTTGGGAATCGACGCACAATTGACTTTTACAAGTGGCCCTTCACCACGTGGACTTCGCAAATGGATTTCTCGGGCGACAAGTTCCTTACCAACACCAGACTCGCCGAGCAACAAGACACTCGCAGGTGTATTGGCGACGGCCTCTACTCTCTGCAGCATTTGCTTTAGCGCCGCGCTTTCGCCGACGATCATGCCGAAACTTAGCGCAACGTTGACTTCCTCTCGAAGATAGTCTCGTTCGTGCTCCAGTTCTTCGCGCAATCGTGCGTTCTCCGCGAGCGTTCGTCGCAACTGTCTTTCCGCGCGATTGCGTTCGGTGACGTCTTTCGAAGCCACCAGCATGCGGTCAACCTTGCCCTCCGTGTCTCGTCGCGAAATAGACGACACTATGAGGTCCAACACTTCGCCTTTGCGCGTAACCATTTGCCGCTCGATGTTGTTGAAGTCTCCTTGGTTAATGAATTCCTTCATACGATCACCGGCGTAGCGTTTGCGATCCGCATCGCCAAAGAAATCCGTGATAGGTCGGCCGATGACTTGCTTTCGCGTGTACTCGAGTTTGTGTAGCCAGTGATCTGTGACTGTAACAATATGACCGTCACCATCGACAGTGTGCAGCATCGCCGGGGTCGACCTGTACAAAGTGCGATATTTGAAGTTTGCGCGCGCCTCTTCCGAAATTTCGCTGTACAGTGCGATCGTGCGCATGAATGTGCCATCTGGCGTGTAGGCAAATAGTGCATTTGTACTGCAATCAACGACCTCGCCATTTTTGGCAACGAAGCTGATGGGTTTGTTCACGAGTTTGCCAGTGCGTCTGAGCGCTGGTCGGAATTCTTCGGCAATGCGTTGGGCACTCGCTTCGGTCGCGAATTCCTCTGGCCGCCGACCGACCATTTCGTCGCGCGTATAACCGAGCCGCGAGAGCAGCGCGTCATTGACATCCAAGAAAACGCCATCTTCGGCAATGGACGTCGCCATCGCCGGCGAGTGGCGAAACAACCATTGATAGTCATCAAATTCGGCCATCGGCGCAGTGTATACGAAATTTCGTAAAAGGAGTCACGGAATTTCGTATTTAACGAAATTCCGTGATCATCAGTAACTAGTTAAGTTATTGATTTTATAGAATTATCGAGCTTGGCATGGCTTGTGCATTACAGACAGTGAGTTTATTGACTAATCCGCTCGCTTGGGCAGCGGAACAACGGAAGGATTCGATCATGCATAATCGTAAGGTACAAAACAGACTTGCTCTGGCTGGCGCGCTGGCCGTGCTTTTCAGCCTGATGTTCGCCTCGTCGGTCGTATTATCTGCGGCCCCGCTTGGCCTGTAAGCGGCCTTGAAATCTAGCTTCACGACCGCATTTGTAAAAATAGAACGCTAAGCAGGTCAGGATTCTCTCCCCCGATTTAACTGGCCTGCTGAACGTTAACGCCGACGAAGGAATTCGGCGAAACGGACCTGGATGGTCCGGCGGCAATCCCCCCTGCCGTTATACCTGGGCGCCGGAGACCGCTCCGTGTCGGATCGGCCCGCTGGTTCTTACATTGAATTCAGCTCTCCGGCGCCGTCTTTTTTCTCTGAAATGTTCCCGCGCAAATCCGCAGCGCTGCTAGCGGTTGACGCGCTCTCGGTGCGCTTCGGCCCGCGTACCTAAATCATCCGAATTGCGGCCACTGATGCGCTGGCGTACATGTTTTAGCCAGTAACGTGCCCACGCAAATTCGATGCTGAGGATTGCGAGCCCAAGGGGAATAAATACGATCGCCGGACCAGGTGTAATGATCATTACGACGCCGATTAGCAACACGGTCGCACCAACGATTGCCACAACGATGCGGCGTGACGTTTTGTAAGTCATATGAGCATATCGCATGATCATGTGCTATCTCGCGCTGGAGCCTTTCATATGCTTTGTATTGGCGATTAGGACTCGTCTGTTGCTGAAAGGTTCGCCGCAAAAAATTCGATCGTCCGCCGCCACGAATCTTCGGCGGCTCCCGAATGATAGTTGGTGCGCGCGGGATCAGTGAACGCATGACCGACATCTTGATAGACCTTCAGCGTCAAATCCTTGCGCAGGCGCTGCATCGCATCTTCGAACTCTTGTACCGACTCGATCTTGATGCCTCGATCCCGATCACCGAAAAAACCGAGCACCGGCGCATTGATCGCGCGCAGCCTATCCTCGTCATTACTGACCTGGCCATAGAAGATGACCGCGGCATCGACGTCATTCGGAAACATCATTGTCGAATTCAGCGACCAGCTGCCGCCGAAGCCCCAACCGAGCGCTGCCTTCTTGGGGGCGCCGGCGATGCTCACGAACCCGAGCGCCTGCTGCAAATTAGCTTCGACGTCGTCAGGATTTTCCATGACCGAAATCATTTTAGCGCGCGCCGCCTCGACGCTGCTCACGGTTTCGCCGCCATATAGATCCACTGCGAGCACCATATACCCCGCTCCAGCCAGCCGGCTCGCCGCATCGCGCACTTCGTCATTCAAGCCCCACCAGTCATGCACGACGATAATCGCGGGCAACGGTTCGACCATATCGGACGGAAACGCAAAATGCCCATATACGAGCTCTTCATCGACCTCGGCGTACGGCAGGGTTTCCGCATCGACCGGTCGCTCGGCTCCCGCCTGTGAATCGTTCGCTGCTGGTGACGGCTTGGATTTGCGCCCAAAAGCATCGGTGTCTGCGGCATCCGATCTAGCGCCATCGCTTTGATCCGAGCTGCAACCACCGATGAGTACAAAAACGCTGATTAGCGCCGCAAGCAATATACGACGGATGTCTGGCAATGCGAACATAGATTTGTCCTGCAAGATTTCAGCCTAAGTGTAATCGAAAATCGACAAGCGTCGAAACAACATGATTCCTAATCGTCCTCATCGTCCCATTCGCGCAGCTTGCTTTTGTCGACTTGCTGCCATTGCTGTTCGCTTTTTCGGACGTAACCGAGGACTTTTGCGATCGTATACACGACGACGATCGCGATCAAAATCAGAATAGGCAATAGACCGTCAGGCACGTTAAGACTCGCTAATCTGTGTGCCTCAGCATACCATCCCGAGGGCGAAATTCTGGACGCGGCTAGGACAGATTACGACGCATTATGACGACGCTCAATCGATCAACGTCCTGGTGGTCGCAGGCAATCGCATTCTGTCGCGAATCTCTGAGCGATAACGACATTGACTTCACGCGCGGGCCCATTGGGCGGGCGCTGGGTCTGCTCGCAATTCCGATGATGCTCGAAATGTCGATGGAATCGGTCTTCGCGGTTGTGGACATCGCCTTCGTATCACGGCTTGGAACCGACGCTATTGCCGCGGTTGGCATTACTGAAGCACTTGTCACGGTGCTCTACGCCGTCAGCATTGGGCTCGGTACGGGCGTGACAGCGATGGTGTCGCGCCGTATCGGCGCGAAGGACCGGAACGGTGCCGCCAGCGTGGCCGGGCAGGCGATCTGGATTGGCGGCTTGGCGGCGGTCATCATTGGCGTACTCGGCGCAAGCTTTGCGCGCGATTTGCTGTTGTTGATGGGCGCATCAGACGGCGTTATCAATCAGGGTAGCGGCTATACCGCCGTGCTGCTGGGCGGCTCTGCCAGCATTATGTATTTGTTTCTACTCAACGCCGCTTTTCGCGGTGCCGGCGATGCGGCGGTCGCACTACGATCATTGTGGCTTGCAAATGGCATCAACATTATTCTGGACCCTTGCCTGATTTTTGGTCTCGGGCCATTCCCGGAATTGGGCGTAACCGGCGCGGCGATCGCAACAACGATCGGCCGCGGAGTTGGCGTCATCTACCAGCTCTTTTTTCTGTTCGGCGGGCGCGGCCGGCTCAAATTTCGTTTTCGTCACCTACGAATCGCTACCGCATTGATTCGCCGCATGCTGATTATTTCGGCCGGCGGGATTGGACAGTTTCTAATCGCGACGGCAAGCTGGGTTCTGCTGATGCGGATTGTCGCATTTTACGGCAGCGGCCCGATTGCCGCGTATACGATTGCGCTTCGATTAATTGAATTTGCACTGCTCCCCGCCTGGGGCTTGGGAAACGCCGCCGCGACACTTGTCGGCCAAAACCTTGGTGCACAGTTGCCGGAACGTGCCGAAAGTTCAGCCTGGCGCGCCGCAAAATACAATGCTGTGTTTATGTGTGTCGTTGGATTGCTAATGCTGCTCGCGGCACCGCATATCGCCGCACTATTCAGCACGGAACCGGATGTCCTCCGATACGGCACAAGCTGCCTCAGGATTCTGGGAATCGGATATCCGATGTATGCGGTAGGTATGATAATGATCCAATCATTGAACGGTGCGGGCGATACGGTAACGCCATCGATCCTCAACCTACTTTGTTTTTGGTTGTTGCAAATACCGCTCGCCTTTTTTCTCGCCGAGACATCCGGACTCGGTCCAAACGGCGTGTTCGTCGCAATTGTCGTATCCGAAAGCTTACTGACCGTACTCAGCAGCCTGGTCTTTCGCCACGGCCGTTGGAAGACACAAATCGCCTGAAAGCATGGCTACTTTTTGGAGCTGAATCATGTCTGATCTTTCGCAATTCGCCAATATGGCAGAAATACTGGGCGCACTAATCGTCATTGGTGGCGTTTTTTTTGCCGTCGTCCAAATGCGCCAGATTCGCCAACAACGCCGCGAAATGGCCGCGATTGAGCTGTTTCGATTTTTCGGCCGACCACAATTCTCACAGGCGTATCACCGCGTATTGCGATTGCCAGAGGGACTCAATAAGACACAGCTGTGCCAATACGAGGATGAAATCGAAAATTGCGCCATGGTTATTAGCACCACGATGGAAAACATCGGCGTCATGGTTTATCACCGAATTGTCCCGTCAATCGTCGTTAGAAACTTGATCGGTACCAGCACGATTATTCTCTGGACGAAATTGCATCCGTGGATCGCGGACATGCGCAAGGACCTCGACAATCCCGCAATGTTCGAATGGTTCGAGTGGCTTAGCACTGTGCTTGAAAAAATGAATGAGGACGGCCAAGAACCCGCCTATGTGGCGTTCAAGCGCTGGAAGCCCAGCACAAGCTCGCACGATCTGTAGGCTGAAATGTGAGCGAACCTGCGCTAATTGACATTCAAAACGCAACGATTTGGCGTGGCTCCACCTGTGTCTTCGAAGCACTCGACTTGAGAGTAGAACAACATGAGCGCATCGCTATTCTTGGCCCGAATGGCTGTGGCAAAACGACGCTGCTGAAGACGATAAATCGCGAGCTTTACCCGGTGGCCAGCAGCAACTCGCACGTTAGGATTCTGGGCCGCGACCGCTGGAACGTTTGGGAGCTCAGAAAGCACATCGGTATCGTGTCTCACGATCTGCAGCAACGCTACACAGCGACGACAACGGCGCTAGAGGTGGTTTTGTCGGGCTTTTTTGCAAGCATCGGCGTACATGGCGCGCTCGCAGAGCGCGTAACGAAACGTCAGCTCGAGGCGGCGCGTGTAATTCTGCATGAGCTGGGCATCGGCGATCTTGACAATACGATGTTAAAGCGCATGTCGACAGGACAACAGCGGCGTGTGTTGCTCGGCCGGGCGTTGGTTCACAAACCAATGACCTTGATCCTCGACGAACCGACGACAGGGCTCGACCTGGCGGCAAGCTTTGACTATCTGGGGCGTATTCGAACGTTGGCCAACAAGGGCCACAACATTGTGCTCGTAACGCATCATCTGAACGAAATTCCTCCTGAGGTCGAACGCGTTGTCCTGCTCGCCGAAGGGCGCGTTGTCGCCGATGGCGACAAGGCCTCCGTCCTGACCGAGAAGACGCTGTCCGATGTCTACCAGACACCGATCCGCGTCATCGAGGTCGATTCCTTCTTTTTGGCCTATCCGGCCAGCCGAGTGTGATCCGGCCTCGCAAAAACGTGACCTGCTACGATGCAGAGATTCTGACAGAGACTTATTCTTTGCCAATGATCCTATTGCTTCGCACCGTTCTGTCCAGCCTGCCGCTGATGGCGCTGCCAGCCGTCGCAGCCGTAGGCGATGCGGAGACTGGGATCACGAGCGTTGGCCCAGCAATATTCATGTTCGCGATTGCAGCGGCGCTCGTTCTAACGCTCTTTTTCCGCTCATCAGCGAGCCATTTGACCCGATTCTTGAGCCAGCAGCTCGGGCAATTCCGCATTCGCCGCGCATTGCGCGCCCGCAGCAACGACGTACTGCACGATTTTATCCTGCCAGGCGCCTACGGTGGGCTCGCAAAAATCGACCACGCCATCATGACCGCCGGTGGAATTCTTTGTATCCGTGCGATGCCAGCAAACGGTATTGTTTTCGGCGCCGCGGATGAACCGCAGTGGACAAACATTGATGGCGTGAAGCGGCGCAGATTTTTGAATCCGTTAATTCAAAATGAGGGCCGTGCTCGCGCCATGCGAAATGTCGTTCCCGGCGTGCCTGTCGCAAATCTCGTCATTTTCACAGGTTCAGTTCAGTTCACCACACCGCCGCCGAAAAACGTCATACGCGTGAGCGAACTCGAAAGCTTCGTCGCCAAGTTCGTATTTGGTCCGAGCAAGGTTGACGACTGGGATGCCGTATGGCTAAGCCTTAAAGCGGCCGCGCTCAACGATACCGCGGCACGCAAGGATTTTGCCGCACAAATCGGGTTTAGCTGAGCCACCTCAAACCCGTCCGATCGCTTATACTCTTGCGCTTCTAAGAGCCTCCGGAAGCGCTAGCCCATGGATCCATCCGCCGTTCTCATCGCCTCGCCAATCGGCGTGCTTGCCGTACTCTGTGCCGTTGCCGCGTTCTTTTTTCTTCTGGCGGAATTGACCCAAGCAAAACTTTTTCAATACATACCGCCGCTGTTGTTTATCTACGCGACGCCGGTCTTTTTAAACAATCTTGACGTTATTCCTAGCGCCTCTCCTGTCTACTCGGGCCTAAGTACCTTTGTGTTGCCGGCGTTCATCGTGCTAATGCTAATTAAGGTAAATATTCCGGCTGTGGTAAAAGTCATGGGCAAAGGCGTGCTGGTTATGCTGATGGGCACAGCTGGAGTAATAATCGGCGCCGTCGTTGCCTACGTGATTGTGCACCCGTGGCTGTCCTCCGACGCGTGGACAGGCTACGGTGCGCTCGCCGGCAGTTGGATCGGCGGCACGGCAAACATGGTGGCAACAGCGGAGATGCTTGGCACGTCGGAGGAGCAGTTTGGCCTCGCCATTATCGCCGACAATGTCGTCTACATAGTCTGGTTACCGTTATTGCTGATGTCACGCGACTTTGCCGACAAATTTAATCGCTGGGCGCGCGTTCCCGACAACCGCATTGCAGCGATGGAGGAAGCCGCCGAACTGCACGCTGAAACCGATAAGGCGCCCGCAATGCCACAGTATCTATACTTGTTTGCGGTCGTTATCGGCGTCACCTGGATCGGCCGCGCTACGGCACCTGGAATCTCAGGATGGGTTGCGGAGACGATTCCGGTCATTGAAACGCTGTTTTCCGAAACCACAGTAAGAATCCTTCTAGTTACGACGATCGCGTTGGTGTTGTCAACGACAGCGGTGTCGAAATTGCCCAACTCGACGGCATTGGGAACTGCACTTGTATACGTTTTTGTCGCTGGCATGGGCGCACGCGCTTCGGTGTCCGGCCTCGCGGAAGCGCCGATGTTTGTTCTTGGCGCCTTCATCTGGATTAGCATCCACGGTCTATTTTGCCTTGCCGGCGCGTGGCTGTTTCGCGTCGATGTCCACAGTGTCGCAATCGCGTCGGCCGCAAACATCGGTGCCGCGGCATCAGCGCCCATCGTTGCCGCGCATCATCGCCCCAGCCTCGTGCCAGTCTCAATTCTGATGGCGCTGCTTGGTTACGCGATGGGCAACTACCTGGCGCCAATTGCCGGCCGCCTTGCTCGCATTGCGGCAGGACAATAGCGAGCCGTACCTCCCACGATCCGTGCAGGCCTGATGCGCGCCGGCAATTTCTTGATGGTATCTTGACGCGATGGACGGCAGCATGATCAAGGCCATCAAGCGCACAATAATTCGCGTTATCGTCGGCATCGCGGCAGTTTTCGCAACTCTCGCGTTACTGCTGTCAATGATGTGGCGTGATCGGGTCAAGCTCAGCGATATTCCGATTCCACCGCCACCTCAGCAATTTACCAATGAGGTGGCGGTAACCGTCACCTGGTTTGGCGTGACTACGCTGCTATTTGACGATGGCGAAACACAGATCCTGATCGACGGCTTTGTATCGCGGCCGACGTTGCTCGATGTGTTGGCGCGTCGTCCGGTTGATAACGACGCCGCAACGATCAACTACTTCTTGAACGAATACCGCATTCGTAGACTCGCCGCGATCATTCCGGTGCATTCGCACTTCGACCATGCGATGGATATCGGTGCGATAGCGAATCGTAGTAGTGCATCGATTTTGGGTTCCGAGACGACAGCGCAGATCGGTCATGGCGCCGGGGTTCCGGAAGACCAAATTCTTGTCATCAGCGATGATGCCGAATACACGTTTGGCCAATTCACCGTGCGATTCATTGAGTCAGTGCATGCACCCGTCGGCTGGGGGGGCTCCGTGCCGTTGCCCGGCACGATCGACGAACCGCTGCTGCTGCCGGCGCCAATTACCGCATTTCGTGAGGGTGGCAGCTACTCGATTCTGATCTCACACCCGCAGGGCTCGACATTGATTCAGGCAAGCGCCGGCGTGCGTGAATCGGCACTTGATGGCCTGCAGGTCGATACAGTTATGCTCGGCGTTGGCTTGCTCGAGGGACTCGGGCGCGACTACATCGAAAATTATTGGCAAAAGACCGTTACGGCGACCGGTGCAAGAACTGTGGTTCCTGTTCACTTTGACGACTACACGAGACCCTTCGGCCGCATCGAACTTGCGCCGAGAGTGCTTGATAATTTTTTGAAGACCGCACAGATGTTAGAAGACCTTCGCAGTACCTGGGACATTGACGCCAAACTGTACCTGCCCGAATTTGCAGTGCCGTTTGAACTTTATCCGAGCGAAGATCCAGAAGTATGACGGAAGTTCAGGTGGTCGATCGAGAGCCGGCCCGCGATTAGCGCAAGCTTTTTCGCTTTGCTCAGTTTCTTGATCCGATGTTCCAGGCTCTGTGCAGCACTCCGTGTGCCGACAAGCTGTTCGAAAACCAGCTTGAACGGTGTCCGCCCCCGGAGATACTTGGCGCCCTTGCTACCGCTCTGATGTTCCCCGATGCGATTTTGCACGTCTCGGGCGATTCCAGTGTAGAGACTGTCGTCAGCGCATTGCAGAATGTAAAGGCTGTAGCTTTCGCCGCTCACTCTTAAACTCGCCGTCTGGACCAGGCATTTAGGCGTTTCCGCCGACCAACGCGTCACCCAATACGCGGAATGCGCCGGCTTCAATGCTGGACAGATTATTCTCGGTTTCTTCGAATGTCAGCACGATCTCGGATGCATTATCCAGCTCTTTGGCTGGCTCATGTAAAGCCAGCGTCAATGTATTGCCGAGCAATCGAGCTTCTTTTAGAAGATTGTGGCCGCCGAATTGGTTTTCATTGATTTCAATATACAGGGACTCGTCGAAGTCATCCTCGATTGCACGCATTAGCAGTAAGTAGTCCTTGATGTCACCGGCTTCGGACGTGCTGGCAAAGAACAGCATTGTTGCGTTGTCGCGCACATCGAAAGCGACGGTATCGTAAAACCGACTATGTGACATTACCTACTCCGTACATTGGCTCTTGGATTATGAGTCTACGCCACCCGGGTACTGGATTGCGAATCGCGCAATAGCGCATCGATACGTTGGTCTTTCTCCAGCCAGATCGAACCGAGCCATTGGTGCATTTGGCGGCGAAATACCCGATCGCCTTGATAATCGCCGTGAATCAGTGGCTGTTCTATTGCTCGCCTGCGGACCTCGGCGATGACTTGCACCCGGTCACCACAGCAAAGGCCCCAGAATTTCGGCACACCATCAGGGTAGACGATCGTCACGTCAAGTATCGCATCAAATATTTCGCCCATTGACGACAATGCGATGGCAATACCGCCAGCGCGCGGCGGCAGCAGATTATCGTATGGTGACTGGCGGTCATTGCGTTTCTGCTCGCTGAAGCGTGTACCCTCAATGAAGTTGATCACCGATGTCGGCGTGTCGCTGAACCTCTGACATGCCCTTTGTGTGGCTTCAAGATCCTTGCCTTTTTTCTCAGGATGCTTTGCAAGATAAGACGGTGTGTAGCGCTTCATGAATGGCATGTCGAGCGCCCACCAAGCGACGCCGAGAAATGGAAACCATATGAGTTCCTGCTTAATAAAGAACTTTAGGAACGGAATGCGGCGATTAAATATCGTCTGCAGTACAAGAATGTCAACCCAGGTCTGATGGTTTGCCAGTACCAGATACCAGCCTTCCTTGCGTAAGTCGTCGATGCCGTTTGCTTTCCAATGGAGCGTGCCGCCGCCGGCGAGAATCAACCGGTTGCAACTGATCCAGTTTTCTCCCATCGCCATTAACACACGCGTCAAGGAGCGGCGAAAAATCTTGAACGGCAATACCAACTTGAAGATTGCCAGTACGAAAATTGGGACGAACCAAAACAGGGTATTGATGGTTACGCCGCCGAAGACGATGAGCCCACGAAGATTGCGAAGAAAAGCTGCCAAGAGATCACGCACCGTGTTCGACCAGGGACCACTATTCTAGCCCGAACTTGCACCTGCTGTTGGTTGCGTTGCCCGGACGATGTCGCTCTAGTAGATTGCTAACGTATGAGCATAAGCGAGCAACGATTCGCGGCCTCCCTTGTGGAGAAGGCCCGTAGCAAGACCGGCATCGCGATCGCCGGCGTTTTCCTATTCGCTGTTGTGTTCACTCTGACCAATCCAATTCCGCAAGATCCTGTCTATCATCAGTTCGCAGATGCGCAGCGTATTTTTTCAGTTCCAAATTTTTGGAACGTGGCATCCAATCTGCCGTTTCTGCTGGTCGGCATCTGGGGCTTAATAATTGTTTGCGGTCGGCGCCAACAGCCTACTGTGCTACGACCTGTTTACGCAGCCTTTTTCTTCGGCGTGCTGCTAACGGCGTTTGGCTCGGGCTTTTACCACTTCGCGCCGGCGAATCAGCCGTTGGTCTGGGACCGGCTGCCAATGACGATTGCCATCGCCGGCCTATTTGCGGCCGTGATCGGAGAATACGAATCGCATTCCTTGGGGCGTCGCCTGCTAGTCCCTTTTCTTGCGATCGGTGCGCTATCGGTATTTTATTGGCACTGGACGGAATTGCGCGGCGTAGGCGATCTGCGACCCTACGCGATTGTGCAGTTCTTGCCGATGTTAGTGATTTTCGTATTATTGATTATGCGCGGACCTGCATCGAGCCTAACTCGGTCGCTGTGGTGGATGGTTGGCTTTTATTTTTTCGCCAAGATTTTTGAACATTTCGACGCCCAGATCTATGCGTTGTTTCCGCTCAGCGGGCACACGCTCAAGCACCTGTTTGCTGCCTTAGGGCCCGCGGCGCTTGCAGTTGGCCTGAGGCAGCGCAATCTTAAACCGGTAGCGAATGCCGGGAGTCATCACAAATGAAAAATTTCAGAGGCCAATGCCATTGCGGTGCGATCGCGTTTGACTACTCAACGGCGTTGCCACCTGGTGACTGGCCGATTCGCGCCTGCCAGTGTGCGTTTTGTCGTGCACACGATGCGCTGAGCACGTCCGACACAGCAGGCACGTTAATTTTCACGGCGACCGTGCCCGATTATTTGCAACGCTACCGCTTCGCAATGAAAACCGCAGATTTTTTGCTGTGCCGAAATTGCGGTGTCTACATCGGCGCCGTCATTGACACAGCTAATGGTTGTTTCGGCATTATCAATACACACGCGCTTGAGACAACCCCGGTTGACATCGCCGCCGTAGCAGCGATGAATTATGATCAGGAAGACAAATCGGGGCGAGTGTCACGCCGCGAGGACCGCTGGACGCCGGTACAGCAAAGCCCCGATAAGGATTAGCGACTTCGCCATACGACTTCGACGAACTCTGTAAGTCCAGCATCGTGAAATTTCCGTGGCGCGTTTTCGATGTCATTGTACGCATCGACACGCTCGAGCTGGGGCCAATACGACAATACTTCATCAGCCGTTATTGAAAACGGCGGTCCATCGGCGAGCGCCTGATCGTATTCCAGGACAATGAGGAGTTGCATTGCATTCGACGTCAACAGCGTATTCGTGTGCGCCGCGTAACGACGACGCATGTTTGCTGGCAGCGCCGCCAACGCACCGCGATCGTAGTGTGCGTCGAATAACTCTCCGTAAAATTCGAAGTAATCGCCGCGTACAATCGTAATTTGTCGATCGATGGCCTCAAAACGTTGACCGTCGTTCTTCTGGCGGTACTCAATATCGTTCTCTTCGAAAAATGCCCGCGCTGCGAGATCTGATAGCTCGACGCCGATAACTTCGTTTCCCTGGGCCTCGAGCCAGGCAAGGTCGACACTTTTGCCACATAGCGGCACAAGCACGCGTCGGCCGTTACCGAGCCAGTACTTTTTCAGGCTGCGATTGCCGTGCGGCTCATGCCAGCCGATACGGCCCGCGGCCCAACGTTCGAGCCATGGTTCCGACACGAAGTCCTCCAGTCACCATAGTTTACGCACTAGAGAGGTGGCGTTACCATGCGTCGCCTGCTTACTGTGCAGCCAAACACAAAAGGAACCACGCCGCATGGCGCAAGCAACTCGAATCGATGGAAAAGCGAAAGCGGCCGAACTATCGGCGGCAATCACGGCTGAGTCAGCCAAGCTGCTAAAAGAACATGGCCTAATACCGGGACTGGCTGTCGTAATAATTGGCGACGATCCGGCGAGCCAGGTTTATGTGCGCAACAAAAAGCGCACCGCCGAGGCCTGCGGCTTCTACTCGGTACAGCATTCCCTGCCGGCTGACGTGACAGAAGCTGATTTATTACAACTGATCGACGACCTGAATCGCGACATCGCCGTGCACGGCATCCTTGTGCAGCTGCCGCTTCCCGGACATCTCGACGAGCAGCGTATCACGCAATCTATCTCACCAACTAAAGACGTCGACGGCTTCCATTACATTAATATTGGCAAGCTGACGGCCTCCAAAACGGATGATGCGTTTGTGCCGTGCACGCCCGCAGGCTGCATGCTAATGATCCAGGACCAGCTTGGCAGAGACCTGTCCGGCAAGAGCGCCGTCGTTATCGGCCGCTCGAACATTGTTGGGAAGCCGATGGCAAGCCTGTTGCTTGCCGCGAATGCGACCGTCACGATAACCCACAGTCGAACAAAAGATTTGCCGGCCGTCTGTCGTGGCGCAGATATTGTCGTTGCCGCGGTTGGCCGCGCCAATATGGTCAAAGGCAACTGGATCAAGCCAGGCGCCGTGATTATTGATGTCGGCATAAATCGCATCGAGGTTGGCGGCGATTCAAAGTCTAAGCTGACTGGCGATGTGGATTACGACGAAGCCTTGCAGGTCGCATCGGCACTGACGCCTGTTCCGGGCGGCGTTGGCCCGATGACTATTGTCATGTTGATGTCGAATACATTGCGTGCGGCCAAGCTGGCTGCTGGAATTCGTTGAACGCGCACGAGGAGCCTTGAGTGCAACGTACTGACGAGGAGTTTCGAACAATCTGGCTATCGCCTGACGATGATGGTGTCGTGCAAATCATCGACCAACGAGTGTTACCGCACGATTTCCGCGTACACGATCTGACATCCTGGCAGGACGGCGCGACTGCAATTACCGAAATGCTTGTTCGAGGTGCGCCCCTGATCGGCGCAACGGCGGCCTGGAGCCTGTATCTGGCAGCAAAGCGCGGCGGGCACGAGGAAACTCGGACTGCGGCGGAGGGTCTGCTCGAGACTCGGCCCACCGCGGTCAATTTGCGCTGGGCCATTGAGCGAGTGATGTCGGCCGCAAACTCGCTCGGCGACAACGATGACTTGGCGGCGGCCTTGCGTGCCGAGGCTGAGGCGATTTGCGACGAAGATATTCAAATTAGCCTCGGCATTGGCCGCAGCGGTGTCGAACTGCTGCGCGAAATTGCCCGGCAAAAAGCAAATCGCGTCAATGTGCTGACGCACTGCAATGCCGGCGCTCTTGCGACAATCAACTGGGGGACAGCGACCGCACCCATTTACATGGCACATAAAGAAGGGATCGATGTCCACGTATGGGTTGATGAGACGCGACCGCGGAACCAGGGATCACAACTGACCGCTTGGGAACTCGGCCAGCGGGGTGTGCCGCACACATTGATTGTCGATAATGCGGGCGGCCACCTGATGCAACACGGCGAGGTTGATATCGTCATAACAGGCACCGATCGCACGACGCGCCGTGGCGATGTCGCAAATAAAATTGGCACCTATCTCAAAGCGCTCGCCGCGCGCGATAATGGCATCCCGTTCTATGTCGCCCTACCGTCGACGACGATAGACTGGACGATTGAGGACGGTATCGCCGAGATTCCGATCGAAGAACGTGACCCGCGCGAGGTTTCACATGTCTATGGCGAGCTTGACGGCCACGCGGTCGTAGTCAATACGACGGCGGGCGATACCGCCGTCAGCAATTATGCGTTTGACGTCACACCAGCCCGACTCATAACCGGCCTGATAACCGAGCGCGGAGTTTGTGCCGCAAGTGAAACCGGGCTTAGCGAACTATTCCCCGACCTGCGGGCAAAATGAACAATTCGAGTGACCGCATCAACGAGGCCCAGGCTTAGTAGGTCAGCCGTCGGTTTGCCGCCCGATTCCTGACGGCTTGTGTCTTGTCTCAGCTGTTGTTTTCCGCGACGATCGGCGCAAGTTCAAACCTGAACGTACGACAGGTCTTGATGCCAGACGACTTTTCGCCACGTTTCAGAGGTTTATAACTGGACGCTTTAACCGCACGTAATGCCGGCCGCTCAAAAATCCGGTGCGTGCTATCCCTGACCGCCACCCGATACGGCCGGCCTTTTTTGTCAACGTGATAACAAATCTGCACCTCGCCCTCAATTCGGTCGCGGCGCGCAATTCGTGGGTACTCGGGCGCGACGGTATGCGTCGGAATCCTATCGGTATTATCGTCGATGTAGCGCATGTATTTTATCTGCTCGGCATGCGCTGCCGACGCAATCATTAATGCAAGAAACAGGCTAATGGCGAAATTAGCTTTCATCCTTGCTGCCCCCGCTGCGCCGATCGTCAATGACGATGTTTGGTGTCACCGGCTCGGTAGCATCCATATAGATTCCACGGACCTCTTTGATCGCTTTCGCACGCGGCGCAATTTCCTCACCTTTGATGAGATCCATCTCCGCGTCTTCGTAGCGCTCCATCTTGATAAAGATCAGCGCACGATTGCTCCGTGCGCGCCAATTACGGTCACTTTCCACGAGTGCCTGATTACAGTATTCGAGCGCCTGTTCGTATTGGCTAAGCATCACGTAGCCAGCGCACATATTACCGAGTCCGGCATTCCGTTCGCGCTGACCAACCGCCACATCAAGCCCGAGCCGAGTCAACCGAATGCCCTCCTCGGCATTTCCGGCCAAAAGTTCCTGCGCGCCCTCGGCGAGGTTCGGGTTTCGTGGGCCGATCACCGTTTTGGGAGTGAGTTCATCAGGCCCCGCACCGGCCTGCTCGAAGCCGCCAATCAGCAGCACGGCGAGGCATAGGGTGCGGACAATGTTCATGGTATCTCGGGTAAATCCTTCGTGGACGGCAAGTTTAGGTCAAATGCTCCGTAAAGAATTGGACAGTGCGTTCCCAGGCAAGTTTCGCCGCATCGTCGTCAAAACGCGGCGTCGTATCGTTATGAAAACCGTGATTCGCATCCGCGTACGTAAATTCCTGGTAGTTCGCCTCGACAGCCTGCAGAGCTTTCTCAAATTGCGGCCATCCGGCATTTATGCGTGCATCAAGCTCTCCGTGATGCAACATCAATGGCGCACGAATATTCGCAGTATCTTCAGCAGACGGGTGCCGACCATAGAATGCGACGGCCGCTGCAAGGTCGGGTAGCCGAACCGCCAGCGTCAAGGACACCCCGCCGCCGAAACAAAAGCCGACCGACCCTACTTTGCCGCTGCAATCCGGGTGTTGCTGCAGATAGCCCACGGCAGCAACGAAATCTTCGATCATCTCGTCGCTGTCGCGTTGCTTTTGCATGGTCCTGCCGTCGTCATCGTTACCCGGATATCCGCCGAGCGGCGTCAGCGCATCTGGCGCAAACGCGATGAAACCCGCGACAGCGAGTCGACGCGCCACGTCTTCGATGTATGGATTGAGGCCGCGATTCTCGTGAATGACGACGACGCCGGGCAGTTTGTGATCAACAATCGCCGGCCGTGCGTAATAACCGCTCATGACGCTCGCACCTTTGGGCGACGCATATTTCTTATAACTCGTCGTAATCGACTCGTCGTCCGGGTCGACCTGCCGTGCCAATGCATAGTTGGGACTCAAGCTTGCAAGTATTCCGCTTGCCGTAACACCAGTTGCCGCAAAGCCCGCAGCGCGATCGAGAAACTGCCGACGTGTCAGCTTGCCATGCACGTAACCGTCGAACAGCTCCAGTAATTGCGGGTCGTAGTCAGACGCGTTACTCATCCGGTATTTATCCAGCGATATAATGTTCGAGCTGTTCGATTTCTTCTTTTTGGTCCGCAATGATCGCCTGCACCAGATCGCCAATCGAAATCATTGCAACGACGTCGCCTCCTTCGACGACCGGTAGGTGCCGACATTTCAAATCGGTCATCATTTGCATGCAGGAATCCACGGTCGCGTCCGGCGACGTCGTTTTCACTTCGCCCGTCATGATGTCCGAAACCGGTGTCGTATCCGACGCACGACCTTTGATGATTACCTTGCGTGCGTAATCACGCTCAGTCATGATCCCGCAAAGTTTGCCGTCCGCCATAACGACCACCGATCCGATCCCTTTTTCAGCCATGAGCTTGATCGCGTCGAGCACAGAGGTCTCGGGTTCTATCGAAATGACGTTTCTGCCTTTGGCATTGAGCAGATGTTGCACCAGTTTCATTCAGCTTCCCCTTTGTCGCGCATCTGAATTAGAAGGAATTTAATTGCGCCCCCATTCTAGCCCGCGGGGAAGCGGCTCGCCACGAAACCTGGTGGGATAACGTCAAAGAATCAATGACTTAAGAATACGCTCGAAGAAATTATGACGGCCAGGCCTACTTGATTCGGCCGAGCAGCGTCGACGACCGCGCCCATTTCCCGCGAACCAGCACGCCGTGCACACGTCGGCTGTTGCTTATGTCGTCCAACGGATTGGCATCCAGCACCACCAGGTCGCCGATTTTGCCGACTTCGACCGTACCGGTGTCGACGCCGAAGAATTGTGCCGGCGCAATAGTGCCGCTTTGTAGTGCTTGATACGGCGTCATTCCCGCCGCAACCAAGAAGGCAAGCTCGTGGTGCACCGAAAACCCCGGCACGTTGAAAACTTGCGGTGCATCAGAGCCCAACAACAAAGTGGCGCCAGCCTGATACAGTGCGAGAATCAGCTTGCGACGAATTGCGATTGCGCGTGCTGCTGTATTCGAATCGAAGCCACGTTCGTTGATCGTTCGTTGCTTGGCCCGCACCCAATTCCGAACCGTACCTGCCGACATGAATCGCATTTCCGGTCGACTGCCGAGCTCTTCCGCAGGAATGCTAGACACACGGTGCTCAAACAACGATTGGGTCGGCACGATCGCGACGCCCGCCGCGACGGTGGCCGCAACAATCTCTTCGATTCTCTCCTCAACAACTTGATCGGCAAGCATGACATCGAAAAAACCACCGTAACCGCCGGACGAATCCCTATCCGCTGGCAGCAGCGCGGCCATATATCCATCGAGATGGTCGATTGTTGCAATTCCACGGTTTAGCGCACTAGGCACACCGACTGAGACAGGTACATGCCCGGCGAACGGCATGTCGAGCAAATTGGCGGCATCAGCGATCGCATTGAATTCGGCCGCATCCAAGCCCGGATGAATTTTTATGAAGTCGTATCCCGCCGCATGTTGCTCACGCACTTGTCGCTCACCGTCGGCGGCCCCGTGAACGGTTGTGCCATTCAGTGACGGGCCAGAGGTGATGAGTCGCGGTCCGAAAATGCTCCCCGACGCGATGCTCGTTCTCAATGCTAGGTGTGACGGCCGGCCAAGCATGCCGCGCACCGTCGTTACGCCGTTTGCCAGGAACAGACTGAAAAGACGTTCGACTTCACGGGAACCTGTACCGGTGACATGGCCGTGCATTTCGGTCAGTCCCGGCATTAGGAAACGATCGGTGCCATCGACGACGGTTGCCCCCACCGGCACAGCAATATCGTCGACGTCGCCGATTGACACAATGATGCCATCGGTCACAACGACAGTTTGTGATTCCGAGATTTGGTCAGTCGTCATCGGTAGAACATTGACGTTAACAATCGCCGTCGATTCCGCCGAAGCCGCGGCCGCTAGGCACAGCGCCGCCAGTATTGCCATGAGTCGCATCAACAGGGTCATTGCGCCGCTCGATCCGTAGCCGAATTCTCCGCCTCAACGAAAACTCGAGACAGCGTCGTGCGACTAATATTGGCGCCGCAAATCAGTATGACGACATTCTGGTCGCTAAATTTGGCACTCTGTTGCTGAAACCCAGCGATTGCAACGCCAGCGGCGCCTTCGATTAGCTGATGTTGAGCATCGATAAAATCACACATGCCACGGGCGATGGCTGTCTCATCGACAAGCAAATAGTCGTCGACCAGCTCGCGGCACAGCTCGAATGTAATTGCATCGGCCTCAACGCCACCTGCCGTGCCGTCTGAAAATGTTTGCTCACTTGGCATCTCGATGATTTCACCCGCCTCCACCGAACGTGTCATGACCGGCGAATTGGCCGGCTGACAGCCGACAATTTTGATTTCCCGATTGTGGCGTTTTAATACGCTTCCGACTCCGCTGACTAGGCCGCCACCGCCGATTGCAATAAATGCGGCGTCGATATTGGGCAACTGCGCCATTATTTCGACGCCACAGCTGCCCTGCCCGGCGATGACTTCCTCGTCATTGTATGGCGATAGATAAAACATATCGTTTTGCAGAGCGTATTCCCGAGCATGCCTTTCGGTATCGAGCCCGTCGTTGCCAAAGAATCGAACCTCGCCACCAAAAGATTTAATCGCTTCGACCTTGGTTGGCGAGGTTTGTTCGGGTACAAAAATTATCCCGCCAATGTTTAGTGTCCGCATTGCGTAAGCGACAGCGGCACCATGATTGCCGCTCGACGCGACAACACATCCGGCCTTGCGTTGTTCTGGCGATAGCGTCATTAGTCGATTCGCCGCGCCGCGCAATTTGAAAGACCCTGTGTGTTGCAAGTTTTCGAGCTTGAACCAGACTTTGGCGCCAGTTATTGCACTGAACTGCGGTGAATACTCGAGCGGCGTTTCGCGAACGAGCCCACCAATGCGCGCCGCCGCCCGCTCCGCCGCAGCCGCAATCATTTGAGTGCTGGGCGCGTTCACCGCCTGAATGTATCCAGCGTCAGAGCCGTGCCGCGCCAAATGTGTCACAGTTATCCGGGTCGCCGGAGGCCAAACCGGCTCGGAACCAGCGTTGTCGTTGCTCCGACGTGCCATGTGTAAATGATTCCGGGACCACGCGCCCTTGACTCTGCCGCTGCAAACGATCGTCGCCTATCGCGCTGGCGGCATTTAGCGCTTCTTCGACGTCGCCGGACTCCAAAATGCTGCGCGCTTTATCGGCCCGGTTCGCCCATACGCCAGCCAGGCAGTCGGCCTGCAACTCCAGCTGGACCGACAGCTGGTTCACCTCGGCTTTACCGCGGCCTTGCTGCATGCGCCGCACTTCTGAGGAAATTCCGAGCAGGTTTTGCACATGATGGCCGACCTCATGCGCAAGAACATACGCCTGCGCGAAATCGCCGGGCGCTTTGAAACGCGTGCGCATGTCTTGATAAAAACTCAGATCGATGTACGCCTTTTGGTCGGCGGGACAATAGAACGGCCCCATCGCAGCTTGGCCCAGTCCACACGCCGAGCGCGTTGCGCCGCTGAATAACACCAGAGTCGGTTCGCGATACTGCTGACCTTGGCTACTAAAGATCGCATTCCAGACATCTTCCGTGTCGGCCATGACAACTGAGATCATGTCGGCCATCGGATCATTTTTCAGGTCTTCCGCCGTCGGTTGCGATCCCGACGTACTGGCGCCACCGGTGGACTGCGTGCCCTGAATCAAAAACGTCGGATCGACGCCGAAATACATCGCGACGAGTACCAGGACGATCGTGCCTATACCGCCACCCAGCAGACGCCCACCAACCTTCTGGCCACGCCGATCTTCGATATTGCTGCTTCGTCTTCCACCGCGCCAACGCATGCTTCGCTCCATTAGTCTATCGACAGGCATTTTGAGTCAAGCTCGGGGGGTTTGACAAATCGGATGGCCAATTTGACGATACATTCGACGCTGAGCCGTGTGTAAAGGCCGTTTAAGACACTGTGTTGATTACATTTGTCCCTCGATTGGTAGCAGGCTCATGAGCCAGGTCGAAAATCGTCGCCAGACTGTTGTGTGGGGCTCTTTGTACAAGATCATGTCACCGTCACTGTGCCGCGACAACCAACTCAGCCCACCTTTCGATGTCAGCTCAAGACGATAAGCAAGCTCCGGCAATAAGACATTGATCGATTCGGCCATCTCAGACGCAAGCTGAGTCGATTTCACCGCCATTCCCATTTCGGTATTGATATACAGAGAACGTGGATCGAGATTGAACGATCCAACGAATAGTTCGTCACGGTCGACAACCGCAACTTTTGAGTGCAGCGTTATTTTCGCAGATTGTGCGTCTTCGCCAGCCGCCGGGCTCGTTAACAATTCGTACAGCTCGATGCCTTTGCGCAACAACGGTTTTCTGTAACGCGCATAGACAGCATGAACACTGGAGTGATTCGTCGATGCGAGAGAGTTTGTGACAATCACCACACGCACGCCTCGTTGGACCAGTGAGGCAAACAGTTCAACACCTTGTCGTAACGGCACGAAGTAGGGCGAAACAACGATCAGTTCCGAAACTGCCTCTGCGGCCATCTTGCGCAAATGATCTGTCGTTTCTCCGACTTGCTGCCTTACCAAACCACGCACTTTGTCCGGATGATCGAGCACGAGTTCGGCATCGGCCGGGACCAGTTTCAAACCACCTTCGCCGAGTTCCAATTTCTTTTGCGATTCCACATCGTGAATCGAGCGACCTTCCGAATGATGCTCGATAAATCGCACACCTTCGTCCATCATTTCTTCGATCGACGGTATCGCCTGTGGTCTGCCAAGAAACTCGATCGGAATCGACTCTTTCGTGTTCCAGTATTCATCGAATCCTATCGACACATCGCTAACGACATTGCCGATGGCAAGCAGGTCTTCATCGAGAAATTCGTTCAACAGACTGGATTGAAAATACTCATCGGCCAAATTTCGGCCGCCGACAATCGTGAATTGGCTATCGACGGTGAACGACTTGTTGTGCATACGCCGGTTCAACAGGTTGAAGTTTGCGATGAAGCTCACAAAGCGGGATCGTTGCCGTGGAAACGGATTGAATACCCGCACTTCGATTTTTTCGTGCCGGCCGAGTGCAAGCAAACCAGGATCAACGGGCTGTGTCAGCGCATCATCCATCAACAAGCGCACACGAACGCCGCGGTTTGCGGCATTGATCAGCGCCATTACGACGAGGTTGCCGCTCAGGTCGTCGCGTACCAGGTAGCTTTGGATGTCGATGGTTGAATCCGCAAGCTCGATCAACTGCAAACGAATAATTAGTGCTTCGGAACCGACATTCAATCGGTGCACGCCATTCTCGCATTGACGACGCTGTAACCAATCGCCGGCGAGTTTTCCAAGACGCGTGTCGGCGGTATCGACGACGGCATTGGATTCACTACGCTCTGGCAGTTTGAAAAACCTGTGATAACGCGACGGTAGGCGCGCACCAACCAGTGAACTTAGCATTCCCACCCGGTCAGCATCTCACAGATTTCTCCGGCATTTGACAATAACCAAAATTGTTGCCGTAAGCGGCCGTATTTCATTGACAGATTTCAGCACCGCGTGCAACGATGTCCAATCGTTAGATAACGGCACACCTGTCGAAAGGCAGGGCCGCAAAGCCACCGATCGACGGGTCTTGACCGACGAGGTTTTTGCCTACGACAGCGGGGTTACCGGAGACGAGAATGAACTCAGCCCGTATGAAAAATACTGGCCGTTTTGGCGCCCAGCGCCCCGCCGAACCCGCCGAAATCTCTGTAAATACAATTAAGAAATTGCTTCGCGTGATGGACCGCGACGCGAATGTCGCTGTCCCTGTCCGGCCACAGGGCGCGGCAACTGCCGCAACGGACTGCAATCAAAGCGCTGCCGGAACAGTCGTTCGAATGACCGAGCTAGACCGAATCCTGCACATCGATCCCGAAAATCTCACCGTGACAGCACAAGCTGGAATCCGGCTCTATGCGCTAGCCGAGGCGCTCGCCGAACAGAGGCTTCAGCTTATCGGCAATCACGACATGATGGGACGGACTTTGGGCGGCGCAATCGCCGCTCCGAGTTTGGGGGCAGGAATCGGCAACGAATCTGGATCGCTAGCCAGCCACGTGATAAGCGTAAAGATGGTGTCGGGCGCAGGTCAACCGATGACTGTAGACAATAAACAGCCAAAATTGCTTGGTGCAATGCGCGCCAGCTATGGCCTACTTGGCGTCATCGTGGAAGCGACACTAAAAGTGCAGCCGATCGCAACGTTTTCGGCAACCCATCGCCGACTTCGGATCGATGAATTTAGTTCGATCGTCGACACATTAACGAACAACGAAGTCGGTATTCGATTTTGTATGATGCCATACCGCGATCGCGTCTATCTCGATCTCCGACGTTACGCAGCCGATGCTGGCAACGCCTACAACACGCCATGGAGAATCAAGGACTGGGGTGAAAGCACGGTCATGCCACATGTCTGCAAGTCGCTGAACATTCTGCTGCCGATTCAATCAGTTCGTTACCGCCTTATCGATAGTGTTACCGAAGCCACACAGGGAATCATTAATAGTCGATTTGTACGCTCAGGTAGTAACGCGAGCGCGCAGAGTCGGACAGCGAGTCGTGCGCGTCGCGTTCTGTACTCAACCTGGTGTTTTCCGGCCACCGATTTTTCCTTCGTACTGAAGGCTTATCAGAAATTTTGTCGCGAGACCTATGAGCGAACCCACTATCGCTGCGACCTTCCAGCGATAGGATATCGAGTCTGCAAGGATTCGTCGGCCGCGCTGTCACCGGCGTTCGACGAACCGATGATTGCATTGCAGACAACGTCGATGCAGAGGAAGGGCTGGGAAGATTTCGCCATTGATCTTGCAGACTTCGCCGAGAACTGGGCCGGTGTCCCGATCTTCAGTCAGACCCGATCACTCCGCGCCGATTACGCAAAGCAGGTTTTCGCCGAACGGCTCGAATTCTTTCGTCGGATCAGACGACAGTTAGATC
Organism: Gammaproteobacteria bacterium; assembly: GCA_029861535.1. GTDB lineage: Bacteria > Pseudomonadota > Gammaproteobacteria > Steroidobacterales > Woeseiaceae > UBA1847. Next base: position 111,727 of record JAOTZC010000001.1, read on the forward strand.
CCGAGGATCGATTGCTGACGCCTTTTATGGCGCAGTATTTCAACTAAGCAGGTCACCAGCGGCCAAAATAAGCGCGTCGGCCCGCCGAAAAACGACTATTCGCGGCGCTAGCGCAGCCGAAAATCCCAAAAAAGCTCTATAAGTGATTGTTTTGCGGCCGTTTGTGGTCCCGAAACAATCACATACAGAACTATTGTGGACTTTATATATCGAAGTGATAGTATGCATCGCCCCGATATATGCGGTGTCGCCGCCGGACGTGTGATTTATGGATGTAAAGACTGTATGCCTGGGAATGCTGACCGATGGGGAGGCGTCAGGTTATGACCTCAAGAAGCAATTCGAATCCTCATTCGCGCACTTCTTCGCCGCCGGTTATGGATCCATATACCCGGCATTGTCCGCGCTCGCCAAAGACGGGCTCGTTCAGTGTCAGGAAATTCCACAGGAAGGAAAGCCGGACCGCAAAGTCTATCGAATTACCGGCGAAGGTCGCGAACACCTGCACGAAGCATTAAGAAAGCCAGACCCGAGCCACAAGGTGCGCTCGGAGTTTCTCGCGACGATGTGTTTCGCTCATTTGATGACGGCCGAACAAATCGACACGGTGATGGCTAGTCGTATTGACGATATCGATCACAATCTGTCTTTGATTAAAGAATTTGAAACGTCTTGCCAGCAGAGCGCGACGCCCGGCATGCGTTTCGTCTGTGGTTGCGGCACGGCTGTCATGCAGGCGATGAGAAAATATATAGAGGAAAACAGGGAATTACTTTCGAGCAAAGAGTGTTCGAAAAAGATTGCTGCGGGCTGACACCAGAACCGCAAAGACTTACGGGATAATTGAAATGGAATTGGCCAAACTCCAGCAACACCGTTCATGGTTCATATCGGCCGCCAGTGCAGCGATTATCGGACTGTGGTTGCTGTCCGGGCAGGTTTTTAATGATGCGACGGAAGCGGAACAGGAATCAACGGCGCGGACAAAGGAACGTCCGCGAAGCAGCGTGCGCGTTCGAACTCAAAACGCTGAGGAAATACAACGAACGATTGTCGTTAACGGCCAAACGGCGCCATCACGTATCGTACAGCTGGCCGCCGAAACTGACGGCCGCGTCGAATTTATCGGTGCGGATCGTGGCAGCAACGTCAATCGTGGCAGTGTTGTCGTTCGATTGGATGCCCGCGATCGGCACGCTCGTCTCGCCCAAGCGCAAGCGACGCTAAAGCAGCGTGAAGTCGAATTTGATGCGCGCGAGAAGCTCAAGACATCCAGCTACGTCTCGGAAGCTCAATTGCACGAAGCCCTTGCCGCGCTCGAAGCCGCGAAGACCGAAGTGACGCGCGCCGAACTCGATCTCAAGTACATGACGATTCGCGCACCGTTCAACGGGGCGCTGCAGGCTCGGATTGTCGAGCAGGGCGACTTCGTCAAACTTGGCGATCCGATCGCAACCTTTGTGGACAATAGAACAATGATTGTCTCCGCAAATCTTTCCGAATTCGATGCGCATTACGTACAAATTGACGACCAGGCCGAGGCGCGCCTTGCAACTGGCGAAACCGTGTATGGACAAATTCGTTATGTTGCCCCGGTCGCCGACGAATCGACGCGTACGTTTTTGGTCGAACTCGAGATTGACAACAGTGACGGCACGCTGCGCGCCGGTGGTACAGCCGAACTACGTATTCCAGCGGAGACAGTGCTTGCGCATCGTATGTCACCGGCACTGCTGACGCTCGATGACGCTGGCAATGTCGGGATCAAGATTATTAACACGGATGGTGCTGTCGAATTTGTCGCTGCCGACATTGCGCTGTCGACCAGTGAAGGCGTCTGGATTGCCGGGCTACCAAAATCAGCAACGATCATCACCGTCGGCCAGGGTTTCGTCCCAAGCGGCGCAATCGTCAATGCTGTTCCGGAAAGTGATGTCGACACGGCAGTAGCTATCCAGTCCAACGGAGACTGAATGTAATGCGGGTTATTGAATCGGCAATGTCCCGATCTCGAACGGTATTGCTGGCGCTCGTCACGGTGCTGATCGCCGGCTTGTACGCATATATGACCATTCCTAAGGAAGCCGAGCCCGACATCGAAATTCCTAACATCTACGTAAGTATTCAGTTCGAGGGAGTCTCTCCGGAAGACTCGGAGCGTCTATTGGTACGACCAATGGAGCAGGAATTGCGCTCAATCGAAGGCATCAAAGAGATGACTTCGACGGCGTATGAAGGTGGTGCCAACGTGCTGGTCGAATTCGACGCTGGTATCGATACCAACGTGGCGTTGCAAGACGTTCGCGAAAAGGTCGACAAAGCAAAAGCGGAAATTCCCAGCGAGGCTGACGAACCGACAGTCAACGAAGTGAAAATTTCGCGCTTCGATCCCATGCTTGTCCTAAATTTGGCCGGCAACGTCTCCGAGCGCACGTTGACGACGATAGCCAAAGATCTCAAGGAAAAGATCGAAGGCTTGAACGGTGTCCTTGAAGTTAACCTGGTCGGTGTTCGCGAAGAATTGATGGAAGTCGTCGTCGACCCTTTGGCGATGGAAAGTTACGGTCTCGACCAGGCACAGATAATCCGGTTTATCAGTCTCAATAATCGATTGGTCGCCGCCGGATCCTTGGAATCGGACGAGGGGCGCTTTCCCGTCAAAGTGCCGGGTGTCGTTGAGACCGCCGAGGACGTCTTGAATATGCCGATCAAGGCAGTCGGCGATCGCATTGTGCACTTCAAGGACATTGCACAGGTCCGACGCACTTATAAGGATGCTGAAAGTTTCGCCCGGTTAAACGGCACGCCCGCCCTTGCGATTGAAGTTATTCAACGTTCCGGCGCAAATGTTATCGACACGATCGCTGAAGTTAACTCAGTCCTGGACAACGAACGACGGTATTGGCCTCCAGAGATAGAAATCGTCGCGTCGCGTGACAAGTCAAAAGACGTTAATGACATGTTGTCGGAATTACAAAACAGCGTATTGATCGCCGTGATGCTCGTCTTTATCGTCATCATTGGAATACTCGGTATCCGTGCAGCATTGCTGGTCGGAGTAGCGATTCCTGGCAGCTTTTTGATGGGCATATTGTTGATCGGCGCATTTGGCGTAACGATCAACATGATGGTGTTGTTCGCACTAATCATGGCTGTCGGCATGTTGGTCGACGGCGCCATTGTCGTTACCGAAATGGCCGATCGACGCATGGCCGAGGGCGAATCTCGACTCGACGCCTATCAGCGCGCCGCGATCCGCATGGCCTGGCCAATCATCGCGTCGACATGTACGACGCTTGCGGCGTTCGTGCCGCTCGCGCTTTGGCCCGGCATATCGGGTGAATTCATGAAGTATTTGCCGATCACGCTGATCGCGGTGCTATCCGCTTCCTTGGTTATGGCGCTGCTGTTTGTGCCAACGCTGGGGTCGCTCTTTGGCAGAACCGGCGCGGACAATGCCGAGGCGCGACGCAATCTTGCGGCGGCTGAAACCGGCGATCTCGATACCGTGACCGGATTTACCGGCGTCTATGTTCGTTTTCTACAACGGTCATTGCAGCGTCCTTGGATAAACGTCGCCGTCGTATCGGGCTTGTTGTTGGCGATTTACGCTGCATTTATCGGCTTCGGTCGCGGCACCGAATATTTTCCGGACGTCGAACAACCGTTCGGTACCGTCGACATTCGTGCGCGTGGCGATTTGTCGATCGACGAGAAGGATAGGTTCGTTCGTCAGATCGAACAGCGTGTACTCGGCATGCCGGAGATCAAATACCTGTATGCGAAGACGGGTAGCAGTGATCAGGGCGCCGAAGACTTAATCGGCTCGCTGACATTAAACTATGTCGATTGGGACGAACGACGAACGGCCGACGAGATTCTTGGCGAAATTCGAGACAACACCGCCGACCTTGTCGGTGTTGTCGTGGAAACGCGTAAGCCGGATCCCGGTCCGCCGCAGGGTAAGCCCATATATATTGAATTCTCGTCGCGTAACTACAGTCTGCTCTATCCAACCGTGTCCTACGTTCGTAATGTACTTGAAGAACACGAGGCCATAATCAACATCGAAGACAGTCTGCCGTTGCCCGGCATCGAATGGCAGGTGCGCGTTGACCGTGCTGAAGCCGCTCGATTTGGCGCTGATGTCGCGATGGTAGGCGCGATGGTGCAGCTGGTAACCAATGGCATCAAACTCGGCGAGTATCGGCCGGACGATAGCGATGATGAGATCGATATTCGGGTTCGTTATCCGAGCGATAGCCGTACGCTCGCACAAATCGACGAATTACGAATTCCGACAGACGGTGGTCTGGTGCCGATCAGTACGTTTGTGACTCGCGAACCTGCACAAAAAGTTAGCACGATCAATCGCACCGACCGAAAACGAACCATTACGCTTCAGGCCGACGTGTTACCGGCGTACCTGCCGACCGATGTGATCGCCGAATTGCAGGCGTTGGCGCCAACGCTCGACATCGATCCCGCCGTTAGCATGGAATTCCGCGGCACTATTGAGGACCAGCAAGAAGACCAGGAGTTTCTGGTTCAGGCAATGCTAGTCGCACTCGCAATGATGGCGATCATCTTAGTCACGCAGTTCAACAGCGTTTATCAAGCGCTGCTTATTCTGACCGCCGTGGGCTTCTCAACGGGCGGCGTCATGCTGGGCCATCTGATCATGGACAGGCCATTTGGGATAATCATGTCGAGTGTAGGCGTCATCACGCTGGCCGGCATCGTCGTAAACAACAATATTGTGTTTATCGACACGTATAACGTGTTACGTGCTCGCGGTGCCGCCGCTTACAATGCCGTCTTGCGCACATGCGCGATTCGCCTTCGTCCTGTTTTGCTGACCACGGTTACGACAATTATCGGCCTATTGCCGATGGTTCTTGGCATCAACATCAATTTGATCGACCGGGAGGTATCCATCGGCGCGCCTAGTTCGCAGTGGTGGACACAGCTCGCTGGCTCCGTTGCTGGCGGCCTTGCGTTTGCGACGATACTGACGCTGGTGCTGACACCAAGCTTGCTGCTCATCCAGGCCAATATCTCCGAGCGTCTTGCCCTCAGGCGTCAGCGCAACAAGCCTGATACGCCGCCGGTCGAAGCTGCCCTCGGCTAAAGAAAGACAACCGCTGCATCCAAACGCTGAGTTACGGCATCTAACAGATACGCAGCAACTAGGACATTGCTGGGGCTTGGGGCTCTTGGCAGCGTGAACTACCGATGCGAGCATTGGTCGATATATCCGGATGTGTTGCGTTATACTGAATTAGTGTTATACTCCACTATAACACCAAAGAAACGACGGCAACGAGTGTCCAATGACAAATCTAAGACTATGCGTATCGATTCTGGCGGCTAGCGCGGCTCTAGGCCTTGCTGGCTGTGGCGTTGGCGAAGCCAGCGTCAATGAACAGGGTACGACCAGCACGCCAGTCCCGGTCGAGGTGGCCTTGCCGCAACGCGCCGATATCTATGCGACCTATGACGCGACCACAACGATCGGATCCGAGGGTGACGCCCCGGTACTCGCGCGAGTTGCCGGTGAGATCGTCGAGCTGCTGGTCGAGGAAGGTGACTGGGTTAGTGAGGGTCAGGTCCTAGCCCGCCTTGATGGCGAACGCCTGCGCCTGGAGATGCTCGCAGCCAAAGCGGATCTCGAGAAGGCGCGAGGCGAATATGAACGCTACCTGGATTTGAACAAACGCGGACTCGTCAGCGAGGCCATGTTTGAAGGCCTCCGCTACGACGTCGATGCGCTCAATGCGAACTATAAACTTAAGAAGCTCAACTACGGATACTCGAACATCCGTGCGACGATTGCGGGCTATGTATCCGACAGAAGCGTCAAGCTTGGCCAAAACATCATGATCGACGAAGAAACTTTCCGAATCACCGACACCGGCCAGCTCGTCGCCTATTTGCAAATTCCGCAAACCGAACTCAGCAAATTTGCCGCCGGTCATGCGGCGACCTTGCAGGTCGATTCGATGCCAGCGGAGACATTCCCCGCCGAAATCCTGCGAATCAGCCCAACGATTGACATGCGCAATGGCACGTTTCGAGCGACGGCATTTATCGACAATAGTGAAGGCAAGTTGGCGCCGGGTATGTTCGCTCGTTTCAGTATCGCCTATGAGAAGCACGCCGCAGCATTGACGGTACCGGCAATCTCGCTAATCGAGGAGGACGATGAGACCTCGGTGTACGTCGTCACCGACGGTGAGGTGTCACGTCGCCGGATCGAAATTGGTATTGTTTCGAATGAGCGCGTAGAGGTCCTCGATGGCCTCGATGACAATGACCAAATCGTAGTCGTCGGCCAGACGGCACTTCGTGATGGCAGCAAAGTACTGGCACGGCTTGACGACGCGGACAATTTCGCCGGCTAAAATACTGACGCCGTAATTATCGCCATACTAAAACCGCGAAATCACAGTCGGTTCGATGGCATAGGGGAAATCTGAATGACGCGAACTCGAAGCAGCCCAATGGCGCTTGTCCTTTTGCTGCTGCTCGTTGCCTGTGGTCAGCAGAATGACGCCGCGGATGATGGCGACGAAGACAATGACGAAGAAACTCCTCCAGTACCGGTCGAGATCAACAAACCGTCACGCGGCGACATTTATGCGGTATACACCGGCACCGCACCTATTGAAGCCTATGCTGAGGCCGACGTCATAGCCAAAGTTGCCGGCGAAGTGCGCGCTATCTTGGTTGAAGAAGGCGATGACGTTAAAAAGGGTCAGGTACTCGCGCAATTGGATGGCGATCGACTGCGGCTTGAGCTCAATGAAACCAGCGCTCGACTGAACAAACTCAAGCGCGATTACGAGCGCAACGTTGACCTAAGCAAAAACAATCTGATAAGCGAAGGCGATTTCGAAAAAATAAAATATGAAATGGAGGCGCTTGAGGCGACGCACAACCTTGCTAGCCTCGAGCTAGATTACACACAAATTCGAGCGCCGATCGATGGCGTCATTTCCGAACGCTACATAAAACTTGGCAACACACTGTCCGTCAACGATCCGGTTTTTCGCGTAACCGGCTTCGATCCGCTTGTGGCGTATCTGCATATACCTGAGCGGGAGTTCAGCAATATCACCGCCGGTCAAACGGTTGGCATTGATATCGATGCATTGCCGGGCCCACCAATACAGGCAACGGTTACGCGGGTCAGCCCGATCGTCGACCCAGCGACGGGCACGTTCAAGATTGCGATTGAGATATTCGATGAGTCGCGAAGTATTAAGCCCGGCATGTTCGCGCGTATCGGCGTCGTCTATGACGTGCATCAAAACGCGTTGCAAGTACCGCGCAGCGCGCTAGTCGAGGATCTCGGGCAGTCAAGCGTGTTTGTCGTCGAAGATGGCAAAGCCATTCGCAAAGACGTCGATACCGGCTATGGCGATCGCGGCATGATCGAAATCATCAGCGGAATCGGTGACGACGAAAACATCATCATCGTGGGCCAGCTCGGGCTTAAGTCGGACGCCGAAGTCGACGTTATCAATGCACCTGAAGCTGAAGCGACAAGTTTTGCAGACAGCTCGGATTCGACGGAGGACGAGAACGATGCGTCGCCTGATTGAAATAGCCACTGAGCGTCGCGTGACGATCGTGATGTTCACGGTCGCTATCGGGCTGTTCGGCATGGTGTCGCTGGCGCGCCTGAACCTCAATTTGCTGCCCGATATTTCCTATCCAACGCTAACCGTCCGTACCGAACTGACCGGCGCCGCGCCGATAGAAATCGAAAGCCTGCTGACGAAACCGATTGAAGAAGCCGTCGGTGTCATTCGTAATGTCCGTCTGGTGCGCTCGGTATCACGTTCCGGCCAATCCGATGTAACCCTTGAATTCGCTTGGGGCACCGATATGGATATCGCCGGGGTCGAAGTACGCGAAAAACTCGACGTGCTGTTCTTGCCGCTGGAAGCGGCGCGACCGTTGCTGTTGCGCTTCGATCCGTCGTCGGAACCGATCATGCGCCTCGGACTTTTATACGATGAAGAGACCGCGATCGGCGGAAAAGCTGGCGAGGCACAGCTGAAAGCGCTGCGACGACTCGCCGAAGATCGCATTAAGAACGAACTCGAAGCTGAAGACGGAACGGCCGCCGTCAAAGTCAGTGGTGGCCTGGAAGACGAAATTCAAATCCAGGTTGACCAACAAAAATTATCGCAGCTTGGTCTCAGCATTCGGGAGATTGCAGGCCGGATCCGAGCCGAGAATGTCAATCTGTCCGGCGGGCGACTTGAAGAAGGTGACCAGCGGTTCTTAGTCAGGACCTTGAACGAGTTTCAGTCCGTCGAGGAATTTGCCGATTCGATTGTTGCCTACGTCTCTGACCGGCCCGTTTATCTTCGGGATGTCGCTACAGTCGAACGCGGCTATAAGGAGCGCGAAGCAATCACTCGGGTCAAAGGGCGGGAGTCAGTCGAGCTCGCCGTTTACAAGGAGGGTGATGCGAACACGGTGCAGGTGGCCAATCGACTCGAGCAGCGCCTGGAGCGGGTCCGCGAATCGCTACCTGACAATATCGAGCTGGAAAAAATCTACGATCAGTCGCGCTTTATTTCTGGCGCCGTAAACGACGTCCGCAACGCCGCAATACTCGGTGGCATTATCGCAATCATCGTATTGTACGGTTTTCTACGCGACGCTCGGGCGACAACGATCGTCGGTATCGCGATCCCTGTATCGGTTATCGGCACGTTCCTGTTGATGTATCTGAACGGCGTCTCGTTAAATATCATGTCACTCGGCGGTATCGCGCTAGCTGTTGGCATGCTCGTGGATAATTCGATCGTCGTACTTGAAAATATTGTGCGCAAAAGAGAACAGGGAGAGGGAATTCTCGAGGCGGCTCAGAACGGTACGGCCGAGGTCGCGTCGGCCGTGTTTGCGGCAACGCTGACGACGATTGCTGTGTTCTTTCCGATGGTTTTTATCTCCGGCATTGCGGGACAACTATTCCGCGACCAGGCCTTGACCGTCACATTCGCGCTCGCATTTTCACTGATTGTCGCGCTTACGCTAATTCCGATGCTAGCGGCGCTGGGTACCGGCAGCCGCTACAGCACAGCCAACGAGAATTCACCGGCCGGCTGGTTCACGCGCGGGGTCGCGAAAGTTGTGCGCGTCTTCGGCGTTGTTTTTGTAGGCATCCGTTGGCTGTTCTGGGCGCTGCTGTGGCCCCCGACTTGGTTGTTTCAACGCCTGCACAGATTGGCGGCGGAAATATACCCGGGAATCTTACGTTGGTCATTGCATCATCGCTTGGCCATCATCTTTGCAAGCGCAGCGATCTTCTTGGCAACGATGTCGCTGTTGCCGCGGCTTGGGACGGAGCTGATACCGCAACTTTCGCAAGGTGAATTTAACGTCGACCTAAGACTGTCACCGGGCGCCCCACTCAGTGAAACCGATCGCGCGATCCAGGCAGCGCAACGCGCAACGCATGATATTGATGCCGTCGCCCTCGATTTCTCGGTCGCTGGGACCGGTAATCGCTTAGACGCGAATCCCGTCGACGCCGGCGATAACACCGGGACTTTGAGCATTGCCCTTACGAGCGGCGCAGGGCGCGAGCAAGAATCGGCAACGATGGATGCGATGCGAAAGGAACTCGCCCGCATACCAGGTGTGCAATACGAGTTCTCACGGCCTTCGTTGATGACATTTGCGAGCCCGCTGCAAATCGAAATCTCCGGCTACGATCTCGATAGTATTGCGGAGGTAGGGCGATCTATCGAACAAGCGATGTCAGCGTCCGATCGTTTCGCCGATATCAAGACGACCGTCGAACGCGGCAATCCGGAAATTCAGATTGTGTTCGACCAGGAGCGTGCCGCAAAACTCGGCATGGCAGTGCGTGACATTGCCGATCGCGTCGTTGCAAACGTACGCGGCGAACTTGCGACACGCTACACCTGGCGCGACAAGAAAATTGATGTGCTTGTGCGTAGCGTAGACACGCGCCAGTCGAGTATCGACGAGATTCGCCGTCTGATCGTTAATCCCGCTTCCAGTCGGCCTGTCACGCTCGAAGCCGTCGCGGATGTGAGAATCTCTGAGGGCCCGGCCGAAATCAGGCGCGTTGCGCAGGAGCGTGTCGCGATCATCTCGGCGAACTTCGCGTATGGCGATCTCGGCGCGGCCGCAGCTGAAGCTGGCCGTATTGTTCAGCAAACACCGATGCCGGAGGGCATTACTGCGATGGTCTCGGGTCAGAGCGAAGAAATGCAGGATTCCTTCCGCTCAATGCAGTTCGCACTTGCGCTCGCCATATTCCTTGTCTATCTCGTCATGGCATCGCAATTCGAATCGCTGGTCCATCCTTTCGTCATTCTGTTTACGATTCCGCTGGCTTTGGTCGGCGCGGTACTCGCACTGTTTTTGACCGGAACGACGATCAATATCGTGGCACTGATCGGCGTCATCATGTTAGCCGGCATCGTTGTCAATAATGCAATCGTGCTGGTCGACCTGATTAACCAGCTTAGGTCGCAAGGTATCGAGCGCATTGATGCCATTATGGAGGCCGGAACGGCACGCCTACGACCGATTCTGATGACCTCATTGACGACAGCGCTCGGACTGTTACCGATGGCGCTCGGCTTCGGCGAGGGCGCGGAAGTGCGCGCACCGATGGCCATTACCGTCATCGGTGGCCTATTAGTATCGACGCTGCTAACGCTCGTCGTAATCCCCGTCGTGTACTCATTGCTCGACCGCAAACGCTGGCCAGTGACCGTAGCGGCGGCGGCGGCAACGGGCACAGGCGCATGAAGCACACCGAGATAGCGCTTCATCGCCCGGTTACGACCGTTGTTGTTTTTGTCGCTTTGGCGATGGTCGGATTGATCGCCTCGCGCCTCTTGCCGCTGGAAAAATTTCCCGATATCGAATTTCCAGGAATCTTTATTCAAATTCCGTACGAGGGATCCACACCGGAAGAAATCGAACGCTTAATTACTCGGCCTGTCGAAGAAGCGCTGGCGACGCTGTCCGGTGTCGAAACCATGTTCTCGAGTTCTGATGAGGGCCAGTCACAGATATTCCTGCAGTTCGACTGGGATCAGAACATGGGCGCGAAAGGAATCGAGGCACGCTCGAAGGTTGACGGGATACGTCATCAGCTGCCCGACGATATCAGGCGGGTATTCGTGTTCACCGGCTCGCTCGGTGACCAACCCGTTCTGCAGTTGCGAATCTCCAGCGAACGTGACCTGTCTAACAACTATGATTTACTCGATCGCCTACTCAAGCGTCGATTGGAAAGGCTTGAGGGCGTATCACGCGTCGAACTGCACGGCGTCGATCCGCGTGAAATCCGAATACTGCTGCGAGCCGACGCACTTGCCGCTTACGGCGTCGATATTGCATCACTGCGCGACATGCTTATTAGCAGCAATTTCGCGGTTAGTGCCGGACGACTGACAACGGGCGACCAGCGACTCAGTGTCCGCCCTCGCGGTGAATTCTCGTCAGTCGAGGAAATTCGAAATCTCGCGGTCAATCCCGACGGCTTGCGCCTTGGCGACATCGCCGATGTCGAGATGCGGACACCCGACCGCAACTATGGCCGCCATCTGGACCAAAAATACGCTATCGGTGTACAAATTAATAAGACCACGGGCTCGAATTTGGTTGACGTTACCGATCGCGTCGTCGCCGAGGTCGACGAAGTCAGCCGTCTGCCACAAATGCAGGGCATCAATATTTTCCCGCTGGACAATCAGGGCGACGCGGTGCGTGATTCCTTGTCCGACCTGCTCAATGCGGGGCTCGTCGGCGGACTACTTGCTATTGTCGTCCTGTATTTGTTCCTGCGTCAGGTAACGACCACGCTTATCGTCATCTCGGCGGTACCGTTCTCTTTATTGATCACGCTCGGCGCACTTTATTTCGCTGGCCTGTCGCTGAATATCTTGTCGATGATGGGCCTGATGCTTGCGGTCGGCATGCTCGTCGACAATGCTGTCGTAATAACCGAGAGCGTGTTCCGGCATCGAGCTGAAAACCGGGAACAGCCGTATCAAGCGACGATTACCGGTGTCAGGGAAGTCGGGCTTGCTGTCATCGCGGGCACCGCAACGACGATCGTCGTATTCGCACCGATCATTTTCGGCACGAAGTCGGACATGGCTGTTTTCCTGACACATGTCGCCATCACGATCATTGTTGCGCTGCTGGCATCATTGTTGATTGCGCAGACGCTCGTACCGATGCTCGCAGCCCGTGTTCAGATTCCGCCACAGCCGAAGTCTGGCGCATTGATGGATCGGCTCACGAGGCGCTACACGGCCGGCCTGAGTTGGGAGCTGAGTCACCCGTGGTGGACTGGGCTCGGCATCGCGCTGATCTGCGTTATTGGTGTGACGCCGATGGCAGCCAAACTGGTCAAATTCGACATGTTCCCGCAGGACGTCGGCCGGCGCTTGTTCATGCCGTATCACATCGAGGGTCAGCACTCGCTCGAGCGCATCGAGGCGACCGTCGACACGATAGAAAACTACCTGTATTCGCATCAGGAAGAGTTCAACATTCGCTCCGTTTACAGCTATTACGAGCAAGGCCGCGCCGAATCGACGCTGCTCCTAACAAACGAAGACGATGCGACACTATCGACCAAGGAAATAATCGACAAGATCATAGAAGATTTACCGACGATTGCGATCGGTAATCCAAGCTTTCAGTTCGAACAAGAAGGCGGCGGTGAAGGCTTTTCGCTACAGGTCAGCGGTGACTCAACTAAATTGCTGAACGAACTCGGTGTCGAGGTTGCCCGCGCGTTATCGACGATAGAGGGACTCGATGATGTCCGCAGTGATGCGGAAACGGGCGAAATGGAGGTTCGAGTGACGATCGATCGCGACCGCGCGGCAGCGGTCGGGATGACGGCGGCCAGTATTTCGCAGTCGATCAGCATTGCGATGCGCGGCGAAAATCTTCGTGAATTCCGTGGTGACATGGGCGAAGTTGCCGTCAGGATCGCTTTTCGTGATAACGACCGGCAAAGTATTGAGCAACTCTCCGATATGTCTTTGTACACACCCGATGGCCGGCGGATTTCACTCGGCAGCGTCGCAAAATTTCACCTCGGTCGATCGCCGGATGTTATTCGTCGTACTGATCGACAGACCGCCGTCATCTTGTCGGCAACGCTCGATGATGAGTTAAGCCTTGATGACGTCAAACCGTCGGTCGAAGGTTTGATGTCGCAGATCGACCTGCCACCGGGGTATAGCTGGAAGTTCGGTCGCGGCTTCGATCGTGAGGACGACACTCAAGAAATGATGATGCAGAATATTATGCTTGGCGTTGCTTGCATTTTTTTGGTCATGGCGGCGCTATTCGAATCGCTGCTGCTGCCGTTTTCAATCATCCTCGGGTCGATCGTGTTTTCGATCTTCGGCGTATTTCTGTTCTTTGCCGCGACCGGTACCACATTCTCGTTCATGGCGATGATTGGCATTATGATCCTTATTGGGGTCGTCGTAAATAATGGCATCGTGCTTGTCGATCACGTTAACAATCTGCGCCAGGATGGTCTCGCGCGTCGTGATGCCATCATTTTGGCGGGGCGTGATCGATTGCGTCCGATTCTGATGACCGTCGCGACGACTATTGTTGGGCTGACGCCGCTAGCGCTCGGAACGACACAGATCGGCGGTGATGGGCCACCCTACTACCCTATGGCCCGCGCAATCATCGGTGGCCTAGCATTTTCGACTGTCGTATCGCTGCTCGTCGTGCCGGCACTGTACGTGTATTTCGATAATCTGGCCGCATGGGGCCGCAAAGTTATGCGGACCGCCCGCGATGCGACAGCGCAGGCGCCGCAGCCGGTTGCAACCGGTACCGACGCCTGACAGCAACCGTACCGACCGCGAAAAGTCCGAGGACCATGACGCTCAACCAGTCGGCGGCTCCTCCGCCCCCGTGATTGACGACAATCGGCGTCGACGCGATTACAGGCGTATCGAGCTGAGAATCCTCAAGCGGCAAGAATGCAAGCTCCGACGTATTTTCGGGCCCGAAGTCGGCGACGAATGAACCGTCCCAGGTGTCGAACAGCTCAACCAATATGTCATAACTGCCTGTCGGATAGCCGGCCAGCAACTCAGTAACAATGACATATTCGTCATCACTGCTCGCGCCGAAGATCGAGAACGTCTCGGTTTCCGCATATTCGATCCACGGGCCACCGTCAAGGCTCAAATATACAACAGCAAAGACTTCGGCATGGGCAAAATACGTGTCGGCATCAAACAGCAAATCAATACCGTGGTAATAACCATCACGATCCTCGTCGGCAAATAATTCGACGTCGACCGTGTAAAACCAAAAATCCGTGTTTGGCGTACGCGACTCTGTCGACGACGATTTTCGTTGTTCACTGCCACGCGTACCGTCGCTGCGTTTGCCGTTTTTCAGGAGCGGCTCCAGCGTGTTTGTCGATACCTTGTTCGGTGCGATCTGTTCGCGACCATCATCGGCGAAAAAAGCGCTTTCCGAAACGCGCATATCCTCAACGGCCGGTGCATCGGCTGCCGCAACAGCTAGCCCCGATATTCCTGCAAGTGCGATTATCACCGCGAACCGCGTCCACCGTGAAAAGCGTGTTGTCGTTTCCATAGTCCCGTCCTTCTTATCCATCGTGGATGGAACCATTTAATACCTCGACGCATGAATTGAAGCTGAACTTGTAGGCAGAATCGATGCAACATGCCATCATGCGCCGCGTCCGACACGATTCATCGCCCGGTGTTCATCTATGGTTCAGGAAAGTCACGACGAATCGGTCGGTAAAGCGATCGGCTGGCTGTTACTCGGCATTGCTGGCGGACTTGGTCTGGATCTTTGTGCGAAGGCACTATTGGCCAGCTACTCTCTCGAGCAGTTCGTCTTTTTGCGCAGCCTCGCCGGACTGACGATATTTTTCTTGTTAGCGAAGCAATTCGGCGGTCTACGAAGCCTCGCGACGGCCCGTTGGAAGTGGCATGTCCTGCGAACGTTGTTTGCAAGTGGCGCAATGTTCGGTTTCTTTTTTGGCCTTGCGCATATGCCGCTCGTTAACGCTTTGACTCTTGGTTTTACAGCGCCGCTAATGGTAACGGCGCTCGCTGTGCCCTTCCTTGGTGAGCATGTCGGCTGGCGCCGCTGGCTGGCTGTCATCGTTGGCTTTGGCGGCGTTCTCATTGTTTTGCGTCCTGGCGCCGGACTGTTGTCGCCGGCTTCGATCGCCGTGCTCATCGCTGCTTTTTGCTATGCGTGCCTAGCCATTACTGCACGCCATCTGGGCAAGACGGAAAACAGTTTTTCGTTATCAGTATATGTTATCGCAGGGCCGCTGCTGATCTCTGGCGTGCTTTCTATTGATGGCGCCTGGGTGGCGCCGGATGCCGCTGGCTGGACGCTGTTTATCCTCGCAGGTTCATGCTCGGTAATCGCATGGATCGGGATTATTGGTGGCTATCGTCGCGCGTCGCCAGCGGTACTCGCCCCTTTCGAATACACGGCATTGCTTGGTGGTGCCGCCGCAGGTTACCTGATCTGGGACGAAGTGCCGGACCGATGGGTGGTTATCGGCGCGATCGTCATCATCGCATCGGGATTGTTCGTGGTATACCGTGAAATCGGCAGCGTTATCAGTGGACGCTACTTGCGGGCATCCACTGCAAGCTTGAGCCAATCGTCAAATGACTAAGGTTTAACGAGTAGACCGGGCTATCAGCCCGAAACCCGTCCGGCATTCAGACCCGCGATCTGTGCTGGTGTCACGCCCAAGGCAACGGCGGTACGATTAAAGAAGTCGACCTCGAGCACGCTAACGTCCTGATCACTGCGCATGACATCGGCGAGAGCTTGTATCGTGCCGGCCCGGTGTTCGTCCGTCAGCTTCTTTTGCACGCTGGCCAGGTACTTGCGCAGATTGGCTTCGGCATACAATTCGGCACGTGCGGCGACACGCACGTCTGCCTCACTAAAATCATCACCGGTGCGTTCTTTGAGGATTTCACGAATCCGACTAACCTCGGCCGATTGAATATTTATGTCCGCATCCGCGGCCCTGGCAAGGGTCATCAGCAGCACTTCCTTGTATAGCTCGTTTTGCTCATCCTCACTTATGTCGGAGCCGCCGAAAATTTTCAATACGTTCTTGAGATCTGCAATCGCCATTTATTCTCTCACTCTCTGTTCTTGATTGTTTTCAACGCAGTCATTTGCTGCTGGCTGTTGCCAAAGTATACACGCGAATACGGCCAAGTCATCGTGGCAATGCCTCGATATCGTGGCGGTCGTCGTGGTTACCGGCGTGGACACTCCTCACTGCCTGCGACGCATTGCCTGCCGCTGCCCGTAGGTGAGCGAGCGCCACAGCCACTCGGCAGGGCCAAACCGATAGCGCGCCAGCCACCAGGGGCTCAGAGCGAGCTGCAGCGCGACCAGGCCGACCGCGAACCACATTTGCCAAAACCGTGGGACCGTGCCGTATAGCCCGAATCCATAGCCGTAGAAAATCGTCGTCATGACAACCGAATGCATCAGATAGTTGGTCAGCGCCATTCGACCTACCGCCGCAAAGCGATCCACCAGCACCCTGAGAACGCCGGTTTTGACGATTAGCATGACCAGCCCGATATGGCCCAACGCGACGAAAATGCTACCTATATAGTTGGGAATCATGCCGACCCTGAGCATATAAAGCGGCTCAAACGCATGCCAATACGCGTTCACGGCGCTGAATGTTGTCAGTGGCAATCCCACGGTGTAGCCCGCAATCATCAAATTGCGATACAGGCGCACACTTTCTTTAGCGCTCAAGATACCGAGCTTCATGAGCGCCATGCCTATCAGCATCATGCCGCCAACGCGCCACACTATGAAAAACGGAAGCCCCTCCATTTGAAACGACCAGACGAACGGTACGCGGTGTTCCAAGTTATCGGCGTAGCCACCACTGTAAGCTATGAGTTCTTTTTCGAGCTCTTCTTGTCCCGGTACGAGAAAACTGCGCTCCTCCGCCCATTCGTCAATCGTTGCCTGATCCGCCTCGCTGAGCGTCTCGCCAGCCGCTTGCTGCACCAGAAGCGCCTCCGCCCGGATTTTCAGATCTTGCATGTACGTGCCGCCGGCGAATGAAAACAATAATGTGACCGGTAATAGCAGACTCGCGATGACAATCAGCGTTATTGGCGATTTTTTTCGGAAGACATAAATGATCATGCCGACGACGGCGTAGAAAAACAGAATGTCGCCGAACCAGATCAAGTATGCGTGTATCAGACCAAGTACGAGCAGCCAGAACTGTCGCCGGTACAAAATACCAGCGAAGCGTACGCCCTGCTCCTCTGCACGCTCCGCCATGAGGATCATTCCCGCACCGAACAGCATCGAGAAAATGCTCATGAACTTTTGATCGAACAGGATATGGGTGAAAAACCACGTTCCAATGTTGAGTGGCTCGAGCCCACCCATGGCAAGCGGGTTGCTGTAGGCGATGAACGGCATGGCGAACGCATAGATGTTCATGACCAGTATGCCGAGTACAGCAACGCCGCGGAGCACGTCGAGGCTAATCAAGCGCTCGGAGCTGCTAACAGGTTCGGCCGTAACGCCGGAAGCAGTCGCATCGATTTCAGCGTCGGTCACTGCATTCATCGTTCTTTTTCGGCGATTATCGGGCCGCGAGCGGGCGCGTCTGCGGCGCGGCTAGCTGTTTAGAATAGCGCATTAAGTGTTGCTTTCATACTCCTGTTTTTTGTCGATATTTTTACTTGATTTTTGCCGATCGCACGACATACTGAGCCGCGGGCTAACAACTTAAAGGAGGTGATCCATGTCTAGTGAGATTGAAAAGGTATCGCAGGAGCCGGCCGGTCTTATTCGGATGATGGAGAAACCTTCCCAAATCCTCTGACTACCGTTTCCGATACCGATCTCACCACCAAAGGCCGCCGCAAGGCGGCCTTTGTTTTAGGCAAGTCGCCGCCGCAAGGCGGCCTTTGTTTTAGGCAAGTCGCCGCCGCAAGGCGGCCTTTGTTTTAAGTAAGTCGCCGCCGCAAGGCGGCCTTTGTTTTAGGCGAGTCGCCGCCGCAAGGCGGCCTTTGTTTTAGGCGAGTCGCCGCCGCAAGGCCGTTTTGTTTAGCCGTTACCCTCGTGAGGCAACGGCGCCTTCATCAACGTTACTCGGCCGGGGCCGGAATACGACGTCGAATGGTCGCGTTATAGACACGCGCATCATCGCATTCATACAGCTCGCCGATTAGTTCACCGTGTTTCTGGTAGCCGCCGCCATTGCCGTATAGATCGTAGAATTGGCCAAGCACCGTGTAGTTTTCGAAACTTTCGACCATCTTGAAATCGAATTCGGCGCCACCGCCACCAAAAACCGGGAACAACATCCAGCTGCCGCCCTCGTAGCCTGCCTCGACCTGGTATTCAGCCCACGCATTGCTAGCTTCCAAGACCTCCGGAAACGCCTTACCGTCATGAACATTGCAATCGCTAAATGTGATCACGATGTTGTCCGGCGACGGACCTTCGGGCGGTGCCTTTATCTCCGTTGACGCAAAGTTTGAGTGCGTGTCGCAGGTAACGGCAGCGGCAAACTTTTCCGCGTGCTCGCCGCCTTCGCTTAACCACATATCTGTGCCGGCGCCCATAGCCTCACCGTTCGTCCACGCGCCGAGCCAACCAATGTCGAAAGTTTCGGCACCGAAGTAGTACGGTGTCACCGTTGCGGCCCAATAGGTCGTTACCTCTTTCTTATTCAAAAATTTGCTCCAGGCATCGATCGCCTTTTCCATATCGGCGGGACCTTTGCCTTCATTGTAATTGCAGGTAAAGGTTTCTACCGGGTAGAACCGCGGGCCTTCGGCTTCTTCTTGTGCAAACGCAATTCCCGACACCAGCGCGACGGTCGCCGACAAAACGGCGATTAAAAATGTTTTCATTTTTGTCCCCTAAGGTTTTTCGATTATTCTTACCGGGCAATGCCGGTGCATACATTATAGACGAGCAATGACACGCGGCCAGCGGCACAAATGCTAGCCCAGGATATCGGCCACGGAGTCTAATAATTTATTGATTTCATTGGCATTATTGTAATGTACCGGGCCAACACGAACGGCGCCGCCGGTGTCGAGTATGCCGAGGCTTTTCACCGCTTCGAGGGCATAGTTGTGTCCACTCCAAACAAATATTCCGCGCTCCGCCAGTTGCTTCGCGATATTGGCGGGCCTTGCCGATGCGTGTGTAAACGCCACCGTTGGAACACGACGATCTAGTGCATCGTTTCCCGTGATGCCCTGTATGGTAATTCCAGGTAAAGACTGAAGGCCCGCGAGCAACTGTTCGGACAAGGATCGCTCGTAGTCAAACAGACAATCCATCGCGGCGCGCACATATTTTCGTCGTCCGTTCAAATTCGCATGCGCTGCGAGCCAATCTTCAGCCATTGTTTCGCCAATCCACGCGAAATAGTCAACCGCTGCTGCGGTTCCGGCCATGCCTTCGTGACTTTGAGTTCCGGTTTCAAAACACCACGGCAGTTCATCAGGTGCAGGACGAACCTTGTACGGCTGCAGCGATTCCAGAACTTCCCGACGACCCCACAAAATGCCTTGATGTGGTCCGAAAAACTTATACGCCGATAGCACCAGAAAATCGCAGCCGATGGCCTGCACATCGGTTACGACGTGCGGCGCCGATTGCACCGCATCGATGTACGTCATTGCTCCAACCGCACGCGCACGCCGGCATATCTCAGTTATGTCATTGATCGTTCCGGTCAGATTACTTGCGCCGCCAACACACACCAGCTTGGTTCGTTCATTCAACAATTCATCGAGCGCGCTAAGATCGAATTCGAAGGTATCGCGATCGAACGGTAACCAGCGAATTTTTAGGTCCAGATCCCGCGCGAGAAGCACCCAAGGATGCACGTTAGCGTCGTGATCCATCTGCGTCAGAATAATTTCGTCACCCGATGAAAACGTTTTCCCGATCGAGCGCGACACGTGCAACGTGATGGTCGTCATGTTTTGGCCGAAAATAATTTCGTCGGACGACGACGCGTTTAGAAAGTCCGCCATGGCTCGATGCGCGTCATCGACAACAGCATCGGCCAGTTTGGATGTCTTAAAATGACCGCCAAGATTGGCATTGGCATTTAGCAGGCAGTCGACCATACGATCAATAACTATCTGCGGCACCTGCGTTCCGGCCGGGTTATCCAAATAGATTCGTGGCTTACCGTTATCAGTAATGCTGAGCGCTGGGAACTGCGAACGTACATTTTCGGGATTAAAAGGCATAATTGGGCGGTTTTACTCCTGTGCGTTGCCGCCCCATTTCTCACGATGCGCATCTTCGGCTCGCTGGCGCACCTTCTGGTGCCGGCGAGTCAGCAGCAATGAATCGGGATCACAAACCTCGGCCTTGATGATTCCTAAATCGTACGCAGCATCAAACAGACTGGGATACCAGCGCTCCCAGTTTGGTAGTAGAGATTCGACTTCATCGCGAAGATTCATGCCGGCAATGTAACTTAGCGCATGCGCTGTGACAATCACGCTTTAACATCGGCACAAGCTATAGTAGACCGGCAGGCGATTATCGTACGGCTTATTCCTCGAGCAATCGCAGACCGAACATCAGTGCCGCGAACAATATGCCGCCGAGTGCGATCATTGGTACTGGAGGAATCCAGCTCATCGATACACTGACGACTTCTACTGGCAACGACTTTACAAAACCAAAAAGCATCGTCGTGAGCATGCTCAGCGGTTTTAGTGAGACGGCTGCGCCAATAGCAGCAGCAATCGGCAGCGCTAGTCGGCGAATCCAGAGGCGTCGCCTGATTTTTCGCACAACGCGCACACTGAACCCATCGTCCGCGATTGGCTCGGAGCGAAATAGCGCTTCGAGCATCTGATCGTCCGGGTCTTTGATCTTGTCAGCCATGTTGATAATCTTTGATTTCAAAACTCGTCCTGATCTTTTCTTTGCCGCGAAAAATGATTGACTTTATAGTGCCCACGGGTTGGTCTGTAGCTTCGCTTATTTCGCGATGCGACAATCCGCAGGCGTAGGACATCACCATTATTGCGCGCTCGTCTGCCGATAGAACGGCAAGCAGCTTGTCGAGATCAGAAACTTCATCTGACGGCACAGTGTAACTCCTCGACTCCGCATCTGCGACATGACCTGCCTGTTCGAGAATTTCAGCATAGCGTTTTGACTTTCGTTTTGATTGCAGAAAGGTCGTATAGGCGACTTTCAGCAACCAGCCAATAAACGATCCGCGCCCCGAATACGTTTGCAGCTTTTCCCACGCATGCATAAAACAGTCCTGGGCCAGATCGTCCGCAGCCACGGTATCGCCCGTCAATTTTCGCAAAAAGTTTCTGACCTGTGACTGATGCCGGCGAATCAGCTCGCCGAACGCACCAGTGTCGTTGGCCGATACGACGCGCGCGACGAGGTGGTGATCCTCGGCGTCGGGGGATGTCCGGATCTCGGAAATCAGTCACGCTCCGCATAACGGTACATGATCATATACGCCAGGCCGATGGCCAACGGAAACGCTGCGCCTGCCAGGCAGCCGCGCAGGGCATGGCCACTTGGGTCTGGCACCGCGAGTCCACACAGCGCCAGGCCGACTGCCAGCGCCAGCCAGATCAACCCGAGTCGCAGATCCTTACTTTTCCCTGATCGCGGCTGTCCGAGCCGGTCAATCAGTTCAGGGCTCAGTTCTTGGCCCTTGTCCAATGCCAATCGAATCGTTTGTTGCATGTCATGCCGGTTTTTCTGTCGGAACCAGAAAAACAGCCCGAGGACGACAGTTATTCCGATGAACATTGAAATCGGTATCATTTCTTCAGACACAGTGCTTACTCCAGTTTTAGTTACAAAATTTTGGTCTTCACTGATCAGATGCACGCCACGCAGCAATCGGATGCATATAACTATCTTATTGTTTTTATTGCCATAATTATAGAGTATTCGGGCGCGATTGCGCGATGGGCTTAAAAACAATGGCACAACGCCGTCGTTGCGGTCGTCACAGAGTTCGGCCGCACCGTGTGGGTCAACGGCACATGCGGCGCGGATCACGGCACGGCCACTCAAGAGCTTAAATCACCGCAGCAGCGATAATTGCCTAACCCCGATCATTTCGGGTTTGCGTTTGTATCGGGCATGGACGCTATTGCCCAGACAATCCGTTTACCCGCCATCAATCTACGCGATCCCCGTTATTACCAGATTGCAGTCTTGAGTTCGCTGGTGACTTTTGGTGTCGTCGGGCTCGACTTCGGCATTAGTGCCTATAACGCAATCGCCATCGTATTTACCGCACTCGTCGTGCAACTCGCGGCGACGAAACTGACCGGCCTACCAAAATTCGACCCGTTGAGTCCGCTTATCACGGCCTTGTCTTTGACGCTGCTACTGCGTACCGACATGGTGACGCTGGCAGCGCTGGCAGCCGCGATCGCGATCGGTAGTAAATTTCTGGTTCGAATTCGCGGTAAGCACGTCTTCAATCCAGCCAACCTCGCAATCGTTACGCTGATGCTGGCGAGCGACCACGCGTGGATATCTTCGGGTCAATGGGGTAGCGCTGCGATTGGTGCATTTGCTCTCGCCTGCCTCGGCTTTGTTGTGCTAACTCGCGCGAAACGGTCTGAGACGACCGTCATGTTCTTGTTTACATATGCCACGTTGCTCTTTGCGCGCGCGCTATGGCTCGGCGATCCGCTCGCGATTCCGCTACACCAGCTGCAAAACGGCGCGCTGCTGATTTTCGCGTTCTTCATGATTTCCGACCCAAAGACGACGCCGAATACACGCTCGGGCCGTGTGATCTATGGCTCACTGGTCGCCGGTGTCGCCGTATTTATCCAGTTCGTCCTTTACGAGCCCAGTGCCCCGGTGCTTGCGTTAATTGTGTGTGCACCTGTCGTGCCACTGATCGACATGCTGCGCCGCGGCGAGACTTACAACTGGTCCTACCCGGCCGGCTTTTCCAAAGGAGTATCTTGATGCGATCCCTCGTTTTAGTACTAACTGCCACCGTGACTGTTGCATTGGCGCAAACAGCTCAGGCGTTTTGCGGCTTTTACGTCGCGAAGGCCGATACCAGTCTTTTCAATCGTGCGTCGCAGGTTGTTCTCGTTCGTGACGGCAACCGTACGGTGCTGACGATGGCCAACGACTTCGAAGGCGACGTTAAAGACTTTGCCGTCGTAATTCCAGTCCCGAGTTTTATCGAGCGAGAACAGATCAACGTTGCCGACAAAGGATTGATCGACCACCTGGATGCCTACACCGCGCCCAGACTCGTCGAGTACTTCGATCCCGACCCTTGTAAGCGCTACGTGATGGAGCAATTCTCGATTGCTGGTGCGCAACCTAGATCTAGCGCCGAAATGGACCGCCGTGCGCGCGCACTCGGCGTGACTATCGAGGCAAGTTATACCGTTGGCGAATACGACATACTTATTCTGTCCGGCAAGGAAAGCAAAGGATTGATCCGCTGGCTCAACGACAGCGGCTACAAGATCCCAAAAGGCGCCAACAAAGTTGTTGGCAGCTATTTGAAGCAGGACATGCGCTTCTTCGTCGCCAAAGTGAATCTCGAAGAGCAAAAGAGAGCCGGCGTCACCTACCTTCGCCCGCTCCAAATCGCATTTGAAAGCAACAAGTTCATGTTGCCGATTCGGCTGGGCACCTTGAACGCTGACGGCATGCAAGAACTCTACGTTTATACGCTAACGAAAACGGGTCGCGTCGAGACCACGAATTATCGTACCGTCAAACTCCCGAGCAACACCGAAGTGCCGGAATTCGTGCAAGCGGAATTCAGCGAATTCTATCGCTCGATGTTCGAGAAACAAGTCGAAATGCAAGATCGGCGCGCCGTATTTCTCGAGTATGCCTGGGACATGGCGTGGTGCGACCCGTGCGCGGCCGATCCGCTGTCCGCCGACCAATTACGTAAGCTGGGCGTTTTCTGGGTCGGCGGGAATAAACCGCAGCAAGGTCGGATAGCACCGCAGCAGGCACAGAACGTGTTTGTGACTCGTCTACATGTGCGCTATGACGCCGAGCATTTCCCGGAAGACTTAATGTTCCAGGAAACCGGCGACCGGCAGAACTTTCAGGGCCGTTATGTCATTCGGCATCCGTTCAAGGGCGAATCCACTTGCGATAATGCGAACTATCAGGCTGAGCTCAAGAAGCGTCAGGAACGCGAAGCACAGCAGCTTGCCAACCTTACGGGCTGGGATATCGATGACATCCGGACGAAAATTCCGCTGATCGCAAACAACACACCCGAGCAGAACGTGCCCTGGTGGAAACAACTTTGGAATTAATACAAGGTCAGTCAAATAACCCGCACGATGCGTGCGGGTTATTTTCACACGCCTTGCGCGGTCCATGCCGCGAGTAGTTCGGTCTCCCGCTCCGGCGTCATTTCAAAGCGCGCATTGGCGATGCGTTCGTCGGCCAGCGTATCCCACCAAGCCATCAGGTCGCGAATTGTTTCCCGAATCGGCCGGTTTCTGAGTCCGGCGGTCCGGGCGCGTTCGCCGCTAATGCTCGACACATGCGCGTACTCGCCAGAAATTGGATGGTAGATCGGTACGGCGACGTCGTTGGCCGCTAGAAACGCATCGTCGATCCAGATGGGCTCGACGGTACTCGATGTGATCGCCTGACAGTCCTCGAGGAGGTTGCCAAACGTATATGAGCCGATCGGCGTCACGGTGTTATAGGTGCCAAGCGTACGGCGCTCGACGCAGTCGACAACAAAGTTGGCCAGATCGCGGACATCGATAAGCTGTAGCGGATGTGCTGCCGAACCCGGCCACAGCATGACCCCACCTTTTTGCGTGCGAACCGGCCAGTAGGTAAAGCGGTCGGTATGGTCACCCGGCCCGCATATGTACGTCGGCCGAAGCACGGTAAATCGATCGTCGCCAACTTCCTCCGCCGCCCACTGTTCACACAGAACCTTTAGCGCTCCGTAGTTTTGCCAACTAAACTCCTCGGGGACATCGTCAATCGTCGCGAGCGTAGAATCCTCATTGTTTGGCTGTGCATAGCTTGCATAAGTCGAAATCGTTGAGATAAACAAATACTGACCGATATTGTCAGATAGCACGCGCGCCGAGTGCCGTACGTGCTGTGGCATGTATCCCGAATTGTCGATCACGACATCCCAACGCCGGCCCTGCAGCCCTTCGAGGTCACCGGCTCGGTCACCTTTTATGGTCTCGAGATCCGGGAACAACGAATTGTTCGTGCGTCCGCGGTTGAACAACGTGACGTTATGTCCGCGTCGCAATGCCTCTCGAACCATGTGTGGGCCGAT
This sequence comes from Gammaproteobacteria bacterium, assembly GCA_029861535.1. Lineage (GTDB taxonomy): Bacteria > Pseudomonadota > Gammaproteobacteria > Steroidobacterales > Woeseiaceae > UBA1847. The sequence goes on from JAOTZC010000001.1 coordinate 137,138, forward strand.
AAAACCGGTTCCGCCGAGCACAAGGAGGTTCATCGAGCGGCGTCTCTCTCGCCCGTTCGATGCCGCGGCTGACGCCGGCAAGCCCACCATACCGACGGCACTACCGAGTAAACCCGCTTTGAGAATTTCTCGTCTGTTGCTCGTCATCGCATATTCGCAGGAGTTTATCTGTAACGCTTCAGGATCTTTCGCAGTTCGTCCGCACCGGGATGTAAGGATTCGAGTGGCAAGCGTGCCAGCGGCGTATCAACGTTTCCCATCAGATCATGCATTTCCTTGCGCGACTCATCCAGATACAGCAATCCAGTTGTGATCTCGCCTCTATTGAAGTGATCGCGCAAGTATTTGAAACTGGATGCCCTACTTGTCGGATCATAGCGTTTGTCCATTTTGCGCAACACGATCTTGCTACCGTCGTGCAGCTCGACCGGCATCGCTTCGCCGTCGTCATACGCCACCTTTAATTCTTCCGCCGGCGGCACGTAATCCATATCCACAACTTGATGATAAAACTGGCGCGTGTGCGCATAACTCTTGGTTGATCCTTCATGATCGTTAAACGTAACGCACGGACTGATGACATCAACCAGCGCGAATCCGTCATGCAATAGCGCGCCCTGAATTAACGGCACGAGTTGTTCTTTGTCACCGGAAAAACTTCGGGCGATATACGTGGCACCGAGGCTCAGCGCGGTACTGACCGAGTCGATCGGTTCTTGCTGGTTCGCCATGCCTTTCTTTGGCTTGCTACCAATGTCCGCCGATGCGGAAAACTGACCTTTGGTCAGCCCGTACACGCCATTGTTCTCAATGATGTAACACATGTTGAGATTGCGCCGGATCGCATGCACGAACTGACCAAGACCAATCGACAATGAATCGCCATCGCCGGAGACGCCGATGTACGTCAGGTCGCGATTTGCAGCGTTGGCTCCAGTTGTCACCGATGGCATGCGTCCGTGAACCGCGTTAAAACCATGTGACTGACTGACAAAATAGGCCGGCGTTTTCGACGAGCAACCGATGCCACTCATCTTTGCCAAATTGTGCGGCTCGATATTCAATTCAAAAACAGCCTGGATAATGGCCGTCGTTACCGAATCATGTCCGCATCCTGCGCACAGTGTTGACACCGTACCTTCGTAATCACGCGATGTCAGGCCGAGTTTATTCCGCGGCAAACCCGGGTGCGCGACTTTTGGCTTAGCGATATACGTCATGCGGCACGCCCCTTAGATATTTCTGCCAGCACACCGTCAACGACAAAGCCGGCATTTATCGGCACACCGTTATAGTGCAGCAACGAGATCAACTTGGACTGATCGGCCTCAATATCGAGTATCAGAAGGCTACGGAGCTGAGCATCACGATTCTGCTCGACGACGTAAATGACTTCGTGATCCTCGATGAATTGTCGGATTTCGTCACTGAACGGAAATGCCTTGGCGCGGCAGTAGTTGAGGTTTACGTTCTGCTCACGCAGCCGGTCAAGCGCTTCGACACAAGCCGCGTGACCGCTACCAATTGTCAGTAATCCCGCTTTGTTGAATTTCGAATATTCGATGTCCGGTTTCGGCAGTGTTTTACGTGCCGTTTCCCACTTCACCAGCAAGCGGTCGACAACGTCTTGATAGTCCACCGGGTTCTCTGTGTACCCGCCGTGTTTCGTATGCCCCGATCCACGCGTGAAATAGGATCCCTTGGGATGAACGCCCGGCAATGAGCGATACGGAATGCCATCACCGTCCACGTCGAGATAACGGTAGAAATTCTCCATGTGTTCGAGATCATCGGCACTTAAGATTTTGCCGCGATCGGGCACGTAGGACTCATCCCATTCAAACTCCGGAATCATCCAATCGTTCATGCCAATGTCCAGGTCGGACAACACCATCACTGGCGTTTGCAGTCGCTCCGCAATGTCGAACGACTGCACGGCCATATGAAAACACTCGTATGGGTCGGCCGGAAAAAGCAATACGTGCCTTGTATCACCGTGCGACGCATATGCGCAGCTGAGAATGTCCGACTGCTGCGTGCGTGTCGGCATGCCGGTGGATGGACCTGTCCGCTGCACGTCGAAAATGACCGCTGGAATCTCGGCGTAATAAGCATAGCCGATGAACTCGTTCATGAGCGAAATGCCAGGGCCGCTGGTTGGTGTGAATGACCGTGCACCGTTCCAGCTTGCGCCGAGAACCATACCAATCGCCGCGAGCTCATCTTCGGCCTGGATAATGCAATAGGTGCGTTTGCCGGTCTTAGGTTCAACGCGGTATTTCCCGCAGAAATTCCGAAATGCATCCATTAGCGATGTGGATGGCGTGATCGGATACCATGCGCCGACGGTCGCGCCGGCGTACATGCAACCGAGACCCGCGGCCGTATTGCCGTCGATAACGATATGTCCTTTGGTCTTGTCCATCGCCGCAACTTTTTTCGGCAGCGGGCAGATAAAATTTTCGATTGCATAATCATAACCTAGCCTTATCGCCTGCATGTTCGATTCGATCAGGTGTGACTTGTCAGCAAATGTCTCTTCTAGCAAAGCAGTGATAATGTCGAGATCGATCTCCAACAACGCAGCGACAACGCCGACATACGCGATGTTCTTCATCAGAATGCGCGCACGAGCGCCTTCAAAAGTTTCGTTGCACATCCGTGATAGCGGTACACCCAATACCGTAATGTCTTCACGATCGATGAGCTTACTGCGCGGCCAGGTTGAGTCGTAGATTAGCCAGCCGCCGGGCGACACGTCGCCCAAGTCTTTTACGTAAGTTTGCGCATTCATCGCGACCATTATGTCGAGTCGGCCCGAGCGCGACTGGTAGCCCTCGCCAGTCACGCGAATCTCATACCACGTTGGCAGCCCCTGAATGTTTGACGGAAAATAGTTTTTGCCGACAACCGGGATGCCCATACGGAAAATTGCCTTGCGCAACAAGCCGTTCGCGCTGGCTGACCCGGTGCCATTGACCGTAGCGATCTTGATGACGACGTCGTTAATTGTTGCCACTCGAATTCCTTATCTCAGGCGGCGGTGATCTTTGCGGCTTTCGCATCTTCCGCCTCGTCGGCGGCATATGACAGTAGGACCGTCGATTTTTGCATATCCCAAGCGCCCGTCGGGCAGCGTTCGGCACAAAGGCTGCAATGAACGCAGAGATCTTCGTCTTTGACCATGACACGACCCGTCTGTGGCAGGTCTCCTGACACGTATAGCGCCTGATCGCGGTTTTCAGCCGGCGCCGACAACCGACCGCGAAGCTCATCCTCTTCGCCATTTACAGTAATCGTCAAGCAGTTGACAGGACAGATGTCGATGCACGCGTCGCATTCAATACACAGATCGGCCGCGAACACCGTCTGTATATCGCAATTCAGGCAACGCTCGACTTCCTGGATTGTCTGTTCCACGGTAAATCCCAGCTCAACCTCGATATCGAGCTTTTTGAATCGTTCCTTCAGATCAACATGCGGCATCAGTCGGCGAGCGGCCGGATCATAATCGTTCGAATAGCTCCATTCGTGCATGCCCATTTTTTGACTGGACAGGTTTATGCCGGCTGGCAACCTGTCATAGATGTCTTCGTCGTGGCAGTATTTATGAATAGAGATTGCGGCTTCGTGGCCGTGCGCAACAGCCCATATGATATTTAACGGCCCAAACGCCGAGTCGCCGCCGAAAAATACACCATCGCGCGAACACATCATCGTTTGTTTATTAACGACCGGGCAGTCCCACTCGTTAAACTCGATGCCGATGTCGCGCTCAATCCATGGGAACGCATTGTCCTGACCGATTGCGAGTATCACGTCGTCGCAAGGAATGATCACTTCGTCCACCGCGGTTCCGCGATCAATACCGCCGTTATCGTCGAACTTGTATTCCATGATGTCGAACTTCATTCCGGTAAGCTTGCCATTTTCGAGAACAAACTCTTTCGGTGAATGATTGACGACGATTTCGACATCCTCTTCTTCCGCGTCATCGAGCTCCCAATCGGACGCCTTGAAAAAGCCGCGCGGTTTTCGCGCCATAACTTTGACCGTCTTCGCTCCCAGCCGAAGCGACGTACGGCAACAATCCATCGCGGTGTTGCCGACGCCGATAATCAGGACCTGCTCGCCGATCGTGTCGATATGTTCAAAGGCAACGGACTCAAGCCAGTCAATACCAATGTAAATGCGATCGTTGTCGTATCGGCCGGGAATTTCCAGGTTCTTGCCGCGCGGCGCGCCGGTGCCAACGAAGACCGCATCGAATTCCTTGCTGTCGAGTAGCTTTTTGAGGCTTTCGATGCGGTGCTCGAACTTCAGGTCCACACCCATATCGACGATGTAACTGATCTCCTCGTCGAGAACCGCCGGAGGTAGCCGGAATCTGGGAATGTTCGTTCGCATCAGACCGCCCGTCGTATCCAGGGCCTCGAATATCGTGACGTCGTAACCGAGCGGACAAAGATCGTTCGCGACGGTGAGTGACGCGCAGCCGGCACCAATCAACGCGACTTTTTTTCCATTCTTTTTGGCGGGCGGCCGTGGCAGACGATGCGTTATGTCATCTCGGTGATCTGCGGCCACGCGCTTGAGACGGCAAATAGCGACCGGTTTGTCCTCGACTCTGCTGCGCCGGCATGCGGGCTCACACGGTCGATCGCATACCCGACCCAGGATTCCCGGAAATACGTTTGATTGACGATTCTCGATGTAAGCGTCACTGAATCGGCCCTGTGCGATCAGGCGAATGTATTCGGGTACGTCGGTATGGGCCGGGCAGGCCCACTGGCAGTCGACTACTTTATGAAAGTAATCGGGATTGGAAGTATCTGTGGGATTCATTCGGGCGCCGCGAACGCTGGTTACTTTCGAAGCTCGATTTCCTAATGGGCGCTAGCATAACGGGATCGGTCGGAAAGTAAACAGTTGCTGACATCGCCTCTGCATAGCCCTCAAGAGCGTTTGCGCGCAAAGTCCATTCGTCGACCCGCGATCACTCCAGTCAGGCCTCCATCGCGATACACGATTTGTCCGTTGACGATCGTCGTATCGATCGTAGCGGAAAACTGATGGCCTTCGAATGGTGACCAGCCACACTTGGCTAATACATTGGACGAACTCACCTGATACGGTCGATCCGGGTCTACGATGACCAGATCGGCGAACCAGCCTTCGCGAACATAGCCGCGCTCGTTAACGCCAAAAATATCGGCGGGAGCATGGCATGCTTTGTCGACTATCAACTCATGACTAATCTGGCCATCAGCCGCAAGATCGAACAATGTCAACAACGCGTGCTGCACCAGCGGCAAGCCCGCTGGCGCTTCGAAATACTGACGCGCTTTTTCGTCGCTGGTGTGCGGTGCATGATCGGTTGCGACGATGTCAATGCGGCCATCATTTAGCGCCTGCACCAAAGCCTCACGATCCTGGCGCGATTTGATAGCCGGGTTGCACTTGATCAGCGAACCAAGGTCGGCATACCGAGAATCATCAAACCACAGATGATGCACACAGACCTCGGCCGTGACGCGTTTGTCTAATCGATGCGCGTCGGAAAACAATCCCATCTCGATCGCCGTTGTCAGGTGTAACACGTGCAACAACGCCTTATGACGTGTCGCCAAGTCGAGCGCGAATGTCGACGACTTGATACAGGCCTCGGCCGAACGGATATTTGGGTGCTCCTCGAACGGCACGTCCTCGCCGAAACGTTCGCGCGCCCGCGCTTCATTTGCCCAGATAGTCGGCGAGTCTTCACAGTGGGTAACAACAATAATCGGCGCGTGTTCGAAAATCTTCTCGAGCGACTCTTTGTCGTCAACGAGCATGTCACCCGTTGACGCACCCATGAACACCTTGATTCCACAGGCATCGCCAATAGCGAGCGCTTTTATTTGCTCCACATTGCTATTAGTGGCTCCCAGATAAAAACCGTAATTCGCTGTACAGCGACCGTGGGCACGTTCGTATTTATTGGCCAGGTTTTCGCCGGTCACAGTCAGCGGTTTGACATTCGGCATGTCCATGAAGCTCGTGATCCCGCCGGCCACGGCGGCCGCGGATTCTGTCGCGAGATCGCCCTTGTGAGTCATGCCGGGCTCACGAAAATGTACCTGATCATCGATCATTCCCGGCAGCAGATACTTGCTAGTCGCGTCTATGACCTTTGTGCCAGCACCGGCTGTAATGGCGGCGCCAATTTTTTCGATGCGCGCCCCACGGATCAGGACATCGGCATCGATAATGTTACCTTCATTGATCAAACGCGCATTCGTAATCAGTAATTTGTCATTGTTGCTCATGCATTCGTGCCGCAGCGGGGTTGAGCCTACATTATGAAAGTGTCTGTCCGTAATTGCCACGGCGGCCTCAAACACCACGGACGACCTTGCAGCCCACCGGCCACTCAATAAGTGCTACAAGTCGAGACACCTCACAAACTTTTGCGGGCGCGCGTTGGGTGTGCGATAACCCATCCTTCAACAGAGCATCGCAAATTGAATACTCAGGATTACATTACTCGCATCGATTCTGCCCGCGTTTACGACGTCGCCGACAGGACGCCGCTTGAACGTGCAAATAATCTCTCCCAGCGCATGGAAAACACGATTCTGATGAAGCGTGAGGACCTGCAGCCGATCCATTCCTTCAAATTGAGAGGCGCGTACAACAAGATTGCCGGGCTCTCCGATGACGTCGTGTCCAAAGGCGTCATTTGCAGCTCTGCCGGCAATCATGCGCAAGGCGTCGCCTTGGCGGCCAAGCGTCGCAATGTGCGCGCGGTGGTCGTCATGCCCGTCACGACCCCAAACATAAAAGTCGACGCAGTCCGGGTGCTCGGCGGCGAGGTGATATTGCACGGCGACAATTATGACGATGCCTACGCACATGCCCGTGAGCTCGAGATCAGCGATAAGCTGGTTTTTATTCACCCATTCGACGATCCGGACGTCATAGCCGGACAGGGAACGATTGGCGCCGAGATCCTACAGCAAGCCGAGGCCACGATTGACGCAATATTTGTTCCAATCGGTGGCGGTGGCCTAATTGCAGGCATCGCGGTATACGTCAAAACGAAGAATCCGGACATTCGCGTCATTGGTGTCGAACCGGCCGACTCGGCAGCAATGCGGGATTCGCTCAACGCCGGCGCGCCGATAACACTCGAGCATGTAGGCATCTTTGCTGACGGTGTCGCCGTACGTCGCGTTGGCGACCTAAGCTTTCAACTGTGCGCGCAGTTCGTGGATGAAATCCTTACGGTCGATACTGACCAAGTGTGTGCTGCGATCCGGGATATATTTGAGGACACACGATCAATCGTCGAACCTGCGGGCGGGCTCGCGGTTGCCGGTGCGAAGAAATACGTCGCCGACAACAACATTTCTGGCAAGACTTTGGTCACAATCAACTGTGGCGCCAACGTCAACTTCGATCGCCTACGGCATATTGCCGAGCGCGCGGCCGTCGGTGAGCAGCAGGAGATGTTATTGGCAGCGGAAATTCCGGAAGAACCTGGCAGCTTTCGCCGGTTCTGTGAAACGATCGGTCGTCGCGGTATTACTGAATTCAACTACCGCTACAGCGACAATCAGAACGCGCATGTCTTTGCCGGCGTGCAACTTTCGCGCGGAATGCAGGAACGCCTCGAACTGTTGCAGAAACTGAGCGATGCCGGCTATCCGGTCATCGATTTGAGTGACAATGAGATGGCCAAACTGCACGTCCGCCATATGGTCGGTGGTCGGTCGCCGCACATTGCCAACGAACGGCTGTTTCGTTTTGAATTCCCGGAGCGGCCCGGCGCCCTGCTCGAATTTCTTGATGCGATAGGCACGAACTGGAATATCAGCCTGTTTCATTATCGCAATCATGGCTCGGACTACGGTCGAATTCTGGCAGGAATTGACGTCGCGATGAACGAGACCGACGAACTCGAAAAACATTTAACCAAACTCGGCTACACATATTGGGAAGAAAGTAACAATCCTGCGTACGCGATGTTCCTTGCCTGACGCCGATCACTCCATCGATCAGTCCCGGTACGATTTGTCGACGCGATCCAGTTTTCGTAACAGTCCGGGCCAGACAAGTTGACCGCCGAGACCGCGAGTAACCTGTTCGGCCTGCGCCTGAATCCCATCGACAATTGGCTGTGGCACTTTAATCAGGTCAGCGGTGGTCGATTGCGCCAGCAGCTGTATTTGACAGGCCGTTTCGAAGACGTACATCAACAAAAATGCGTCGGCGATTGATGGTCCGGTGGTCAGTAGGCCGTGATTACGAAGCATCAGGCAATTCTTGTCGCCGAGATCATTAACCAGCCGTGGTTTCTCGTCGTCATTGAGTGCGACACCTTCATAGTCGTGGTACGCCAGCGTCGAGTAAGCAAATAGTGACGTCTGCGAAATAGGCTGGAGGCCTTCGGCCTGCGCCGAAACCGCTACTCCGGCCTTGGAATGGGTGTGCAGTACACAGACAATATCAGGGCGCGCCTGATGCACCGCACTATGGATCACGAAACCGGCCGGATTAATGGCGTTCGGCGACTCGAGAACCTTTTCGCCATGCAGGTCGACCTTGACCAGACTACTCGCCGTCATTTCCTCGAATAGCATGCCGTAGGCATTAATCAGAAAGTGTTCGTCGGGCCCGGGCACCCGCGCCGAGACATGTGTGAACACCAGATCATCCCAGCCATGCATCGCAATGATGCGGTAGCAGGCCGCGAGGTCGACGCGTAGCTGCCATTCCTCCTCCGATACCCGATCGCGAATGCTTGAGGTCATAAGGATTTGCTCCAATCGCGCAGCTTATAACGCATCAGCATAACCATCCGCCATCTCGGTTGCATTTGTAACTCAATGACCACGGCTTTTGCGCCCTTATTCCAATACGGTAGCAACCATTCGCCAACGTCATGCATCAAACTAACAAGATAGAGAGGTGGGCGTGACAAACTGAAAATCCCTTATGCTGTTTGTTTCGTACCGATTGGCGGTGGCCTCGGCCACCGCCTTTTTTTCACTACCACATTTCTCGCATTCGCGACGCAACGTCGATCTTGGTGGCCGACCGGGAACGCAGCGCGCTGCTGTTTACGTCGCGTCGCCCCTCAAAGCAGGTCTCCATCGTTTCAAGTAAGCGCTCGGTAACAAAGCGACTGCGCGCACCGTAAACGTGCTTGTCGCCATCTCGGCGCTGTTGTGTAACATGAAACCGCAGCGGTGCAATTAGAGCCAATGTCTGTTTCGCGCGCGTCATAGCAACATACATCAGCCGCCGCTCTTCTTCTATTAGCTCCGGCTTGCCCGTCGAAAACTCCGACGGAAAGCTACCGTCAGAGACGTTTAACAGGAATACTGCATCCCATTCCTGGCCCTTGGCCGAATGCACCGTCGACAGAATCAAATAATCTTCGTCGAGCAACGGATCGCCGCACTGGTCGCCGGCCGCTGACGGCGGATCCAGCGTAAGCTCGGTTAGAAACCGTTCACGCGTCGAGTACCGTCCAGATATCTGTTCAAGTTGCTCGAGATCCGCTTCGCGGGTTTCGATGCTGTCATAAAGCCGTTCCAGATGCGGCTGATACCAATGTCGGGTTTGCGTCAGTTGCGCCTGCCAGCCCTGCTCGTCGAGCTCCGCCGATGATAGCGATAACATCAGATCACAAAAGGCCGGCCAGTCATCGGCAGTCGACGACGGCGGTTGAAACCCTCGTAATGAACCAAAATGATAGTCACCGCCGCGCAGTGCGTCGAAACACTTCGCGGCGTTAGCCGGCCCCATGCCGGGCAGCAACTTCAACACCCGGAATGCCGCCACTTCGTTTTTCGGGTTCTCCGCCCACTTCAAAACAGACAAGATGTCTTTGACGTGGGCGGCCTCCAGAAACTTTAGTCCACCATACTTAACGTACGGAATATTTCTTCGCACCAGCTCGAGCTCAAGTCGATCGCTGCAATGCGCGCCGCGAAACAATACCGCCTGGTCCATAAGCTGCATCCCGGTTTCACGATTCGCGAGCACCGCCTCTACAACATATTCAGCCTCCGCATCGCCGTCCTCGACGGTTATGTACTGTGGCTTGCCACCCGCATGTTGTTTGGAGAACAGATTTTTTCGGTATTGCCGTTCGCTTTCGGCAATCAGACAGTTTGCGCTGTCGAGGATTGGCTGGGTCGAGCGGTAGTTCTGTTCGAGCATAATCACCTGCGCCGATGGCATGTATTGATCCGGAAAGTTGAGAATATTTTCGACCTCTGCCGCCCGAAACGAATAAATTGACTGTGCATCGTCACCAACAACGGTCACACCACGGCCATCTGGCTTCAATGCGTTGAGAATTTCCGCCTGAACACGATTCGTATCCTGATACTCGTCGATGAGCACGTGATCGAAACAGCCGCCGATCACACTCGCGAACTCAGGTTCAGCAACGAGATGGCGCCAATAAAGCAGCAAGTCGTCGTAATCCAAGGCCTGAGTCTGTTGTTTCTTGAGCACATACTTTTTGTACAGGTCTCGAAGTTCTTGCTCCCAGTCCGAACACCACGGATAGGTAACGTCAATTGTCTCGGCGAGCGGGGTTTGCGCATTGACGGTGCGCGAATAGATCGCCAGGCAAGTGTCTTTCTTTGGAAAACGCCGCGCCTTTCTTGATAGCCCCAGTTCGTGTCGAACGACGTCCATCAGGTCTGCCGAATCGCCGCGATCGAGCACCGAAAAACCCGGATCGAGACCCAGATTATGGGCGAAGCGCCGTAACAGCCGGTTCGCGATCGAGTGAAACGTACCCGACCAGGGCAACCGACACGACGACGGCGACGCGCCAGCCTGAGTTTTCAATGCACGGCGCACAATGGACTCGACGCGGCGCGTCATTTCTTCCGCGGCACGCCGCGTAAACGTCAGCAACAAGATACGTTCGGGGTCAACGCCCTCGACAATCAGATGCGCAACTCGGTGCGCCAGCGTCATGGTTTTGCCGGTGCCCGCACCGGCGATGACGAGCAGCGGGCCGGCCCCAAAATGGCGCTTTCCATCGCGCGCACCAAAGCTCGCCGCCTGCCGTTGCGCCGGGTTCAGCATCTCCAGGTAGCCGCAGCGACCCGGATTGGCGCGGTCGTCTATTTTGTGTCCTAGTTTGGCGGCTGCCACAGGCTTGCCCATCACTCCAAAAGATCTGTATTTTTATACAGTACTGGATGGATTTACAAGGGTATCGCTAAGAACGACGTGTTCGAGCTGCCCGCGCCGCCGGGGGGGCCGGACAGGACTCGGACGCAGACGCTGGCAGCCCTAGGTCAGGCCAGAAACGACTCGATGGCGGACGCCAGCGCGCGTGGCGCCTCGAAATGCATCATATGGCCGGAATCTTCGATGACTACCGTCGATGCCTGTGGGAATGGCAGGTCCAAACTGCCGGTGTTGAGGCGCGAATCCGCGGCATTCGCGAATTCGCTGTCGCTGCCGGCGACCAGCAACACCGGCGCTTTGACGTTACGCCAGCAGGCTTCACTCTCGGCACGTCGATACAACACCGCATTTGGCAACTTATGCCTTGGATTTGCCCGTAGAACGACTTGCCCATCACTCTCAGCAGCCCAACAACGCGCGACGAATTCGGCACGCGGGCGGCCAATGCGAGGACTGCGTTTCATGATCCGCTCCGCAAGCGAACTAAAGTCCGGATAGCTGGAAAACGCCGGCTCGGACCGACCCGCCTTGATCCAGCGACGGTATCTGGCCGGCGCTTCGCCGGGGTCGGTGTCGTTTAGACCGAATCCCTCGACGTTGACGAACGCACTCACTCTAGCCGGCATTGCGCCAGCAAAAAGCCCACCAACATTGGCGCCCATGCTGTGACCAATCAAACGGGCCGGCTCGTTTGGACTGTAAATATCGATCAGTCGGTCGAGATCTGCGAGGTAATCGGGAAACCAAAACGCCGCAACGTCGGCTGCTGACCCGCCAAAGCCGCGAAAATCGGGTGCGACGATAAACCAATCTTCGCTGAATTGGTCGACGACAAACTGAAAGGTCGCGCTGGCGTCACCCCAGCCATGCAACCAGAATAGCAACGGCTGTTTCGGGTCTCCCCATTCGCTAACTTCGTAGTCGACGCGACGAATCCAATGCCGTGAAGTGCGTCGCGGAACTCGTTCTTTGTAGATGTCGGGATTGCTCATGTCGTGTATAAACTTAAGTCTAAGCAGTTTGGCGCAAACAATCACAACCGCCCGCCCGAATGACCACTGAAATCGCAATCGTCCTCGGCATTCTTACCGTCTCGTTGATACTTTTTATCAGCGAAGTCATCCGCATGGATCTGGTTGCTCTTCTGGTGCTAGGTGCACTCGCGATCACCGGCCTGGTGACGCCAAACGAAGCGCTCGCAGGTTTCAGTAACAGTGCGGTGATTACGGTCTGGGCCATGTTTATCCTGAGCGAGGGCCTGACCCGAACCGGCATCGCCGACATTATCGGCCGCCAGGTCATGCGGCTCGCGGGCAGGCGTGAGGGGCCGATGATCGTCGTCATAATGATCACTGGCGCGGTACTGTCCGCATTCATGAACAATATCGGCGTAGCTGCGTTAATGCTGCCGGTGGTCATCGACATTGCGCGACGGACGCGAATACCGCCGTCGCGTCTGTTAATGCCACTCGCCTATTCGACGCTACTCGGTGGCCTGATGACGATGATCGGCACCCCGCCAAATCTGTTGATTAGCGAATCGCTGACACAGTTTGGCTATGCGGGCTTCGAGTTATTCGATTTCACGCCAATTGGCGCCGGTGTCATGGTCGTCGGCGTGCTGTTTGTTGCCGTGTTCGGCCGGCTGTTGTTGCCGACGAAAAAGACCAAACGAGACAAGCATGTCAGCCAACGTAGCCTGCGATCGCGTTACAAACTGCATGAACGCACGTTTCTATTGCGCGTTCCGTCGAATTCGGTCCTTGTTGGCAAGACGCTCGCCGAAAGCCGTATCGGCAGTTCTACCGGACTAATCATTCTGTCTTTGCTACGCGACGGCCGCAGTGAAACGCTGCCAAGCCGACAAACCCTGCTACGGGGCGGCGATGGACTGCTCGTGCAGGGTCGCATCGATCAATTTCGTGAGCTGCGACGTTGGAGCGACCTGGTCATCGAGCGCGAGGCGCCTGTGCTGAAGTCGATGGTTGCGTCGAAAGTCATCTATGCTGAGGTAACGATTACCGACGGCTCGCCACTGGTATCCGAGTTGATACGCCACGCCGGATTTCGGTCGCGTTTCGGTGTTGCGGTAGTGGGCCTGATGCGTAAAGGCGGTTACCGACTGACGAATCTCGCGTACGTGCCGCTCAAAGCGAATGATCGTGTATTAGTGCAGGGCGAAGTGGATTCGATAGAGCAGCTCGAGAAATTCTCGGACTTCACGGATGTCGAGATATTCAGCGAGGATCAGCTCGCCGAGCAATATCACGCCGACGAACGCATGTTTGTTGTGCGTGTGCCGAAGCAGAGCGATCTGGCCGGCGCGACATTGAGCAAGAGCCGCCTCGCCGACGCGTTCGATTTTCGTGTTCTTGCAGTTTTCCGCGACGGCCAACTCAAGGTTATGCCGCGCGGCGACGACGTGCTGGACGGCGGCGACCTGCTATTGATCGAAGGGCAACCCAGCGATCTGGATGTGTTACGTGGCTTGCAGGATCTGGAAATCGACACCAGTTTGCCAACCAATCTTGGCGCACTCGAATCCGAGCGCCTGACTCTGATGGATGCAACCCTGGACCCGCGTACTCGAATCGCCGGAAAGACCGTTGGAGAAATGAATTTTCGCGAGCGACACGGCATCGAACTAGTGGGTATCTGGCGCGAGGGCGAACCGGTCGGTACGGACCTCGCAGACGAGCGTCTACAAATCGGTGATGCACTGCTGTTACTCGGTCCACGTGACCGGCTGCAGTTGCTTTCGTCAGACACGGACTTCCTGGTACTGACGCCACTCGGCCAGGCGCCTCCGGACACGCGTCGCGCGCCACTGGCTGCGCTGATCATGTTTGGCGTTGTCGCAAGCGTCATGATGGGCTATGCGCCAATTGCAATCGCGGCAGTCGTTGGCGGCAGCGTCATGGTGTTGCTTGGCTGCATGACTATGGAGCATGCGTACCGTGCCATCGACTGGCGCGCGATTTTCTTGATCGCCGGCATGCTACCGCTGGGCACGGCCATGCAACAGACAGGGGCTGCAACCTACCTTGCCGGTCAGGTCATGAACCTGCTTGGCGCGGCGGGACCGTGGCCCGTGATTATGGGGCTCTACATTCTGACAGCGATGGCAACGATGATCATTCCGACGGCAGCGCTCGTCGTACTGATGTCGCCAATCGTGCTATCCGCCATGTCAGATATGGGCCTCGCGCCGGAAACCGCGATGATGGCTGTTGCGATGGCAGCATCAGCAAGCTTCACCAGCCCAATATCTCACCCTGCCAACATCTTGGTCATGGGCCCGGGCGGCTATCGTTTTGTCGACTATCTAAAAGTTGGCGTGCCGCTGACGATAGTTGTATTCATAACTGTCATGGCATTGTTACCTATACTTTGGCCACTGACACCGGTTTAAGATGCGCAAGACGTCGACGGCCGTACTTCCGCACGGTACGCTTTCGCCTTGATTGGCGAGGAAGTTCATGAGCAAACAGGTCGTTATCGTCGGTGCCGGACACGCCTCCGGTCAGGTCGTCGCAACACTGAAGCAAAAACAATACGATGGCCGAATAGTGCTCGTCGGCGAGGAAGCGTACTTACCATATCAACGTCCGCCGCTATCGAAAAAGTTTCTCGCAGGGATGCTCGCGGCAGAGCGCTTGTATGTAAAGCCTGAAAGTTTTTACGACAGCCCGGACATCGAAGTCCGTTTGAGCACCCACGTCGACTCCATCGACCGCGCTTCCAAGACAGTGGTGACCGACCAGCGTGATGTCATTCCCTATGACTCACTGATCCTTGCGATTGGGGCGCGCGCCCGAAAGCTGCCGGTCGAGGGCAGTATGCTCGCAGGCATTTACTACCTGCGCAGCATCGACGATGTTAATGGCATACGCGATGAACTGGATAAAGCAAAGTCGCTGGTGATCGTTGGCGGTGGCTACATCGGCCTCGAAGTTGCTGCAGTCACTCGACAGCTGGGCCTCGACGTGACGGTCATCGAAATGACCGATCGTGTCATGAGCCGTGTGGTCTCCGAAGACGTGTCCGCATTTTTCCAGCGGGAACATTTTGCACATGGCGTGAAATTGATGTTGTCGACCGGGCTATGTCGGTTTCGGGGTGACGATCGTGTCACTGCAGTCGAGACCGACGACGGCCAACGCATACCAGCCGATTTCGTCGTCGTTGGCGTCGGTATAACTCCGAACGTCGAACTTGCGGAGGCAGCCGGTCTCAATGTCGACGATGGAATCGTTGTTGATGAACATTGCTTGACCAGCGGCGCAGATATTTACGCAATCGGTGATTGCACATCGCACCCGAACAATATCTACGGTCGTCGAATGCGGCTCGAATCGGTTCACAACGCGCTTGAACAAGCGAAAACTGCCGCCGCAAATGTTTGTGGCGAAAAACAAAAGTATGCCCAAGTACCGTGGTTCTGGTCGGATCAGTATGACCTGAAACTGCAGATTGCCGGCGTGTCACAAGGCTATGACGATATAGTCATCCGCGGCGACGTAGATAGTCGCTCGTTTTCTTGTTTGTACTTGAAGGAAGGAACTCTGATCGCAGTCGACGCGATCAATGCCCCACACGATTTCGTGCAATCGAAATTGCTGATCGCCAACGCGGCAGCTCCCGACAGGACCCAACTCGCCAATACCGACGTGATGTTAAAAGACCTCGCGTAACGGCAATTATGGGCTGACCGAATTTGCCGTAGAAATATCGAGTTCATCGTTTCGACGCGGCAGCTCAATCGTCAACTGCCCATCCATTGCCACCGGCCCCAATTCGACGGAATACGCTTTCGCTGTCAACGTTTCGGTCGCCTCGGACTCGAGACCCAAAAACTCGCCGCTGCCGCCGAATACGCTTGCGGTTCCAAGCGCGCCAGGTCCGTTGGTGATTGTTCCGTGCCAGCTGCCCTTCCAGCCGTTGCCGGAACCCCAATGGGCTGGTACAACGATATCGCGGAGGAAGTTCCAGTAGTTTTCGCTCTGCGCGATCATCATCGTTCCTTGATCAGGCAAATAGACATACCAGACGCTGTCAACCAGAGCCTCTCCGTTCAAGACCCGCGTCCGTTCCGAGCGCGACGAAAACTTGATGCCGATTCCGACCGGCTGGTTGCGCGCGTCGCGCAGCATGGTTACCAGCGTTTCGGTCTGCCGTATTGGCGCTTCCCAAAGTTGCAGAACTTTCGCCGGGTGCGGGTGCATGCGCGACTCACCGTCATTCGTATAGACAATCGCATGATCGGCAACGGCGGAATAATTCAGACTGAATTGCCGCTGGTCGCTGACCGACAGCGGCGACAATGCCGACTGTGACGTTATTGGATTGTAGTAAAGAAGACCGATCGCCGCGGCGCCGCCGGTCGCTATTCCAAAGATAAGTGCGATTAGGAATCTCATTCGACACTTTCCTCGACATCGACCGGTTCAGTGGAAACAAATGTCGCAACGAGCTCAATTCGACCAGCTGGTGCGTCGGCCGCACCGGTCGTATCGGAAACCCAACGTTCCGACACCGTGCCAATGAGACTGTCAAACTCGCGTGTTCCGGCGCGCATCTCGCCGCTATGACCATCATCGGCGATTTCCGGATTCAACGATATGTACATCGAACCGCGCGCTGGCAGGTGGACTACCCACTCGATGACGCTGCCAAGCTGCTCATTATTCGCCGCCAGCCGACTCGCAACGCCGACAACCGCGTTGCGCGAGTTTCTGACCTTGAACAGTTCGGTTCGCGAGCCGTCAAAGATCGGGCTTTCTGGCCATGCAAGGCCGGGCGGCAGTGGTTTTTCGCTGTCCCGATCACCGACCATGATTCGATCCATCGGAATGTTTACCTGGAAAGACTCGGAATTGCCGCCGTTCGGCGTTACCGAAATAACCGACACCTCTCGGTGCTGATCAACGACCGGCACAAAATGCAGCGCCGCAAGTACACCTGCGACACCCAGAATGATTCCGGCGATAAACGTCTTAATCACAAAAGTTCCTAATTTCACAGCCCCGTCGGGCGACTGGCATCAAGTTTAGTTAAATTGCATCAATGGTCACACTGCCGTTTTCCAAAGTGTGACGGAGCGCACATTGAACTGGCCGGGCAAGCGATCAAGGTGCCAATAAGTGTCTCGACAGCAGCGGTTTTTCTATCGGCGACGATCGCTTACACTGCCGCCATGACGACGAGCGAACAGGAAGGCGACGTTGCATAACCGTGCGTTGAAACCGGTCTGTCTTTGGTCCGGGCCAAGAAACGTATCAACAGCGCTAATGTACAGCTTCGCCCAGCTCGACAACGTGCGGGCGATCGACGAGCCGCTGTATGGCCATTATCTGCGCGTAACTGGCGCTGCCCATCCAGGGCGAGATGAGATCATTGCAGCAATGAACTGCGATGGCCAAGCGGTTATGGATGAACTGATTCGCACTCAACGAGAGAATCCCTTGCCGCGATTGTTCGTAAAACACATGGCGCACCATCTCGTCGACCTCGACCTTGCGTTCCTCGCACGTACTTGCAACGTATTTTTGATTCGCGATCCGCACGAAATGTTGCCGTCACTGACGATCCAGCTACCCAACGCCGAGCTTGTTGATACGGGCCTGAAGCGACAGTCACAACTCTTCGATAAGATGCGCGATAAGGGGCGGGCGCCATTAGTTCTCGATTCGCGCGAGCTGTTGCTGAATCCTAGCTATGTCCTTCAGCAGCTTTGCCAGGCCATCGGATTGCCGTTTTCTGAATCGATGCTGAAGTGGCCGGCGGGAGAACGTGCGGAGGATGGCGTTTGGGCGCCGCATTGGTATCACGCCGTGCATCAAAGTACCGGGTTTCAGGCATACAGGGAAAAAACCGATTTTCCTGCAACGCTGTTGCCGTTGCTTGAAGAATGTCAGCCCTGGTACGAGCATTTGTTCGCGCATGCATTACGCGCATACCAAGTTGGAGAAAAACAGTGAGCCTGCCCGATCTTCGCAATAATGACATTCTCATTGGCATCAACGACGAGCTGCTGCCACGCAATCAGGCGCGCGTCTCGGTATTTGACAGTGTTGTTCAGGGTGGAGACGCCGTTTGGGAGGGATTGCGCGTTTACCGCGGCCGTATCGCCGCACTTGAGCAACATCTCGAACGCATGCAAGACTCGGCAAAAGCATTGGCGTTTGCATCAATACCAAGCCAGGACGAAGTCAAACAAGCTATCTTCCGCACGCTTGAGGCGAATGATATGCGCGACGATGTCCACATCCGGCTCACGCTGACGCGTGGAGAGAAAATCACATCCGGCATGAACCCGCGATTCAATAGATCAGGATGCACACTTATCGTGCTCGCGGAATGGAAACCGCCTGTCTATTCTGACGACGGCATTCGCGTGGTAACTGCGGCGACACGTAGGAATACACCTGAGTGTCTCGACTCAAAAATTCACCACAATAATTTGCTCAACAACATATTGGCATCAATTGAAGCGAACGCTGCCGGCGTAGACAGCGCAATTATGCTCGATGTCAATGGCTTCATTTCGGAAACCAATGACACGAATTTGTTTATTGTCAAAAAGGGCATCATAAGAACGCCGCACGCCGACAGCTGTCTGCCCGGCCTGACTCGGCGCATGATTCTCCATATCTGCGCAAACCTGGACATCAAAGCTGAGGAACGAAACTTATCATTGACGGAGTTGTACACGGCGGACGAAGTTTTTACGTCCGGTACGATGGGAGAATTGACCCCGGTCCTTGAAGCGGACGGCAGGACAATCGGTGAGGGTTCGGTCGGTCCGTTGACCCAACGTATGCAGGACTTGCACCGTGAGCACGCTTACGAAACCGGCACGCCATTGCCTTTCTAGAAGCTAATCGGCAGCGAAATAGCGCTCGAGATATTCGTCCAGGCTAATGACGTCGGATTCCTCAATGTCGCGCTGACGTTCGATCGACTCTCGTGCCTCTCGTTCGAGCTCTTGCTTGTGGCCGGCATCCAGTGGTGCGATAGACTTGAAGTAATCGCGATGTCCGTGTGCAACCGACAGCGCGAAATCAAAAAAGCCGCAATCGGCCGCGCGCAGTTCTGACAGTACTCGCGCTGATGGCGTCGCCTCTGCATCATCAACCAAACTCATCATCACTTGCACCGCCGTAGTGTAGGTGTCGCTACCCTCTCCTTTGTCAATGACTTCGGCAACGGCGGCAACACAGGAAAGGATTTCCCGCGCCCAGTCGGCCAGATCGATCGCCTCGCCATCTCGGTACAATAAGAGTACCGGGTCGCGTCCGAATTTTGCCGTTTGCAGCTGATTCGTAGCGGCTTCATCGAGGGCTTTGTCGCCAATCGGCGGACTCGTCTCGAGCAGGCAATACACTAGAAACGCCTCGATGAAGCGCATGGTGTTCTGATTGATGCCGCAAGGATCGAATATATTGATATCGAGCGAGCGGACTTCGACATATTCGATGCCACCACGTCGTAGCGCCGCGGTTGGCCGTTCACCCGACTTCGCGACGCGCTTAGGTCGAATCGAGCTGTAGTATTCGTTCTCAATTTGTAAGAGATTCGCGTTTAGCTGTCGATATTTGCCGTCAACCTTGACGCCGATTTTCTCGTACGCCGGCTCTGGCGTTCGAATTGCCGCAGACAAATCACGAATATAGTCGTCTACGCTGTTCAGACTAATATTTATGCGTGACTGGCTTTGGTTGTTATAGCCAAGATCACTCATGCGTAACGAGGTGCCAAACGGTTCGTACCAGGTTTCGTCGTTAAATGAGGGCAGCTGTATGTCATCATCGCCCATGAACGTCTTACATAGCGCCGGCGACGCTCCAAAAAGATACAATAGAATCCAACCGTAGCGGCGAAAATTGCGTATAAGTCCCATGTATTGTTCGGAACGAAACGTGGCTTCGTCACCCCCGTTACCGAGAATTTGCTGATAAATTGGCCAGAACGTCGTCGGCAGCGAATAGTTGAAATGCACGCCGGCAATTGTTTGCATATGGCGTCCGTATCGATGACCCAGGCCACGCCGGTAAATCGTTTTCATCTGTCCCACATTTGAGCCACCGTAGCGCGCCAGCGGAATATTTCTATCATCGGGTATGCGGCAGGGCATGCTCGCGACCCAAATAAGCTCGTCTTCAAGATGTTCATACGTGAACTGATGGATGTCACAGACTGCGCGCAGCGCTTCCCAGGTATTCGCAAATGGTGGCGTCACAAACTCGAGCAGCGCTTCTGAAAAATCTGTCGTAATGAACGCACTTGCTAATGCCGAGCCGAGTGATTTGGGATGTGGCTTATGCGACAAATATCCAGACGCATCGATACGCAGGGATTCCTTTTCCACACCTTTATGCCCACCGGCGATCGATGGCACAGATGCATTTGAATCGATGTTTGCGAGCGCCGACAGTCGCTTTTCGAATGGCATGGTCACGCAGCAGTTTTACCATAAGCGTCAAACGCACGTTACTCAAAAGCGTCTTATGTCGAACCTGTGCTGACCTGCGCGGTCCAACTCCTCACCGGCAGAACGCATTTGTATGAACTACAATGAAAGGACCGATGAGTATGCCAGTCCGCAACCCGATGATCGTTTTTTGCCTGTTTGCGCTCGGAATGCTTGCCGCCGATCCAGCATACGCATTTCGCTGCAAGAGCAAACTTGTAAAAGACGGCATGCATGAGCAGCAGGTTATTGCGATATGCGGTCAGCCAACGACCAGACGAGACCTCGGCTACGCGGTTCGCAGCCTGAGCTTCGGCTGGCAGCGCGTGCCATCGGGAGGTTTTCATCGAAGCTATTACCCTGCTTATAGCCATTTGCAGCAGGAAGTCATCGTGACCGAGTACGTCTACAACTTTGGGCCGCGCAAACTGATGCGGCGACTCATCTTCGAGGGTGGCGTTTTGGTCAATATTGAGACGATCGGCTACGGCTATATCGAAAAGCAGCCCCGATAAGCGCGAAATCGGTCACTTAAATACCCCGCTAACAGCAGGTACTATGCAGGCTAGTGTCTCTGACCCCATGGGTACCAGCCAGTGAATGATTCGAAATCACGAAGATTTCGCGACCGATCGAGCGGTCCTGCAACGCTGATTAACGATGGCTGCAAAATAACCGGGCTTGTGGCCGGCAGCGGCGACGTCCATGTCTCAGGACATATCGACGGCGATTGCGATCTCGAGGGAACGGTCAGTCTGGCAAAAAATGGCTACTGGAACGGTACGATCAAGGCCGGCAATGTAGTTGTCGCCGGACATGTTGAGGGTGACATCATCGCCTCTGGTCGAGTGGAGATCACCGAGACGGCGCGCATTGCCGGAACGGTTGCGGCGGAGGCCATTGCGGTTGCTGAAGGCGCAATCGTCGAGGGTGTTATGAAAACAAGCACACAAGCCGAGCCCACCGGATTTATTGAGAAACGTCACGAAGACTGACGGTCAATTTTTCCATTATGTAAAATTAAGGTGTTTTCCGGGGGCCAATGCTACACTGGTCTCCAGCCCTGGCGATCCAGCACCTTTGGTGCGGTTCACCGGTCATAACAATAAGAATAACAACGAGACAGGGCCTGCAGGCTCCGCGTAAGCCGATGCGCTTTTTGCGGCAATGCCGAACAGGACTACCTATAAATGATCGGCAGTAAATTCTCTCGAAATCTACTTTTTGCTCTGGTGCTCGGCACGATAGTGACGGTCATCATGCTGTCGCTGTTTTATGGCCAATATCGCTGGCTCGCTGGTGAGATCGTCGCCGCGAGCGCCGCCGAACATGAGCTGTTTCTTCGTCAGAGCTTCGAGCGCCGGGTTCGCGCGCAAATGCATGGCATCGCCGACGATTTCGCGCTGACGGTAAACACCGCAGACTCGGCAGACGTACTACAGGGATTGAACCGGGCATTAGGCCGGAATGAGATGATGACCAGCATGCGCTTTTCAGACGCGCAAGCTCGGACGCTTCAAGTCGGCAATTTCCCGACCGTCGATCTGGATGCGGCGGTCACTTGGCTGCCAGATAGCCTGATAATGACTTATCCGGTCGGTGGTGAGAGTGGCATTTCCGGTCAACTCACCGGTGTTTTTCAGCTCGACCAGCTACACGCTGAATCGGCGGCCTTTGCCACACAACTAGCCGACAAGGAACTTGAGCGCCGTCGTTCCAGCTACGCCTGGATTGGCGCTGGCACACTGGCTATGTTGCTGGTATGCGGTCTGGTCGTTTTGCTCGTTGCACGCGATCAGACACGGCGTATTCGTGATCTAAAACTGCAGGCCGAGAAGCTCCGTGCATCTGATTTCGGCGACCGCTTACCGGAAAATCGCGATGACGAGCTCGGCGAGCTTGCGGCCGTATTTAATGCAATGCGTGATCGTCTCAAAACAACGACCATCAGTCGTGACTACGTCGACAGCGTATTGTCCAGCATGAATGACGCGATTATCGTGACGACGAGCGACGGCACGATTAAGCGGATCAACAGGGCGACGACCCATCTGCTGGGATTCGAAGAAGACGAGCTAATCGACACGTCGATCGACTACATCGTCAATTCCAAGAAAAGCCGCTCGATTATCGATGATCCACAGTCTGGCCTACCGAGCGAAGCATTTTTCGAGAGCAAATTCGGTGAGTCGATTCCGGTGTCGTATACATGCTCAATTCTCGAAGGGTTGGAAGCTGAATCAGGCGATCGAATTTACGCAGCTCAGAACATTACCGAGCGGCGCCGAGCCGAGCAACGCATTCGCTACCTTGCTCGGATCGATGCACTAACGAAAGTCCCGAATCGCATGCAATTCCAGCATTTGCTGCAGCGTGCGATCGCGCGTGGCCGGCGTAATCGTCGATCGTTGTGCCTTTTTTATGTCGACATAGATCACTTCAAGGAAATTAACGATACCTTTGGCCACCTGGCCGGCGATACAACACTTGAGACCGTGGCGGAGCGATTGACGGCGTGTCTACCGGAAAATTCGGTCATCGGCCGGTTGGCGGGCGACGAATTTGCCGTGATTGTCGAAGGCGCAAGCGCGGACAAAAATGGCATGAGGATAACTGATGAGATCGCGAAAGAATTGCTAGCGAGGCTCGCCGACCCGCTCTTTGTCCAAGGCCACGAAGTCTTCATGACGGCAAGCATGGGCGTCGCCTTCTATCCGCAGGATGCAGCGAACGTGATCGATCTGATTCGAAATGCCGACGCTGCTCTATATCATGCGAAGAAATCTGGCGGCAATATGCACTCTTATTATGAGCCGGCAATGAACGAGGCCAGCGTCGAACGCTTGATGACGAAGAGCAAACTCAAGCGCGCCTTCGAACGAGACGAGCTGCTCGTACACTACCAGCCGAAATACAATCTCGAGACAGGTGAGGTCTTCGGAGCAGAGGCACTGGTCCGCTGGGAGCTTCCGGAACGCGGCATGATTCTACCCGCAGACTTTATTCCGATCGCTGAGGAGACCAACCTGATCATCGAAATCGGCGAATGGGTACTCGACAAAGTATGCGAGGACTTTCGTTATTGGCAACGGTCAGTTTCATCACCCGGTCGTGTGTCGGTCAATCTATCACTGAAGCAGTTGCGGCAAAGAAATTTTACACAGCGAATCAGTTCGATCTTGCGAAGCTACGAAGTCTCACCAACATCACTTGAACTTGAAATCACCGAAACAACGTTGATGGAAAATCCGGAACGCACGATTCAGTTGCTCGATCAACTGTACGCGCTCGGTCTACATCTGGCGATCGATGACTTTGGAACCGGTTATTCGTCGCTGAGCGCCTTGCAACAATTTCCTATCAGCACACTGAAGATCGATAAATCTTTCGTCCGAAACGTAGCGACCAGCCCTGACGATGCGACCTTAATTGGCACTATCGTGCAGATGGGCCAGAATATGAATATGGACGTCGTCGCCGAGGGCGTCGAATCAGAAGATCAGCTGAACTTCCTGCGATCGATTGGCTGTACGTATGTGCAGGGCCTGCTGTTCGGCGAACCAATGAGTTCCGACAGCTACCTGGAATTATTGCTTGCGCAAATGGAGGGAACGGACTCTTATCGGGCCCTTTTTGCCTGAACGCCAGCTGAACGAATCTGTTAAATCACCCTTCACTCGCCGGCTCCGTCTGCTTAGAATAGTGCGTCCCCTTTAAGCCGCCCCGGTGGCCGGAACCCAAGAAGACGCCATGAACAAGACATCAACGATTGCCACAGTATCGGCCCTTTTCGCCTTGTCGCCTTTCGCGCTCGGCTGCGATTATCCACAGCGTGCGGATATTCCTAATGGCGGAACCGCATCGAAGGACGACATGCTGGCGGGCCAGAGCTCGGTCAAGGCTTATATGGCGGCAATGGACGAGTATCTTCGCTGCATCGAGCAGCAAGAGAAAGACCTGTTAGCCGAAATGACGGATATCTCTGAGGACGAACGCGCCAATCGGAATGCGGCGTTGACTAAGAAACACAATGCTGCGGTCGAAGAGATGGAACTGATTGCTGCGCGTTTCAACGAAGAAGTCCGCGCTTACAAAGCTAAAGCGGAGTAACGACGCCTAAAGCTTGTCGATCTCACGTTTGAGATCAAACCTATTCTCCGTAACAATGCGCTCGAGCACCTTTATGCGTTCCTCAAGTGCGTTTAGTTGTGAAAGGGTTTCGTCCAGGTTTGCGCCCTGCTGCTCGCGCACTTCACGGGTTTTGAGGTATTTGCTGATCACCGCCGTTGCGCAGCCGATCGCGACGATAAGGACAACAAAAAACAGATTATTCATAAACGGTTTCCCTCAAAGATTCTTTTACTGATCCTGCAGGTTTTTGAATTCCCGATCGAGCGAATATCGAGACGACGTGACGTATTTCTCCAGCGCGGCAAGTCGACGATCTAGTGATCGAAACCGCCCCCGAACGTCGGCCATCGTTTGTGACGGCGATGATCGCAGCGATTGACGGAAGCGCGGATCGACTTTCGGTTCCGATACTCTCGTCGGCCTGGCCGGGACGAGAACAACGATGGCGACATAGATAAGCGCGGCGAGTGGCGGATTCATCATAAAACCGATCACCGCAAGTACTCGAGTGACTTTCAGGTTGAATCCGAAATAATCGGCAAGGCCGGCGCAAACCCCGGCGCAGCAAGCCCTGTCCGAGCTACGAACGAATCGGCGCTCGAAAGTCGAGGCGGAACTCGTCATAAATGTCTCCAATGGTCGCGATGTCGCTGACGCCAGAATTCGAACTCGGTCTCCCGACCCGAATAAATTAACGGCTTCTCACGAACCAGTATAGCCGCACCCAGATATATCGCGGCCGTCAGCCAGAAGAACAGCATCAGGCTGATAACAGCAATAATTCGCACGGCACCGACCTTCAGATTGAATCGTTCGGCTATGCCTGCGCATACGCCGAAGACCCAACCGTTCTCACGGTCGCGGTAAAAACCGCGTAGAGGCCCATAGTCGATGTTCCAGGTGCGTTGACTCATAGTTTTTTCCTCCAATCCGGCAACTCGTCATCCAGAATCCTCTCCAGCGTGGCCAGGCGTTCTTCCATTCGCTGTGACAGCAAATACAGATCCTCCAGCATCTGCTCGTCGTCGCCTGAGATTTCGCGTGACTGTTTCCATTTGGTCACGAAATGCAACACAACGAAAAGTGGTGCAACAATCGTCAGGAACAGTATGACCGCAAGAGTGGCCAGCTCGCTCATCGTCGACTACTCAGCCGTTGTCGTACGGCGTCCTTCGACTCTTTTCTTCAGTGCCTCAAGCTCTTGCTGCACTGACTCTTCTGCTTCGAGGCCCGCGAACTCATGATTTAGGTCTTTCGGGAGACCGAGGTCGTAGGCCTCGATACGACCCTCAACATCGTCGATGCGGCGTGTGTATTGCTCGAAACGGACCATCGCGTCTTCGATCTTGTAGTCGTGAATTTTCTTACGCACGGCAAGCCGACTGTTGGCAGTTTTGTGACGCGCCAACAACGCTTTCTGTCGTGCTTTGGCGTCTTCGAGCTTCGCCTCGAGGCGCGCGATATCCTCGTTCAATTTCGCGAGGCCTTCGTCAACAGCCAGGTAGTCACTCTTCAATGCGTCGGCCGCCGCCGACACTCGAGACTTTTCAATGAGTGCCGCCTTGGCCAGGTCTTCTCGACCCTTGCGAATAGCGAGTTCGGCTTTGTCGTCCCAATCCGTTTGATCGCGATCGAGCGACTCGAGTTTGCGGTTCAGGTCCTTCTTATCCGCGATCGACCGTGCTGCCGCCGAGCGGACTTCTACCAACGTGTCCTCCATCTCCTGAATCATCAGGCGAACGATCTTCTCGGGGTCTTCTGCCTTGTCGAGTATCGCGTTGATGTTGGAGTTCACGATGTCTGAGAATCTCGTGAAAATGCCCATGAAACTTATCCTCTAGGAATTGGTGAATGTCACTGAATCTACTGCAGTATCTGTGCCAATTCCGATCGAAACACATAAGTTACTGTTTTCAATAAATTATTCGAACAAAACACACGCTAAATCTGAACCGTGAGTTTGGTGATTTTCACCAGTTTGTGGCATTTCTTGCCAAGATCTGGGAAAATTTACCGATGGCTTTAGACCGTCCTGTGCAGGCGATTATTGGCGAGGCGCCGGTTTTTCTCGAGATGCTCGAGCATGTCTCGCGAGCCGCGCCATTATCGAAGCCAGTGCTGGTCGTTGGCGAACGGGGCACCGGTAAAGAGCTGATTGCATCGCGTCTGCACTACCTTTCGGGCCGGTGGGAAAGCGGCTTCGTCAAGGTTAACTGTGCAGCGCTAACCGAGTCGATTCTGGAATCGGAACTCTTCGGCCACGAAGCGGGCGCGTTCACCGGCGCGTCGAAGACGCACATCGGACATTTCGAACGCGCCGACGGCGGTACCTTGATACTTGATGAGCTAGCGACGATTTCCTTACGCATGCAGGAGAAAATTCTGCGCGTTATCGAATACGGTGAGATTCAGCGCGTCGGCGGCAATGATTTGATCAATGTCGACGTGCGAATCGTTGGTTCGACCAACGCCGATCTGCGTGCGTTGGCTGCCGACGCTACGTTTCGCGAAGACTTGCTTGACAGACTCGCATTTGACGTCATCACAATTCCGCCGCTTCGAGAGCGAGTAGAAGATATCCTACCGCTCGCTTATGCGTTTGCCATCAACATGGTGAGCGAGCTGAAGCGGCCGTTATTTCCGGGATTTGGTCCGCGCGCTTCCTCGGCGTTGCTGCAAAATCCATGGCCGGGCAACGTCCGTGAACTAAAAAACGCGGTTGAGAGGTCCGTGTATCGATCCACCGACCCCGACGAGGTCATCACCGATATCGCCTTTGATCCGTTCGATTCACCGTTCACGCTAAGCCCCGCGCGCTCGTCCGCCGGTGCACCGTCGCGACGCCGGCGACCGCCGCTGCTGCCGACGAATCTTGGCGAACGTCTGAAGGATATGGAACGAGACCTGCTCGGTGCCGCGATGGAACGCGCGCGTTTTAATCAGCGCCTAGCGGCGGATTTGCTCGGCCTTAGCTATGATCAACTGCGCGGCAAGCTGAAAAAGCACGACATCAGCCGCCGCCCCGAATACTAGGTACTAATAGCTCTCGTCGCGATAGCGGCGGACATAGATGGCTGCCGTGGTAAACAGCCCACAGACGATTAGGCCGGCCCACAGCGAAGGACTCCCCAGAAACTTCGTCAGATCGAGACTCCCGAGCATGCTGATTGTTTCCTCGGCCATCGAAAAACGCATGTCGTCGCCAAACCAACTGAACTCGTCGACATTGAACAATGGCACTTTAAACGTGCGTACGAAGATGGCGTTGAATAGTAGGTGTGACCGCCCGGGCAACATTGCCTCGAGCATCGGCACGATGAATATCGGCAGGAAAGCCAAGAGCAGTGGCGAACGCTTGGTGTACGCAGACACAAATAGGAACCATCCAATGAACGGCGATAACCAAAGCGGCATCGCAAGCGCGACAATTAAACTTGAGATCCACATATCCGCCAATGGCGCCGATGCCCAGATCAGATGACCGGCATTGCCCCCCTGGATAATCACCCAGATGCTGGAAAGCATTAGAACGAGCAGCTGCGTTGCGATTGCAGCGATTAAAGCGACCAGCGGAATGACCAGAATTGCCGTTATCAATTTGGAAATGACGGTTTCGGCGTCGGTAATTGGCAATGAACGCCAGAACAGGATGCTCTTGTCTTTGCGCTCCGCGTACAACGTGTCAAGGCAGTAAAATATGGTCACGATCAGTGCGCCCAACGCAAATATCGATGTGACGAAACCCAAAATACCGCCAAGCGCCATCCTACGGTGCACGTCATCCACATTTGACGCGCCGACAATCGCCATATCGACGCCTTCGCCGAACGCTGAGACCGTAACCTGGCCGGTTAGCGTCAGCACGAGAACGACAGACGCGATCGCTGCCGGCGTTACGTAAATCGAACGGTGCTCCCAGAGCTCCCGCTGTAACAGAGCTAACTGATGCCCGATCATGCCTCAGCCCCCTTTACCTTTGCGACGAATACATCGGCTACCGACGGTGTATGTAATTCGCCGAGTCCGTCGAGCTTGTCGCGGCTTACGCCTTCGAACAAAAATACGGACTTGCCGAACACTTCACGCTCGGAAATCGGCCCAAATCCTTTCGCCGCCGCAGCGTTGTCGCCGGCGGCCAGCAGCTCGACATAGGTACCCGCGAGCGACTCCATCGGTGTATCTAACAGGATTCGACCGTTATTGATAAACATGATGTCGGTCATTAGGTTTTCGATTTCCTCAACCTGATGTGTGGTTATCAGAATTGTTCGTTCGCCATCGAAATAGTCATTTAGCAAGTTGCCGTAAAATTCTTTGCGGAAAATGATATCGAGGCCAAGTGTCGGTTCGTCGAGCACCAGAAGTTTGGCGTCGATCGCAGTGATAATCGACAGATGAAGCTGCGTCACCATTCCTTTCGACAGCTCACGCACTTTTGATTTCTTTCTGATTTTCGTACGGCTAAGCAAATCTTCGGCGCGGCGCCTATCGAAATTCGGATGCGTCGATTCAACAAAATCGAGTAACTGATTAACGCGCATCCAACGCGGCAATACCGCAACGTCGGCAATAAAACAGATGTTTTGCATCAATTGTTTTCGTTGCTTGAACGGGTCGAGACCGAGTACAGACAGCTCTCCATCGCAGTCGGTCAACCCAAGGACGGCCTTCAGAAGCGTTGTCTTGCCGGCACCATTGGGGCCGATAAGACCCATGATTTTCCCTTTTTCAATCTCAAAGCTGACGTTGTCCACCGCCCTCACGTCGCCGAAACTCTTGGACACATTGCGCGCAATAACAAGGCTAGTCATTGTCGTCCCCTGCTCCCTTTGACGATTTTGCGTCCTTGAGCAACTTAGCCGTGTCGAGACCGAGACGTTCAATAGTCGCGATGACCTTCGGCCATTCCTTATCGACGAATCGCGCTCGCTCGTCTATCAGTAGTTGATCACGCGCACCCGCATTGACAAACATGCCTCGACCGCGTTTTTTCTCAACCAAGCCCTCGTCAACCAATTCCTGGTAACCCTTCAGCACGGTCAGCGGATTCAGCCGATATTCGGCAGCGACGTTGCGCACCGAGGGCAACGCATCACCATCCCCGAGGACTCCCTCGAGGATCATCGCAACGACGCGATCGCGCAGCTGACGATAAATCGGCAGATCATCACTCCATTTCGGGTCCATATCAGTTCCGGTTGCTGCGCCAATCACTCATTGTCGTTTGTTGTTGCGATGATCAGGCGTAAAAAGGCGCCGGCCCGACTGACGGGGCCGGCGCAAATCCGTCGCTACTTTACTCGCCTTTGTGACGGAAACTGACATCAATATCGATCGCCAGAATGTGGCTGTCCGCGGCGGCGGTCTCTGCCGGCATAAGGGCTTCGGCCTGGCCAGCGACGAGGGCCAGACCCAGCAGCAGCATGATAGTTAGACTAATGATCTCGTTTAGATACTGTGAGGCTTGCGCACGCATCTTGCTCTGTCCCCAGCGGCTCGGCCGCCTGTTTAATTACTGAAGTGAACTAGTGTTATAGTTGACTATAACACCGATGCTTCAGATTGCAAGCCTTTTCTGACGAAATGTGCCAAACCCCGGTCCGGTGGCCTACACGTTAGTAAAGGGCATGATCGCGATAAATTCTCTGCCGTCCGCCGCGGCGCTTTTCAGCGTCCCGGCCGTGACCTATGCTGCCGCCATGGATCACGTGCCGGAAGACAGCGCCCTGATGCTTCGCTACCGGGACGGCGATGTCAGTGCGTTCGAAATTCTCTACCGGCGCCACAATGACGCGCTCTACCGGTATTTGCTGAGACTTTGCCAAAATCGGGATACGGCTGAAGACGTTTTTCAGGAGGTCTGGGGCAAGATCATCAAAGCGCGCGAGCGCTATCGCCCAACGGCGAAATTCACGACGTTTCTTTATCGTGTAGCCCATAACTGTTTTATCGACCATCTGCGCCGCAACCAACGCCATGATCGCAGTGTCAATATCGATCCCGACACCCAACACGCTGTGAACGTCGATCCGGACGCCGAAATCGACCGTAGCCTTGCTCGACAACGACTGGAATCGGCGCTGAAAGACTTGCCGGACGAGCAACGCGACGTATTTCTACTCTATGAGGAGGCGGATCTGAGCCTCGACGAGATTGCACTCGTGACCGGTGTCAATCGCGAAACCGCCAAGAGTCGACTCCGCTATGCCGTCAACAAACTCAAAGCTGCGATTAGCGCGCAAATCGCGGACTCGCTGGAGACATCATGACTAAAGAGCGAACACCGACCGACGCGGACGGCGTTACGGATCCGCTCGTAACAGAAACCTACGCTGAAATTGCGACCGAACTTACGCCGGCGTCAATAAACGAAGCCTTGCTGCGCCAGGCGAGTGCGCAAGCGGGGGGCACGTATTCGCGTTCATTACTTTGGCTAAGGCCGATGGCCTGGGCCGCAACTATCGGCCTATGCCTGGCGATCGTCGTTGAATTATCGAACGTGCCACAACCTGAGGCAGTGGATTTTGAACAGCGCTCACTTCTACCAGAATCACGCGCCGGTGCAGACCAGCAGGAAGAAACGCATTTCCGCGATGATAAGAGCTCAGCTGAATCAGACGGCCGGCCGAGCGGAGCTACGTCCGATACGCACAAGTTTATGGGGCCGGCCTCGACAGAGCCCGCGCGCGACTATCAGCCAGCCAGCCAGGTTGACGGCCGTCTGAAAAGTGTCCAGCGCCGCGAACAAGACGCGGCGCCAGCGGCCGCAAGCCCGACCGTCCCGGCACGAAATGGTGACAGCAGAGAAAGTGCTGCAGGGGAAATCGAGACAACAGATTTCGAGTTGAGAGAAATGATCACAAAAGAACGCCAGATAGAAGCCGATGTAGACGCGTTCCATGTTACCGACGCACCGATACTCGACGAAGCGGCGGACATGGCGCGCTTGCGCGAAGGGCCGAACCAGGAGGCCGAATCATCGACGGTCGAATCGAGAAAGCTCGAATCGGTGGCAATTGCCGGACAGGCGATCAACGCCGATGGCATGGGCCTTGCAGCCACCTCGCGTTGCGACGCTGAATCACGCAGCGAACCGGAGTCCTGGCTCGAGTGCATCGAAGAGCTTACCGACGCTGGCCGTGCCGCCGAGGCAGATGAAGAGCGCCAAGCGCTCGCCGATGCATTCCCGGACTTCGACATCCCCTGATCTCGAAATTATATGGGTCCAAACGACGTGACGTGCCGAATCTAGTCCACGGATGCTAGAATCGCCGCCCCTCCCCGTAGCGAATTCGGGGACACGACAAACACTTGGGACCAGAACCATGACAGCACCTGTTCGCGTCACGATTACCGGCGCCGCCGGCCAGATAGGCTACCAACTCGCGTTTCGCATTGCGTCGGGCCAGATGCTCGGCAGCAAGCAGCCCATTATCTTGCAGCTATTGGAAATACCGCCGGCGTTGCCCGCACTGAATGGCGTCGTAATGGAGCTTCATGATTGTGCATTCGACACACTTGCCGGCATCGTCGCAAGCGATGATCCGAATCTCGCGTTCAAAGACGCCGATTACGCCCTGCTAGTTGGCGCGCGACCACGCGGACCGGGCATGGAACGCAAGGACCTGCTCGAGGCTAACGCGGCAATATTTTCGGTGCAGGGCAAGGCGATCAATGAACATGCAAGCCGGGAAATCAAAGTCCTGGTTGTCGGTAATCCGGCTAACACAAATGCGCTGATCACCAGTAGTAACGCGCCGGATATCGATCCGCGGAATTTCACGGCGATGACCAGGCTCGATCACAATCGTGCGCTGGCGCAGCTGGCCGCAAAGACCGACAGCCACGTAAGCGACATCCGCCGGATGACAATCTGGGGCAATCACTCGGCGACCCAGTATCCCGATATCCATCAAGCGACCGTCAAGGGTAAGAACGCGCCCGATTTGGTCGATCAAGGATGGCTCGCCGATGAATTTATTCCCGTGGTGCAAAAACGCGGTGCGGCGATCATTGACGCCCGTGGCGCGTCGTCGGCCGCATCGGCCGCGTCCGCCGCAATCGATCACATGCGCGACTGGGCGCTTGGGACGCCGAACGACGACTGGGTCAGCATGGCGATACCGGCCGACGGCAGCTATGGCATCGAGCCGGGCATTGTCTATTCATATCCAGTGCGCTGCTCAGAGGGCCGCTACGAGATCGTCCAGGGCCTTGAGATCGACGATTTTAGTCGCGAACGAATGGATGCGACCGAGGCTGAGTTGCGCGAGGAGCGGGCCGCGATTGAGTCGCTACTGTAGGCGCAGACGGTACTTTAAGACTACGGCCTGAAACTATGTGATTGCCCCGATGGCGCGAGCATTACGCTAGTGATAGGGTTAATTACCGTGGCGGCGACCGCTCGAGACGCTGCTGCAATCGCAATACAGAGGTAAACATCTTGTCCAGTTTCGCCGCGTCTCTTTTTTGGCTGCTGCTGTTTGTTGGCGGCGGTATATATCTTACTTACCAGCGCATCGATCTGCGCAGCGCGACGATCGCGACAGGCGCCGCGCTAGTCGCGTATACATTTTTTGGCAGCTGGTCCTGGTGGTGGCTGCTGATCCTGTGGGCCGCCTTCGCTGTCATGGTCGTGCCGAACATGATCGAGCTACGTCGCGAGAAGCTGACCAAACCGCTGCTCAAGGTCTATCGAACGATGCTGCCGTCAATGTCGGACACCGAACGCGAGGCACTCGAGGCCGGCAGCGTATGGTGGGACGGCGAACTATTCTCAGGCATGCCGAACTGGGACCGGCTGATGTCTTTTCCGGCGCCACAACTGTCTGACGAGGAACAGGCGTTCGTCGACGGACCGTGTGAAGAGCTGTGCCGCATGATCGACGAGTGGGAGATCGCGCACGAACTCGCCGACATGCCGAAGGCTGTTTGGGATTACCTGATCGAGAAGAAATTCTTCGCCATGATCATTCCAAAACAATTTGGCGGTCTCGAATTTTCGGCGTATGCGAATTCTGTCGTGATACAGAAACTTGCCAGCCGCAGCGCGACAGCATCGTCGACCGTTGGCGTCCCGAATTCACTCGGGCCTGCTGAATTACTGCTGCATTATGGCACCGACGAACAAAAACAACGTTACTTGCCAGGGCTCGCGAACGGCACCGAGATTCCATGTTTTGCACTAACGTCGCCTGAGGCAGGTTCAGATGCCGCGTCGCTGATCGACAGCGGAGTCGTGTGTAAAGGCAAATGGGAAGGTAAAACGATAACCGGTATCAAGCTCAACTGGAATAAGCGCTACATCACACTCGCACCGGTGGCCACAGTGCTCGGTCTCGCGTTCAAACTCTATGACCCTGATCATCTGATCGGTGACCAGGACGAATATGGCATCACCGCCGCGTTGATTCCAACGGATATACCCGGCGTCAAAGTTGGTCGCCGCCATCATCCGTTGACGATCGCGTTTCAGAACGGCCCGACAACTGGAAAGGATGTGTTCGTGCCGCTCGACTACATCATTGGCGGTCAGGAAATGGCCGGCAAAGGCTGGAAGATGCTCGTCGAACTGTTGTCTGTCGGTCGCGCGATTACCTTGCCGTCGACCGCGGCAGGTGGTGGTCAGGCTGCCTCTTATGTAACCGGCGCGTATGCGCGTATTCGCAAACAATTTAATATGCCAATCGCGTATTTCGAGGGTGTTGGCGAGGCGCTGACCCGAATTGCAGGAAACGCCTACATAATGAATGCGGCTGTCGCGGTTACGTCCGGCGCGATCGATCAGGGTGAGAAACCGGCGGTGCCATCAGCCATTCTGAAATATCATTGCACCGAACTCGCTCGCAGCGTCGGCAACGACGCGATGGACGTGCACGGCGGCAAGGCGATCATGATGGGGCCGAAAAATTATCTTGGCCGCGCTTACATGGCGGCGCCGATTGCAATTACCGTCGAAGGCGCCAACATATTGACGCGCAGCCTGATTATCTATGGACAAGGCGCGATCCGCTGCCATCCATTCGTATTACGCGAACTACAAGCGGCCGCAGACGAAGATCATGACCGCGGTCTGATCGAATTCGATAACGCGCTGTTTGGTCACATCGGCTATGGAATCAGCAATCTGGCGCGATCGTTCTTCCTTGCCTTGACGCATGCGAAGTTCAGTAAGGTACCGCTGAATACGCCAACTCGTCGCTATTACCAAAATATTAATCGCTACAGTGCCGCGTTCGCTCTTGCTTCCGATTTCGCGATGCTGACGCTCGGTGGCGGCCTCAAAAAACGTGAACTGCTGTCGGCGCGACTTGGCGATGTCCTCAGTTCCATTTATCTCGCCTCCTGCGTGCTCAAACACTTCGAGAATCAGGGACGTCGCGCGACTGATCTGCCGCTGGTCGAATGGTCGGTGCGGACGCTGATGTATCGGGCACAAGAGTCACTGCATGCATTTTTGCGCAATCTGCCGAATCGTTGGGCAGCCGGATTCCTACGCTTATTCATCTTCCCACGCGGACGGACCTACTCGGCGCCTTCGGATGAAATCAGCGGCAAGGTCGTGCAACTCATTACGAGTTCGGGCGAGGCGCGCGAGCGCTTGAGCGAATTTGCCTACACTACGCTGGAACCGGGCAATCCGCTGGGCTTGCTGCAGGAAGCACTCGAACTCGCTGAGATCAATGCGCCGCTCGAAAAACGGCTCCGCCAAGCGTTTAAGGAAGGTCTAATCCATGCCGAATATCTGGGACAGCAGATAGACGAGGCCGAGAAAGCGGAAGTGATCAATTCAAAAGAAGCGAGCGCATTGCGCGAATACCATGACAAGGTCGTCGCATTGCTGGACGTAGACGATTTTGATCCTGACGAACTGGCCAGACAGTCGACGAAACCATCCGAACCTTCTGAACCGTCGCCGGGTTCTACGCCGGAACCGACCCGAAAAGCCGCCAAGCGCAAGGCAGCGCCACGGACGAAGACCTCCAGCAGAAAAACCTCAAAAAAGACCACGACTCGCGCAAAAAAAACCAAGTAACTCGCGAATGCCATGAGTGAGCAGATCGGGGACACGCACACCTGCTTAAACTGCGGTGCGACCCTTGTGGGGCAGTACTGTGGTCAGTGCGGCCAACGCGCGGCGAGTCGGCTAATCAGTTTGTGGGAATTGCTGCGCGACGCGTTCGGCGATCTATTCGAATTGGACTCGCGCCTCTGGCGTACGCTGGTTCCGCTGCTGGTGCGTCCCGGGATCCTGACGCGGGACTACCTCATCGGCCGACGCGCGCGTTACATGCCGCCGTTTCGCATGTATCTGGTCTTGAGTCTGGTCTTTTTCATCATCGCATTTTTCGATCCTCGACAGCAGCTCGCGATTCTCTATGAACCGGGCGATTCACCCGACGCGGAACTCGTGACAGCCGAGCGAGCGCCAATCAACGAAGAAACCCGTGAGATCCTGGAAGAGCTGGTCCGCGATGGCGTTCTCGATGAAGAGATATTGGGTCCCGACGGCCCGCTCGGGCCCGCAGCCGATGTGGAACCCGCAGCACCGACGCAAGGCGACGCCCAGGACCAAGCCGACGAAGTCGACGGCAACCAAACCGACAGCGACAATAGTGACAACCAAGCGGACGACGACGAATCGGGCTTGAATCTGACCATTGACGATGATGATCTCAATTGCACGGTAGGGGGAGCCGACTTCGACTTCGCACCGGAGTTTATTCAACGTCGCTTTTCCGAGGAGCGTCTCACGCAGGTTTGTAAACGCGTGATTGAGGTTGGCGCGGCCGGCGTATTCGCTGCCCTGCTTGACAACGTGCCTGCCGCGCTGATCATTTTGCTACCGTTGATGGCTTTCGTATTGAAGTTTCTGTACCCGTTGTCACGTCGTTACTACGTTGAGCACCTGTTGTTCTTTGTGCACTTCCATGCCTTCTTGTTCGTGCTGCTGACGCTGCAGATTCTGTGGGCTAGATTGATCGCGCTCGTTGGGTTCCACGACGCTGTCAGTGTGCTGCCCATTGTCGCAACCTCGTTTTACATCCCGGTTTACCTCTACAAATCGATGCGCCGCGTTTATGAACAGGGCCGCATACTCACGGTGCTGAAGTTTCTCACGCTATCGATCACGTATATGCTCGGGTTCACCCTAATGATGTTCGGTGCGTTGCTTATCGCCGTATTCTCCGTCTAAGAGACAGCGTGTGCCGCGACACATAAACCACTATGATGAGCGCCTAGGAATTCGAACTGGCGAAATCTCCACTGCACAGCGAGGGGGAATAATATCAATGTCGAGTCGCACCTTGAATATTAGTTTAAGCCGTTTTGTCCTCAGCAAATATCGAATCAGCGCTGCGCTCCTTAGCATCGCGCTACTGCTTTCTGCTTGCGGTCGCGATTCCACCGAGACCTCGAGCGATGAAGCACCGCCGAGCGCGGCGCGCGACGATGCCGCGCCGATAGCAGCACTCCCTCGTACTGTGTCGCCGGCTGGTGCGAGCGTATTTTTCGTAGCGCCGGCCGACGGCGATACCGTGTCGAATCCTGTGATGATCGAATTCGGCGTTGAGGGTATGACGATCGTC
Source organism: Gammaproteobacteria bacterium (assembly GCA_029861535.1). Lineage (GTDB taxonomy): Bacteria > Pseudomonadota > Gammaproteobacteria > Steroidobacterales > Woeseiaceae > UBA1847. The sequence goes on from JAOTZC010000001.1 coordinate 174,536, forward strand.
AAGGCCGGCGAGGACCAGCCTCAATCCGGTCACCATCACCTGCTTATCGATACTGCGTTGCCCGATCTGTCGTTACCCATTCCAGCCGATGAAAACTATGTGCATTTTGGCGATGCCAGCTTATCGACTGAGCGAACGCTCGAGCCGGGCACGCATACCCTGCAGTTGCTGCTCGGGGATCATCTGCATATTCCGCACGATCCACCGGTGACGTCTGAGGTCATAACGATCATTGTCGAGTAAGTCCGGGCGAATGAATGTGCCCAAATCGGCCGTTTGGACCGGCTGGAAGTGACCCAGTCCGGACAGTTTGTGTCGATGTCTGTAAATAATAGGTTGAGCGACTCGTCCGGTACCACTAAAATCACTTGGCTAACCGGCATTCATACATGAATTATCCCGTACAGAAGAAAAAGATCGGAATCAGTGGCCTCGCCGCCTATGTGCCGCCGTACCGAGTCTGGCTCGAGGACTGGTGCGACTGGACCGGCAACCAATGGCCAAAGATCCGCGAGGTTGTCGGTCGCAGCTTTCGCGTGCGCGGTCCGGATCAAAGCGTCTACACGATGGCGGCATCGTCTGTAATACGGCTGATTGACCAGTACGATATCGACCCGTCCAGGGTTAAGTTTTTGGGGCTTGGCACTGAATCGAGCACCGACAACTCTGCCGGCGCGATTATTGTTAAAGGCATGGTGGACCACGCACTGGAGGCACGCGGCAAGCCGCCCATCGCACGTAGCTGCGAAGTACCTGAGTTCAAACACGCCTGTCTCGGTGGCGTCTATGGCATGAAAGGCGCGATTCGCCATCTGGCGCTCGATGGCGCCGGGAGTCAGGCCATCGTCGTTTGCGCCGATATCGCGGAATATGCTCGCGGTTCCAGCGGTGAGCCCACCCAAGGTGCCGGCGCCGTTGCGATGCTGCTCGAGGAGGACCCGAAGCTTGCGATCGTCGATCTCGTCGGCTCCGGCTCCGCGTCGGACTATCGAATCATGGATTTCCGCAAGCCGATGTCGCGATTCTGTGGCCAGGATCGTTCGCAGACCCATCAGGTTCAGGACTTCCCGGTATTCAATGGCAAGTATTCGACGACCTGTTATGTCGATGAAACCCTGCACGCGCTGAACGACATGTACGAAAAACGCGACCTGAACGCAATCGCTTACCTGCGTTCATTAAAGACGGTCTTTATGCATCGACCGTACCGGCGTATGCCCGAGACCGGCTGGGCTGTTTCGTATTTGTTTGCGTTGTCGAGCGGTGATGCTGAGGATCGCGCTGAACTTGCATCCTATTGCTATGACGCCGGCGTTGACCCGCACGATGTACGTGACGAAATGCTTGGTAAACCCGCGGTTGCAACGCTGGCCGATCCCGAGCGCTTGAACTACGAGGCCTACCCACTAACGATGGCGGCGCTGCGTGCATTCCGAGCATCTCGTCGACACCGGCGTGAGATTCTCGACAAGCTTGCGATTGGTAGCGACACAATGCTCGACCTCGGCAACCTCTACACGGCAGCACTACCGGCCTGGCTGGCTGCCGGTTTCGAACAGGCACGTGACGAAGGCTCGCTGACCACCGGCGAGGAAGTGCTGACACTTGGCTACGGTAGCGGCGACGCGGCTGAAGTAATTCCGTTTTTTATCGCCGACAGTTGGCGCGAAGCGACAGCCAAGATTGGCTTCGCGGATGCAATGCGTCTGACGCTCGACCTCAATCGCGAGCAGTACGTGGCGCTGCATGACGGAAATCGCGTCAGCGGTCTCGGCTACATACCACGGAACGAATTCGTCATTGACCGCGTCGGCCGCAGCGACGAACGGCATTTCACAGACCTCGGTATCGAGTACTACCGCTACATCGCGTAGCGCGACAATAAGTCTGCATGCTGCTCGCACAGCGTGCGCCATTCCATCCTAAACCACGGCGTAAATTGCTCTGGCCGTTCATCGAGTTCCGCATCGAGTTCTCTGCTCGACACGAAGCGAATGCGTTGAATCTCATGTTCATTCGGTTTGATGTCACCAAGCACCTTTCCTACGAAGACATGGCATAACTCGTTTTCTGATCCTGATTCGTCGAAGCGGGCGTGATAGCTGAACTTGTAGACATACTCGAGTTGCGCATTTGCATTGAGTTCGTCTCGAAGGCGGCGCTCCGTCGCCGCTTGCATATCTTCGCCGCGGCGCGGGTGACTGCAGCAGCTGTTCGACCAGTATTCTGGCCACAGCCGCTTGCTGCCGGCGCGTTGTTGCAACAACATATTGCCATCATCGTTGAACAGAAAAACCGAAAAAGCACGATGAAGGACGCCATCGCCATTGTGACATTCGGCTTTCGACAAATGTCCGGTCTCGTTGTCATTCTCGTCGACAAGAATTAACTCCTCGACATCCGACGATACGATTCTGTGTGCGTTATTCAACACCTTGGTCCTCGTTGCCCTGCGCTGCTATGGTCATGAATCCCGCGGCTTCAAGCGCCGACGACACGACGGCTTCTCGGCCCGGGCACAGCGCGACAATGGATCCACCACCGCCCGCGCCCGTGAGCTTTGCACCTAGCGCACCAGCCGCCCGGGCGATAGATACCATGTGCTCGAGCTCTGGCGTAGATACCTGAATCGCGTTTAGCAACCCGTGGCAAATGTTCATCAGCCCACCAAGCCGCTCGTAATCCGCCGCTGCCAGCGCGTCGGCGCCCGCAATAGTCAGCGCGTCAATCTGCTCAAACAGCGCATCGTATTGTTCTGTGGCCGCGTCGCGACGCGCACGAACCCCGGCCACCTGTTCAAGTGTGGATCCCGGACTATTGCTGCAAGCCACAACAACTGGCGGCGCTTCGAGCAATTCGATTGTTGTAATTTCAGGCGGCTCGTTACGACGATACAAGAATGGCGTAGCGAAGGTTGCTACCGTATTGTCCACGCCAGACGGCGTTCCATGTGCGAGTTTTTCGCACTCAAACGCGATGCTGTTAACACGATCGTTGTCCAAATCAATATCGAACGCCTTACCGAGCGCGCGCGTGATCGCAACCGCGAGCGCCGCCGATGAGCCCAGACCCATTGCACGCGGCAAAGTCGTGGCAACACTCAGATTGAACGCACGATCAGCGACGCCAAGTTCGCGTGCGATTTGCAACACCGCGTCACCAATATCGCTACCGGCTTCGATGCTCTTATCGACACCCCATGCTGGAATCGAAATAGTCGGTGAGTCACTCACCTTGGCGCTTGCGGTTACCGCGTTCTTGATCGGCATTGCGAGCGCATGCGCACCGTAAACGACAGCATGCTCGCCCAACAGGATTAGCTTCCCCGCAGCAGTGACACCGTTTGGCGTAATTTCGAGCGCACGCTTTCCGATGAGAATCTCACGTGCTTTCCAGTCTTTGATTTCGCCGCTTGCAACGAGTTCTGCGACCACGTCGTCGAATAATTTGTCCGGGACGCCGGCCCCCGCAGCAACGCTGCGGGCATGCAGACGCATGTGTCCTTGTTGAATGCCGCTAGTCGAGAGCGCACGGATCGCCGCAAAATTCTGCGCGAGACCAACCGCGGCCATCAATTCAGCCAGTTCGCGCGCCGACTCGACCCCACATATTCTCAAGCCAAGTGCCGCCGTGGCGTTAGCCTCGCGCGTGCCGCCGACGATGCCGACCTTCAACGGTATGCGAATCTCGCCTGCAAGATCACCGGTATCGCTCACCGACCAGCACGTCAGCGGCGAATACGCTCCGCCGACCGCCGCGTAAGCGTGTGCACCGGCCTCGATTGCACGCCAATCATTGCCAGTTGCAACTGCCAACGGATCAATGCCGTTCATAATGCCCTTGTTGTGCGTTGCCGCCCGGTACGGATCTGCGCACGCGATATCGTTCGCCAAGACGATGGCATCTCGAGCGCGCTTCGCCGCGTCTTCGTCCTCACCGAGATCTTTGAGCCCATAGTTAACTTTCGCGGTCACTAAAGAACGGTCTGCGAGGTTCGACAGGATTCGCATCGCGATGTTGCCGTTGCAAAGCTCCGCTAGCTGCGGCGCGATCGCTTCGCAAATCGTGTTGACCAGGTTCGCACCCATCGCGTTGCCGGTATCGACGAGCAAATGGACGACGAGTGAATTGCGACCATCTTCGAGTAACAGATTGCGAGACTCGATATCACGGACCCCACCGCCACGACGCACGAGTCGCGGATGAACATCGTTAGCAGCGGCCAACAATGCTTGCTTCGCATTGTTTATCGCATCGATCGCCGCATCGACATCGCTGATTCCAGTCAAATGTACCTGTCCAGCCAGCAGAGATTCGTCGCAGGCCGAATCGAATCCGCCCGCTGAACGCGCAAGCAGCGCAGACGCGCTGAGCGCGGCGACGATTGAAGGTTCCTCGACGACCAACGGCACTAAGTAGTCGCGATCGTTGACACGAAAATTCGGTACGACGGCGAGCGGTAGGCCGAACGTCGCTATGACATTTTCGATAATCTTATCGCCAGCGGTCACAGGTAAAATCACTCGACCGTTCTTCAGAGCGTCGGCATCCGTCGACGACAACCAGCCGCGGCGCTCGAGCTCAGCAATACGTTCACCAACCGAAAGTCGATAGAAGCCCGAAATGCGAGAATCGCTCACGCTCCGGCCCCATTCAGAACAACGCCGATATCGTCGATTGTCATGTCGAGCTGCCGAAAGCCAAAATCCCCGACCTTATGTGCGAATGCCTTGACAGCCTGTTTTTCTGTTCCGAGTACGATACCGATATCGCCGCCACCCGCACCACAAGGCTTGTAGACGATATTTGCCGACATTTTCTTCTCTGCAAGTGCATCATGACCAGCATCGAATATGCCGAGACCATGGTCAATATCGAATTGCCGTAGCACCGGCACATAGTCACGATATTCGCCGACAATCGCAGCGGCATCGCCCGAGATCCAGGCTTCTGCGACGTTTGCCGCAACTTCGCTCAGCGCGCCGTTGCTGCCGCGCGTTTTTGAATCCGGCAGGCGACGAAGTTTCTCAGACGTGTTCGCGGGCACACCGCTCCACAACAACTGGTAATGGAGTCCGTCTGGCCATGCGAGCGACCGCGGCGTTTCGCCGACACAATACTCGACGAGCCCGCCGACGATACTTGTCGCAACATCGACGCCACTACCGACACCTTGCTGAAACGCATGATGTGCTTTTTGAGAGCACCGAAATAGTTCAAGCCCGCTGATTTCGCCCCTTGCGCTCGCCGCCAATGCGCATACCAATCCGACCGTGAGCGCTGCACTTGAGCCGATGCCAAATTTGATACCGGACGTCGAGTCCGCAAATGCACGGGTATCGAGGAGCACCGTGCCACGCCAACGATGGATCGCAAGTGCGTCGCATGCGCACTCGAATATCCGCGTATCCTTATCGCCGGCCAATCCAATGGATTGGATGGACAAGTCGTCAGCCGCGGCAAGCGTAATGACCGCACGACGATTGACCGCCATTGACACAGCGGGCGCTCCATCAAGCACGGCGTATTCGCCCGATAGGATGACCTTACCTGGCGCGCTGCTCTTGATTGAATTCATACGCAACCAGTCAACTTAGCGCCTGCCCCAAGCTCACTTACGATGACGCGGCCAACGCCGCTTGTAGATTGCAGCGCATCGCAAACGCGAGACTCGTCGTGTGCCAGACAGATTGCTTTGACTTGCGGCCCCGCATCGATTGTAAAAAACACTCCGACGCCTTGCGTACGCAATTCGCGTACCGTTTGCAGACATTCCAAGGTTGCGGCGTTCCAGTATACGATCGGCGGCCGAGATGCCCACATGACCGAATGCATCTTTAGACAATTGTGCTCGGCGATCGCGGCGAGCTTGCCAAAATCCCGTTCCCGTATCGCTGCTCGCGCGACGTCGAGATCGTGCGTCTGGTCATCGACCCAACGGCCGTAGAACGGCGACGTCTTGCGACTGATTTCCATTGCCTCCCCAGAACTTACCGGCTTCGGTCCTGCGGAAGTTACTGCGATAACGATCCTGAGCGGCCAGTCGCTGGAATCGAGCAATGTTTCGACCGCAACGCTATCGCCATTGTTTTCAAGTTCTGCGAAACCACCATAAAGAGATCGCGCAGCCGAACCTGATTCCAGGCCGGCAAGGCTCGCAAGCTCCGCCGTCGATCGATGTTGTCCCGCTGCAGCCGAGGCCGCAACCACTAGAGCCGCGAAAGCTGATGCCGACGACGCCAGCCCAGCGGCCACCGGAAAATTGCAATGACTGTCCACGCGCGCAGGATCACGACCCTCGCCGGCGACTGCGCTTAAGCAGCGACTGATTCGCGGCAACATCTGCTGGTCAATTTCACCATTGACAGTGAGTACGTCGTCCTTGAGTTTGGAATCGAACTTGACGTTCATCTCCGTGTAAAGGTCCGCAAGCGTAATCGATATGGAGCCAACCGCCGGCAAGTTCAGTGTCCTGTCGCGTTTTCCCCAATATTTGATCAAGGCGATATTAGGTTGTGCTCTCGCCGTTGCCTGCATGTTCTATCCCGGGGGCCAAGCGTTCAAAAGGACGCGAATTATAGCCCAGTCGGGTGCGAGCACTGCCGGTCAAATCGTGTACGCTATTGCCCCCGATCGAGCTCAAGAGACCGCCTTGCCCGCTAATTTCAAAGACCGCCTGGACTATTATCTGGACCGAGTGACGTGCAAGCTCGATGCATGTTTGCCAAGCGCTAACGAAAATCCGAAACGCTTGCACGAGGCAATGCGATACGCCGTTTTCAATGGTGGCAAACGCATTCGACCGATGTTGGTCTATGCCGCCGGTGAGTGTGTCGGCGTCGCCGAGGAACTCCTCGATGCGCCGGCTGCGGCCATCGAGCTGATCCACGCATTTTCGTTGGTCCACGACGACCTGCCGTCGATGGATGACGATGATCTACGGCGAGGCAAACCGACGCTGCATGTAGCGTACGATGAAGCGACTGCGATCCTCGCGGCCGACGCGCTGCAACCGTTGGCGTTTTCTGTGTTGGCGGACATAGACGATGTTACTGCCGACGTCCGTACCAGCCTGGTCCGGCTCGTTGCCGACGCCTGCGGATCGATCGGCATGACTGGTGGCCAGTCGATCGATCTCGCTGCCGAAGGACAAACGCTCAGCGCCGACGAACTAGAACATATGTATGTACTGAAGACCGGCGCGCTGATTCACGCATCGGTGATGTCCGCATGCCTGCTAAAGCCTGACACACCGGATCCACAACAACGCGCGCTCGACAGGTTTTCTCGCGCCGTCGGCATCGCGTTTCAGATTCGCGATGACCTGCTCGACATCGAAGGTGAAACCATTATTATCGGCAAACCCGCCGGTTCAGATCTTGGGCTCAGGAAAGCAACCTATCCCACGCTTCTCGGGACCGAAGCATCGCTGAAGCGTTGCGACGAATTGATTGCCGACGCTTTTCAATACCTCGAAGTCGTCGGCGATGCTGCCGAACCACTTCGCTGGCTCGCGCGTTACATAGTCCAGCGAAACAACTGATTCGATGGATTCACGTTGCATATTGCACGTCGACATGGACGCCTTTTATGCGTCTGTTGAGCAACGCGACAATCCTGATTTGCGCGGTAAACCGCTCGTCGTAGGTGGCGGCCAGAATCGCGGTGTTGTTGCCGCGGCGAGCTACGAGTCTCGCGACTATGGAATACACTCAGCCATGCCGATGGCCGAGGCCCGGCGCCGCTGTCCGCATTTGCTGAGCGTGCGTCCACGAATGTCGCACTACAAATCCATCTCCGCCGAGATCTTCGAAGTCTTCCGCGAATTCACGCCAACGGTCGAGGGCCTGTCACTCGACGAAGCATTCCTCGATGTCACGGCAAGTCTGAAGCTTTTTGGCACCGCAATCGATATCGCCGGCGACATCAAGCAGCGAATACATGACCGTACAGAACTTACCGCATCCGTTGGCGTTGCGTGGAACAAGCTCGTCGCTAAGATCGCATCCGATTTGGACAAGCCGGACGGCCTGGTTGTGATTACGGCAGACAAAGCCCACGAAAGATTGGACCCATTGCCAGTTTCGGTAATACCGGGAATCGGTCGCGAAACGCTCGCGCGATTGCACAAGATTGATATTCGAACAGTTGCCGACCTACGCCTGGCCAACAATCGGGTTATTGAACCTATCTTTGGCCGATTTACGAAAAAGACCCGCGACCGTGCTGCCGGCATTGACGATCGCCCTGTTGTTTCGTCGCGCGCTGAGAAATCGATCAGCGCCGAGGAGACTTATGATCAAGATCTCGAGATCCTGCACGACATGGAGCGCGAATTGTTGCGCCTGACTGAGCGCACGTGTCGACGTTTACGAAAGGCGACCCTGCAAGCCGGTACCGTGCAGATAAAAATCCGGCAAGCTGATTTCAGTACGTTCACACGTCAGCGCATCATGCGGCCGCCCGGCAACGGTACAGATCAGATTTACGACGCTGCGCGAACTCTGTTGACAACATGGCTGAAAGACAATCCCGGCGCGCGCATTCGTCTGCTTGGCGTCGGTACAAGCAAGCTCGTTGCCGCCGAACAGGCAGACTTATTTGCCGAGTCCGGCACGACGACAGCTGCCCCAGTCGACAAGGCTGTTGACGAGATTCGCGACCGCTTTGGCGATGCGTCCGTGAGCCGCGCTCGTATACTTGACCCGCACGAAGGGCGTCATTGACGGCCGACGAATCTGGCGGCGTCTGGAAATGAGGTAGAATCGGGAGCCGGGCGGAGACCCGGCTGCATATAAAGCCAGCGGCGACAATAATGTATACGAACTTTTTCGGCCTCAATGAAAAGCCTTTCTCGATAACGCCCGATCCGCGTTATCTGTTCATGAGCGAGCGCCACGGTGAAGCGCTGGCTCATCTCGTATATGGCGTCACTGAGTCTTGCGGCTTCGTGCAACTAACCGGAGAAGTCGGTACCGGTAAAACAACGCTTGTACGAACGTTGCTGCAGAACCGCTTGCCCGACAATGCCGATGTGGCAGTGATCCTGAATCCGCAACTTACGGCACTCGAATTCCTGCAAACCATCTGCGAGGAGCTCGGCGTTGGCGACCGCAGTGACAATGGTGACACCGTCATCGCACCCGACAGTAGCAAGGCCTTGATCGACGCACTTAATCATTACTTACTTATGGCACACGCCGACGGGCGGCGGACAATTCTTGTTGTCGATGAGGCTCAGAATCTCGCCCGCGATGTCCTCGAGCAGGTGCGCCTGTTAACAAACCTCGAGACTTCGAAACAAAAATTGCTGCAGATCATTCTCATTGGCCAACCGGAACTGCGCGAGTTATTGGCACGAAACGATCTGCGACAGCTCGCGCAACGTATCACCGGACGTTATCACCTCGAACCACTGTCAAGGGACGAAACGGCGGAATACATCGAGCACCGTTTACAGGTTGCCGGCGCTCTCAGTGAGGTGTTTGACAACGGCGCTAAACGCGCAACTTTCAAGTTCTCAAAGGGCGTGCCACGACTCATCAACGTCATTTGTGATCGAGCGTTGCTCGGCGCCTACAGCCGCGAATCGAGACGCGTTGATCGGCGTTTCGTCGCGCGCGCCGCGGCTGAAATTTCTGGAAAGAGCCTCGCGTGGCCGTGGCTGCGTTGGGCACCTCCGGCACTAATCGCCACCGGAGCTGCCATCGTCGCGTTTGGCGCGTGGTCCATTTTTACTCAGCAGCAGGGCACGCAACAACAGAACGAATCAGCAGCCACTGTTCCGAGCGCAACGATCGTTGCCCAAACCGCTGCCATCGGCGCACAAGTGGACGCTTCTGCGTCGGAAATTCTGCCGCTTGCGGAGTCAGGAGCCACCGGCGTTGCCGACGAAAAAGAGGCGTCGCTCGACGAACAGTTGCTGCTCGCCAATGATCTGACGAACGTCGCAGCGGCGTTCGCGACACTGTTTGAGCTTTGGGGGCTAAGTTATGACGGTAATGACGCCGGCTGTGATCAGGCGCAGCGGGCCGGCTTCGAATGTCTTTCGCAGCGCGGTTCATGGAACAGCTTACGTCAGCTCGACCGACCCGCGATTCTGAATCTGACCGACAGTCGCGGCTTTACCCACCGCGCCGTTCTTACAGCCATTCAAGGTGACCGCGCGGAACTATCGATTGCCGGCGTTAAGGTGTCTCATCCAATCGAACAGGTCTCCGAGCTGTGGTTTGGCCAATACCTACTGATCTGGAAACCTGCGACCGGCAGCTCCATCGCAATGGGCCCTGGAGCACGAAGTCAAAACGTCTTGTGGTTAAGACAGAGCCTCGCGGCGATCGACCGGCGTTACCGTTCAGAACCGCTCGATTCCGATTATTATGACGCGGGCCTGGAAGAGCAGGTGCGCGCGTTTCAACGAGACCATCGGCTTATGGTCGATGGTCTAGCAGGTCGACAAACACAAATCATCATCAATTCGCTGCTCGCACCGGACGATATTCCCCGGCTTACGACACCGTTGCTGGCACGAGACTAAAATATGTCATTCATTCTCGATGCACTGAAAAAATCGGAAAACGATCGCCAACAACAGGCGCCGGCCGAATTCGCAACAGTACCCTCCAGTCCGGGCATGCCCAGCGCGCCGCGGTGGTTATGGGTGCTCGGCGTTTTGCTTGCAATCAATATCGTTGCGTTGCTTGGCTTTACGCTGCGTCCGAACTCATCGCAATCGGTAACACCGGCAACCGAGCAGCTTCGACCAACCCCGGAACCTACAATCCCGATAGAGACCCAACCTGCGGCATCGCAACCGACGGCGTTCACCGAGCAACTGGAAAAAGCACGCCGCAAGCAACCGGATCGGCAAAACGTGAGCGCCAGTACGACTAATGTCGCCACGCCCGATGCCGACTCCAGCAATACTTCGCAATCGGTAGTATCTATGAACCTAAGCGATTCGGCGCCGACAGCAACAAATCAAGAAACAAATTACGCGCTATTGCCGAGCCTGATCGAATTGCAATTAAACAATGAAAGCACGTTACCCGACCTTCATGTCGATATTCACGTCTTTAGCGCCAATCCGTCCGATCGTTTTGTATTTATAAACATGAACAAGTATCACGAAAACGACCAGCTCAGCGAGGGTCCAGTCGTGCGCGAGATCACGCGCCATGGCGTCATACTGGACCATCGCGGTCAAACGTTTTCATTGCCGCGCGAGTAGCGGACCTCGGATCTCCTGACTTTGAGTAGTCCTGTTACTACGCACCTGAACGGCGACAGTTTTTCCCAAGCGTTCATTTCCGGTATCCATCGGGTCATCGACGAACAGGATTTTCTCAATCGGATCAACGTATTTCCGGTTGCGGACGGCGACACCGGCACGAATCTCAGCCTGTCGCTTGGCGCAACCCTGCCGTTATTGACTCGCACTGACGATCAACATCTGGGAACACTGCTTGCCGCCGTTGCGGACGCCTTACTCGACAGTTCACGGGGCAATTCGGGAGCGATCGTCGCGCAGTTTTTTCAGGGTGTGAGCGACTCAGCGGGTGAGATAAGTCGATTCACGACATACACATTCAGCAAGGCGGTTACACTCGGCAGTGAGTATGCGCACGATGCATTATCCGAACCGCGTGAGGGCACGATCCTGTCTGTCATTTCCGCATTTGCAGACAGCGTTAAACGCCAATCGATTGAGTGCAATGAAGAAGATTTTAGAGTTGTCATCGAGCGAGCGGTCGAACGTGTCGAAAAAGCTCTCGCCGAAACACCGAATCAACTTGATGTACTGAGGAAGGCCGGCGTCGTGGACGCTGGCGCCAAGGGATTTGCGACGATGGTCTCCGGCATGGCCGAATATATTCGGCATGGACGCGTCGCTCCGAAGCCAGATTTATCAGCTTTGTTTAGCGAAGAACTATCATTCGCGACATCAGCCGAAGGCGCAGACTCGTCGTTTCGCTTCTGCACCGAATGCATTGTGACGGGCGCCGATATCGATCGACGAAAAATGCGTGAGTCGCTTGATCAGATCGGTGATTCTCTTGTGCTTGCCGGCACGAAGCGTAAAGCTAAAATCCATATCCACGTTGATGAACCGGAGCAAGTTTTCGAGCTTGCACGCCGTTATGGCGACCTCAGCGCCGAAAAAGCCGACGACATACATAGACAGCACGTCAGTAGTCATAACGACGCGCGCCGCTTTGCCGTTATTACCGATTCGGCCGCAGATATTCCGGACGATGACATGGAGCGCCTCGACATTCATATGGTGCCATTGCGGATTCAGTTCGGTGAACACGGCTATCTCGACAAGGTCAGTATCTCAACTGAGGAGTTTTTTCATGAGCTAGCGACCAACCCGTATCATCCGACAACATCACAGCCCGCGCCGGGCGACTTTCGTCGTCAGTTTCAGTTTCTGGCGAGCCACTTTTCAGACGTAATTTCGATTAACGTGACAGCACGTGTCAGTGGCACATTTCACGCTGCTACCGCGGCGGCGGCGCGAGTAAATGCGCCTGGAATAATTCACGTTGTTGACTCACATAATGCCTCGCTTGGACAGGGACTGCTGGCGATATTCGCCGCCGAATGCTCGAAGGCCGGTTTGAGTGCCGACAATACTCTGGCGAAGCTCGAGCAGATCACGGCGAAAACCCGCGCTTTCGCGATCGTCAGCGACTTACGCTACGCGGTCAAAGGTGGCCGCATCCCTGGTTACATAAAAACGATCGCTGACTTGTTGCGTTTGACGCCTGTCATCCGCACGACCTCGGATGGCCGTATTGGAACCGCCGGATTTCTACTCGGCCGCCGCAAGCGGCTACAGAAATTCGCGCGTTATATTGCAACGCGTGTTAGCGACGACGGCCCGCTGACGGTACTGATAGGTCATGCGATTTGCCCGCAGGACGCGACTTTATTGGAGCACTTGCTACGCGACGAACTGAACGATATTCATCGGCTGTCGATCACCGAACTCGGGACTGCGTTCGGCGTCCATGGCGGACCCGCTACACTGGTCGTCGCGACGCAACCGTCGCGCGAGCTACCCGAAAATGTGGTTTAGCCCTCTATCGCGTCGTCTGATGGTTCAATTAGGTCTTCGCCCTGATTGCGGGCATTGTTGACACGGCGATCGACCGGCCAGGCCCTTAGCCGTGGCGTGTTATCGGTGTGTATCATTTCGTCATCGCCGCCTAACCAGGCATCGGCTGAGCCTGCCTCCAGTACCATCGGCATTCGATGGTGCAAGGCGGCCATGAACTCGTTCGCTTCAGTGGTAATCAGGGTCGTCGACTGTAGCTCGTCACCTGACACTTTGTCGCGCCAGTTCTCCCACAGCCCGGCAAGCGCGAACGGCTCGCCACTCGCAAGCGAAATGAAGTACGGTGTCTTGACGTCGCGCTCACGATGCCATTCATAAAAACCATCGGCCAGTACGATACATCGCCGTCGCCGGTACGCCGCCCGGTAGGCCGGCTTTTCCGCGACTGTTTCAGCTCTTGCATTGATCATACGATTACCGATTGACGGGTCTTTGGCCCAGAACGGCACAAGCCCCCAACGCAGCATGACAAGCTCGCGACTGTCGTCTTCGCCGTTACGAATGGCCGCGACGTATTGGGTTGGTGCGATGTTATAACGCGGCTCGACCGGCAGCGTCCCGCTCGCACCGAATAATGCCGCAGTGGCCTCACTCGGAGAATAGAATGCGAAGCGACCACACATGGCTATTCCCTGATGCCGACGCCACGGTTCATCAGCGACAAGCAAACGCTGAACAGCAACACGATAAAGACCAGCAAAATGACATAAGCGTGCGCGATACTAATGTCCGACCTGCCGAGTATGCCGTAACGAAACGCATTGACCATGTAGAGGATCGGGTTGGCCCGGGATACGCCCTGCCAGAATTCCGGCAGCAGCGATATTGAGTAAAAAACGCCACCCAGATAGGTCATTGGCGTTAACACAAATGTCGGCACGATCGAAATGTCGTCAAACTTCTTGGCAAACACTGCGTTAACAAATCCCGCAAGCGAGAATACGATCGAAGACAACAAGACGACCGACAAAGTGATAAGCGGATGCACGACGTCAAGCTTCGTAAAAAACAAGGCGATAGCTGTGACCAGCGCGCCAACAAATAAACCCCTCAAAACGCCGCCAGCAACGTGCCCGATGATGATTGCCGAATTTGACATCGGTGATACCAACATTTCCTCAATGTGGCGGCCGAACTTTGCGCCGAAAAACGACGACACGACATTGCCGTAGGAATTGGTGATAACGGACATCATGATTAAGCCCGGAGCGATGAATGCCATGTAATCGAATCCGTCCATCGTGCCAATGCGGCGGCCAATCAGGTTGCCAAATATGATGAAATACAGCGTCATCGTTATGGCCGGCGGCACGATAGTCTGAACCCAGATGCGCATGACACGCAGTACTTCCTTGCGCACAAGCGTTTTGACAGCAACCGCATTCAACGCAATATTCATGCAGCTTCCTCGCCATCGCCTTGATTATTCTGGACTAGCCGCATAAACAGCTCTTCGAGTCGATTTGCTTTGTTCCTGAGACTGACAACATCGATGTGACGCTCGCTCAGCTGCTGAAATAGTTCGTTGAGGGTATGTCCGGGGCCGATCGCGACTTCGAGTTCGCAGTCTGGCAGCACGCGGGTTTCGAATCCGTCCAGTGTTGGCGCCTGTTCGAGCGCTTGCGACAGACTCAAAACAAACACTTCACGCTGAAGTTTGCGCAGTACCGTGCTCATACGCGCATCTTCGATGATTGTACCGTCGTCGATAATCGCGACGTGCCGACACAGCGATTCGGCTTCCTCGAGATAGTGCGTCGTTAGGATAATCGTCGTGCCGGCGTTGTTGATTTCAGTCAGGAAATTCCACATTGATCGGCGAATCTCTATATCGACACCGGCTGTTGGTTCATCGAGCATCAATAATCTCGGCTCGTGTACCAGCGCGCGAGCAATCATCAAGCGACGCTTCATACCGCCGGATAGGCTCCGCGCAACGTCCTTGCGCCGGTCCCATAAGCGCAACGCACGCAAATATTTTTCAGTACGTTCGTGGGCGAGTTTGCGGCCGAGACCATAATATCCGGCCTGATTCATGACGATGTCCTGGACGCCTTCCCACAGGTTCAGATTGATTTCCTGCGGCACAAGTCCGATACAGATTTTCGCGGCTTCTATGTCGCGGTCGATATTGTGACCAAAGATCTCGACCTCACCCGACGACTTGTTTACAAGCGACGTTACAATACCGATCGCCGTCGTCTTGCCGGCGCCATTCGGGCCAAGCAACGCATAAAAATCGCCGGCGTCGACCGAAAGGTCGATTCCCTTCAGGGCCTGGTTACCGTTCGCGTACGTCTTCGTCAGGTTTCTTATTGACAGTGCTTTCATCTGACGGCGTATTGTAACCACGTGCCTTCGATTTCGACACACTTGTCTGGTCGGCAACGCTTTGCGCCAGCATCGGCATCGAACACGCGGCAGCTGGCAAGCGACGATAATGATCGTCGTGACTCTTAGTCAACATCGACTGCAACGCGCTGAGTCGGGCGGCGCGACGCACAGGCTTTTCCTCGCTGGTTCCTGCGGCAAGTAATCTCCGCCAGAAGCCTACGTTGTCCGGCATTCGAAAAGACAGCAGCCCACTCTCGGTAGCGGCGTGGTAAAACAAATCAACTAAGGTGCTCTCCGCCAAGCGTTCGCACCAACCGAGTGACGCGCCGCTGACCACGCGCGCAGCATACGGGCGTCTTTTCGCCAACTGCCAAAGGAAACCCAGTGCGGCCGATACCAATCTTGCCTCGGCATCATTCGGCTTATCTAGCACACTGATCAGATCTTCGTGTGCGCGTCCTTCGAACAACCGGTGCCAGCGCTTGTGCTCGTGTTCAGCGAGCGAAAAGATCAGGAATGGGCTCCTAGCGAGCCGCTGTGATCCGTCTGGTGTCAACTGCAAAAAGGATTCCGCGAGCCCCTCAGACAGCTGATCCAACGCCGCAACCGGCCGGTCTGCATGCGTGACGTAGTCAAGAAAGGCGCGATTGAGGGAGTGGACGTCGTCCAGATCGGCCGGGTCAGGCGGCTGAAAATCCATGCATGGCTCCTGGTGGTGCGAATCTCGGTAGATTCCGTAGTAACTAGATATTTGCTAATAATCCCATTTATAGATAATACTAGTCGATGTTTAGCTATATATGGTTTATTTCTAGCACAAGGAGAAATAAATGCGTCTGACGGACGATCGCTATGCCGGCGAGCGCAGCCAATTCGAGCTAGCGCTCAGGATGATCGGGCATGAGGCGCGAACTCGGACCATTCGCGACTGTACCGGGCTGTCGGACGATCGGATCCGCAAGCTCTACTGCACCTATTTCAAGAACACCGGCCAGACTGGCGTGCGGCGGCGGCGCGGCAAGTCACCTCGCCAAATCACTCGCTTCGTCAAAAACCCGGAGCATCAGCTGCAGGCGACCACGCTAGTCGCGCTGTATTGCGCCGGCCTGTTGCTGCGGGTCGAGAAAGACAATAGCGTGCATTGTTGTTGGCCACGCCCCGATGTCGAGTTCGGTCATCGAGTGTGTCGGGCCTTCGAAAATTACCTGCTGTTGCATGACGAACCACTGTTGAATTTCGAATGGGCCTGGAATTTGCTGCACAGCATTTCCTGGAACGACGAATTGTATTTGGCAGTCTGTCGCAGCTGCCGCGCGCGTTATGTACAGGACGCCTATGCGCTTGACCTGAAAACCTGCCCGGCCTGTGAAATCGAGGCACATCAGAAACGACGGCCCGGTGTGCGAACGTTTTCTACAAACTGAATGATCCTGATGCTCGCTGTTGCGCTACACTTCGGCCCGCACAGGAGCACACATGGAGAATCACAATGTCTTCGCCGGCGCGTTTGTCGATCGTAACGGCGAACGACGCAAGGACCCGGACTGGATCAAGGATGCGAGCCAGAGTGACGGCAGTCGCTTTGTTCCGATCTGGGGTGAGCAGTGTCTCGTCGGCGGCGATCCGCCGCACATGGTCATGCTTGAGCGTCGCCAGATTGAGCCTTTCGTCCGCGACCCGGACGAGCTGATTTTTCTCGGCCTGTTTCATGATCGGCCGGCATTTGCTTTCGCTATTGATGGCAATGTCGAAGCGCCGTTGAGCGAGCTCGGTGAGTTTCACGATCTGAGATTTCTGGGTACGGTGCTGGCGCCTGACGAAGCAAATCTCGCCGCCCATGCCCGCGCTCTGGTTATCTGGCATCGTACGCAGACTTATTGTGGAATCTGCGGATCGGCTGCGCGACCGGAAGCGGGCGGCAATTCACGTCAGTGCGCGAACGCGGACTGTGGGCACATTCTTTTTCCACGCGTCGACCCAGCGATCATCGTATTGGTTGCAAACGGAGAACGTTGCCTACTCGGCCGTCAACCGGGCTGGCCGGAGGGCCGCTATTCAACCGTCGCCGGTTTCGTTGAACCGGGCGAGAGCCTCGAAGATGCCGTTCGTCGAGAAGTCTTTGAAGAAACCAACGTGCACGTGGGTAAGGTAACGTATCACAGCTCGCAACCGTGGCCGTTTCCATCGTCGATCATGCTCGGCTTTGTTGCTGAAGCAACATCCGACGGCATTGTCCTCAACGACGGCGAGCTCGAAGATGCCAGGTGGTTTACACGTAAAGAGCTGCGCTCAGGATTTCCAAAACTTCCGTTTCGGGTGTCTATCGCTCGACGACTTGTCGAACACTGGATCGAAAATCAAAATTAATATGAACATTCGGAGTGCCAAGCCATTTGTCTCGTCGTAATCGCGCATCAGGTTGACCACGCCTATCCGTTCGTCGTCGCGGGTAATCGCGATGAGTTTCATGCGCGCCCGACCCAGGATGCGCACTGGTGGCCGGACAATCCTGACGTGCTTGGAGGTCGCGACCTGCAGGCCGGCGGCACGTGGCTTGCTCTGCATCGCAATGGCCGCTTTGCAACCGTCACCAATTTTCGGGATGCACAACGGCCGACCGGACATCTGGCATCCCGTGGCCATCTGGTTACCGACTTTTTGGATGGCGATGCGTCGCCATTGGACTTCATCGCTGGTATTGACGGTAAACGCTACGGCGGTTTCAACCTACTCGTCGCGGACGACAAAAAACTCGCCTACCTGTCCAATCGCAATGGTGAGATCCGGGAATTGCCGCCGGGTATCTACGGCGTTGCCAATGCGGCGCTCGATACACCCTGGCCAAAGGTCGAACGCAGCAAGGCAGCCCTTGTTGCATTACTCACGACTGACGCGATCAACGAAACGAATCTGCTTCGGCTACTCGACGATCGCCAAAAATCACGAGTCGACGAGGTCGAGGCCGACAACCTGCCATTCGACAAAGCGCATGCGTTGACGGCACCGTTCATCGTACTACCGGACTATGGTACGCGTTGTTCCACGATAGTCGTTCGCGATGCGTCGGGATCTGTTCGCATGACCGAGAAACGCTTTGCGGCGACCGGTGAGTCTGTAGGTCAATCTGACTTTCAGTTTTCTGTCGCCAATTTTTCCTAATTCTAGACCCGCTAAGCGCCGTAGACCGACAACAACCATTGCCGAATATCGCTGATTTCCTGCGGACAAACAGCGTGCGCCATCGGATATTCATGCCATTCGACGGTATAGCCCAGTTGTTCGAGCCGCTCTGCCGCGTGACGGCCGCCCTGATACGGCACCATCGGATCGAACGTTCCGTGAGCCATGAAGATACGCAATGGCGTGTCGCCGGCACGTGGATTGGCGACCACCTCCGTCTCGATCCGCTCCGGCAACGGCAGATAAGTGGATAGCGCCATTAATCCGGCGAATTTGCTCGCCGAGCGTAGCGCATTGTGCAACACGACCGCGCCTCCCTGAGAAAAGCCGGCAAGGACGATGTTTTCGGTGTCGACACCGCGCGCTTGCTCGCGCGCGACCAGCGAGTCGAGTATTGCGCTGCTATCGCGAATGCCATCTTCGTCCGCAGGCCCGTCGCTGTCCAGGCTGACGATGTCGTACCACGCACGCATTTGCATGCCGCCGTTGACGGTTACTGGCCGTACCGGCGCATGTGGAAAGACGAAACGCAACGGCAATGACACGGGCAGTTTCAGCTCCGGCACGATCGGCTCGAAGTCGTGGCCATCCGCGCCGAGGCCATGCAGCCAGATAACGCTACCGACAGGGGCAGCACCGGTTTCAATTTCGACGCTCTCGGGCAGCGGCATCGGACAGGCCTCGATGAAAAGAAAGCGACGCAGTGTAGCCGACGCCAGACCGAGCGTGCGTGTTGGTGATCTGGATGCTTGACGCGCTATGCGCATCCTGTTATGTTTATGCGCATATTTATGCAAAATTGAATGCCAAGCCCGATGCCACATACCAATTCGGAACAATCTGAACGGCGCGCCACCATCCGCGAACTGCTGAAAAACGGCTCAGTCGAGACCCAGCAGTCTTTGGTATCCGTGCTGAAGTCACTTGGGCTTGCCGTGACTCAGTCCAGCGTCAGCCGCGACTTGCGAGACCTGGGTGCGATCAAGACGGCAGCCGGCTACGAGCTGCCGCGAAGCGGTCACGACGGCGAGGTGGAACTCGCCAGGGTCGCAACATTACTTCGCGACACTACACCGGCCGGATCGCATCTTCTCGTGATCAAGACGGCCATCGGCGCGGCCCAACGTGTCGCGCTTGCCTTTGATCGCAGCGACTGGCCGGAAATTGTTGGCAATATCGGCGGCGACGATACGGTGTTCGTTGCGACATCATCAGCAAGCGGCCAAAAACATCTGATATCAAAAATCGAGCGCGCGAAAGCCGCACGCTAAACCCCATTTACTTTTTCTATGGAGCAATGCGTGAGCAGCGACCCATCACCGATCATTCTTGCGTTTTCCGGCGGGCTCGATACGTCATTTTGTGTGCCGTGGCTAAAAGAAAACTATGATCGCGACGTCGTTACCGCAACGATCGATACCGGCGGCATCGATGATGATGCGGCCGCGGCTCTGGAAGAACGCGCACTCGCTCTTGGCGCCGTCGAACACCTACTCATCGACTGCAAACAAGATTATTTCGATACTGTCATTCGTCACCTGATTGCCGGCAACGTGTTGCGCGGCAACGCGTATCCGTTGTGCGTCGGCGCCGAACGTGGGCTGCAAGCGGCACGTCTCGCACAGGTCGCAACGGATCGACATGCGACGACAGTTGCACACGGCTGCACCGCGGCCGGCAACGACCAGGTCCGTTTCGAAGTGGCGCTCAGGACTTTAAGCCCGAATCTCGAGGTCCTCGCACCGGTGCGCGACAACAGCTGGGTGCGTGAAGAACAACTCGCCTATCTCGAGAGCCGCGGCCTGCCATTGCCGTCACAGGGATCCACATACTCAATCAATCGTGGATTGTGGGGAATTACCATCGGCGGTCAGGAGACGCTGACATCGGAAACATCGATCCCGGATGATGCGTGGGTTCTGTCACCGAATGCTTTTAGTGAACCGCAGCTCGAAGCCCGGCACACGCTCGAATTCGAGCACGGAATTCCGATCGCACTCGATGATGAGCCGATGTCGGCGGTCGAATTAATCGAAGCGCTGGAAATCCTGGCTGGCCGTTACGCCATCGGCCGCGGCATACATCTCGGCGACACGGTACTGGGCACCAAAGGTCGAGTCGCGTTCGAGGCGCCAGCAGCGATAGCGCTGATCACGGCGCACCGTGAACTCGAAAAGCTCGTGCTCAGCGCACAACAAATTCGCGTCAAAGACAGCGTCGCTCAAATCTATGGCGACCTCGTTCATGAGGGCAAACAGCTCGATTTGGTTTGTGCAGATATCGAAGCAATGCTCGAGTCTTCACAAAATCGAGTCTGCGGTACTGTCACTTTCACACTGAAGCCCGGCAATCTCTTTATCAATGGCATCAGCTCGCCGTTCTCGTTACTCGCAGCGAGCAAAGGTGTGTATGGCGAAGCGGCTGGCGAATGGACGCCCGCCGATGCTCTCGGCTACGCCCGCATTTTGGCCTTGCCCGGCTCTTTGCAGACGCGAGCCGGTGGCGGCAAACCATGAAATCCGTCGTTGTGGACAAGGTTGCTTCGGTCGCCCAGCACTCCGACATCGGCGGAGAACTCAGATTGTCCGGCGAGATTCCCTGCGAAGAAGGCGTGCTCGTCGCCGTACGCGTTCTGAATAATAAGAATCGTTACAACCAACTCGAGCTGACATCGGGGCGCATGGCGACCGTGAACCAGGGCGATATCGTCGTCGGGGCCCTCGGCCATCGCAAAGCGCTGCGTGGCTACTCTGGCCACCTACCAACTGAACTTGGTGTCGGCGATGCGATCCAGATTCTGAATATTGGCGGTGTGCTGGGACTATGCGATTCGGCCAATCCCGATGTCGGCCCGCCTTTCAACTGTGAAGTCCTCGGTACCGTGCTGCACTTCCCGTACCTCGGCGAGCGTATCGGCGTTCCGGCGCGTGTCGGCGCAAGCAAACTGGACGACAATGCGGCGCTGGACACGAACGACGTGCCGGTCATCGCCCTCGCCGGCACCTGCATGGACTCCGGCAAGACCGCCGCCGCGTGCGCGATCGTTAGCCGGCTACGCCATCTCGGCATTCGGGTTGCAGCTTGCAAGGCAACCGGTGTGTCACTCCGGCGCGATATTCTTGCAATGGAAGATGCTGGCGCACAGGAAACGATGATCTTTTCCGACCTTGGCATCGTCACGACAACGGCCGAAAACGGTCCGGCGCTGACGCGCGCATTACTAACCGGCCTGGCCCGCAACAATCCGGACGTCATCGTGCTCGAGCTCGGTGATGGTCTGCTAGGCGCTTACGGCGTCGAAGCGATCCTGTCCGATGAAATGATTCGCGCTGCGTTAACTGCCGTCGTGCTGTGCGCCAACGACCCAGTATCCGCCTGGGGCGGTGCAAAAATTCTTCGTGATCAGTTCGCAATCGAACCATCTGTTGTCACCGGACCAGCCACCGATAACGCCGTCGGCGTCGACCAAATTGCCGCCAGGCTTGATCTGCCCGCGATCAATGCCCTAACGAATGGCGTGGCGCTTGGCGATTCGGTTGCGGCGCTGTTGCGTGAGCAGCGCACATGAGCAATTCGGTTCCCACTGCCGTGCTCGGCGCCACGGGTTATGTCGGCGGTGAATTGCTACGGCTGATTTCTCAACATCCAGAACTGCATTTTGCCGCTGCCGTCTCTAACAGCTACGCGGGCCGCTCGATAGCGTCAGTGTTTTCGCACCTTGCCTCTGCTTATCGCGATACGAAATTTGTTGCGCATGACGACTGGATCGAAAATGTCGATACCGGCTCTGATCTCGCCCTGTTCTCAGCCGCGCCGCACGGCGCATCGGCCAACCTGATTAGAGCGGCGCTAGCTGCCGCTGCCAGCAAAGACCTCAATGTGCATGTGGTCGATTCATCGGCTGATTTTCGCTACCGAGAACCGATCGACTACCGAACCGTCTACGGTGTAGACCACGGCGCGCCCGATTTGCTGTCGAGTTTCCACTGCGGGGTCCCAGAGCATGTTTCCGACACTACGGCTCCACACATTGGCCATCCGGGCTGCTTCGCAACGGCGGTATTGCTCGCTGCCGTTCCATTGTTGTCGTCGGGATTTGTAGAAGGCGATCTATTCGTCAGCGGGGTTACAGGTAGCACCGGCTCAGGGCGTAAACCGCAGGAGGGAACGCACCACCCCGAGCGTCACAGCAATATGTACGCGTACAAACCACTCGAACACCGGCACGCGCCCGAGATTATGGCACTTGCAAAACAGGCGTTGGGAATCGACACCATCGTTAACTTCGTACCGCACTCCGGGCCGTTTGCTCGCGGAATCTATGTGACGGTGCAGGCAAAGGCCGCGAGCGGCACATCGAGTGACGCGCTCCGAACCACATTTGTCGAGGCTTATCGGGATGCGCCTTTTATCGACGTCGTTGACGGCACGCCTAGACTTAAGAGTGTGATCGCAAGTAATCGCTGCCAGATTGGCATCGCGACGAGTCCCAATGCAATCGTTATCACCAGCGCGATCGACAATCTCGTCAAGGGCGCGGCCGGCGGCGCCGTGCAATGGATGAACCGTTTGTGGGGATTCCCAGAGACGTCCGGTCTGCTGGCTCCAGCGACAGCGTGGACATGATGAGCCAGTCCATGAGCGAGCTCTCCGACCCCAGACTTCGCGAAATGGCAACAAGCATTCCGGTTTACGGGCAGTTGCCATTCGTTCCGGTGCGCGCCGCCGGATGCGATATCGTCACAGCCGACGGCCGCTGGATCCTCGATCTGTACGGCGGGCATGCCGTTGCGGCACTCGGTTACAGTCATCCTCGCCTGACGCAGGCAATCCAGAAACAGGCCGGGGAGTTGCTGTTTCAAAGTAATGCAGTCGCGCTGGATATTCGCGCACAAGCGGCGGAACAACTGGTGTCGGTTGCGCCGCGGAAACTTGACCGCGCGTTTTTCGTTAACTCTGGCGCGGAGGCGAACGAGAACGCTTTGCGGATCGCTTTGGTCGCAACAGGACGGAAAAAAATTCTGGCCATTACGCACAGTTTTCATGGTCGTACAGCTGCCGCTGGCGCCGTTACATGGAATAACGACAAGTGGTACGGCTTTCCCGAAAAGCCGTTTGACGTTGACTTCATTCCACGCGACGACTGCGACACAGCGAGAGCCATGATCGGCGACGATGTTGCCGCCGTGATCTTTGAACCAGTGCAGGGTGTTGCCGGCGCATACGACTTGTCCGCCGATTTCGTCGCAACCTTACGTCGTGAAACGGCGCAAAACGGTACGCTGCTGATCGCCGACGAAGTGCAATCCGGTATCGGCCGCTCTGGCCAGTTCTTCGCTGTGCAAGCTTACGGCATCGAGCCGGACATCTTGACCAGCGCCAAGGCACTTGGTGGCGGCATCCCATGCGGTGCCGTACTGTGCGCTGACGAGCTTGCGAAGCGCTTTGGTCCCGGCGACCTCGGTACGACGTTTGGTGGCGGGCCTGTCGCGTCGGCGGCCATTGTTGCCGTTATAGAGTCGATCAAAAGCGATAACCTGCTAAAAAATGTTTGCGATCGCGAAGCACAGATTCGAGAGCACTGTGTCGTCGGGCCGGTTAAGAAAATTCAGGGAATGGGTCTGCTGCTCGGACTCGTTTGCGATCGGCCGGCAACAGATGTGCGCGACATTCTGCTTGAACATGACATTTTGACAGGTACCAGCAGCGATCCAAACGTGCTGCGAATCCTCGCGCCACTCATCGTCGAACAACAACACGTCACCCGTTTGGCCGCGGCGTTGGCCACGATCTCGTCCACGGACGCATGAACACATCAGGTAGGAAGCCATGAAAACGTTCAACGATCTTGCCGATTTTTCGAATGAAGAAATTCAAGACTTGATTAGTCTGGCCAATCGACTCGATAAACGTCCAGAGCCCAATGCTTTGAAAGGCAAAGTACTGTCGCTGCTGTTCTTGAGTCCGTCGCTCAGAACACTTGCATCATTCCAGGCTGCAATGACGCGACTCGGTGGCGGCTCGTTTGTGATCTCGCCCGATATGTCGATTCACGGCCTGGAAACGCGACCGGGCATTGTCATGGACGGTGCCGCGGCTGAACATATTCGCGAAGCGGTGCCGGTCATCGCCTCCTATGGCGATGCGATTGGAATTCGCGCGTTTGCCGAACGCAAGAATTTGGAACACGACATGGCCGATACTGATTTTCACGCGTTGACGTCATTGATCGATACGCCATACATCAACATGGAATCGGCAATGGGGCATCCGTGCCAGAACCTTGCTGACTGGAAAACGCTCGACGACTACGACATCCCCGCCCATGGCGGAAAATTTGTGCTGAGCTGGGCGTACCATCCGATGGCGCTGCCGCTGGCAGTGCCGTCATCCACCTTGTATACGGCAGCGCGGCGCGGCATGGATGTCACAGTGCTGCGACCGGAGGGCTTCGAGTTACCGCAGCCGATTATGGAGAAGTCACGCGAGGCGGCGGCGGCGGCCGGTGGTTCTGTTCGAGAGACCGATGATCGGTGTGAAGCGATGGACGGTGCGCATGTGATCTACGCTAAGTCCTGGTCGTCAACAAAACACTACGGCGACAGGATTGCGGACCAGAAATTGCGAAACGACCTCGACGACTGGTGTGTCGACGATACGTGGTTCGACAATGCATTGGACGATTGTCGCTTCATGCATTGTCTGCCGGTGCGTCGAGGCGTCGTCGTCAGCGAACCGGTACTCGATGGGCCCCGCAGCATCGTCATTCACGAGGCTAGAAACCGCATGCTCGCGCAGATGGCGGTGCTGCACCAAATGCTCGGGGGACAATCATGACGACCAAGAAAGATCGTGCGATCGTCGTCTCCGCGCTTAAGCACGCGGCACCCTATATCCGCTTATTCAAGGGCAAGGTTTTTGTACTCAAAGCCGGCGGCGAAATTTTCGCCGACGCTTTGCAGACAGCGACATTAATGGAACAGGTTGGGATTCTGCACCAGGTTGGCATCCGCGTCGTTCTCGTTCACGGCGGCGGGCCGCAGTCGACAAAACTCGCGACCGCGCTCGGCATTGATTCGAACTTTGTTGGCGGCCGACGTGTGACGGACGATGCGTCCCTGGACGTCGCAACGATGGTATTGAACGGCCAGATCAATACGCGCGTGCTTGCTGCCTGCCGCGACCTGCAGATTCCAGCTGTAGGCATATCGGGTGTCGACGCCGGGCTGGTTCGCGCGCACCGGCGCCCGCCGGTCGAACGCGACGGCGAATCGCCGCTCGACTACGGTTTCGTCGGCGATATCGACGCTGTCGATGCGGACATCGTCGTCAAACAACTCGATAACGGTCTGATGCCGGTTATAAGCCCGCTCTCCTGCGACGAATCCGGCACGCTGTTGAACATCAATGCCGATACGGTTGCGGCGGCAATCGCCGCCGAACTCAACGCGGAAAAACTGATTCTCGCAACCGCAGCATCCGGCATCCTGGAAGACGTCAACGACCCGTCATCACTGATCAGTTATATCGACCGTGCGGCGCTCGACAAACTGCGTGACAGCGGCAAATTGGCTGATGGCATGTTGCCGAAAGCCGCAGCGATTGACGCGGCCCTCGCGAACGGCGTAAGTCGCGTACACGTGATTTCTTACAAACTTCCCGACAGTCTGCTGCTGGAAGTCTTCACTAATGAAGGCACCGGAACGCTCGTCGTCAACGATGTCGACGCACTGACGCCGGCCGAACAAGGTGGTGATTCGAAATGAGCCGGCTGTGGGATAAGGGCCTGCCGCTTGCCAAGCGAGTCCTGCTTTACACGGCGGGTGAAGACCACTTGCTCGATGCCCGGCTTGTCAGCTATGACGTTCGCGGATCCATTGCACATGCCGAAATGCTTGCGGCGCAGGGATTGATTGCTGACGATGACTGCGGAGCGATATGCGCCGGCCTGAAGAAACTCGACGCCTCGTTTGCGGCCGGCGCCTGGAGCATTGGTCTGGAAGACGAGGACGTGCACACGGCCCTGGAATCACGGCTGACCGAGGACATTGGCGCGGCCGGCGGTCGCCTGCATCTCGGACGCTCCCGCAACGACCAGGTGCTAACGGCTCTGCGCTTGTACTTGCGTGACGCCGCCGGCGATCTGGGCGCGCGCGTTAGTGGTCTTCGAAATGCCCTAGCATCACTGTCCGATCGACAGGGCGAAATATTGCTGCCCGGGTACACGCACATGCAGCAGGCCATGCCATCCTCGGTCGCGCTTTGGTGTGGCGGCTTCGACGAAGCATTTGCCGACGCCATTGAAGGCCTCGCCGCGGCCCACCGTCGTATCGACAAGAACCCCTTAGGTACGGCTGCCGGCTATGGCACGCCAGGGTTGCCGCTCGATCGCGAGGTAACGACGCAGAAGCTCGGCTTTGCCGAAACACAGTCGCCCGTCACAGCCGCTCAGTTGTCACGCGGTAAGGCGGAAAGTGGTTTACTGTTCGAAATAACTTTGCTCTTGCAAGACTGCGGGCGCATGGCGGCCGACCTGTTGTTGTTTTATACACAGGAATTCGCCTACGTTTCTCTTGCCGACGATGTGACCACCGGCTCATCGATCATGCCGCAAAAGCGAAATCCCGATGTCCTCGAATTGTTGCGTGGTTCTTCGGCGACCGCACAGGCCTGTCTCGACGAAGCATTAATGATCACGGCCAAACTGCCGAGTGGGTACCACCGTGACCTGCAGCGCCTCAAGTCGCCGCTGTTCCGCGCCATCGATCTCGCGATCGACAGCGTCGACATCATGGCCTATCTGCTTGATGGCCTAAGCTTTCGGCCCGAAAATATACAGCTCGATGAAGAAATGCTTGCAACTGAAGAAGCGTATCGATTGGTGCAGAAAGAAAATCTGCCGTTTCGCGACGCATATCGAAGGATTGCACGAAAATTCTCGAAATAGCTGGACCGAATTGTTGCCATAAGAATAGTCAGTGCTATCGCTCGACCGATATAATCGCATGCCGGAAACCAGTACTGTTAATGAGTGGCCCTTAAATGAAACGTTCGATCGCGACGCTCGCCGTCCTCTTTTTGCTGCTGGTTTCCGGCTGCGGCCAAAGTGGGCCACTGTATCTGCCCGGCAACCCAAGCGAAATTCAGGAGGCGCCGACGCCGACAACTGAAGATGAAGACGACGGAGACGATGCCGCAAACTGACCTGGTACTCATTGACGGTTCGTCCTACCTTTATCGTGCATTTCATGCGCTGCCGAACCTAAGCAATTCGAGCGGCGAACCGACTGGCGCGTTGCACGGCGTGCTCAACATGATCAACAAACTCGTTCGCGAACAGCCGGACGCACAGGTTGCAGTTGTGTTCGATGCACCCGGAAAAACTTTTCGCGATGAAATCTACAGTGACTACAAAGCGACCCGTCCACCGATGCCTGACGAACTGCGCTCGCAGGTCGAACCGATTCTCGACGCCGTTAAGGCGATGGGCTTGCCGCTACTGCGTGTTGAGGGTGTCGAAGCCGACGATGTAATAGGTACCTTGTGCCGAACCGGAACGGCGGCCGGTAAAACCGTGCTGGTGTCAACCGGCGACAAGGATCTCGCTCAGCTTGTTTCCGATAACGTCACGCTCGTCAATACGATGAATGAAACGGTAATGGACCGCGATGGCGTCAAGTCCAAATTTGATGTCTGGCCCGAACAAATCATCGACTTTCTGTCGCTGGTTGGCGATAAGTCCGACAACATTCCGGGAGTACCGAAGGTCGGCGCGAAAACCGCAGCTAAATGGTTAAACCTCTACGACAGCGCTGACGGCATCGTCAAACAGGCCGATGAAATCAAAGGCAAGGTAGGTGAAAGTCTGCGCGACAATATCTCAGAGCTGGAATTATCGCGTGAATTGGCGACAATCCGAACTGATATCGATTTGCCATTGACGCTCGACGATCTGGTCACTTCTGAAAAAGATATTACGACGCTGCGCAAGATATTCACACGTTACGAACTCAAGACGCTTGCGAGACAGCTTGATGAAAGCGAAGCTGCCACAGACACCGGTGCTAACGAGGACAAGGTCAAAAAAGAAGACACGGGTGACTACGAAACCGTGCTGAGCTGGTCAACGTTCGATACCTGGTACGACAAGATCAGCAATGCCGATCTTGTCGCCGTCGACACCGAGACGACGAGCTTGAATTACATGCAGGCCGAAATCGTCGGCATTTCACTGTCCGTCGAACCTGGCGAGGCGGCTTACATTCCGCTCGCGCACGATTACCCGGGTGCGCCGGAGCAGTTGCCGCGCGACAAAGTGCTCGCAAAGCTGAAGCGCTACCTGGAAGACCCAAAGCGCAAGAAAGTCGGCCATCACCTGAAATACGACGCGCACATTTTCGCCCGTTACGACATCGCACTGGACGGCATGGCGTTTGATTCAATGCTCGAATCTTATGTATTGAACAGCGTCGCGACGCGCCACGATATGGATTCAACTGCGCGGCACTATCTTGGCCTTGAGACGATTCATTACGAAGACGTTGCGGGCAAAGGCGCCAAGCAGCTGACGTTCAATCAGATCGATCTGGAAACCGCGGCGCCATACGCGGCCGAAGACGCCGACATCACACTGAAACTTCACCATCACTTATGGCAGTCGCTCAACGAGGTCGAATCCTTAAAACGCATCTACGAAGAAATCGAACAACCACTGGTGCCGATACTGCTTGCGATGGAGGAGACCGGTGTATTGATCGATCGCAAGATGCTCAAGACACAGAGCCAGGAACTGGCTCTGAAAATGGCCGAGCTCGAAACGGAAGCGCATGAACTTGCCGGTGGCCCGTTCAACCTCGGCTCGCCCAAACAGCTGCAGCAGATTCTTTTCGAACAGCTCGAATTACCAGTGATCCGAAAGACACCGAAAGGCCAGCCGTCCACGGCCGAAGATGTGCTCGTCGAATTGGCGCACGACTACGATCTGCCGCGCGTCATTATCGATTATCGCGGGGTTAGCAAACTGAAGAGCACTTACACCGACAAGTTGCCGCTGCAGATTGCAGAAAGCACTGGCCGCGTCCATACCTCCTACCACCAGGCGGTCGCCGCGACCGGCCGATTGTCGTCAACGGATCCGAATCTGCAAAACATTCCGATTCGAACACCCGCGGGCCGTCGTATTCGGCAGGCGTTTATTGCGCCTAAAGGCTATGCACTGCTGGCTGCGGACTATTCGCAGATCGAACTTAGAATCATGGCGCACCTGTCGGCAGACAAAGGCCTCCGCAAGGCTTTCGCCGACGGCCAGGACATACACCGTGCAACCGCGGCCGAAGTATTTGAAACATCGCTGAACGATGTGACGGCCGATCAGCGTCGTTCGGCCAAAGCGATTAATTTCGGTTTGATGTACGGCATGTCAGCGTTCGGCCTCGCCAAGCAGCTCGACTTAAGTCGCGGAGAAGCGCAGCAGTATGTCGACCTGTATTTCGAACGCTACCCGGGCGTCAAAGCGTACATGGATGGGACTCGTGAGCTAGCGCGCGATATAGGCTATGTCGAAACCGTCTTCGGTAGGCGCCTGTACCTGCCCGAAATCAACGCGCGAAATGCGCAGCGACGGCAATACGCCGAACGCAGCGCGATTAATGCGCCGATGCAAGGTACAGCGGCCGACATAATAAAACGCGCGATGATTTCGGTGCAGGAATGGCTTTGGTCTTCGAAAACCGATGCCCGCATGATCATGCAGGTGCATGATGAGCTCGTCTTTGAGGTCGCGGAAAAAAGCATCGATACGGTGCGCGACGCCGTCATCGAGCGAATGTGCGACGCCGCTAAGCTTAGTGTGCCGTTGGCCGTCGATACAGGTGTCGGAGCAAACTGGGACGAAGCGCACTGACGCTGGCGATTCTCGCGGCCCTTACAAGACTCGGTCTAGAGTAGAACTCGTTCTTTTTCATAGATTTACCGCTTGCCGGGAACTAAGCGTCGGATTCAGACTCTCAAATACTGAGTGCATAGTCACTTGCCCGTTTACCTCCCTAAACGGGCGTGCAACACGGTTACCCCAAGCCGGTTGCTACTTATTGCCCCGGACGTGTTACCCGCATCGTTCCGGGGTTTTTTTTGCTCGTGTGGTGGGTGGTTGCATGCTCTCCATCGTCATGGCTCGCTACGCTGCGCTTTACTTCCGACGGAGAGCATGCAACCACCCACCACGCCGATGTTGATGTTTCCTCTGTCTAATTCCCTTTTGAACCCAAGAATTCATCGAGCACCTCGCGGGCTTCGGTTTCGCCGCTGCGCTTTAGCGCAGAGAAGGTTTGCACGCTGGCACGATCGTCGACTGCTTTTCGGACGTCCAGGAGCGCCTTCGCCTGCTGACCGCGCTTCAGCTTGTCGGCCTTCGTCAAAAGAATATGAATGGGCAGGCCCACTGACTCGGCAAATTCGATCATCTGCGCATCGAAGTCCGTGAGCTGGCGGCGGATATCGACGACCAATATCAGCCCCTTGAGGCTATTGCGGCTCTGAAAATAATCGCTCAGAAGCTGCCCCCAATGTCGCCGCACCGTGTCCGACACCCGCGCGAAACCATAGCCCGGCAAATCGACCAGCCGCCGACTGCCGCCAAGGCTGAAAAAGTTCACCAACTGAGTTCGGCCGGGCGTCTTGGAGGTTCGCGCGAACTGGCGGCGATTGACGATCACGTTGATCGCGCTCGACTTGCCTGAATTCGAGCGACCGGCCACGGCGACCTCCGCTCCGTCGTCAGATACGAACTGACTGACCGCGTTGGCGCTCTTCAAAAAGCAGGCCTCGGGGTAGTGTGACATGGGGTATGCGTGTCGGTTTCTGTGTATAATTTCGCCGATTTCACGATACTCGGCGTCAATAATCCAGCGGCGCAACCCAAAAACATCAAAACCGCGGTGACCGAGGTCACCGTTCAGCAACAACGGTCTAAGTATATGAAAATGAAGTTTGCCCGGATCTGCGCTAT
This sequence comes from Gammaproteobacteria bacterium, assembly GCA_029861535.1. Lineage (GTDB taxonomy): Bacteria > Pseudomonadota > Gammaproteobacteria > Steroidobacterales > Woeseiaceae > UBA1847. The sequence continues at coordinate 206,179 of JAOTZC010000001.1, forward strand.
TGCCGTGGTCGCGCTCGCGGTACTACCAGCGCAGGCCGCAAGCCTTGTCGACGGCGACGCCGAGGCAGGCAAGGCGAAATCTATTACCTGCTCGGCCTGTCACGGTGCAAGCGGCAACAGCATCTCACCGCTGTGGCCGAATATTGCTGGCCAGTCGGCAAAATACATCGTCGCTCAACTCAAGGCATTTAAGACTGGCAAACGTACCAATCCGCTCATGACAAGTCAGGCCATGCTGCTTTCCGACGAAGACATGCTAAACCTGGCGGTTTTCTTCGAGACGCTGCCAGCCGCAGCCCAGGCTGTTGCCGATCCTGCGCTTATCAATCGCGCCGAAGCCCTCTTCCGTGGCGGAAATGCCGAGGAAGGCATCGCCGCGTGCATCGCTTGCCACGGCCCGACGGGCCGCGGTAATCCGGCAGCGGCATATCCGGCGCTTAACGGCCAGCATGCCGCCTATACCGCGAAACAGCTCAACGATTACGCCTCCGGCGCCCGTAAATCGGATGGCGCCACGCGGATAATGCGCCAGATTGCGGAACGATTGAGTGCGGATGACATCGAAGCACTTGCGTCATATATCCAGGGACTAAAGTAATGAATAGCGACAAGATAATTCAATTATTGGTCTCGCTCGCCGCAGTTATTTTCGTCGTAGCTTGCAGCAAACAAGAGCCGGCCGCGGTCGAAGAAGACCCGGCGGCGATCGTTGAGGACGCGGTCGACGATACCGTCGTCGACGCCGCCCCGGATGACGAAGACGAAACGCTCGACGTCATCGAAGAGTCAGCGGCTGAGCCGGAGGAAACCGGCGACGAAGAAATCATTCTCGCGCGCGCCGAGGAACCGGCGGCGAACATCACATTCAAATATCAGGAAGGCAAACATTATCATCGCCTTGTCCCGAGCCAACCAACTATCGGCGGTGCCGACAAGATCGAGGTTGCTGAATTTTTCTGGTACGGCTGCCCGCATTGTTATGACCTGGAACCGACGATCAATCGCTGGGCCGCCGAGGCACCAGCCAATGTTCGGTTTGTTCGAGTTCCGGCAATGTGGAACGACGTCTTACAGGTTCACGCCAAGCTTTTTTACACCGAAGAGGTGCTGGTGCGTAACGGCAGTATCGTAGACGCCGAGGGTTTCCGCACAGCCGTATTCGAGGAATATCATGGGCGCGGTAATCGTTTGCTGTCAGAACCGACGATTAAGCGACTGTTTGCACGTTACGGTGTCGGCGATGAGGATTTCGACAAGACCTGGAGTTCGTTTGAAGTTTCACAAAAGCTCCGTGTCGCCGCCGACCTCGCGCGTCGCTACAGCATCGCAAGTGTTCCGGCGATCGTCGTCAACGGCAAATACCGTACTGGCGGTTCCGAAGCCGGTAGCTATCCAAAGATGATTGAAGTCATCGACGAATTGGTCATTCGCGAAAGCGCAAGATAAGACTACCGCCGTATCAATAGTCGGACGATGGGTGGTACCCCTCTCATCGTCATGGCTCGCTGCGCTGCGCTTTACTTCCGATGAGAGGGGTACCACCCACCGCCTGCCAGCTAGCCATTGTCCTCCGCAATTATCTTGAGTTTGCCTTCTGCATTGCGTTTCCAGTAGAGGCGCTTCGTCGTGACTGAGGTGGTTTCTCCTTCTGTCATAGTTTGACGAAAGCGGCTTAGGTAGAGTTCTTTTTCTTCGGGTTCGGCGAGTAACAAGAGATCGTCGACTGTGACGTCGACCTCACCGCGCCGCTCGAGTGTCTGTACCTGAAACGACGCCCATTCGCTGAGCATTATGCCGCGATAACTGAATTCGCCAGCGTACATTGACAGGTACGTGTGCACGTCGTTTGCGGCGAGTGCATCCGCCCATTGTTCTACTGCACCACGAAGTTCGACACGCAATGCGTCGCGCATTGCCGGCTCTTGCCATTCCATGTCGCGAGTTACGATGACGGGAGTTACCAGCGGCACGAGCTTTTGCTCAAGCGCAAGCAAATCGGTGTTCGGCAGCGCGAGACAACCGTCTGTAGCAAGAGGGGATCGTTGGCCATTACCGGCCTCTACACCATGCACCCAGATGCCGTCGCCGCCGCGTTCGCGACGTCGATCCAAAACGTTCGGATAGTCGAGTGGAAAAGCCGTGACGCCGTATTGTTCATGCATACGGCTGGTATCGAGCTGATCAACGACGAAGTAGATGCCGAGCGGTGTTTTTCGATCCCCAGCGCGCTGTTTGCCGACCCCGTTTTGACCGATTGAAACATAGCCCTGATTGGCCAGGCTAATACCGGCCGGGGTTCGCGCGAAGCGGTAAATGGTCGCATTGGCCGCGTCCGCAATAAATACGTCACCGACGGACTCGGGGAGCTCGAGCAAATACGCAGGTAGTCGATCGTCGGCCAACGCGTCGGCGCCGGGCAACAACGGTGCCAGTAACATCAGCAAGGACAGCAGCAAGCGACGCATGCGCCGATATTACAGCTGCCTCCTATGCACCACCATGCTATCGTCGGCAGATTGGCTTTCGACGACGGGAATCCAACATGACACGACTCGCGACAGTTTTGGTGCTGTCACTTATCGCGAGCATCGCAGCTTCGCAATCACATACAGCTGCCGACGAAGCTTTCGAAAACCTTGGTCATGAATACCTTAGCGACTTGACGAACTTCTCGCCGGTCAGTGCAACATTGATTGGCGATCATGGTGCCGACGATAAGCTCGATCAGGTCGATGCTGATGCCCGCCGCCGATCGAAGGAATTAGCTCGGGAGTACCAAAACGCCCTTGCGGTAATCGATCGTGAGCAACTATCCCCCGCCAACCAAATTGACGCAGCTCTTCTACAACATCAGATCGAGTCGGAGCTGTGGTCTCTTGACACGCTACAAGAGTGGGCTTGGAACCCGCTTGTCTATGTGAACACCGCGGGTAATTCAATTTACGGGCTCGTTGCGCGCGATTTCGCACCGATTGCTACACGGCTGCAAAACGCAACGGCGCGCCTCGAGCAACTGCCGCGCTTTTTCGAGCAGGCACGCGGATCGCTTGAGCCTGCACGCGTACCGAAAGTGCATGCGGAAACCGCAATCGCCCAGAACCACGGACTCGTGTCAATTATTGAAACTATGATCGTTCCAGAGATGGCCGCACTATCCGACACGGACCGAACTCGCCTCGAAGCCGCAATCGAAACGGCCAAGGATGCGATCGCGAAACATCAGACTTGGCTCGAAGAAGAACTATTGCCGCGTGCGGATGGTGATTTTCGCATTGGCGCAGAGTTATACGACGTCAAACTCGCGTTTGCGTTGAACTCTCCGCTTGGTCGCAAAGAGGTGAAAGCTCGCGCCGAGAGCGAATACGAAGCTGTCCGTAATCAAATGTACGAAATCGCCAAAGAAGTTTATGCGGCAGATCACCCTTACACGTCATTTCCTGACACGCCTGACGAAGCCTACAAGCAGGCGATTATCCGCGCCGCGCTCGAGAAGGCTTACCAGCAATTGCCAGCGCGCGATGGCATTGTCGACATTGCCAAACAACAGTTGCAGCAGGCGACTGACTTCGTCATCGAGAACAATATCGTCACGATGCCCGAGGAACCCGTCGAGATCATTATCATGCCGGAGTTTCAGCGTGGCGTTACCCTTGCCTACCTCGATTCACCGGGTCCGCTCGATAAAGGACAAAGTGCATTTTATGCGGTCGCGCCGCTACCGGAAGACTGGACAGAGGATCAGGTCAACTCTTTCCTGCGCGAGTACAACCTGTATTCGATTCAAGACCTGACTCTCCATGAGGGCGTACCGGGCCATTATTTGCAACTTGCATTGAGCAATCGTAATCCATCGCCGTTACGAGGCGTATTCGGGTCGGGATCTTTTATTGAAGGCTGGGCCGTCTATGCAGAGCGCGTGATGATCGACGAAGGCTATCTCGATCGTGATCCACTGATGCGTTTGATAAATTTGAAATGGTATTTGCGGGGCATCACCAACGCCATTATCGATTCGGCCATTCATGTTGACGGCATGACAAAAGAACAGGCGATGACGTTAATGATCGAAGGTGGCTTTCAGGAAGAACGGGAAGCCGCCGGCAAATGGGTGCGCGCACAACTGACATCGGCACAGCTTTCAACCTATTTCGTCGGCTATCAGGAACACGTCGAAATGCGCAAAGCCGTCGAAGCCGAATGGGGTGATGCGTTCACGCTGCGGCAGTACCATGACAGCGCGTTGTCCTACGGTTCTCCGCCGGTGAAGTATGTTCGCGCGCTGATCCTGGATGAGCCGATTCCGAACAACTAGACTCAGTCTAGACACGAAACGATTTCGGGCGCTAATGCATCTAAACTAGACTTCCGCTTGCAGGGCGGCGGACGCCCCTGAACTCGTTCCCTGCCCCGCGGTCTGACGAATACTGGGGATTAAAGGGATCGAATAATAATGAGTCTGACTGACCTGAGCACCCGGCACTGGCCATCGGTAGCCGTCGCGGTGGTATTGGTCGCCCTATTTGGGGCGACATCGATCGCATCCCTGCCGATTCAGCTACTTCCGACGATCGAAGAACCACAGGTTTCGATCGCGAATTTCTGGCGCGCCGCCGCGCCCGAAGAAATGGAAGCGAACATCGTCGAGCCGCAAGAGAACGTGCTGAAGAACACGCCTGGGCTTACCAACATCAATTCCTGGATTGCCCGCGGCACTGGCTGGGTCAACCTGACGTTCGCGGTTGGTACCGATATTCAGGAAGCCAAATTGGACGTCATCAACAATCTGACGCAGACGCCGCCGCGTCCGGGTGATGCGATCGAACCACAAGTCTCCGCTGGCGGCGGCGGACAGACGCCAGGGGCGGCATCGCTATTGGTTCGCGTGCTACCCAGCAACCCGAATACCGAACTTGCGAGCTACCAAAAGCTCATCGAGGACGAAGTTCATCCGCGCCTGGCGCGAATTCCGGGCGTATCGCGAGTCGACCTCGCCGGTGAACAGCCGCGTGAACTGCATATCACGTTCGATTCCTACCGTGCCGCAGCGCTTGGTATTCAAGTACAGGACATCATCGCAACCGTATCGCGCGCATCCGACACCTCGGGTGGATTTGCCGATGTAGGCCGTCGTCAGTACACGGTGCGATTCGTGGGCCAGTTCGAGCCCAACGAACTCAACGAATTGATCGTTGGCTGGAGCAACGAGCGTCCGATCTATTTGAGTGAGGTAGCCGATGTCGAAATCGTGCCACGTAAGCAAGATGGCTTTACGCTGAGAAACGGATATCCGGCCTACTACATCACGGTACAACGCGAATACGACGCGAACACGGTCCAGATTCTCGATGGCATCAATGCCGCAATCGTAGAACTCAATGATGGCCCTTTGAAACAGGCCGGGCTAGAAATCGATCTGAGCTTTGATGCGTCGGTGCACATTCGCCGCGCCATTAGACTCGTGCGCAGCAATCTCGGCATTGGCCTCGTGCTCGCAATCGGCGTCCTGTACTTTTTGATGCGCAGCCGCCGCGCGACTTTTTTAGTTACGGCAACGGTGCCACTGTCGCTGCTCGTCGCATTCGTCGCTCTACGCATGTTCGACAAATCGCTGAACGTCATCTCCCTTGCCGGCCTCGCATTCGCGGTCGGCCTGGTTATGGATGCGGCTATCGTGACCTTGGAGAACATCGTTCGATGTCGCCAGCAGGGCATGGAGCTTAAGGAAGCTGTTGCGCGCGGCACCAAACAAATTACCGGTGCGTTGTTCGCATCGACCGTTACCAGCGTCGCGATATTCGTCCCCGTCTTGTTCATGGATGGCATGGAAGGTCAGCTATTCCAGGATCTTGCGCTGACGATCGCGGTGGCAGTGTCGGCGTCGTTCTTTATTGCCATTACTGTGCTGCCGGTCGCTGCATCGTTCATTTTGAAAAAACAAGAAGATGATGATCCGTGTGAACACTGGTGGACGAAGATCACCGATGTTGTAATGCACCTGACTCGCACACCGACGATGTGCCGTACGTGGATTGTCGCGATTCTGGGCGGCTCAATACTCGCGGTCGTACTACTACTTCCGAAAGCCAACCTGCTACCGCAGGCTCCATCGGATTCGCTGAACGCGTTTTTCAACATGCCGCCCGGTGGCACGATCGAAATGGTCCGTGACGAAATCGCCGCTACAATCGTCGAGCGACTGCGGCCGTATATGGAGCACGAACGCGAGCCGTACATTCGCGGTTATAACCTGTCCGCATTTGGTGCGTTCAATGCGCTGTTCATTTACCCGCAGAACCCTGACCGAATCGAAGAAATGATTGGCATCGTTAAAGATGAGGTGCTTGTCGATCTACCGGACACCTCAGCGTTTGTACAGCGGTCATCGTTGCTGAATTTCGGATTCGATGGCGGTCGCGCAATCAATGTCGACCTGCAGGGGCCGGATATCAACGTACTATCCGAAGTTGCAATTCAAGCGATGCCGATCATCAATAGCGCCCTGCCGGGTGCCATGGTCCGGCCGATACCCGGGCTCGCAATTGCCGAACCCGAACTGCAGCTGATACCAAATGACCGCCGAATTACCGCGGCAGGCCTAGACCGCGCGTCGGTGGCAACCGTCGTACGCGCCGTAACTAGCGGCACGTTTGTCGGCGAGTATTTTGACGGCAATGATCGTCTGGACGTCATTTTGAAAGGTCCGACCTGGTCATCGCCGGAGGAGCTGGCGTCGATACCGATTGCGACGCCGCTGGCGGGCGTGCAGACAATTGGCGAGCTGACGGACATCGAACGCACGGTGGGCCCAACCCAGTTATTGCGCGTTGACGGCCAGCGAACGTTGACGCTCAGCGTTTCGCCGACGGCCGAGATGACGGTGCAGGAAGCGCTAGAAGTCTTGCGCGACGTGGTCGGGCCACAGTTGCGTGAAATCATGCCCGACGAGGTCGCGATGCAGTATCGAGGCACGGCGGACCGACTTGAACATGCCTTCGCGACGATGGGCATGAACCTGTTGATCGCCGCCATCGTGCTTTTTCTGGTGCTTGCGGCGATGTTCCGCTCGCTGCGCGACGCATTTATCGTCATGTTGTCGATGCCGCTGGCGATCGCCGGTGGGGTTGCCGCGCTGCGTGTTCTTAACCTAATCACGATTCAGGCGATGGACTTGCTGACGATGATCGGATTCCTGATCTTGCTGGGACTCGTTGTTAACAACGCGATTTTGTTGGTTATGCATGCGCGCAAAGGCGTGCGCGAAGGGCTCGATCGAGCCAGCGCCGTCGCCGCGGCTGTTCGCATACGCGCGCGCCCGATTTACATGAGTACTCTAACCAGCATATTCGGTATGCTGCCATTAATGGTGATTCCGGGTGTTGGTTCACAAATCTACCGCGGCCTTGCCTCAGTCATCATCGGCGGCATGTTTGTCAGCGCGATATTCACGCTGATTCTTATGCCCAGCATATTGCGGCTGCCGCCATTGCAACTTTCACAACTTACGAAACGTGGCTGGCGAAAAGACCGTGTACCGGGAGTAACCGCTGATGCCTAAGTTCAGGATAATTCCAGCCATTGCGTTGTTGATCGCACTGCAAGCCGCTGCCCAGCAACCGAGCGCGAGTGTCGTACAGGTCGCTGAAGTGTTGCGCACCGAGCTGGCGCCGACAGTCGCTGTACCCGGCACGATATACAGTCGCAATGACGTGCAGATTACGGCCGGCGTTGCCGGGCAGCTTGAAATGGTTGCCGAGCCCGGCACCGTCATTGAACGTGGCCAGTCAGTCGCTCGCATCGACAAGCAACCCTTACTATTGCAACGCGCCGAACAGGAAGCACTCCTAGAACGAGCAGAGATCAATGTTCGGCAACTCAACAGTCAGCTTCGCCGCCAGCGCGAGCTGCAAAACGAAAGTCTCGTGTCTGAATTCGAGCTAGAACAGACCGAGGCCAACCGTGACCTCGCTGTCAGTGACGCCAACATTACCAAGGTTCGAATTCGCCAGATCGATGACCAGATCCGACGTGCTGATGTGCGGGCACCCTTTACCGGCATCGTCATTAGCCGCGAACGCCGTGCCGGCGAGGACGTCTCACGTGGTGAGATCCTCGCGCAAATGACCGACATTCAAAACCTCGAAGTGCGTGCGTTCGTGCCATTGAAGCATTTGCGGCGAACAACGGCCGGCCAATCGCTGGATATTTTCGCAACCGATGCCCGGCACACTGGAACGATTCGCGCTCTGGTACCGACCGGTGATGTTCGTTCGCAAACCTTCGAGGCCCGCATTGATCTGCCGTCGGCAGCGACGAACGCCTGGACCGTTGGGCAACTGGTTAGCGTGGCCATTCCAATTCGTGCCAAGGAACTCGCGTTAACGGTACCAAGAGACGCCTTGGTGCTGCGGGCGACCGGCACATTTGTATTTCGGATCAATAATGAAAACAAGGCTGAGCAGATCCCTGTTGAGCTCGGCGACTCCGCAGGCGCGATGATTGCCGTAACCGGCGCCCTGACCGAGGGCGACCGGGTCGCGATCCGTGGCGCCGAAAACCTGACTGAGGGCGCCGATGTCAAGATAATGACGTCGCAATCCTCGCGCGGCAACGCATCCGATCAGGGCTGAATCCGAACCCAGGCAAGCAAAAATAACCAATCGGTATATCGGCGGGCGCCGTCTGCCCGCCGTGGCGATTCTGCCGGCCAGCTAAAGCAATAAGCCCTGTTCGATGCCAGCGCAAAGGTTTCAACTGTACCCGTATCGCCGCTAATGACGCCGCTTAGCGCTCATTTAGCGACGGCCATAATCATTGGTGTGGTATTTTTCCGACACAATGAAATCTGTGGTGAAAAAACTACAAACATCTAAAAGCGGCGCTAATCGGGCCTAAAACCCCCTATTTAAAGGGCGGGCGCCACGCGACAAGCTCCCGGAAAATTATGAATTTCAGCTGGGTTGTGATAAAAATGCAACGGTGGATACACAGCATAAGGGAGTCTCCATGAACACAAATAGCAAACTGCAATCAGCAGTACGCCTAGCGCTAGGAATGAGCGCGGGTGCACTAGCTGTTTCCGTTGCGCCCAGTGCACTCGCACAGGATGTTGGCGCAGACGACGTTGAACAAATCGAGGAAATCATTACGACGGGTTCGCGCATTAAACGTGCGGACCTCGATAGTGCTAGCCCCGTCACCGTAATCGATCAGGAAGATATTATGGTTACCGGTGTCACTGATGTTGGTGCTCTGCTCCAACGTCTGCCATCTATGTCCGGTTCGCCGATCGGAACCACCACCAACAATGGTGGCAATGGTTCTGTGCAGATTGACCTGCGCGGTATGGGCCCCATTCGTACGCTGACGCTCGTAAACGGTAAGCGCACGGTTGACGGTGGTGATTACCAAACGATCCCCGCTACGATGATCGAGCGTGTTGAAATTCTGAAAGACGGTGCCTCCGCGGTTTACGGTGCGGATGCTGTCGCCGGTGTTGTGAATATCATCACCAAAGACAGTTTTGACGGCATCAAAATGGAAGTGCAGACGGCCGACTGGTTCGACTCAAAGGGCGCTCAACAAGAGTACAGCTTCATCGCTGGCCGTGAATTCGACGGCGGCAATTTCCTATTCGGTGCTGAATTCGTCGATCAGGAAGAAGCGTTCCAAAGCGACGCACCGTGGGATTACTTCCAGGATTCCTACTTCATCTATCCTGGCGGTTGTGAAGCACAGCTAACGGCACCGTATGACGGTACGCCTCAGGGCGGTTGTTACATTGTTGGCTCATCTCGTATTCCGGCTAGTCGTTTAGGATTTATCGATATTGATCCAGGCACCACTGGACGTCAGGGTAATGGTGTACTCCTGATTGACGACGCCCAGGCAGCGAGCGTGCCATACGAAGTGGGCATCATGATTCCGCATGACGGTCGCACGTACAACTATGCACCGGTCAACTACATCCAGACGCCCTATGAGCGAACCAACCTGTTCGCGGATATGGGCTTGGATCTGACTGACGACATTCGGCTGGATGCTGAGATTCGCGGTAATCTGCGGAATTCGGCACAGGAACTTGCGCCGCAGCCGTACAATTCGCCGACGGATCCGGCTCACTCAGGTGTGTTTGATGGTGGCTTCGGTAATGTCGCATATAATGGAATTTCCGAGGATAACTACTACCTGCGTCGTGCCATTGACGCGTACAACGCCGCGAATGGAACGGCTCTGCCGTACCAGCCTGTGTCCGACGCTCGTCGTCGTATGATTGAGACGACACGTCGTTTCGAGCAGGAAATCACTCAGATACAGGCAAATGCCACGTTGACCGGAACATTCAACGATGTTGACTGGGAGGTTTACTACAACAAAGGTTGGCGTGATCGTACCGATGTCGATCGCGGGCAGTTCTCCGGCCCTCGTTTGTTTAATGCCCTAGGCCCGTCAGCTGATCTCGATGCCGACGGCCAGCCTGAGTGTTACGCCGACGTTTCCGACCCGACTTCGATAATCTCGGGATGTGTTCCATTCAACTTCTTCGGCGGCGGTGCTGTCGCCCCTGATGGAACGCCAACGTTAACGACTTTGACTCAGGACATGATCGACTACGTCCAAGTCGACCTGGTTGACACGTTCGAGTTCGATCAGGACCAGGGTGGTCTGTCGTTTACCGGTGCGGCATTCGAGTTGCCAGGTGGCGAGCTCGGTTGGGCTCTTGGTTATGAGTACCGCAAAGAGAAGGCTGTATACGATCCCGACTCTGCGAAGCAGCAGGACGCGGTGACCGGTAACACGGGCGCGGGTACCACGGGTTCCTATTCGTCCGATTCTGTCTATGGCGAAGTCTTCGCTCCGGTGTTCGATAACGGTACACAGAACCTGAACCTGAAGGGCGGCGTTCGTTGGGACGATTTCTCAACCTTCGGCGACGACACGACGTTCCAGTTTGGCGTTGAAGTCGGTCTTCTCGAAGAGTTGAAGTTCCGCGCGACTGTCGGTGAAGTGTTCCGTGCACCGAGCATCTTCGAAACGTTCGCGGGCCAAGTTGACTCGTTCCCGACCTACCTCGATCCGTGTAGCCCGACCACCAACGGTGGCAACTTGGCGCCGGGTTGCGGTGGTCAGACGACGGTTCAGCTCGATACGCAGGTTCTAGCGCGCGTCGGTGGTAACCCTGGCCTGATCGCAGAATCCGGTGACACGATAACGGCTGGTCTGGTGTGGACGCCAACCTTTGGCGATCATGACTTCTCGGTCACGGTTGACTGGTGGCAGATCGAATTGGACGACAGGATCGACACGCTTGGCGTTCAGTTCCTTCTCGACGATTGCTACATCAATCAGAATGCCTCAGCGTGTTCTCTGATTACCCGACGTCCGGACTTCAGTATCGCGCAGATTCTGGATGCACCGCTCAACGTCGCACAGGCTACCGCTGAAGGTATCGATACCGAGATCCGCTGGAACTTCGAAACCACGTTTGGTGAGTTCGAGACGTCTCTTCTCTGGGCACACAACACGGACCGCACAAGAACTGCGTTCGCGGGTGCTCCTGAGGAAGACCTACTCGGACGTTACACCGATCCTGGTGAGGCGTGGGTTGAAGATAAGATCAACTACTCGATTGGCTGGTTCAGAAACGACTTCTCCGTTCGTTACCTGGGCGAGTACATCAGTGACTTGGATGCCGACGTCAGCTTCCTTTCGACGTACATCCAGAGTGTTGATTCTCAGCTCTATCATGACATCGTCTTCGGTTATGACGTACGCTCGACCGGCACTCGAATCGCAGCTGGTATCACAAACTTTACGGACGAAGAACCTCCGTACATTGACTTCGGCTTCAACGCAAGCACCGATCCGTCAACGTACCGTCTGTTCGGTATTGGATACTACGTTCGCCTTTCGCAGAGCTTCGACTAAGTCTGTAGTGTAAGACCAAGAAGGGCTGCCCTTTTTCAGGGCAGCCCTTTTTTTGTGCGTGAGTTTTGTATGTGCCTATAGGTGTAATCAGGTCCAGGCTTCGTCGGCCTCGACCAGCGAATACAGTAGCTCCGCCTGCACGGCAAGCGCATCATCGCCATCTCGCGCTGCCGCCATCTGCCACTTCAGCGCGAAATGTCGCGCCGCGTCTCGCGGCGACTCGGCAAGACGCACATCGACATGGTCGGTTGCGACGTTGCCGCCGATGACCCATATCGCCGGCGGATGCGAGACAGTCTCGCGCAGTTCGGCGATGAACATCTGCATCGGCAACATCCAGACAATACGTGCTTCTACGGCGGGCCCGTCAATAATTTTGGCATCTGCAAGATCGTCGATCGAATTACTTAGCTGATCTTTTCCCCAGGCAACAGCAGCCTTACGGTCATCGGCATTGTCGGCGTTGTTTGGATTCTGCTTATCGGACATGTGAGAGTTACCCGTGTTGTTGGCGGTTTAGGCGCTCCGCATTAAGCGGTTCTCGTGCAGAAAATCATGCAGGTCGAGTCCATCCACAAGTGGTGTGACCCATTCGACAATATCGTCAATCTCCTGCCGATTCGCCGCCAATATGCGTTGCTCCTCTTCGGATTTCAACGCGCTGTCGTAACGGTAACGCGTGTCCTTCGCGTTCTTGCCCAGCACTTCGCTCGCGGTCATTTTGACCATGTCATGTTCGCTCGGCACGTGGCCAAAGTGAACACTCACCGCGTTTAACGATGCCTTCGGGCTCGACAGAAAGTCGGCCATGTCCAGGCAGCGCAGCCGCTCCGTCCCATATTTCGACGCGGCCTGTTTGAGTGTATGAATATTGCGCACCCAGATCAGCGCGCAGGTTTGCAGCAGCGTGCGACTCGTCGGCATCGGGAATGACTCGAGAACTGCCGAAATATCGCTGTCCTTCGCAAAATCGGCCAACAGGCCCGGCATCTTCCGTTGCGTCTCAGCGGGTTTTTTGAGATTCGATACGAGAAATTCGGCGATGTCCGAGTGCATATACAGTATTGGCTGCTCCGGCAAATAGTTCAGCACGTCGTACAGTAGGTTATTCGCCACGTTGCTTGCCTTGATGACCAGCGACTCACCGGACTTGTACTGCTTCGCCAGTAGCGGCATGTAGGTGTTAATCATTTCCCTCCAATGCGGTTCTGGAATAGTGCCGGCGTGCTGGCGTTTGATATCAGCCAGGCGGCGCAGGATCCAGGGTTCCTTTAGCGAATAGAATGCTGGGATTTGGTTCAGGCATCGCGCAAGCAGTGTCGAGCAAACGAACGCATGATGGAAAATAAAGTTGGTTTTCGGCCGCTCGACCGCATGCTGCGACATCAATGCGACAAGCTCCTGAGAATTAACCAGAAAATCGCGTGTCGCCTGCGGCTCGAAGCGGATGTCGACAAACGGCGCAGCAGCCAGCTCCCGCTCATTGGTCATTAGGAAGCGCGTCTGGCCCTGTTCTGGAAGCGTATCGAAAAGATAGTAGCGCGGATCGGCCAATAGCTCCTGCGCTTCGATTTTAGCTTGTGTCGTTGCCATCGCTGCTCTGTTGCTGCTTATTTCCGAGTTGCGACCAGCATCCACGCAACCGGCGGTGTCGATTCATTATTCTGCAAGCGCTCCGATGTCGAGACATTGAAGTTGCTTTCGCGAAGGCGTCGGACGATGTCGTCAAATCCGGACTCACTGATAGCTGAGTCACTCATCGAACGCATGCGGCCGCTGTACGCGACCAATTCTGCCGCCATCGTGTCGAGCCAGGCGAGCACCTCATCAAGATCGTGGTGCATGATGCGGTTATGGATTCGGTCGACCTCATAATACAAAGTTGACAATGTGCCGCCGGCGGCATTTTCTCCAAAAGTCATCATCGTTGATTTGAGCTGATCGAATACCGTCAGCATTACCTGCACTGCCTCATCGTAGTCTTTGCGAGAATTGTCCGGCGATTCGCCACGCACGCATTTTCGCGCCTCGAGGAACATGTGCTTGGCATTGCGGACAAACTCAATCTTATTCAGCTCCTTGATCGCGTTGAAGTTCGCGACGCATTCACGGTCGATCATGCCATCTCGAATATGCATCAAAAATATGAGCGTACCGCCCGGCGCAATGAGCCGGGCCATCTCATCAACCGCGCCGACACCTGCGTATTCGACGCCAAATTGGCTGGTCGCAACATCGAATGATTGATCCGGAAACGGCATATTGCGAGCATCGCTGACGACGCCCTCGACCGACGGAAATCGTTCGACAAGGCTTTTGATCGCCCAATCGGAAGAGTCGAGGCAGGTAATGTCTATGTCATCCTCGCCGTATACCTGTTGCACAATCTCAACGACGGCGCCATTGCCACTCGCCACGTCAAGCAATCGTGGTTTGGCGCCGGTCTGCCGATTTTCCGTCAGTACTCGCCTCCAGAATTCCCGGACCAGCGGGTGATCGACGCCCTCACTGGCGTAGGCGGCACCGCCGCTACTGCCGCGCCAGTACGTATTCCAGTCCATTGCAAGCTCGGCCGGATCAGACATTGATGTAGAGACTCTTTATGATCTTTATGATTAACGGAACGGCAGAGCGCCGAATTATAACAATCGGTATCATACGCTGCCCAAAGACACCCTAAGAGACCGCCACGAATGCCGTCCGGAAAAGCCATCAATGAACAGTAAGGTCGATCAGATCAGCCTCGCCGCGAGAAGTGCGGTACAAAAAAGGGACTGGGCCACCGTGCACGCGGCGGCAACGGCGATACTTCGCCACGAGCAAGAAAGCGCGGAGGGCCATTTCTTGATGGGCCTGGTTGAAAAGGCCGCGCAGCACCCAGCTATCGCCGTTAACCAGTTCGAAACTGCATTACGCATCGACGACAACCGCCACGATGCGGCCATCGAGCTCGCAGACCAGCTAATCCAGTCGCGACGTAACGGCGATGCGAAGGCGTTAATTGACAAGTACGTCGACAGGCTGTCGAACAGCCCGCGATATCTGGATATGGCTGCCACCGTGCTCAGCAATATCGGCCTAAATCAAGAGGCCTGGCCGTTGTATGAGAAGGCGAATCGACTACAGCCAAACATGCCATTGTTTCGCGCAAATCTCGCCGCCTGTGCGGTTTTCGTCGGCAAAATTGACGAAGCCGCACAGATATATAAGGAGCTACTGGCGAACCGGCCGAGTCACCAGCGCAATCACTACCATTTGTCACGCCTTGCGAAGGCCACCGACGACACGCACATCCGGGAAATGACACAGCTAATCGAGGCAAACGGTTTACCGCCAGACAAAAATGTCTATTTGTATTATGCGATAGGCAAAGAATACGAAGACCTCGAAGACTGGGATAAGGCATTTCAATACTTAAAGACCGCCGGTGATGCGGTAGCTTCGGTAGCCAACTATTCGATCATGAGCGATCTCACCATCATCGATACGATCAAAGACGTCTGCGACGCCGACTGGTTGCAGGCTGAACCCGCCAAACAGCCGACCGACGTTCAGGGCAAGACGCCCTGCTTCGTTCTCGGCTTGCCACGAACCGGCACGACTCTGACAGAACGAATCATATCCAGCCATTCAGAAGTACAAACCATTGGTGAAACAGAATTCATCGAGTTTGCGTTACGTCTCAAGAGCGGCGTACAAACGCAGGAGCGCATGAGCGTCGACATAATTCGTGCCGCTGGACAAATCGATAGCCACGAGATCGCAAACGAGTACCTGAATCGTGTCGCGTACGTGCTCGATGATGAGCCGATCTTCATTGATAAGCTCCCACATAATTTTATGTACCTTGGCTTTATCGCCAAAGCGTTTCCGGACGCGAAGTTCGTACATCTGAACCGGCACCCGATGGATGCGTGTTTTGCGATGTACAAACAGGTATTCACCTGGGCGTTCAAATTCTCCTATACGTTGGACGGCATCGCCGATTTCTACATAGCATACACGCAGCTGATGGACCACTGGCGCTCGCTGCTTGGTGATCGCCTTATTGACGTAACTTACGAGTCCTTAGTAGCCAATCAAGAAGTCGAGACAAGAAGATTATTGGAGAAACTCGATCTCGATTTCGAGGACGCGTGCCTGAACTTCGAAAAAAATACCGCGGCAAGCGCTACCGCAAGTTCAGTGCAGGTTCGCGAAAAAATACATTCTCGATCGGTCGACAAGTGGAAGCGCTTCGAACGGCAGCTGCAGCCGCTGGCCGAGCGATTGACGGCGGCAGGCATCGATATTTAGCAATCATGCACGTCAATAAACTCTTATTGATCTTGATTTTCTTGAGCCTGCCGCTCGCTGCATGTGCCCCTGACACATCTAGTCACAGCGATGTCGTAACGCAAGCGCCGGAACGGCCCGTATTCGAGCTGACAACCGATGAAGCGTACGACCTCGGCACGATCGGAGCTTATCCCGACGACCACGCGGAAATTTACGACTATATCGACGCAAACATCGACGCACATTTGCGAGCCTTGCAGCGCTGGCTGCGACAACCATCGATATCGGCGCAAAACGTCGGCATCGAGCAAATGGCCGAGATGTTGCGTGGCGACCTCGAAAACTTAGGCTTCCAGGAAGCGAAATTGGTGCCAACCGACGGGCACCCGGGCGTCTGGGCCTATTACGATGCCGGCAACGAAAAGACACTCGTCGTGTACCTGATGTACGACGTACAGCCGGTCGATCCTGAGGATTGGCAAAGCCCGCCGTTTGCGGCGAATCTTGTCGATCATGATCTCGGTAAGGTACTGATGGCTCGTGGTGCAACCAACCAGAAAGGTCCGCAACGTGCGTTTCTGAATGCGCTTGAATCGATCATTGCCGTCGACGGCTCGCTACCGGTGAATGTCATGATTGCTGCCGAAGGCGAAGAAGAGCTTGGCTCGCCGCACTATCATCAAATCGTCGACCGCTACTTCGACCGCTTGAAGACCGCAGACGCCGCGCTGTTTCCGTTCAATTCACAGCGACCGGACGGCAACATCTCGGTCATTCTTGGCGTCAAAGGAATTCTCTATGTCGAAATGACGGCAACCGGTGGCAGTTGGGGTGGCCCAGCTGACGCAGAGATCCACGGCTCGTACAAAGCGATCGTCGACTCGCCAGTGTGGCGCCTGATTAAGGCGCTTTCGTCTCTGACATCGCCCGATGGCAACACGATTCTCGTATCAGGCTATTACGACGGTATCGTTCCGCCAACGGCAGAAGAATCCTTGTTGATCAACGCTGCCATAGAACAACGCGATGACGTGCAGCTGCAGGAGCTGTTGGGTGTCAGCCGCTGGATCGATGGCAAAACGGGCAATGATGCGGCGATCGAACTTTTGTATCAGCCAACACTGAATATCGATGGCATTTGGAGCGGTTACACTGGCGAAGGCGTCAAGACAATTCTGCCGCATACGGCAAGTGCGAAAGTGGATTCGCGTTTGCCGCCAGGGCTCGATCCCGATGAGGCGTTGGCGAAGATTCGGCATCACCTGGACAGCAATGGCTTCGACGATATAAGCATCGAAAAACTGAGCGCTTATCCGGCTTCGCAGACGTCGATCGAGACGCCGGAAGTGCGGGCGGCGCTCGGCGTATTCAAGAAATACGCGAGCGGCGTGGCCGTACAGCCGCGCATAGCTGGCAGCGCGCCGTTTTATCAATTCACTGACCGACTTGGCCTGCCGCTGATTCCTGCCGGGATGGGCTTTGGCACGGGCGCACATGCGCCGAATGAAATCATGCTGATCGAGCCAGGTGACGGAGTGCCGGTTGCCGGGCTTGCTGAAATTGAGAAAGCATACGTCGATTTCATCTATGCGCTGGCGGACTAGGCGAATCGCATTCGCATTGTCACCGTTGCGGGCCCTGGCAACACCCAGCGCTAAATATGTGCTTTTCATTGTGGAACGCCGCCCTGGCGATCGACATGGCACAGCTAAATGTTTGATTTAACAACGAATAGCCTCGAATCGCCTCGTCGGTATTTGGGCCAACGGGCAAAACTCGCGGGACGCCCAAAAATTCCTTAGACTCCCGGCAGCGCATTACGCGTTGCATACTAAACGTCATAAGAAACAAGGGGATAGTTGTGTTAAAAGAATTCAAAGAATTTGCCATGCGCGGCAATGTCGTCGACATGGCCGTGGGCATTATTATTGGCGCCGCGTTCGGCAAGATCGTTTCGTCGGCGGTAAGTGACATGGTCATGCCGGTGATTGGAAAGGTGGTGGGCGGTGTCGATTTCTCTCAACTGTTTGTAAATCTGTCCGAAGGTGAGTTCGCAACGCTTGCGGCAGCGCAGGAAGCAGGCGCCGCGACGCTCAACTACGGTAATTTTCTGCAAGTGACATTCGATTTTCTGATTGTCGCTTTCGCAATTTTCATGATGATCAAAGCGCTCAATTCAATGAAGAAGAAGGAAGAGGAAGCGCCGGCAGAACCACCGAAGCCGTCCGATGAAGTGGTATTGCTGACTGAGATTCGCGACGCACTGAGACGCTAGAACACAGACCTATTCTCGGCAGGAAAAGGCCGGCAAATTATGCCGGCCTTTTTAGGTCCGTCCTAGATCGGCAGTACAGTCGTGTGCTTGATATCCGACATGACGATGCTCGAGTTCACTTCCTGGATACCCGGAAGTTGCGACAACTTTTCGAAAAAGAACTGCTCATAAGCCTTGATGTCTTCTGTGACGATTCTGAGCAAGAAGTCGACATTGCCGAGCAACACGTAGCAATCGAGCACTTCCGGATAGGCGCTGACCGCATCGGCAAATGACGACAGCTTGCTACGACCGTGCGAGGTTAGTTTGACATGTGCAAACACCATCGTATTGAGACCGACCTTTTCCCGGTCGAGCTTGACGGGCTGGTCTTTGATGATGCCCTCATCGCGCAAACGTTGAATACGTCGCCAACAGGCTGACTGCGACAAACCGATCTCTTCTCCGATCGCCGATGCGTTGATTCCTGGGGCCCGTTGCAGGATTTCTAGTATCCGACGGTCTATTTGATCAACAGCAATATTCTGCATGATTAACCTATTTTCGAGCTATCTTTTGCATAGTTTATGCACTCATTGGCCTAATAGCAAAAGAAATCGCAAGCACAATTTGCACACCTCGGCGTATAGTAAATCCCCGATTTCCGATCTGCCGAGAACTATTGCCGGGGACTATTCATGAGTGTTTTCGAGCATCCCGAATTCGATCACCACGAATCGATTCACTTTTTCGATGAGCCTTCGACCGGACTCAAGGCCATCATCGCCATTTCGTCGACCGCGTTGGGCCCAGCGGCGGGCGGCTGTCGGCGCTGGCGCTACCTGAGCGACGCAGACGCGTTGACCGACGTCTTGCGTTTATCGCGTGGCATGACATACAAGAACGCCGTTGCGGGCTTGCCTTTTGGCGGCGGCAAAGCCGTCATACTCGCCGACGATGCGTCGCCAAAATCGCCGCAATTGCTACGCGCCTTTGGACGTGCCGTTGATTCGCTGGGGGGTCGTTACATCACGGCCGAAGACGTCGGTATTACGGTTGACGACATACGTATTGTTCGTCAGGAAACCACTTACGTTACGGGACTGCCACAAAGCGGTGAAGATGCGGGCGGCGACCCGTCGCCGTGGACCGCGATGGGTGTGTTTCTTGGTCTGAAAGCTGCCGCAAAAGCTCGCCTTGGCAGCGACTCGCTGGATGGCGTAAAGGTGGCCGTGCAAGGCGTCGGCAATGTCGGCTTCCACCTATGCAAGCTGCTTGCGGACGCTGGCGCAAGTCTCGTCGTCGCCGATATCAATCGAGAAAATCTCAACCGAGTCGCAAATATTGTGCCGGTGACCGAAGTCGCGCCGAACGAGATACTTTTTGCCGACGTTGACATACTTGCGCCCTGCGCTTTAGGTAACATACTGAGTGCGCAAACTATTCCGCAGATAAAAGCGCGGGTCATCGCCGGCGCTGCAAATAATCAGCTGTCGGCGGAAATTGACGGCGAGCGACTGGTCGAACGAGGCATACTGTATGCGCCCGACTACGTTATCAATGCAGGCGGAGTTATTAGTTGCGCGCGAGAATATCTCGCACGCAGTTTGGAAGACCAGGTGCGCATTGAGGTGAGCAGGATTCCTGAACGCTTGACGAAGATATTTGCTGACGCCGAACGACTTAATCGGCCGACAAATAAAATTGCTGACGATCTGGCACGACGCATCGTCGCGAATGCCAGCAATGGCACACCGGCGACGCCCGACACAAGGCGCATTGCCTGAGAGGAGCCAATGGCCAACAAGTCACGACTGCATATTCCGAAACCGTCGGCGCGACCCGGCGACAAACCGGACTTCAGCTACCTGGAACTAAGCCCGGCGGGCAGCGTTGACAAGCCGTCGGTCGGCGCAAAGACGCGCGACATCGAATATTTGAGCCACGAACTCGTTCGCGTTCTTGACGACGACCACGAAGCGAAAGGTCCATGGAATCCGGTTCTCGAGCCGGAAAAGCTACAGATCGCGCTTCGCTGGATGCTTCTGAACCGGGTATTCGACGAACGTATGTGGCAAATTCAGCGCCAGGGCCGCATCTCCTTTTATATACAGGCGACCGGCGAAGAAGCTGTATCTATCGCGCAAGCCATGGCGCTGCGAGCAGGCGATATGTGCTTCCCGTCGTATCGCAATCAGGGTTTGTATATGTATCGCGGCATGCAGCTCGTCGACATGATGTGTCAGTGTTTGTCCAACACTCGAGACATGTGCAAAGGCCGGCAGCTGCCGATCATGTATCACACCAAGAGCGGTAACGTATTTTCGATCTCCGGGAACCTTGCCACACAATATCCGCACGCGGTTGGCTGGGCCATGGCATCCGCAATCAAAGGCGAAGACCACATCGCAGCCTCCTGGGTTGGTGACGGCAGTACCGCGGAGGCCGATTTTCATCATGCACTGACGTTCGCGGCCGTATATCAGGCGCCGGTAATCTTGAACGTCGTCAACAATCAGTGGGCGATCTCGAGCTTTCAGGGTACGGCGGGCGGTGAGCGCCGGCCGTTCGCTGCGCGCGGCCTTGGCCTCGGCATTCCCGGTATTCGCGTCGACGGCAATGATTTGCTTGCAGTATATGCCGTGACGGTTTGGGCGGCCGACCGCGCACGTCGTGGCGGCGGCCCGACGTTGATCGAGCTTGTCACCTATCGCGGTGGCCCACATTCGACCAGTGACGATCCGTCAAAATACAGGCCCAAGGATGAGTGGGCTGCGTTTCCGCTCGGTGACCCAATCGAGCGACTGAAACAACATTTGATTCATGACGGCCATTGGAGCGAAGCAAAGCATGACAAACTAATCGAAGAACTCAAAGCTGAAGTTCTCGCAGCATGGAAGGAAGCGCAGCAATACGGGACGATGACCGAAGGCCCGTATCTCGATCCGGCATCGATGTTTGATGACGTTTACGCTGAACCACCCAAACGGCTTGAGTCACAACGGCGGCGCATGCTCGAAGTGTACCGCGACAAAGGCGATCTTTAGATGCCGCAGATGAATATGATCGAGGCGATCCGCTCGGCGATGGACGTCGTGATGGATAAGGACCCAAACGTTATTATTCTCGGCCAAGACGTCGGTTTCTTTGGCGGCGTGTTCCGCTGCACCGACGGGCTGCAGCGCAAATTCGGAGAGCACCGCGTCATCGACGCACCGATCGCCGAAGGCGGTATTATCGGCGCAGCCATCGGCATGGGTGTCAACGGTCTTCGACCGATTGCCGAAATTCAGTTCGCCGATTACATTTATCCGGGATTCGATCAGATCGTCTCCGAACTCGCGCGGCTCCGCTACCGATCTTGTGGCGAGTTCTTTTCGCCGGTGACGATTCGTACGCCCTGTGGCGGCGGCATTCACGGCGGCCAGACGCACTCGCAATCTCCGGAAGCCATTTTTACCCATGTCAGCGGCATCAAGACCGTCATGCCGTCGAACCCCTACGATGCAAAGGGGCTGCTGATCGCGTCCATTGAGTCGGATGATCCAATCGTATTTTTCGAGCCCAAACGTATTTACAACGGACCCTTCGACGGCGACCCCGAAAAACCGGCGGTCTCCTGGGCATCGCATCCAAAAGGCGAGGTTCCAGACGGCCACTACACTGTGCCGATCGGTACGGCCGAGATCGCACGTGAAGGCTCGGAGTTGTCCATCATTACTTACGGTACGTTGGTACATGTTGCCACCGCGGCCGCCGATGCGATGGGTGTCGACGCCGAAATTATCGATGTACGTTCGTTGTCGCCGCTCGACGTAACAACGATTACAGACTCCGTGAAAAAAACCGGCCGCTGTATGATTGCACATGAAGCTACGCGTTTCGGTGGCTACGGCGGCGAACTCGCGGCAACGATTCAAAAAGATTGCTTCTATTATCTCGAAGCGCCGGTTAGCCGGGTGGCTGGCTGGGACACGCCGTACCCGCACGCGTTCGAATGGCAGTACTTTCCCGGACAGAAGCGCATTGCCGCAGGCATCCGGCGCGTGATGGAGGCTGCCGCATGAGTGAATACGTTTTCAAGCTGCCGGATCTTGGCGAAGGCACGGTCGAATCTGAGATCGGTGAATGGTTTATCAAAGTCGGTGACCAGGTCAGTGAAGAAGACCTCGTTGGCACGATGATGACCGACAAAGCTGCCATCGAATTATCGTCGCCGGTAAGCGGCAAAGTCATCAAGCTCGCCGGCGAGCCCGGCGATATCGTTGCTGTCGGCGCGGCGTTGGTCGTGTTTGACACTAACGGATCTGGCGCACCGCTTGAGTTGGCCTCCACCCACGAAACTGCCGCGAAGCCTGCCGAGGAAACTACGCAGAAGAATGCCGCAGCGACTGACCGCGTACGCACCGAATCGACAAGCGACGCGCCGCAGCCTGACCGCATGCGCGTTATTACATCTCCGGCAATCCGCCGCCGCGCCAAGGAAGCGGGCATCGACCTGATGTTGGTGCCGGGTACCGGACCTGGTGGCAGGATTCTGCGCCAAGACTTCGACGATTACCGCGATCAAAGTGGTGCTGCAACAACAAAGCCCGACATCGGCCGGCGGCAAGCGGCTACCGGGGTCAAGGAAACCAAGGTCATCGGTGTGCGGCGCATGATCGCCGAACGCATGAGCGCGTCGAAGCGTGAGATTCCACACTTTTCGTATGTCGAAGAAATCGATATCACCGAACTTGAGGCATTGCGCAAACATCTAAATGAGCGTCGACAGACGACGTCGGAGCGCCTGACCATACTGCCATTCTTAGGGCTAGCATTGATTAAGGCCTTGCGAGAGTTTCCGCAGTGCAATGCAACCTACGACAAGGACCGCAATACCATCGTGCAGCACGAAGCGGTGCACCTGGGTGTCGCGACCCAGACGCCTGACGGGCTGAAGGTTCCGGTGGTTCGACATGCCGAGGCACGCTCGCTCGATAACCTTGCCGCAGAAATTCGTCGCGTATCGAGCGCCGCGCGTGATAACAGCGCCAAGAAAGACGAGCTAAGTGGGTCAACGATAACAATCACGAGTCTCGGCAAGCTGGGCGGCATCGCGTCGACTCCGGTCATCAACTTGCCAGAGGTCGGCATCATTGGCGTCAATCGTGCCGTTGAACGTCCTGTCGTCCTGACCGGCCAGGTTGCTGTGCGCTTGATGATGAATTTATCGTCATCGTTTGATCACCGCTTTGTTGACGGCTACGACGCGGCTGCGATGATTCAACGCATTAAAGAGATGCTCGAGCATCCGGCAACAATCTATATCGACTAGTTCCTGTAGGCCGGCGGCTCGTCGGATGTGATGTCCCGGTAACGATCGCGCAACAAAGTCTGACGACTCGTCATCGGCAGCGACTTGCCATTGATGAACACCTGGTCCGGATAACTGGTTAGCTCCAGCGGATCAGCGGGCCAAATAATGACATCGGCGATTTTTCCGACTTCAATACTGCCCACTCGATCCGCGACACCGTAGACTTCCGCTGGCGTCAGCGTGATCGCTCGAAGTGAGTCATCCCAAGACAGTCCGGCGACGGTTGCATTTCCGGCGGACTGCATGATATTTCGTGCATTGTGTGTGTGACCGTCGCCATCGGCAAACATGACCCGCACATCCGCAGCCGCCAGTATTGCCGCAGACTCGGACCGTGCGTTGATGCGATCGAAGTTGGCCGGCAGATTATCGGCTGGCCCCAGAATAACGGCAATTTTCGCCGCCGCGAGTTCTTCCGCATGCATCCATGCCTCGGCACCACCACTGACGATGGCGCGAATGTTGTAGTCATCGCTTAGCCGAATTAACGCTGCAATGTCACTCGCACGATCGACGTTAGCAAATAGTGGGATGTCACCTGCGATGACGCCCTGTAGTGCTTCAAGGTCGGTAAGACTCAGCGTGTAGTCCCGGTGTTGGCCGCGCTCGAATGCATCGCCATGCTCTCGATAGTCAAGCGCCTCATCCAGCGCATTACGCAACAATAACTGCGCCGATGCGCGCGACGTGCCCGCATACGCGACACCGCCTTCGCCGAGATTAACGACGAGCGCTGCCGCACGACGATCGAGACTATTCGTGTTGCCACTCAGATTGACAACCGCAGCAAGACCGGAAATGACGTTGCTCGTGTAACCCAGTAGATCCGGTTCGGCAGCTCGCGGAACGATCAATGCACGAGTGATACCTTCGATGCGATTGATCGCAATCAGTGTCGAACGTGGATTGAATGCTTCGGCGACATCGAAGCTTGCTGTGAACTGCTCACCGCGTTGCACGGCATCCAGCGGCCCAGCCGAAAGGCCGACTTCGACAAGCCCAAGGTAGCCATCAGGCGTAAACAATCCTGGGGTGACGACTTTGCCACTTGCATCGATAACGTTAGCACCGTCCGGCGGCTTGATGTCGGAACCAACTGCGGCAATGCGTCCATCTGTGATAATGACGGTGGCATTTTCAATCGACCCTTGTGGGCCGACCGTGTGCACGGTTCCTCCGACGATTGCAATTGTCTGTGCAGCCGACACGGAGGTCAGCAATCCCAATAGAGTCGCAACTATTAGCGGCTTCATTGTGCACCTCCGGCGGACGCGGCAGTACCCAACGTGAAATCTGTGACGGGATTGATAGATGGATTGTTGCGATCGTATGCCAGCGCGCCGTCAACGTATACGCGTTCGGCGCGCGTATACACGCTGAATGGGTCGCCGTTCCATAGAACCACATCGGCCATCTTGCCTGCTTCGAGTGTGCCTGTTACGTCGTCGATGCCGAGTGATTTCGCCGCGTTTTTGGTGATCCACTGAATCGCGACTTCCGGCAGGATATCAACGCCGCTACGCGCAGCGGCGCCGATGACTTTAGCCGTCTCTTGATTTAGTTTCTGTATACCGATTCCACTGTCAGAATGAATGATTGCACAAGCGCCTGCGATCTCAACTAGCGCGGCATTTTCGCGTATGCCGTCGTATGCTTCCATCTTGAAACCCCACCAATCGGCCCACATCGCGGCGCAAGTATCGTTTTCCGCGAGCAGGTCGGCGATCTTGTATGCCTCGACGGCATGATGAAATGCTGAAATTTTGTAACCGAACTCTTTAGCAATATCGAGCATGACCGCCATTTCGTCACCGCGATAACAATGATTGTGCACCAAGATTTCGCCATCAAGGACACCAGCGAGTGTCTCGAGCTTTAAATCGCGGGTAGGCGCCTCACCCTTGCCGTCAGCGGCGGCCGCCATTTTGTCGCGATAGTCAGCGGCTTCTATCCACGCAGCCCGGTAGCCTGCAACATTGCCCATACGGGTTGTCGGTGCCACACCGCGACCGCCGTAGACGCGCTTTGGATTCTCGCCGCAGGCCATCTTGAAACCGTGCGGCGCGGCAGGGAACTTCATCTCCATAACGCTCCGTCCCGGAACGTTTTTCAAGGTAACACCACGGCCGCCCATTAAGTTCGCCGAACCGGGCAGGATTTGCATCGATGTCACGCCGCCGGCGAGTGCCGCCACGAACCCGGGGTCATGCGGCCACACGCTGTGCTCGGCCCAGACTTCAGCGGTTACCGGCGCCGATATTTCGTTGCCATCCGAATGAGATTCTGTACTCGGAGATGGGTATACACCCAGGTGCGAGTGCACATCGATGACGCCTGGAGTCAGCCATTTCCCGTCGGCGTCGACAAGTTCTGCACCGTCGTGGCTCAAACCCTCACCGACTTCGACAATCTTGCCATCGACGATCAAAACATCACTGTTGTCTAAGCGTTCTCCAGTGCCAGTCAGCACGGTAGCGCCGCGCAACAACGTCGCGCCACTCGATCTCGCTTTGTAGATGCTTGTAAACGATGCTGTTCTGTCGTCGGCCGGCTCGGATTCACAAGCAGCCAGCAATGTGGCGGCCAGAATGGCCACTAGTAATCGCTTCACGGAGAGCCCCTTTTATTCTTCTCGGGTATAGAGTCTACCGCAGCCGCTTACCGAACGCGTCCCAGACTTCGACTTCGCCATAGCCAAGCGAGCGCACCGATTCCTCTATCATTTCGAGATCGCCAACCACAACCCAACTTAGCTTGTCCGCATCCATCAGCTTGCGCGCCCGCTCAGTAATGCCTTCGACCGACACAGCCTCGATCCGATCGGCTCGGCCCTCCGCATAGTCATACGGCAAGCCGAAGCTGTCCGAAGCAACCATACTCGCCAGAAATCCACGATTCGTCGAAAACGAGCCCGGCAGCGATCGGATGCGATTTGCCTTGAGCCGATCGACTTCGATCGCCGTTGGCGGCCGCACGGATGCGAATTCAACATACTCGCGCATGATTTCCTGCATGCTATCGGCTGTTTTGTCCGTCTGTACTTGCCCACGCATCACCAGTAATTGATCACCACTGTGGTTCGATTGAATGCCGGAGCGATAACCGTACGACCAGCCTTTGTCTTCTCGTAGATTCATATTCAGTCGCGACTCAAAATTGCCGCCGAACACTGCATTGAGTATTGACAATTCAGTCGAGGTTTTGGGATCGAACGGTGGAAGTGCGTGGCCAGCCGAAATCGTACTCGATGCCGCGCCCGGCTGATCGACAAGAATAACGCGTGACTTCACGTCCGGGGCTTTGCCAATGGGCTGACGCGCCGAATTGTTGCTGCGTTTCCACTTGCCGAACGCGTCATTGACTGCGTTCCGTGCAGTATCGATGTCGATATCGCCGATCATATAGAGCGTAATATTGTCAGGCGCAATTTCACGTCGATAAAACGCCTCGAGATTGGCGCGATCCACTTGTTCGAGATACTCCGGCGTCCACACGGCACCCATAGCACCGTCCGGACCATAGATTGCTCGCTCGAACAAGCTGCCTGAGGCGCTCGACGGCGCCTTCCGCAAGGTCGCGAGCCAGCCGCTAATCTGTTGTTTGAGTTTGCCGAGCTCGTCGTCCGGGAATGTCGGATGCCTAAGCATCTCATGCGTCAGTTCGAGGGATCTGTCTAGTTCGGTATTCATGACCCGATAGCTGAACGAGCTGTTCTCGGTTCCCGCCTGAAACCGACCCGCCATCGCAATTTTGTCGCGCTCGGCCGCCAATTCATTCGCGTCGTACTTCTGTGTGCCTTTATCCAGTAACGCAAACACAAACGTCGCGAGCCCCGGCGCATCCAAAGGTGCTGCCATCGCGCCAGTTCCGACCCGCAGTGTGATATCGACGATAGGTATTCCACCGCGCCTAGCGACGACCAACGTCATGCCATTATCGAGTACGGTCGAATCGATCGCCGGAAAACGAATATCCGAGTCTGCCGTGATCTGCGGAATAGTGGAACGATCTACACGCGGTTCCTCGCTCGCATATTCCGGAAATGGCAGTACAGTCAGCTCGTAGTACCCCCGCGTCATCCAGCGATTGGCCGTGTCACGAATCTGATCGACTGTTGCCGCATTCAGCCATTCGAGTTCAGTATTGATATACAGCGGATCGTCCGAGTACAGGTAACCCTCCGCGAGAATTCGGCCGATCGATGACGTTGTCTCAAGTGCGCCGATCATGAACATATTAACCGCGAGCTTGGCGTTTTCGAGTAGCTGATTATCGGGTCCACTTGCCAAATATTCCGCGATCACGTCGTCGACAATCGGCATCACCTGCTCCGGCGTGACGCCTTCGCGCAGGTCAATCGTCAGCCCATACTCACCACTGATAACTTGGCCAGATGCTCGTCCGGAGACTTGCGTCGCCAACTGCAATTCGTCGACAAGCTTTCTTCTAAGCGGCGAATTCTTGTTTGCCACCAATGTCTGGTTAAGGAGATACATCAACGTCGTATCTTTGTCGTTGAGACCCGGCAAGGCCCAGACGCGCGATATTCGGGTCTGTCCGACACGGTCATACATCACTTCTTTGCGATTCTCTGGCAGATGTGGGATCCATTGCTGCGGATAGGACAGTGGAATTCCGGTCGGTGCCTCGCTAAAGTAAAACTCGACCTTCTCCTTCGCGTCCGCGATGCTGATATCTCCGGCGAGCACCAACACGACGTTTGACGCGCCGTAATAGCTGTTGAACCACTCATGCACGTCGTCTAGGGATGCTGCATCAAGATCATCCATAGAGCCG
>JAOTZC010000011.1 GCA_029861535.1 Gammaproteobacteria bacterium
GCGTCGATCCGGGGCCAGCCGCCATACTCGCGGCAGAACTTTACTGCCGGCAGCGGGGTGCGATGCTGATCGTTGATCCACCTGTGGCTGCAGACGATGCCGATGGTGCCGTGAACAGCATTTCCAAGCTCGGTTACGATAGTCCGAATATTGTCAGTTACTTTCCACGCATGCGCTTGCGTCGTGACCATGATCAATCGCCACGCGTTGTCGGCGGCGCACTTGCTGGATTGCTGTGCAAACTCGACCGAACTTATGGGCCGTGGCATAGACTCGATGTCGATGCACTCTGCTTCGATCGCAACATCGAGCCCTGTCATGAGATCAGTGAAAAAGACGTACTGAGTTTGTCGCGCGCTGGCATAAACGCGATCACAACCACGACGGCTGGTCGGTCGCGTCTCTATAGTTCGATAACGATGAGTCGTGGTAGTGAGTCGCATCGCGTTTTTGCCAGCTTGTCGGTACGGAGGTTGTGTCTGCGCGTGATTAATACCATCGATCTTGCGACGCGCTGGACGATGTTCGAAAAAGCGGACAAAAAGCTGACCGAGCGCATTCAGAGACAGGTGCGGCGCTATTTTGCTGATCTGTATGACATCGGCGCGTTCGCGACGGAACGCTATGTCGTGCAATGCGATGCCGGTCTCGCGAATCGAGAAAATCGCCTGGAGCATGGCGTGACGATACTGTTGGTCTTTCAACCGACCGGTAGTGGCGAGCCAATCTCGTTCACGCTGCACCAAACGGTGCTGGGCTGTCGGGTAGCCACCACAGCATTTGCGCCGGTGGCCCAGGACTGCGCCTGAAACATTTTTATTATGTAAAGTCGCTTGCCGGCGGCAATGTCGCAACCGAAGTCTGTCATATAAGCATCGGTCCTATGCCACCAAGCTTGTGGGAGGGGTCATGAGAGACGCAGATGCTCTGGAAAATAACCCTGAGATCACGCGCTCGGCACTGGAAGCGATTCACGGCCAGGTATTCGGCTGGGCCCTCTCCCGCTGTAATTACGATCGGGCAGCAGCGGAGGACATAATGCAGCAGGCTTATGTGGAGCTCTTGAGTGGCAACGCGCTTTTTCGGAAAAAGTCGACCTTGAAAACCTTTGTGTTCTCGGTCGTGCAAAATCTGGCGCGAAGTCGTTACCGGCGCCTGGCAACGCGACTGCGACTGGTCCGCGAACATGCGGCGAACGCCGATGACTCGTTCTTGCCGGAAGAGCCGGATCGCAACAGCGACGTGTGGCTGGCCGTCAGACATTTGCCGGTCCGACAGCGAGACATCATAGAACTGGTCTTTTGCCGCGAGCTGACGATCGAAGAAGCAGCATCGGTCATGGGTATCACCACCGGCACCGGGCGTGTGCATTACGACCGCGCAAAAAAGGCATTGCGAGCCGCACTCGGATCATTAGCGGACGATATGAAATGAATGACGAAAACGGAAACACCAGCAACTGGGAGAAGCGACTTGCAACCGCGCTCAAATCTTCGCTTGAAAGCAAAGACAAAACGCCGCCGTTCGACGCAGTGTTTGCGGCTGCCGAACGTCGGCGCAGGGACTCAAAACGGCAATATGCCGGACTCGCGGGTGCGGCCATGGTCGCGGCAGTTGCCGTAGCCGTAGTGTTCATGATTAACGCCGGCGCGCCGACGCCAGATTCCCCCGCTTTGCCGAAATTGTTACAGGTGGCCGAACTGATGGACTCAACCGATTGGTCGGCGCCCAGTGACGTGCTGCTACCCACTCACGAATTTGACATATATCAGGAATTGCCGGTGTTGCTCGAGTCAACCAAACCGGCCGAAGGAGCGTTACTATGAAACAGGGACACAGGGTTTTAGGATTAATTTTCACGTTGATAGCGTGTTTCGGCATCGCAACGGCCGCGGTGGCTCAGAACAAGGATGATGTCTTCAAAGGCAAGCTGTTTCCGCCAAACGTGATCCTCGAGAATCAGGCAGAGCTTGATCTTAGCAAGGAGCAGTTCACGAAAATCCGAGCAGCCGTCGTCGAAGTACAGTCAAACGTTGCGGAACACGAATGGGACATGCGTGAGGCTTATCTGAAAATCATGGAAGAATTGGACAAAACGCCGATTGACGAGGACTCCGTTATCGAGCACGCGAACGCCGCACTACTGGCTGAAAATCAGGTCAAAAAACAGCAAATGGCAATGCTGGTGCGGCTGAAGAACCTATTGACGAGCGAACAGATTGCCGTCCTCGAGGCAACTGAAAATAAATAGAGGAAAAGTGCTACTGAGTACCGGAAGCGGCAGCGCCAGAACGAATAAGATCGGCACAACTCGCTTGCTCTCGACGCTCGCAGACGGGACAGGACTATGCGAATACTACGACTGATATCGATCACAGTTTCCTTTGCTCTTACGCTGGCCGGTTGTGGCGGTGGCGGCGCCGATGCGCCACCACCCGGTCCACCACCCCCGCCACCGCCGCCGCCTGTCATGAAATTAGAGGCATACCAATTCCTGAACCAGAGCAGCTTCGGGGCGACCGAAGCTGACGCGCAGGTAGTTATCGACATGGGCATCGAGGCGTGGATCGACGACCAGCTGACGAAGCCGGCGTCGCTACAACTGCCGCACTTGCAGGCATTGCCGCGCCCACAATTTTTGTTTCAACTGCAACCCGATCGCGTAGACATTTGGTTTCGAAACGTGCTGCACGGCGAAGATCAGCTTCGCCAGCGTGTCGCGTTCGCCTTGTCCGAAATCATGGTCGTGTCACAGCTTGGTGCGCTGACGAACACACCCTACGGGCTCGCCGACTACTACGACATGCTGGCAGAGAACGCGTTTGGAAATTATCGAGACTTGATCGAAGAGGTGACGTTGCATCCATCGATGGGCGTGTACCTGAGCATGCTCGGTAACGAAAAGCCGAATCCGGCGTTGAATATTCGCCCCGACGAAAATTACGCACGCGAACTAATGCAGTTGTTCTCGATCGGTCTGGTTGCTTTGAACAACGACGGCACACAAGTTCTCGATGCGCAAAATCAGCCGATACCGACCTATGATCAGGCGATCATTGAAGGATTCGCACACGTCTACACCGGCTGGACCTACGCCGGATCACCGAGCTTCCAGCAGGCAAGGCAGACGGATTCGAACCAAGTCATTCCAATGCAGCTGTATCCGGCCTTCCACGACACCGGCGCGAAGCAGGTGCTAAACGGTGAAATGATCCCGGCAGGGCAGCTCGGTGACCAAGACCTTAGCGACGCGTTGGATAACGTATTTAATCATCCGAACGTCGGACCGTTCATCGCGATTCGCCTGATACAGCGACTGACGACCAGCAACCCGTCGCCCGGATACGTCGATCGTGTCGCGAGTGTGTTCAATAACAACGGCACCGGTGTACGTGGCGACATCGGCGCGGTCGTCAAGGCGATTCTGATGGATGCCGAAGCGCGGCCGGCGTTGCACATGGAAATCGACGGTAAGGTGAAAGAGCCGATACTTCGCGTGACGCAGCTGTGGCGTTCCTACGATGCGGTATCGATAAGTGGCCGGTATCCGCTGCAAGCAGCGTACATTCTGTTTGGGCAGGGCCCGCTACAGTCACCGTCCGTATTCAATTTCTTTAGTCCGTTTCATGCGCCGCCCGGTGAGATTCGCAATGCGAGCCTCGTCGCACCGGAACTCCAGATCGCAACGGAGTACCTGAATACTTTGTTTACAAATTTCATGTTCTTCCAGTGTTTCGCATTGAATCAAACGAATACAGACCTTCAGGATGACGATATCTATATCGACTTCGCCGAGGAGATGGCGATTGCCGATGACGCTAATGCGTTGATCGACATGGTTGCCGAGAAACTGCTGGCGGGGCAGATATCAGACACGCTGCGAACGGAAATCGCCGGCATGCTTGCATTAATTCCACTCGAAGATTCGGCGGTTCGCGCTGCGGAGACGATATATTTTGTCGTCACGTCGCCCGAATTTGCCTATCAAATGTAAGCGCTGCTGCAAGGAGAAAGACGATGAAAAAAATTAATCGACGAGACTTTCTGGTAAAGAGCAGCGCGGCAGCAGCTGCGTTTGCAGCAACTCCGGGCGTAGCTTACTCGCAGGTTGTTGGCGGCGGCGGCAACTTCACGGATTACAGAGCACTGGTATGTGTGTTTTTGTTCGGTGGCAATGACTCGTTCAATTTACTTGTTCCGAGCAGCGACGCTGAATACAACGTCTATGCGCAGGCGCGACAGAATCTCGCGGTGGCGCAAGCCGATCTATTGCCGATTACGCCGGCGGTCCCCGATGTCGTGGATTTCGGTCTGCATCCGTCTGCAACTGGCATGCAAACGCTGTTTCAAAACGGCGCTGCGGCGTTCGTTGCAAATGTCGGCCCGCTGGTGGAGCCAACGACCAAAGATGAATTCTTCCAGGGCTCGGTGACGTTGCCGCCACAGCTCTTTTCGCACAACGATCAACAGGATCAGTGGCAGTCCTTGCGTGGCAATGCCCCGAGTAGCACCGGCTGGGCAGGGCGCATGGCGGACCTGATTCGAACTAGTGTTGCTGATCAGCAGATGGCGACCAACGCCTCGTTGTTCGGATCCAACCTGTTCCAGTCGGCGGACGAAACGGTCGCTTATGTGATGGGGCCCGGCGGGCCGATTCAGTTTGAAGGCTTCTCACTGGATCCGAACAATATTCTGTTCCAGCAGCGCGAAGCATTTCGGCGTGTCGTCGACGCACAATATGATTCGATCTATGAGCGTGGCTTTGCCGACGTGCAGAAGCGTGCGATCGATGCGGCAGAAACCGTCACTGCGGCGATCGCGTCGGCGCCGCAGCTCAACACCGTGTTCCCGCAGAGTCAGCTCGGCACACAGCTACGTACAGTCGCACGCTTAATCGCAGTCCGCGATCAGTTACAAATGCAGCGGCAGATTTTCTTCGTCGCAATGGGCGGATTCGATTCACACGACGATCAAATCCAGAATCAACCGGGCCTGCTCGGCGGCATCAGTGACGGCATCAAGGCGTTTTACGATGCGACGGTCGAGCTCGGCATATCCGACAGCGTCACCACGTTCACCCAATCTGACTTCGGTCGCACGCTAACGTCGAACGGCGACGGTACCGACCATGCTTGGGGCGGCAACCAGATCGTTGTCGGCGACGCGGTATTCGGTCAGCGCATGTACGGCAGCTATCCACTGCTGCAAATCGATGGTCCAGAAGACGTCGGCGGTGGTCGGATAATTCCGTCTACATCGGCGGATCAGTTTGCCGCCACGCTGGCGAAATGGTTTGGTGTCGATGATGCAGATCTCGGCGTTGTCGCGCCCAACATCAATAACTTCGCTGCGAGAGACCTCGGCTTTATGGTGTAGTCAATCACAGGCTGCTGTCAGCCGATTCTACCCAGTAGCGAAATTCTGGCACGACAGCGGTTGTGGGGCTTCTTGACCTCATGGCTCGCTACGCTGCGCTTTACTTCCGATGCGGAGCCTGCCAGTCACAGCGGTCGAAGCCTCGATCCGTCGCTTCTGTCGCTGGCCTTGCCGCCTAGAATAATGCAACCTGCTGTCGATGAAATTAGATCGTGTTATTCGAATCGCGCTTACGATCGCAATTCTGGTTGTCTTTGTTATTGCGACCGGTGCGCTGCTGTTTGTGACCGAGTCGGCCCTGAACATTTGGGATCGACTTGCCAAGGGCCCACCGGCGCTGCTGTATGCCTATATCGGCGTAATGTCTGCTATCGTCATCTTGGCGTTAGTGCTGATCTGGCGCCTGGTCATCCGCCGCAAGATCAAACCATCAAAACCGGCGTCAGCGAAGCCACTGTCACGTGAGGACATCGAGTCGCGGCTGTTGGAGGCCGAATCGGCCGGCATCGACGTCAGCCATGCGCAGGCCGAATTACAGGAGCTCGCAGGACGCCGTGAAAGCGGTGCAATTCACCTTTGTTTCTTTGGTGAAGTCAGCACCGGGAAAAGCTCGCTGATCAAGGCATTGGTTCCCAAGGCCGACGTCAAGATAGACGTCGTCGGCGGGTCAACGGACGACATTCATCACTATCGTTGGCGCAATGAATCCGGAGCCGAAATATTGCTGACCGACGTTCCGGGTACTGGGGGTCACGACGAGGGTTTCGACGAAATGGCCCTGGAAGAGGCGCGGCGGTCGCATGTCGTGATGTTCGTTTGCGACAGCGATCTGACGCGCACCGAAACTGATTCCGTAAGACACTTACTCGCACTCGGCAAGCCGATGGTGCTGGTAATGAACAAAGCGGATCGGTTCAATGTCGACGAACAGGCAAGTTTGATGCACCGGCTGTTGGCGCGCCTCGAAGATATTGGCGGTACGGTCACGCGAGATCGTGTCGTGGCGGTTTCTGCCGGCGGCGAGGTTGATGTCGTCGAGCGCAGAGATGATGGTTCCGAAATCCAAACGCGCCGCCAGCGATCGGCGGATATCGGAGTACTAGTCGTCGCAATCAATCATTTACTCGAGGACGGCGAACAGCCACTCGACGCGCTTCGCGACCGCGCCGTTTTTCAATTAGCCGCGGATAAACTTGCCGACGCAGAGGCGATCTATCGTAAGCAGCGATCGGAGCAAATTATTCGAAACTCAACGCGCAAAGCGATCGTCGGGTCGCTGGCGGCGGTTAGCCCTGGAACCGACATACTGATTCAAGGCTACATCGGTACGACAATGACGCAGGAGCTGTGCAAACTGTACGGGGCCGTGCCCCGCGATTTGGATGTTGAGGAATTCTTGACGCTCAGTCAAAGTCGTGTTGGCCGTGCATTGCCGCTGTCGCTTGCGGTAGCCGGTAACGGACTCAAAGCGTTCCCGGGCATCGGTACTGTTGCGGGCGGTCTCGTGCACGCGGTTGCGTACGGGTTGATATTCGATGCACTAGGGCGAAGTTTGGTACTGACACTGACGAAACACGGCGAACTTGTACCGGAGAAAGCGGCACAGGAATTCGAGGAAGGCATTAATGAACATCTTGAAGCGGGCGTTCGCCATGTTGCCAAAATGGCGTTGGAAGAAAAGCCCAGTCGCGAGTGACGGCGATGAACCGGATCATCTGACGCTCGCTCGGGAGTCACTGCGCGAACTGATCAACGACACTCGGTTGCCGGCCGGCGTTCGGGAATCGCTGTCGCACGACTACGACGCTGTTAAGAGCATGCTCGACAAGCTCGAGCATGGTCACATTCATTTGTCTGTTTTCGGCCGTGTTAGCACGGGCAAGTCGTCGCTACTGAACGCGCTGATCGGCAAGCAGGCATTTGCTGTCAGTCCACTGCACGGCGAAACGCGACGTTCGGCGATCGAGCCGTGGGACGAGGTGCAGGCCGGCGGCGTGTACTTGATTGACACGCCCGGCCTCGATGAAGCCGGCGGCGAGGAGCGCGAGCGGCTTGCGCGCGAAGTCACGCAACGCTCTGATCTGGTCATCTTCGTTGTTGACGGCGACATTACTGAGACCGAACTCGATGCGCTTAAATCACTGTTATCGAAGGGGCGACCCGTCATCGTCGCGTTGAACAAGGTAGACCTGTTTACAGTAGAGGAAACGCGGCGGCTACTCGAGACACTGCGTCGGCGAACCGATGGAATCGTACAACCAGATCATATTATCGCCGTCGCTGCTGAACCGAGGTCACAAACCGTCATTGAGGTCGATGTCAATGGGGCGGAGGAGACCACTGAGCGGCAGCGCACGCCCGACATCGAAGCGCTGCGCATAAAGCTCTGGGACATTCTCGATGCCGAGGGAAAAACGCTGGCGGCACTAAACGCGAGTTTGTTCGCGTCGGATTTAAGCGATCAAGTCGGCAAGCGAATACTCGCTGCACGACGCGAGATTGGTGACAAGCTTGTTCGGACTTACTGCGTCGGCAAAGGAATTGCGGTTGCTTTTAATCCAGTTCCAGTCGCCGATCTGTTCGCCGCCGCATTCATCGATGTTGGCATGGTTGTACATTTGTCACGTGTTTACGGTTTACCACTGAGCCAAAGAGAAGCAGGTTCTCTCGTCGGAGTGATTGCGGCCGAGTCCGCGGCGATAATGGCGACTGTGTGGGCGATACATCTGGGTTCGTCAGCACTAAAGCTGGGCACGGCCGGTCTATCGACGGTTGCTACGGCGGCCGCGCAAGGCGCCGTCGCATACTACAGTACGCTAATTGTTGGTCGAGTTGCCGCGGAGTACCTTTCGAAGGGCAAATCCTGGGGCGAGTCGGGTCCGAAAAAGGTTGTACAACACATTCTCGATAGCCTCGATCGCGATACGGTTTTGAGCGACGCCAAGCGCGAAATTCAGGCGCGGCTGCGTTCGGAGTAAGCGTTTGGATTCGTCTACTCGTATGCAGCGTATTCGTGAGACAGTTTGCGAAATCCCGAAGGGTCGAGTGGCGAGCTACGGTCAAATCGCCGAAATCGCGGGCATTCATCGTGGCGCGCGACAAGTGGGCTACACATTAAGGCACTTGCCGAAAGGGCACGCAGTACCATGGCACCGGGTCGTGCAGTCATCAGGACGGATTGCGTTCGACAAGAACGGCCCGCAATTTGAACGACAGCAGAACCGCCTTATCATAGAGGGCGTGACAGTCTCCGCCGGCCGCATCGACATGAACAGGTACCGCTGGCAGCCGGATCTCGACGAATTGCTGTGGAAGCCCACGTCAGCATGGGATGAATCTTGAGCTTCAAAAATAAACTACGCTCATTTGTCCTAAATTTGGTCTTTAGCAATGCGTATCTAAACGTTCGACGCTGGCTGACCGAGCTGCGTCGCAAGCTTGGCGGGCGCCCCCATACAGTGTCGATATTCATCGAGCTCGATGACCCATATTCGTATCTATTGTGCAGCTATCTGCATGAATTCAAAGATCACTACAATGTCGAGTTGCAGCTGTTCTTGACCGAAGCTATCAAGGATGGGTTTCGCCCGGCACCACAGCTCTATCCGGAGTATGCGTTGCTCGATAGTCGGCGGCTGGCGCGCGAGCTCGGCATCCCGTTCTTGGATCGTGGCGGCAGCCCTCCGGTCGAGCATCGACGTGCATTACTCGACGCGCTCGCGTCACGGCAATCAAGCGACGATCTCGATGAAGAACTGATACAGGCCATAACGGCATATTGGCGTGGGGATTCGGAGGCCGTCGCGAGGCGATCCGAAGAAGCGACTGGCACTGGTGGCGCCGACGAAATGCTGAAAAGAAATCAGCAACGCTTAGTCCGACTGGGGCACTACAACACGGCAATGATGCATTACGGCGGTGAGTGGTATTGGGGCGTGGATCGATTGCATTATCTGGCCGATCGACTCGATAGCCTCGGTGCGGCGCGAGAGCCTGGGCTCGCACCACGGATCGCGTCGATTCGCCAAGTGATGCAAGCCAACCTCCCGGTTAAACCACTGGCAGCGGCCAGGGAGCTCCCGCCGCTCGAATTATTTTATTCGTTTCGAAGCCCGTACTCGTATCTTTCGCTGACCCGCACGTTTGAGATTGCAGATGCGTTCGGCGTTACGATCAAGATTCGGCCCGTTATGCCGATGGTGATGCGCGGCATGCAAGTACCGCGGTCCAAGCTGCTTTACATCGCAACGGACGCAAGCCGCGAGGCGCATCGCCGCGGCATTCCGTTCGGCAAAATGTCGGACCCGGTCGGCCCTGGCATCGAACGATTGATGGCAGTCTTTGATTACGCTAAGGCGGAGCGTCGCGAACGCGAATTCGTGCTGCACGCCGGCATAGCGATCTGGAGCAAGGCGATGGATGTCACGACTGATGAGGGATTGCGCAAAATCACGGGACGAGTCGGCCTTTTCTGGCCGGAAGTATTGGCGTCGCTGGAAAATGACAGCTGGCGGCAGCGTGCCGAGAAAAATCGTGCGGCGATGATGGGTTCGGGTTCTTGGGGTGTGCCGACGGTACGTATCGGCGACTGGGTTTGTTGGGGCCAGGATCGCGACTGGCTAATCGCAAGACATCTCGAGGAATTGTGTGACAGTGGAGACGGGATATTGATATGACGGAATTGATAGGACGACACTGATATGACCACCGTCTTGTTTTCTCATGGCCAGGAGAGTGGCCCGTGGGGCACGAAAATCCGTGCGATGGCAGATCTTGTCAAATCGAGAGGCTGCGCGGCCGACAGTATCGACTACCAGGGCATCGCTGATCCAACCGAGCGCGTCAACAAACTGCTTGCCGTGGCGGCGGATATCGACGACCCGTTGATACTCGTGGGATCTAGTATGGGCGGATATGTCGCGACGGCGGCAGCCGAGGCATTGGGTGCAGCAGGGCTGTTCGTGCTGGCGCCAGCCTACTATATGCCCGGATTTGAGGCGCTGACGCCGGAGCCGCCCAGCATGCCAATTTGCATTGTGCACGGCTGGCGTGATGATATTGTGCCGGTTGAAAACAGTATTCGTTTCGCTAGAAACTGTCGGGCCGAATTGCACCTGATCGACGGCGACCACCGGTTAACGTCGAATATTGAAGAAATCAGTGGCTACCTGACGGCATTTGTCGAGCGCATATCAAGATGAGCAAGACAAAATAACAACGCGACAGACGGCCTGGCGAGTCCATCGAAGAAATTGGGAGGAAAACTATGAGGTATCTATTTTTAGCCATTTGCTTGGCGTTTGTAGGCTGTGGAGGGTCATCCGACGACGCCACGGGGTCGGACGTTGCTGACAAAATGGACGACGCGGCCGATGCGGCAGTTGAAGCTGCCGGCGATGCTACGGACGCGGCTGGCGATGCTATGGAGGCCGCCGGCGACGCAGCTGGTGATGCTATGGATGCGGCTGGCGACATGGTCAAGGACGGCGAAGATGCGCTCGGCGATGCCTATCATGACGCGCTGGATAAGGCAGAAGACGCCGAAGATCAGATCATGGACAAGAAAGACGAGCTCGACGACGCGCTCGACAACTAGATCTGTCCGATCACGCCCATATTTTTGGGTAGACTGACTCGCCATGAACATTGCGGGTCTCATTGCCCGTCCGCTGTACTGGCTGGCGGGCAAAATCTTTTCGATATGGGCCCGGCCGGCGATCCAACCCGATTCCCCGGCCGATCTCTACACATTCTCGGATGCCGCAGTTTGCTACGTGTTGGAGACTGGCGGACTTGCTGACCACCTGGCGCTGGAGCGTGCCTGCTCGCGTGCAGGCATGCCATCGCCGACAAGCTCACTGCATTACGGCGACATTCGGGAGTCGAAAAGTGTCGTTACCTTGCGGCACAAAGAGGGATTTTTCGCGCGTCGTCCGTCGCGCACGGGATCGCGGCGCCTGCGCCGCTTGATCGACGCTTCCGGCGGCGAAAACCAACAGGAACTGCTACTAATCCCGGTTGCGATCTATTGGGGTCGCTCGCCTGACAAAGAGCGTTCGGTATTCAAGCTGTTGTTTTCGGAAAACTGGGAAGTCGTCGGCCGTACGCGCAAATTTTTCACGACGATATTTCAGGGCCGCAATACACTGTTGCGATTTAGCCATGCGTTGCCGATTAGTTCGATCGTATCCGATGGGCTTGAACCATCGGTCGCATTTCGCAAAGTGTCGCGCATACTGCGGGTTCACTTCAGGCAGCGACGTGCGGCAACGCTCGGCCCCGATCTCTCGCATCGACGCACACTAGTCAACCAAGTGTTGATGGCGCCAGCCGTGCAGAAAGTCATTGCAGCTGAGGGAGGCGGTGACGCCGAAGCACTGGAAAAATCGCAGCGGCAG
The DNA here is from genome assembly GCA_029861535.1 of Gammaproteobacteria bacterium. Taxonomy (GTDB): domain Bacteria; phylum Pseudomonadota; class Gammaproteobacteria; order Steroidobacterales; family Woeseiaceae; genus UBA1847. Next base: position 11,775 of record JAOTZC010000011.1, read on the forward strand.
GCGCGTAAGTATGCGCTTGAAATCGCCGCAGATATTTCCTATCCGACAATTCGAATCGTAGAGCGGTTTCTGAAGTGGTTGTGGAATCGAATTTACGATGGTATCGAACTCAGTCATGTTGAACGCGTGCACGAAGTCGCAAAGAACAAGGAGGTTATTTACGTACCGTGTCATCGCAGCCACTTTGACTACCTGTTGCTTGGTTACATCGTCTATGAAGAGGGGCTGCACATTCCACACGTTGCGGCCGGTATTAATCTGAATATGCCGATTGTTGGGCCAATACTGCGGCGCGGTGGCGCATTCTTTCTGCGCCGAAGCTTCAAAGGTAACCGTCTTTACGCTGCGGTTTTCGATGCCTATCTGCAAAAAATTTTGGCACGCGGTTATTCAATCGAGTATTTCGTCGAAGGCGGCCGCAGTCGTACCGGTCGCCTGCTGTCGCCGAAAGGCGGCATGCTGGTAATGACCGTCAACTCATATATCGAAGAACCGAAACGCCCCGTCGTATTCGTGCCGATTTACTTCGGCTATGAAAAGCTGATTGAAGGCGACTCGTTTATCAGCGAGTTAGGAGGTGCAAAAAAACAGAAGGAATCGCTATTCGGCCTCATTCGTTCGATTAAGTCCCTGCGCGAGAATTTTGGCAAGGTTTACGTGAACATTGGCAAGCCCATCGAGCTTGAAGCGATGCTAGATGCGTCGCAGCCGGATTGGCGTGATGCCGCTAACGGTGGCGGCGAACGGCCGGATTGGATCGGCGGTATCATCGACAAGCTGGGCGTCGAGATCATGAACGGCATCAATGCGGCGGCTGCCGTTACACCGATTAGCTTGCTGGCCTATGCGTTGCTTGCGACGCCGAAGCAAAAGATCGGCCTTGACGAGCTTCGTCGACAACTTCAGCTTAGTGTCGACCTGCTAACGCGGTTCCGCTATTCGGATTCGGTAACGATTCCAGACATGACACCGGATGAAATCATCGCGCATGGTGAGCGCCTGGACGTCATCGGCCGCTCGTCACACCCGATGGGCGAGGTCATTAACATGACCGAACACACAGCCGTGTTGATGACGTATTTCAGAAACAATATCTTGCACTTGCTGGCGGTGCCGGCGTCAGTCGCCTGTTGTTTCATCCAGGGCCGACAACTCGAACATGCGGAACTGCAGCGGTTGATTCGTTTGATTTACCCGTTCATGAGAAAAGAGCTGTGCCTGAAGTGGGATTACTCACATATTGATGACGTAACAACGGAAGCAATTGAAGCGTTAATTGACTTGGGCATACTGACTCGCGGCCGCAACAAGAAAATGCTCGAACGACCACCCGCTGGATCTGAGAAGGCGTATCAGTTGCTGATGCTTGGGCAGTCGATGGTACCGATGCTGCAGCGCTTCTACCTGGTTGTCGCGCTGTTGATTCGAAACGGCTCGGGCACACTGTCACGTGCGCGCCTCGAGACGCTTTGCCAACAAAGTGCCGAACGGCTATCAATAATCTACGGCTTGCATTCGCCGGACTTTTTCAACAAGGCGTTGTTTCATGACTTCATTCGCAAATTGCAGGAACAAGAAGTTCTACGCAGAAACGCTGACGGCAAACTGGAGTTTGATCAAGACGTCGTAGGTATCGGTGCAGATGCCCGTCTGGTGCTGGGTGAGGAGATCCGTCATTCGATCTTGTCACTGACAGTCGTCGAGGGTCGTGGTGACGCATGAAGGTCGTCGCGTTCTACCGATTTCTCGATCTCGAGGATATTGATTCCTTTCGCGTTGATTTGCTCGCCGAATGTAGAAAACGATCGCTGCTTGGCACGATACTGATCGCCACCGAGGGCTTTAACGGCACGCTCGCCGGCCGTGAGGGCGCAATATCTGATGTTTTGATGTGGATCGAGAAACGCCTGTCGCTCGACAAACCTATAGACGCACGCTGGACGAACGCCGAACGGGCGCCGTTTCGGCGCATGCGTGTGCCGTTGAAAAAAGAAATTGTCACATTGGGGCGGCCTGATATCCGCCCGCAGGAAAAGTCCGGCTCATACGTCGAGCCCGAAGATTGGAATAGGTTTATCGACGATCCTGATGTATTAGTTATCGACACGCGTAATCACTACGAAGTCGAGGTTGGTACATTTCCTCGTGCGATCGACCCGGGCACTGACAGTTTTCGGCAATTTGCGAATTTCGCGGAAAAGCTCGCTGACGATCTTGCCAACGAGCTCGGCGAGTCCTCGAAAGATAAACGCATTGCAATGTTTTGCACCGGCGGCATTCGTTGTGAGAAGGCTACCGCGTTGATGCTCGAACTGGGATTCAATGATGTGCATCATTTGCATGGGGGAATTCTAAAATACCTGCAAAACGTGCCGGAGGAACACAATCGCTGGGACGGCGAATGCTTTGTCTTCGACACACGGGTCGCCGTTGATCGCGATCTGGCGGAAGGCGGCTACGTGCAATGTCATGCGTGCCGCCGACCATTATCCAGTGAAGACTTGCTCTCGCCGAACTACCGCGAAGGAGTCTCATGTCCGCAGTGCATCAACGAACTGGACCCGGAGCGTGCCAAGCGCTTGGAAGAACGGCGTAAGCAAGTGGCGCTGGCCGCCGAGCGTGGCGATAAACATATTGGACCACAGGATTAAAACCAGAATCTGACGCCGGCTATCAATGTTGTGTCGCTGGTATCCTGTCCCAGCGCACGAATAATGTCCGCTGTGTCTCCGAAACTTCGCTGCCACTCAGCGCCAAGGTACGGCGCGAACCTTCGCGAAAATTCGTAACGCAAGCGCAAGCCAATCGCAAGTTCGGTAAGACCACTGCCGACACGAATTTCCGGTACGTCCTGAAAGGCAACGTTGATCTCCGCGCGCGGCTGCAGAATCAGTTGCTCGTTCAGCAAGAAATCACGTTCAAACTCCCCCCGGAACGACAAATCACCATCGTCCGATAGAAACGCGGTGGCTTCCATTTCAACGCGGTAAGGCGCCATTCCCTGAATTCCGGCAACGGCCGCCGCAACGTCGCTATCGTCGAAATCAGCAAGTCGAATGCCAAACTGTAAATCGAAATAGGCGGTCCATGCGCGATTATAGAGAAGCTGTAGCTCCGCACGCTCCGCGGCGCCGCCGTCGAGCTCACCTTCGGTTTTTAGGCGAAACGCATGGTAGTCGCCGCCGTACCCGGTCTGCACGTCCCACAGCGTGTTATTCGAATCGTCGCGGTATTCGAGTCGCTCAACCTGCACAAAGCCGTATCGGGTCTCTGCCGATACGCTTGAGTAAATGGCAACACCGATCAGTGCCACCAAAACTCGGTTCATGCTGCGTTACCGCCAGGCGCGACGCGCACCGCACGCATCATGCCAGCTTTCATGTGATATAAGAGGTGACAGTGAAACGCCCACAAACCCGGTTCATCCGCAGTGATATCAACCATGAGTCGCTCAGCTGGTTTCAAGACGACAGTATGCTTACGTGGATTGAACGCGCCATTACCGGTCACAAGCTCGACGTACATGCCGTGCAAGTGTATGGGGTGAGACATCATCGTATCGTTGACCAAGACCATGCGCAGGCGTTCGCCGTAGTCGAATTCGATCGGGCCTTTAACTTCAGAAAACTTGATACCGTCAAACGACCACATATAGCGGTGCATATTGCCAGTCAGGTGCAATTCCATCGTGCGGCCCGGATTGCGTGGGTCTTTATTCCGGCTGGTACTTTTTAGGTCGGCATAACGCAAGGTTTTGTGCGCGACATTTTCGAGACCAATGCCTGGATGATTTAGCCGATTCATCGGCATCTCGGCGATATTGGCAACGCCGGGTCCGCGACGATGATTGTGTTCGACCTTCGGCATGTGACGCGCGTGGTCAGCCATCTCACCGTGATTCATGCCCATGTCCATCATCGTTAGTTGTGGCGGCTCACGCAGAGACGGCACGTCGGCCTGCAAGCCTGGCCGGGTTGTCAGCGTGCCGCGCACATAGCCGCTGCGATCCATCGATTCAGCCATGATCGTGTATGCGCCGTCGCCAGGCATTACGACAACATCGTAGGTCTCGGCCGTACCAATTTGGAATTCGTCGACGTCGATGGGTTCTACGTATTGGCCGTCAGCTTGAACAACCGTCATTGTGAGCCCGGGAATGCGTACATTGTAGAACGACATCGCAGAGCCATTGATAAAGCGCAGGCGAATGCGTTCACCAGCCTTGAATAATCCGGTCCAGTTGCCGTCCGAATTGCGGCCGTTCATCAGATACGTATAGGTTGCACCAGTGACATCCGCGATATCAGTTTTTGACATGCGCACCTGCGCCCATTCGTCGAGCACACCTTGGCCTGCGTGACGATTAAGATTGTAATAATCTTCGCCCACTTTTAGATTTGCCAGGACCCGATGTGGATCCTCAAACGTCCAGTCGGATAACAGCACAACAAATTCACGGTCGAAATCGACGGGATCCTTATCGGCCGGATCGATAATCAATGGCCCGTAGACGCCGGTTTGTTCCTGCAAGTCCGAATGGCTGTGATACCAATAAGTACCGTTTTGGCGAACGTCAAATTCGTACCGGTACGTAGTTCCAGCTCGGATACCGTCAAAACTCAGGCCTGGCACGCCGTCCATGTTGGTTGGAAGTAACAATCCGTGCCAGTGAATCGAGGAACTTTCTGCGAGTTTGTTGGTGACATTTAGTACGACTCGTTGCCCTTCTCTTAGGCGAACGAGTGGCCCAGGCACTGAGCCGTTAATGCCAGTGGCCGTTGCTCGTCGATCGCCCAGTATGATGGGCGTGTTGCCGATCGTTAGGTCCCAGATGTCACGAACGACATCGTCGTGTCCGAGGCTGGCGCCTTGCAATGCCCACGTCGGTAACGGCAGGGTGGCGCAAAGGCCACCGGCGCTTGCAATCTTAAAAGTCTGTGCAATGAACTCGCGACGGGACTTACGCATCAAGATCCGGAATCAACTCGCTTTCCAACGAGGCAATCATATCTTTCAACAAGAGTTTGCGTTTCTTTAGGCGGCGAATGCGTAATTGATCCACCATGGGGTCGTGTTGCAGTCGATCGATAAGGTAGTCGAGGTCTCTGTGACTGACGCGCAACTCTTTGAGTCGCTCAAGCTGCCTAAACGTATTAGTTTCGACTTTGTCGGTCATATGCAGGTCATGCTACTCGCCGTCGGGCAGCAGCGCCAGCCAATCGCGATCGGCGGCGCCGATGACGATAAACCACGGATTTAGAATGTCTTCTTTCTTATTATAGGACAATGGTTTGCCATCAAGTTCGACGACCGAACCGCCGGCTTGTTCGACAACGGCCTGTGCGGCTGCGGTATCCCACTCGGACGTTAAGCCCAGGCGCGGATAGACATCGGCACCGCCTTCTGCGACAACACAGAATTTCAGCGAACTGCCCATAGGCACGAGGTCGAATTTTCCGAGATTGTCGAGATAAGCGTCGAGACTCGCGCCGCGATGCGAGCGACTGCCGACAACGCGAGCCGGTTCGCTTACGGTCTCGGCTACGCGAATTGTTTTAGCCGCGCTTCCATCTTCACGACGTTCGGCGCCATACCCTTCGCAGCCGAGGTAGGTTTTTTTCTGCACCGGAACGCGCACAACGCCAAATACCGGTCGGTGGTTTTCGATGAGTGCAATGTTGACCGTAAATTCGCCGTTGCGATTAACGAACTCCTTCGTGCCGTCAAGCGGATCGATTAACCAGTAACGCCGCCATCGGCGGCGCTCGGCAAAATCGGGCAAGCCTTCTTCTTCGGATATGATTGGAATGAGCGGCGTTAATACCGCGAGCCCTGCTACGATAATCTTGTGTGATGCAAGATCTGCCTGCGTTAGCGGCGATTCGTCTTCTTTACTTTGAACGTCAAAGTCAGTGGCGTAAACTTCAAGGATCCTGTCGCCGGCCTCCGAGGCCAGTGCAATTACAGGTTCGATAAGCTCTCGATAATTCATCCGTTCATCCTATTGGCAGACAGGTCGCGCAGTATAAAACAGTGAAAATTGATCCCAAAGTAGCCCTCGAGAGTTGCGAGACGCTGATGCTCGATATGGATGGCACCATTCTCGACCTCGCCTTTGACAACTTCATGTGGTTGCATCATGTTCCAGAGCGATATGCGGCCGACAATAATATCGAACTCGATGAGGCCCGCACTCGACTGTATTCCAAATTTCGCGAAATGCAGGGCCAGCTCGAGTGGTACTGCCTGGACCACTGGAGTGACTTTTTGGGTCTCGATATTGCTGGCCTGCACCGCGAACAAAACCACCGTATCGACTACCTGCCGGGCGCGAAGGGCTTCCTGAGGGCCGTGCAAGAGTACGATATTCGAATATTGATGGTAACCAATTCCCACAAAGATACGCTTGAGATCAAAGACGAGGTGACCGGCGTGACCGAGCATTTCGATGGCATCTACAGCTCGCATACGTTCGGTGTGCCGAAGGAAAGCCAGAAATTCTGGGAGGCATTGCAGCAAAAAGAGGGCTTCGATCCAGCGACCACGCTGTTCATCGACGACACGGCACATGTGCTCGACAGCGCTCACGAATACGGCGTCTCCATGCTTGTCGAGATAACCCACCCGGATACCTCCGAACCAGAAAGAGAGATCGGCAAATACCCGAGTGTCAAGGGTTTGCGAGAGTTACTCTAGTACGGGCTGCTGGTGAGGCTGCTCATCGTCATGGCTCGCTGTGCTGCGCTTTACTTCCGCTGAACAGCCTCACCAGCAGCCCGTCTACGGTTTCCGACGCGATCTCCCGCGCGGTTTTCCACCACCACCGCCACGCCGTCCTTGCGGCTTCTGCCGTGGTTTATATTTTGGTTTGGCGAGCTCCGGCAAATTCGCCGCATCGTATTTGGCCACCGGAATCTTGTGGCCGATGAATTCCTCGATGTCCGGTAACGAGATTGCATAGGTCTCGCAACCGAAACTGATCGCGTCGCCGGACGCACCGGCGCGTGCCGTGCGACCGATTCGATGAACGTAGTCTTCGGCATCCTGTGGCAGGTCATAGTTCATGACATATTGCACATCCGGGATATGCAGGCCACGGCTCGCAACGTCGGTACCGATCAATACCGGTAGTTTGCCGCTTTGAAAATCCATCAGCATGCGTAGGCGTTTTTTCTGCGGGACATCGCCCGAGATAGCAGCGGCATTGATGCCGTTGGCCTCGAGGTAGGCTTGTACTCGCTCCGCTTCGCGCTTCATATTGACGAATACCATGATGCGTGCCTCGCCCATTTCACGAATCAGACCGATCAATAGCGGCATCTTGTCCTCGTTCGACGGGAAGAATATCGCCTGCCGGACGCGGTCCGCGGTGACTTTGTCGGGCTCGATACGCACAAGATCCGGCTCGTTCATGTGCTCGTAAGCGAGTTCCATGACGCGGTGCGACAGCGTCGCCGAGAACAACATATTGAGTCGCTTTTCCGGGGGCGGTAGGCGTCTCAGCAAATACCGAATGTCCTTTATGAAGCCCAGATCAAACATCCGGTCAGCTTCGTCCAGGACGGCGACTTCCACTTGATCGAGCTTGAATACACCCTGCTTGAAATAGTCGATGATGCGTCCGGGGGTACCGATCAGGATGTCGATTCCAGCAGCAATATGATCGCGCTGCTTGTCGTAGTCGGTGCCGCCGAAGGCCAGGCCTACAACCAGCCCGGTGTGCCTACCGAGGTCCTCAGCATCCTTCGCAATCTGTACGGCCAGCTCGCGGGTCGGCGCCAGCATAAAGGCGCGCGGCTGCTTTTTCTGCTCAGACGGCGGCTCCGACGCCAGCAGGCGCTGATAGGTTGCAATCAGAAATGCCGCGGTCTTGCCCGTGCCAGTCTGCGCCTGGCCAGCGACATCCCTTTGTTCCAGGGCGATAGGCAGAGTGCTGGCCTGGATGGGCGTACAGAACTCGAAGCCGGCATCGCGGATTCCGGCCTGTACCCGTTCCTCGATCGCCAGGGCGTCGAATCTGAGGTCGCTCAGATGGTCTAGAGACATAAAAAAAGAACCAAAAAATGTGGGCAGAAGACTTGCAAATTGGCTCGCGAAGCGGTCAAATTAGCCTTAATTCGACGCGACCGTCGTCGCATCCGCCAGTTTCGCAACAGCCAATTCCAGACTGAATCCAGAAAGAAGCCGGAATGCTTTCGCAATAGAGCTGCGACATATTGCCTGATAGTTAGGACAGCGTCATCCATTTTGAAATGTTCGTTCATCGGGGGCCGGTAACGAGCATTACCAACATCAATTCAATTCGTGTCTCTGTTGGAGGAAGCAGCCGGTGAGTGACAACATCGTGCACACCAGTGATGGTGGATTTGAAGCGGACGTTTTGCAGTCCGACAAACCAGTCCTTTTGGATTTTTGGGCCGAGTGGTGCGGCCCGTGCAAGATGATCGCGCCGTTACTTGATGAGGCGGCGGACGAATATGCTGAAAAGATGAATGTGGTCAAAATCAATATTGACGAAAACCCGAACACGCCACAGAAGTTCGGCATTCGCAGCATTCCGACGTTGATGATTTTCAAAAACGGTGAACCGCAGGCTCAGAAGCTTGGCGCCATGTCGAAATCTCAATTAACTGAATTCTTGGACAGCAATCTGTGAGAGGGTACTTGGGTAATCAAACGAAGAGTCGGCCAACCAAAACCGGCAACAAGAGCAAGGGTAATTCGAATCGCCGCCGTCGGCGTCGTCCGCCACAGGATGAGTACCCTGATGATGAGGGAAGTCTCGAGGTAATTCCGCCAGAGCAACTCGAAGCGAGCAAAAGCGTCATGAATTTGACCGAGCTTAAGACTCGGCCAGCGACAGCGCTCGTCGAGCTCGGTGAAAAGCTGGGGCTTGAAAACCTCGCGCGATCGCGCAAGCAGGACATCATCTTTTCGATCCTAAAGGCGCACGCCAAGAATGGCGAAGACATCTACGGTGAGGGCGTGCTCGAGATACTGCAGGACGGCTTCGGTTTCCTGCGTTCATCGGACAGCTCCTATCTGGCTGGCCCGGACGACATCTACGTCAGTCCCAGCCAGATCCGTCGCTTCGCACTGCGTACCGGCGACACCGTTTCCGGCCTGATTCGTCCACCGAAAGACGGCGAACGTTACTTTGCACTGCTCAAAGTTGGCCAAATCAACCACGATGCCCCCGAGAATGCGCGCTCGAAGGTCCTGTTTGAAAACCTGACGCCGCTGTTCCCGAAAGAACGTTTGGTGCTGGAACAGGGCAACGGCAGTACCGAGGATCTGACTGCTCGCATCATCGATATGGTGGCGCCGATTGGAAAAGGCCAACGTGGATTAATCGTATCGCCGCCGAAGGCCGGTAAGACGATGCTGCTGCAGAACATCGCATCCGCTATCGTAGCCAACGCCCCGGATGTCGACTTAATGGTTCTGCTCATCGATGAGCGTCCGGAAGAAGTCACCGAAATGGAACGCACCGTTCGTGGCGAAGTCGTGTCGTCAACATTCGACGAGCCGGCAAGCCGCCACGTCCAGGTTGCTGACATGGTTATCGAGAAGGCCAAACGCCTGGTTGAGCATAAGCGCGATGTCGTGATTCTGCTTGACTCGATTACACGTCTTGCGCGCGCCTACAACACGGTTGTGCCGTCGTCGGGCAAAGTTCTGACTGGTGGTGTGGATGCGAATGCCTTACATCGCCCGAAGCGCTTTTTCGGCGCGGCGCGCAATATTGAGGAAGGCGGCAGCCTGACGATTTTGGCCACGGCGCTCGTGGACACCGGTTCCAAGATGGACGAAGTCATCTACGAAGAGTTCAAAGGCACCGGTAATATGGAGATTCATTTGGATCGCCGCATCAGTGAGAAGCGAGTATTCCCGTCGATCAATATCAACCGCTCCGGAACTCGCAAGGAAGAGCTATTAACTCAACCCGATGAGTTGCAGAAAATGTGGGTGTTGCGCAAAGTGCTGCATCCGATGGACGAGCTCGCCGCAATCGAGTTCTTGCTGAACAAGCTGCAGGATACGAAGACCAACGCGCAGTTCTTCGAGGCAATGAAGCGGTAGTGCGTTCTCTCCGATAATGCTATTGATGCGGTAAAGCCGCGCAACAGGCTATCGATGCGCCGCCATGCTTACGTCACTCGCCGTCGATATTTCGGTAGTTCGTCGTTGATTTCCACCCACGGCAGTTTGTCTTCCAGCCAAATGTGCGCCTGTGGAACGACAAATGCGGCGTCTGTGAAGCAGGCGGCTGTAATATCAATTTCGCCCGGCCGGCCCTGATGCGCGTATGTAATCGAAGAACCACAGTCGGAGCAGTGTCCGCGGGTAACACCCGGTGACGAGTGATGTTCGGTCAGTTTGCCGCCCGTGACTCGAAAGCTCGCGGTCGGAAAGGTCGTCCACGTGACGAACGGCGCGCCGCTCGCGCGCTGGCAACTCTCACAGTGACAATGGCAGGCATACGACGGCCATTCGGTCACTTCGAATTGTACGTTGCCGCAAAAGCAACGGCCGGTGACCGGTAAGGTGCTCATTCCTGCGGCTCCGCGTCGCCAACGACAATGCGCCCGATTTGTGACAGCGGAATCTTGCTGAGATAACTGATTGACGGCCGCTTCAACACAATGGCGTGGCCCTCCAGGGTCTTCTCCATCCAGATGACTTCCCAGCGGTCGGTGCCGGCCTCATTCAATGCGGCTTCCAGTTCCGGGCCGGACATCTTGCCAATCTCGAGGACTCTGTATTGCCAATCACCAATTTTCTTGATGTCGTCGGATGCCCATTGCATCGGATCTTCGAGTTCGCCCTGGGTTAGATCTTCATATTTGTCTTGCAGGCCTTCGATCGCTTTGTCAGTTGCAGACGGCTCGTCTGTAGTCCCGGAGCAGCCGAACAAGACGAGAATTGCAATCGGGATAATCGTTAAGGTCGGGCGAGGTTGGGGTAACATCATGACTGATCTCCAGCGGCTTTTGTCGTCATCGTTAGTCCGCTGCCGGGACAGGAAATCGATGCCGAAACGTAAATGCATCTGCGGTCGGGCCGTCGCGCCACAGTTTCTCGAGGCGCTCTTTGGCCTCTTCAACACTTGGCAGGTGACCCGCGTCAATCCACCACATACAGAATGGTGACTTCGTCGGGCGTTCGAACCAATCGAGGCGCTGCTTAACTGCTTCGATATGCTCGGTCTTATAAACATAGGCCTCCAGCGCTTCAATCGACTCCCAAACAGTCAGATTAAAGAGAATTCGAGGATTGTTGAACGCCTGAATAGCTGTTGCATCGCCGTCGTCAGTCTGTAACCGCCAGACAAAACCGGGCATCGAGTCGGCAAGTGCATTGAGTGGCTCGAGCCGCGCGACGAAGCCTTCCATCAGCGGATCGTCGAGTGCTTCCCGGCCCGTCGCAATGTTAACTTGTGCGAGGTGATGCTTCGTCGTCATATCGAAATGAGTATCTGACCGGATGCTCGTCTATGCAAGTCTCCGCAACGAAAAAGGGCGAGACCCGAAGGTCCCGCCCTTTGTTTTCTAATTCCTGGAAGGAATATTAGAGGGGAACGATATTGCTCGCTTGCGGACCCTTCTGGCCTTGAGTTACTTCGAACTCAACTTTCTGGCCTTCGGTCAGCGTCTTGAAGCCGTCACCCTGGATTGCGCTGAAATGCGCGAATACATCGGGGCCAGATTCTTGTGCGATAAAACCGAATCCCTTGGATTCGTTAAACCATTTAACGGTGCCTGTAATAGTAGACATTGAGATATTTCCTCGTCATTCAATTGATATTTCGCCTTAATAAGACGATGAAGCTGAAGGCATTGCTGTTACTTATGTAGTTCAGGACGAGGTACTAAAATAGACATCGAAATGGTAAGCATAAATACTAGCCGAACGTTCAAGCTGGCCGGACTATAAAGAAACTAGGCGGGAAAAGCGAGGAAATTGGGCCTGTTATCGCAAGGATTTTGGCGTGCAAATTGAACAAATGGTCAGTTATCTTGGGGGCAGATTTGGTTCCGTGATCCCAAATTAGAGGGCAAAAGTAGGCTACGGATCGCCCGGACCTTTGATACCCAAAAACAGATAGATCGCTCCGGCCGCTGTAATCAGTAGAGGCATGCCTATCGCGACGAATCCTTGTTCGTCGAAGTATTGAAGGTTGTATGCCAGCCAAGCCCCGCCAACGACTAGCCCGATCAATCCGCTAAGCGTCTTCTTATTCATTATCGGGTCCTTTTTATCTGTCACAGCGTCACTGATTCGCAATCGAGACAACAATTGCGAGATCAAGAGAGATTTCGCCGATATTCCATTCGTACGCCGTGGGAGAGCCGTACGAGCCGACAAATGACAGGCTTGCGGCGTTGAGCAGATACCATTCACCTTCGGTCTTCTCGTAAATACGGAGATTTGCGCGGAATTCATCGGCCGAGGCCTCGGCAATCGCCACGTCGACTCGGTGCCTCTGAAATTCAATCGGAATTGTGCTTCCGTTGCGGACTTTAACTCTGTTTTGCGCTTCGCTGGTTTCTCCGCCGACCGTGAGCTTCAGATCGAAATTTGTGGCAAAGATTAGCGTCGACTCCGCGACACCCACCGCGGTGACAAAAATGCAAGCTATGGTGAGAAATCGCAAAAGAGCGGTCATAATTTAGTCGCTCGTCACCATCTCACTAAACGAGCCTTGATCCCAGTAGTACAAGACGCTGGCCTTCTCGAAGTATAAGAGATGAATGCCATGATTAATCATCGTTATCGTCGGAACGGGTGCTCCATCTTCGAACGGAAATCCAGACACCTGACCTGGCGGTTCAACGACGACGCCGGCGGATATCTCGCCTTGGTCGACGGCCGCAGAAGTAAGGACTTGATGTGAATAGTCGCATTCATCAGAGTAAATTACGACCAAATCAAGTCGGCCGTTAGTGTTTCTTAACAGTCCTGCCCAGTCCGTAACATCATCGCCATTGAAGTCCTCGTTGATCGCCCACGGTTCGGGTTGATTCTCAGATTTGAAATACTCGCGCATGTAAGACTCGAAATGTGCGCGCGGCAACTCGTATTTTAGATTCGCGGTGTCCAAATAGGCGAGTGCGAACGCAGGCAATGGAGGGGGCGCGGCCAGAGCGGGCTGAGCAAGCAGTGCCAGAAAAACGAGTGAGCGTCTCTTAGACAGCATCGTCCTCAATTCTCCAGGGCGGGGACCTCCTGTTATCGCCGGCATGATAAATGCACAGTTGGTTTCCCGCTGGATCTGAAAGATAAGCTTCTCTCCAGAGCCAGTCCTGGTCGTGTGGCTCCGAATCGAACTCAATGCCTTTTTCCTGTAAGGCAAGGACAGTCGCGTCAACATCGTCGACTTCGAAGTACACAACAATATCGGATGTGTCGGTGTCCACGTCTGCCAAATAGATCGAAAACGTCGTTCCCGGAGTCGTTTCAAACCGGGCATAGCGTGGTGGACTGTTCACGATCTGGCGTAGTCCGAGTTGCCGATAAAACTCGACGGATGCCTCGTAGTCAGCACAGGGAACAGTAATTTGGTTTAAGTCCATGTCACTCGGTGGATTCGAAATCAATCGACTTAACGACAAAGGTCAGTTCTTGTCCGAGATAACTACCCGTGACCCTCCAGCATCCGACGTGAGGGATATCGATTCCGACTAGCATGTACCATTTGTCACCGTCCATTTCTCCGGCATTGGTAACTCGTGATACATGCGCCACTTTGGATGAGTCGAATAAATTTTCAACGGTGACGGTAAAGTTGCTTTCCATTCCAGGCTCGTAGCCCGGGCTCCACCAAAAGCTTTTCACAGCAATCAAAGCACGGTCTGCAGTGATCGGCCAAATACCGTCCTTCGGTACAACGGTTGCGAGAGCCTCGCTTCCGTACCAGATATTCTCTTCTGGAAATGGATCGCCCAGCATATCGCCGTCCCAAGCAGTGACTTGGCACACGGGTTCGTCTGCGGCTTGAACGTACGATGAAAAAAAGGCCGTTGAAATTGCCAGAACAGTGAGTATGTCGGCGCGCATACCTTGCCACCATACGGTGCGCTATCGAATATTCAGCTTACGGCGCGGGTGCTGCAGTTGCAAGATGTGCGATAAGTGCGGGCAAGCAGTTGAAGCGTATTGTTAGGCGTCATTTCCGATGTTCTTTTCGAATCACTAGCTTAAGCCCCGACCAAGTCTCGTCCACCGCACAAACTTTGATATCCACCAAACCCAAAGGAAGTGCGATCGTGCGAATCGAGTCCTCGGTCACGCTGGATCGAACACCGGATGATTTTTTTGGCCAGGACACCCAAATTGCGCCGGTCGGTTGAATCGTTGCCATCATTGCCGGTAGTTTTGACGCGAGCTCCGAGTATGACGTAGTGAAGAAATGCCAAATGTCGATTCGTTGTGAAATGCGGCCAGATATCATTACGTCCTTTGGTAATGGACTGACCAAATTGAGATAGTTGGCAGGGGCACCGGAAATTCGAATGCGATGTCCTTCTTTGATGCCGAGTTTTTTCGCAAGCGGCGTGCCCGAATATCCGACCACTGATATCTCCGATCACTTGTAATCGTCTACGAGCTCACCGTCCGACGATGCGTCAAACTGTGGTAATTTATCAACGATGTCGTAAAAGTCCGGTTTTTCGGCGACGAATATATGCCCAATGGTCTCGAGCCCGGTAGGCCCATCAAGCGCGCCGGCAATAATACCGGTTGCATCCAGGTCGAATGGCTCCCAGAACAAGCTTGAGCCGCATTCACGGCAGAAACCACGCCGTGCGATTTCCGAAGTCTTGTACCAGCCAAGGCCGTCGTCTTTCGTAATCGTAATGTTCGCTTTTCGAGCTTTGGTATGTGGACCAAAGTTGCCATGTAGGCGCTGGCACATGCTGCAGTGGCAATTAACCACGTCGCGGAGCGGCCCTCTTACTTCAAATCGGACCTCGCCACAAAGGCAGCCGCCCGTCGTCAATGTCGATTTATTGGCCATGATGGATGTCTCGAAGTACCTATTGTCTATCCAAGCATGATACCGGGCACGGCTGCTGTTTTTATCGTTGGACCATCAAAATGCTCCTGCGATGTAAGTTCGGCCTGCGATTAGCCCGTCAGGATTAGCGTCGGTGTTGCGGAAATTTGCAGGAATCGATGGACAGTTGTCGCTTCCGGGGAGGCCCGGTAGGGAACCGCAGGGATGTAGGGAAAAATGCAAGTGCGGAAGCCCACCCGTGTTGCCAGTATCTCCAGACATACCGATGGTGTCGCCCGCAAGAACTGGCTGACCAATCGTCACATGCACACCGTTCAACGTAAGGTGTGAATATAACGCGACTGTATCATCATCATGTTGGATGGTTATCAAGTTAGTTCTCGTTCGATCCCCATCACGGGCGCCATCCTGCGCATGATCCACGATCCCATCTCTTGCCGCTGTGACGACCGTTCCGATTGGCATTTCAAAATCGTATCCGTATGACCAGAAATCCGAATGACCAAAGCCCGAGCAGTTGCCCTGGTTGACTCGATACATTTCACCAACGGCGTACGGGAGCACATAGTCAGAATCTTGCCAAATTCCAAAACCGTTGCAGATCGACGGGGCAGCCCCTGTAGTTTCCGTGGCATTGGTACCGCCGCTCTCGTTACAGGCGCCGACGATAAGTAACGACGCGAGGCTTACTAAGATTCGGATTCGTAAGTGTTTCTCGTGCAAGAAATGCTGCAGTAACTGGACGAAACGGTGCCGCGTCATGGCTCCAAATTCCCATGCTTGATTACCAAGGGTGAGAATCTAGCCTTGACGTAACCAATCGCTCCGATCGGAAAGGAAAACCAGATAATCGCAGCGTAAATACCAAACTGTGATAACACAGCGATCGTGCTGATCAAGGTCACTAGGAATATGACAACAAAGAATGCCGTGCCGAAAAACCAGTGCGGCCCGACCAAGTTGCCACAATTTACACACTGGACATTCGATAAAAGCAGGCCAGATATCGGAATAGTCGGTTGCGAGCAGGCCGGACAAACTCTGCTATTTTTTAACATCTACTTCGACGTTTTCCTCGTTGCAGCTTCAACCGCATTCATTGGGCGCTTCCATTTGTCGACTGTCGGCCCAAGGCCTAAGCTAACTTGTGTCTAGTATCTGGCACGAGCGTCACGGTCGCAAGGTATGTAACATATATGAGCACATGGTAAGTGCAACGACTGCCTAGGTATCGTTTATTCTATCAGCCGATGGCGTTCTTGAACCGCTATGCTGTGTGGGAAGGCGAAGATCGTGGACATTGTCGGAGCGAATGAACACGTGAAATGTCTGCTCGGTAGGGTTGTGGCGAATTGATACGTCAGCATCCATCCGAAATTCGGGAATAGTCAGCTTGTCCCCTAGCCCAATTCCATGTTCCTTGGGCAGTTGAAACACAACGAGAATCTCGTTATGCGATTGAGCACTGCAACTTCGAAGCTGCTCATTCAACCGAATTACGGTTAATTCCATCCTAAAACGCCGGAGACGAACGGATGAAAACAGCGATCAAAACCGCAATCAGAACGATTAGAACGGCAGCGTATATGAATCGCCGTTGGCCGCTAGAAAAGCCGGTGGAACGAACCGCAGCAATGTAGATGCCGCTGACAATCGCGACAAATCCTGAGAGACCCGCAAGCAAGCCGGAGCCCCCGTAAAACATGATGCGCTCAGGTTCCTCTTGGATTCCAAAAACGCTTGGATCGGACACCAGTGATAGGCCAATACAAAGCAGGCAAAGGACAGCACTCCCAAAAAATACATTGCGAATCATGTGTGATGACCTGCTGGCGAAAATCGACGCTTACGCTAACAAGATAGCCCGCGTACAGCGCTGTTGTTGCAACCGCCAAAGGCGCAAACCAAGCTAGGTGGCGAGTGCAGCGAGCTGTAAGACGGCGGTTTCAAAGCCATCGTCTGACACTTCGTTTGTATTCGATGTACGGATCACCAAATGTCTTTTCCAGGGCCGCTTCTTCATGCCTAATGAACTTGGTTTGAATAATCCAAACGAAAACCGGAACCAGCACGAACGGGCTGGCGGTTCCAAAGAGTGTGGCGATACCAAGAAGAATTGTGGTCATACCCAGATACATGGGGTTTCTCGTAATCCGGTACATCCCATCAGTTAATAAATGTGTCGAATCATCGAACGGCTTTATCGCCGTTCCCACTTTTCCAAACGCGACAGCAGGCCAAATCATTATGAATAGACCAAGGGCGATTAATACGGCGCCCACATAAGTGACAGGAGCATGCAAAATTGTCTTTATGGGAGCGAAGTAGTTGAGGCCGATCATAAATAATGTCGCCGCCAATAAATATACCGGGGGCAGAATTTTGCGGCTTTGATTTACTGAGGACATTGACTGTGCCGGTTCATGATCGTCTCACAGAATACGGCGCACATGTCGCTGCTGCAAGCGGCTTGAGGAATCGAGAATTACGAGCGGAGCGGATAGCTAGCTAATGGCACGCGTTGAGTTTTTTTTAAATGGCCGTGGACGAACCCAATACCAGCTAACAATGACAATGGCGGCGAAAACGGTATAGCAAACGGTAAATACCCATGCAGGAGCTCGATAATACAAGAGGGCCTCAAGCCAGTGTGAAATAAAGGACCCAGAGTATGCGACTTCACCGGCACGTTCCCGGAGTGCCATTTCCCACGTCGTGAGTGGGCAAATAACGCCGATCCAGGACTGCAATACGACAATTCCAATCGCTGCTAGGTGTGCGATTCGAAACCATGGATTTCGCACCCAGTCCCAGTCGCGGAATTTGCCAACAAAAATCAGTACCAAGCCGAAGACGACGAATGCGACGAATGACACATGGCCGAATAGAAGCAAATCGGCAGCAAGAAGAAATGCGAAGTCGTGCTCCATGTGTGCCGCCCAACGTCAAACAAAGCGATATCGAAACCTAAGCGCAATCCTCGGATGGATGTATCTTTCTTCAAATTCCCATGCGGGCAAGCGCCTCGATAACCTCTCTCATAAAGCGCTCGGCGGTTGGGTGTTCCGTCGCGAAGTTCGCCTCCAGCGACTTGGCTCGTTTCAAGATGGATTCTGCCTCCGACTCCTCGTCACTTGAGTCCAGCAAATCGTGAATGTCAGAATCAAGTTCCCGAACCAAGGATTGTGTGTCGTCGTCCAACTCTGTTTTTTTGATCTCGTCTTGTAGTTTGGCCAGGAGTTGTCGAATTTGTTTATTGCTCATTATCCTATTATCGCTGAAAAACCCAAATGCGCCTACTAACGTCGAAACCATTTATCGCGAAAGCGTCAAAGGTCGCAAAATCATTCGAGTCAGCGACTTGATAGACGGCATCTCAAAAGGACTCAGGCCCGAAGCCCGGTGGCCATTTGTCGAATTGCGGGAGACGGTCTGTTATTTCATGCCATGGCGCTTTTGAGCCCACAAAAATATGTGCATTGGGACGTAATCCTGGATCACCTGTGACCGTGCCGAGCGTAACCCAACCCAATTTTCCACCTTCGCTGACAGCCCCCAAAGGAGATCCGCATTGACGGCAAAAACAGCGAAAGCCGCCAGGTGACGATTCATAAGTAGTAATGAGATCCTCACCAGACAGCCATCTGAACTCGTCTTTATCAACGCGCGCATAGGTACCAAACGCAGCGCCGTGCGTTCGACGACACATGGAACAATGGCAGTTTCCGGCGTCATGCAGCGTACCGAGAACCTCGTATTGAATGCCGCCACACAGACAGCCACCTTTGATTGTCATAATTACATCCCTAACTAGTTCTAATCGTCCGCGCTAACGAGATGACCAGCTTACGGTTCGAAGGGTGCCTCATACAAGCATTTCGACAGTAGCCGGTTCTCTTGTGCAGCACATTGTTAGGTGGCATTTACGTCATCCTTGATTCGTTGCGCGTCCGCTTCTGCGCGCATCAACAGATCATCTTGGTCAGTCCCCGATAGACTAATAGTGCGTCCCCAAGGATCCGTGCCGTAAATCGACCAGGCACCTGCAGAAGTTTCTTCGAGCCGAAAGAACCAACCCGTAGTCTTTCCCCTAATCGGGTATGTCTTTAGCAGTTCTTCGTCGGGTTTACGCGAGACTTCCTGCGCCAATTTTTCGTGCCCCCTATCTATTAGTCGTTACCCAAAAATCACGAGTAGCCGTTGAAAAAGCAGGATAACATGAGTTTCAGTTAACGAGGGGATTGAAAATACGGGCCTTCACGAAAGCCATATTGAATATAATAAAGTTCATTTTATTGAAGCCAAGCGCCAGGATCAGTTTTGACGGAAATTAGCTTTCAAGGCCTTTCTCTGGCGTTCTTGCCCACAGTCGTTGTTTTTACAATCATGTACTTCTGGGCGGCAGATATTGGCACGGGCATCTACGCAACGATTCGCATGCTCGTGCAGCTTCTGCTGATTGGCTACGTTCTTATATTCATCTTTGAGACCAATCAGCCATTGGTTATTGCCGCGGTCTTGCTGGTCATGTTGCTTGTTTCTAGTGGCATCGCGATACGACCGATCGCGAACAAGTCGATGCGTACGTACTATCGGGCGCTGATCGCGATAACTCTGAGTAGCTTGATTGTGCTAGGACTCGTTACTCAGGCGGTTATTGGCGTAGAACCGTGGTTCAGTCCACGTTACGTGGTGCCGCTGGCCGGCATGATTATCGCCGGTTCAATGAATGCAGTTAGCCTTGCCGGTGAGCGCATGCAGGTCGAACTTAGTCGTGGCGAGCCATACATTGTCGCGCGACGAACCGCATTCAAGGCGTCGATGATCCCAATCATCAATTCACTGCTCGCGGTCGGTCTGGTTTCATTGCCGGGCATGATGACGGGGCAGATTCTGAGCGGCGTGTCGCCGCTGATTGCAGCGAAGTATCAGATCGTCGTCATGAACATGCTGTTTGGCGCAATAGGCATGTCTTCGGCGCTGTACCTACTCCTCAGCCGGCCGAGTTCGAAGTAACAATACCGCGGTTGTTGCGGCTGAAAGGCGAGTAACAGATATAATCCAAGCGGCAAGTGCAACGTACTATTAGTGTGACTTTCGGCGTAGGTAGGTGAGAATTACATCACGAGAGTTATGGCCAGCTAGCCAGTCGTTCAACTCAACGACTTTCTCGTAGTCGGAGCCCAACAGCGTTTTCAGTCGCTCTCGTTTCATTTTCTCCAAAGACTCGTTTACGATTTTTCGTTGCCACGGTTGTGTCAATATTGTATTTAAATGATCGGACCCTGCCAGCGCTTCCACTAGATTCCATTCTCCTTCATCCAGCCAAATGTCTTCGCAACTAGCACAGTAGTCGATACGATTGGGAGAGTCGGCCGATATTCGGTATTTTGTCATTAACGCGCGGCACTTGCCGCAGGCGATGGCATCTTTGGAGTCGTCAACTGACACATTGGTGGGGGGCTGGTCGGGTTCCTGGGACGGATGGCTGGTCTCTCGCCATCGTCGATACGCGACTAGGCTAACTAACAGCCCCTCACAGTTTGGGCACATATGCACGGGCAGAGTCTCGGAAATGAGCGTGTGTTTTAGCCCGGTGTGGGAACAAGATGGACAAGTAGCCACTTCAACTCCTCACGCTAAGGTCTAAGCTAGCTTTGTGCACAGCGTAGGGCGCGATCGTTGTAATTGCAAGATCTGTGAATCCAGCACGGCATGCGAGTGCAACGCAAAGTTAAGTCTTCCCTCCCTCATATTTGTCTAACATTTCAAGCATCAGGTCATCATCATCCGCGAGATCGTTGATCAAGTAAAATTTCGTATCGTTTTTGATGTATCCTCTTTTGCGTATCGTCAAGTGGCACTTGTGCATTGAGCAAGTTCATGCTGGTAGAACCACTTGCCAATCAATGCGCCAGATATCGCTGCAATTATCATCAGAATTAACCCGGTTATTCCGTCCGCCGCAACTTTTGCGAAACTGATATCAGTTGCGGCGCGTGCAATATCGTAAAGAATGTAAGTGACAATACCCCACATCACAACTGCAATTAAAACTGCTGGGCCGATGAAGTTTCGCCGCGCCACTACAGCACCGACAGCGACGGCGAAAAAATATCTGATTGCTGAGTTGATTTGCGCCCAAAGAGCAACTTGATCGAAGTTGCTCAGCTCCGCGTCTAGCCGAGGAGAATAGGGGTTGAGAAGGGCTCCTATGCCCAAAACAATCAAGATAGCGGCAATGAGGCGTTTGGTTTCACTCACGATCATTCCTACCACCCAATATCCAAGCCAGCTTGCACCTAGTATCTGGTACCAGAGTTGCGGCTGCAAGGCGAGCGACAGATACGCCCGGATTGCAAGCGCAGCGCATAGTTAGGGTCCATCTTGTGCCCGACACTCAACCTACTCATTGCGCGCTCGCATATTGGCATAAAGTTCTTCATGTAATGACATCGCGTGCTTTTGAACTCCAGCACGATTTGCATTCGAAGCGTCACAAAACATCTCACAATAGGATAAGAAAATGGACGCTACGCAGTCGCGTGTTTCGCCTACCTCGTGCCTGATCTTGATAATCTGGTTTGCTTGGGCCACAAGACGATTTGTTGTCTCGTCAGTCCGACCCTCTAACTCCCGCCAAGGATTATATTCTTCCGCAAGAAAGAACTGACTGTGCTTATTGCCAATCGCGGCGACCGTTGCTGCATTGAGCGATGACGAGAATTCGAGTTCGAGCAGTCGTAGCAATTCTCGTTGTTTATCGTGTCTAGACATGGAACTCAGCATCTAAGCTAACTTGAATTTAGCTTACGACGCGGAAGTTTCGCTTGCAAGATTTGTGACGAAAGCCAGAGCTACAAGAGCAGCGACTTGTTAGGTAACACTTGCTACGGAGAACGACTCTAAGCCGCCGAGCTTTGGGCCGACAGGTATGAAGCCCCAGCCCAGTGCGTTGCAAGCATCTCGATCCCATGGTCCATCACCGTAGTATGTGACTGAATCAAATGACGTTCCAAGGTGGGAAAGGGCAGTTAACATGATACGTGTTCGATCGTATTCGGCGTCCGATGTCGCGATTGGGATACAGGACGTATCAAACCCCGCCGATCTGAGTTTGAGCTCTGCCGTGACTCGCCATCCGCCTGTCGCGATCGCCACTGTGTGATCATTGGAACTACGAAGCGACTTCAGCAGATTTCTGGCGCCTGGAATTTCGATAAATGGCCCATTCTTGAGTATGTGCCCTTCCAATGCTTGAACGAAGTGCTTTTTGATTGAGTCCGTCGGGTCCGAATCAATGGAAATGTCGTTATCTTCGAGGATTTGGGAGAGGATTCCGGAGTCTGATACGTACTCATAATCAGTTAACGACGGACGAAATCGAACCGGGCCGAGAATATAGCTTACTGATTGTCGATACAGTTGATCGTCAACTTCGGCAGAATGAACAAGCGTGCCGTCAATGTCGAAAATTACGGCATGCATCTGTGTTACCTAACGTCTAAGCTAACTTGAACTCAGCTTACGACGCACTTGTTGCTGTTGCAAGAAGTGTGACGAAAGCCAAGTTGCAAGTGCAGCGCATTGTTATACGGCGCTTCGACTACCTGGATTGATTAACCGGCCTTGAGACACCCTTTCATGTCAATGTATGCAGTATCGATTAGCTTCCATAGAGCTGCAGCGTCAACCTCACCTTCTGGCCTGAGCTTCACATGACGCATGAACTTGCCAGTGCCTTCCAGCAGACCGTTCGGATCGTTAAGCTCGGCTCCACGGAAGAACCCGACATTGACGTGAGCTTTGAAGGCGTTTACGTAGGCGAATGCCGCGTCAGCTACGCAGGCGGTCGGATGGCCGTCATGCAATAGCTCTCTAACATCGTCTCCGCAGTCGCGCATGACATCAAACCAATACTTCGCGATTGCACCCAACTCGTCCGAGTGCTCATTCATCCAAGCCTCGATGTCAGGATCTCGCTTGACTGAACTGGGGAAACGCATGAGCCGAATCATAGGCATAATGTGTCCAAGCGGCGCCACGACGCTCGAATATCTAGCCGTGGACCTCAGGCGCCTTAAATCGTCAATGATAACTTGAGGACCAGCTTACGGTGGGGTTCTTGCCACTGCAAAAACCGTGACGGAAGCCGGTCATGCAAGTGCAGCGCATTGTTAGGCGGCTGATACCCGAAAACCATACGGAGACCGACTACAGCCATGACGTTCAGTTAACTCCTCCGTACGAATACGCTTAGCGTAAAAAATCCTGCTTTCGCCCCGCGCGATCTTATGACAGCCGATTTACTGCCTGGCCAACTCCTGATCGAGCAAAGCCACGACGTCCTCGGCTTCCTGCAGTAATAGTTCGAGCTCGCGAGCTGCCTCGGCGGCATATCCTCCGACCGGACTCAGGTAACCGATGACCTCTGTATCCCAGATCAGCGTGATACTACTCGCTCCGCATTTTTCAAGCATCGGGTTTGCCCAGCATGCTTCATCCATATCTTGAATGGGCGAGATATCGACATTTTTCACCAATGCCGCGTGCAGCATGGGGCCCCATTGAGTACGGAGCAACTGCTCATTTTCCGTAGCATCTACCACCAATCGAGGCCAGTGGGCCAGTGCTTCTCGTATGCGTGAATTGCTGATGTAGCGCAGCTCTCCGGATTGCAGGATGGCATCCAGAGCACCAGTTTGTGGGTCGGTCGATCTATTTTGAATCACTTGCGCTAGCTGCGCGGTATCGAAGGTAAATGTGCCGCCGGGTCCGGCAGCCTTCATCGCATCGTTGAGCGCCTTTGCGTAGTGGACAGATCGCCGATGCGCCTCAATGAAATTAGGAAAGTACGCCACGTTGGCCTGAAACTCGGTTCTGAGCGATTCGAGAATCCGACGTTCTTCAACGCGGTTCTGGCGTTCTTCCCACCAAGCATCGATGGCGAACGCCACCAAAATACTCGCAACGATTAATATGCCCTCGGCGAGCAGGTTCTGGGATCGCTCATTCATGTGCATGGCGGAGGATTAGCATTGGATAGCCGCGTAACGTCTAAGCTAATTTGCGCTCAGTATCTGGCGCAAAGCTTGCTTGATGCAAGCTTTGTGACAGATAGAGAAGGCGGCAAGTGCGGCGCATTGTTAGGTTTCTAGTGGTACGGACCGAAAAGTGAGGACTGAAACGGCGCCGGCAGCTTCCGGACTTTTTGCTCCGGTTGTTCTCGCAACACTCTTAGACGACGGTTTGCCTCGCGGCACTGGGCTATAACTGCGACTTCAGCTCCCGCTAGTATGGATCCAACCAGGACTACGAAGATTGACCGCGCTGCGCCGAAGGGAAAGTAGCCGTCCGAGATCGATTGAATTATCGCCGTCACTGCAGTCATGACGTACACAAGGCCGGCGACTGCGAACGGAAACAAGATAACCGCCAACGTCACGTAAATCGTTCGGGATTGTCTAAGCGACGAATCAAGTTCTATCGTTTCGGCGGTGCTACGCATTGCGGCACTTTTTCTACTGCAACCTAACGTCTAAGCTAACGGGTAGCCAAGTATCTGGCGCACATGTTGCGATTGCAAGATGTGTGACAGATAGGCAAGAGGGCAAGTGCAGCGCATTGTTAGGCAGCGCCTTTTTCATACGTTCAGTCTGCAATACATTCAAAGATAATTGAAACAACAGCGTCATTGTCATCGACGTCAAAAGTAACATCGGCCCGATAGACATGAACTCGATTAAGCCGTATCAACTCCTCTGAGACTTCCAATACTTGCGCGTACTTTTTGACGCTGTCGCCGAACTTGACGCCTTGGGCCAGTTCGGAAGGTTCAGATATTTTCAATCGGCGAAGCCACGTTGAAGGTCCGTAGAACGAGAAAAAAGTAAATGAAGTTAGCGAAAACCCGGGGAACTGCCAGGTCATTATGTGATTGGTTACTCTGGGTTCCTTGTGATCCAATTCCTCCGACTTTCGCATCGTTCCCTTGGCGTAATCGAACTTAATCAATGCCTCATTTGGATCGAATTCCTCTCGACACGTCGACGTTCTGGTATGAATCTCCAGCGTTTCCCTCACAAAATTGTCGATTGGACTATCGGCTAGCGCTATTTGTCCCGACGCAGGCAACGGTAAAGCCGCCGCTAGGATCGGCAGAAAAAGACTGAAATCTCTCATTGTCCGTGCGTTGCCTAACGTCTAAGGTAACGAGACACCGAGCGTACGGCACGCATGTTGCCCGATGCAAGATGCGTGACGGTCGCGGGCGTGCTAGCGCAGCGCATTGTTAGAGTGCAGTTTCGCCGACGCAAACATCGCGATACTCAATCGGAACGAAATTTGCAGATACTCCCTCGTTCTCTGACTTAAGCAACTTGGCGCGATTCGATTCAGCAGACGCCGCATCAGTTCTTCCAAGTCGTCTAAGTGCGTCCGAGTATCCCTCGAGGAAATACGCGTACCCGACCGGATCGTCCCGTAGAATGCCGAGTTGCTCCACTACTGGAACTGCTTCGCTGTAGTAGTTCGCCGATTGTTCAAATTTCTCGAGATCGAATGAAAGACGCGCAAGCTCAGACAATCGTTTCGCAATGTTGACTGGATCGGGCGTCTCTAGGGCCCGCTCGGTAGCGAGAGCTTCCATTAACAACTGCTCCGCAGATTCAAAATCACAGGTATAGCCATGCATCCGACCAAGGTTATAGAGGACTGCGGAAATGTAACTAGGCGGTGCGCCCGCTAAATCGGCATTAATTAGGGCTCGATTGAAGGCCTCGCGCGCACGAGCGTAATTGCCCGAGAATTCGTTCTCAAGGCCAATTTCGTAGTAACGATCAGCATTGTACCGATTAATTGGTGCCGCACAGCTCGCGAGAAATATAAGTGCAGAAAATATGCCGATGTGTCTCAGAACTGCGGTCATGATTCCTGCGCTCTAATGTCTAAGCTAACTTGCGCCCAGTATCTGGCGCGGTTGTTGCGAAAGCAAATGTGAGGAGATTGCAAGAGCCGTGACAGATACGATAAGGCGGCAAGTGCAGCACATTGTTAGGTTGCAGATTGGTTCTTGGCTTCAAACCAAAATTCTATTTCCGAAGTATCGATTTGAAACCTCGCTGAATGCCTTTGTCCGCGTAACAAATGGTACCAATCGCCTGGGCCGTAGCGTTTCTCCGTACCGTCAACAGTAAGGAGAAGCTCACCCTGCGTAATTACGCCACAGTTTTCCGTCGGGTGGGTATGTGTATCAATTTCGGTCCCCGCAGGGTAAGAAGCGAACAAAACCTCGCAGTTAGATGCGTTGAGTTGGTAGGCGTCAAATGGACCAGCGAAGGGCGGTAGTGACTTGATTAGGTCAGGGAAGTGGTCGGTTTCAGCCATTGTTTCTCCTGTCGCCTATCGCTATAGCTCACTTGCAGCCGGTATCCGGCGCGAAGCTTGCCTAAGCAAACTCCGTGACAGAGACGCAAGCGCCAAGTGCAGCGATTTGTTAGACGGCGGCCTTAGCACCGCTTTGCCACAAGCACTTCGGATGGTACTCCGAAAGCCACCACCTTCGAGTGGTGCTGCAGTTGCCATTCCGAGTCCTGTATAAACGGCAGAAGATCGACTGGACGGCAACCGCCGACCAAAGAGGGACGATGAGCTTGAATCCAGCCCACCACTGCCGCCACGATCCGCGATGTAAGACCAAATCCGCTGGATAGCCCCGACAAGCAGAGCAAACCGCCCGGGCTAAGCATTCGGTGGGCTTCGCGAAGCACAGCCCGAATATCCTCATGGGAAAGTAGATCGAAGACGTAGTTTGACACGAAGCGATCATAGAACTCAGCGGATTCATCAACTGGTGGACCGCCTTCAGTAAGGATTACCTCCGCCCGCGACGAGTATGACGCGAGGTGTGTCTCGGCCAGTTGAACCATCTTTGGGCTAACGTCTACCCCTCGGTAACGCGCCGTATTGGGCAAATAGTCCTCGAACAGCCGCCGCGCGAAGCGGCCTGTTCCACAGCCGAACTCGAAGACGGACACCGCGGAGGCGAAATTTCCATGCAGCAGAACTAAAGCAGTGGCACGATCCTCGTAAAAGCACTGCGAGTCTTGGAGCGAACCGATTCGATTATACGTTTGCCTCGCTTCTTGGTGGGACAGCGTACTCAATTTCACTCCTAGCCCTGCGAGTACATTCTGCATTGCTGCCTAACATCTAAGCTAACTTGAACTCAGCTTACGGCGCGCTTGTTGCGACTGCAAGAAGTGTGACGAAAGCCAGCGGTACAAGTGCAGCGCATTGTTAGGCGGAGGTCGTTCTTACTGCCTCCATCGATGCAGCGGTACTGTCGTTCCCGACGTGAATTCTGTTTGTTCATGCGCGAGTTCGACGTAGCCGTCGGTACCCGATAACGATGCAAAATCGCCAGACGTGTTCGTGTGCACGGGCATGGCCAAGACTTGGCCGGCCGCATTCGACAGCAATCGGACTGGAAGGAAGTTGGTTAATGGCGGGTTGAATGAAATATCCTGGGTTAGGGATGCGAACTGCGGAGCAGCGGCGTTCATGCCTGACATGTGATGCAGCGCTGGGATGACATACTGCCGGCAACACACCAGTGTCGATACCGGATTGCCGGGCAGAGCGAAGACCGCCTGAGCATCCGGGCCCATGCCAAACCACATCGGCTTGCCGGGTCGCTGACTGATTTTGTGAAAATTCACGGTGACGCCGAGATCGCTCAGCACTTCCGGCACGTAGTCGGCTTTGCCCATCGATACGCCGCCGCTCAGGATAAGAACGTCCGATTTGCTTAGGTGTGCTGTGAGCTTGTCTCTAAGGAGCGCCGGTTCATCGATAATGTGCTCGTGCGCCGAATCGGTGTACCCGTGACTCTCGAGCATGGCGATAACGGCCGGGCCGTTTGACAATCGAACCTGATGCGCTTCGATCGGCTCACCGGCGGCAACGAGTTCGTTACCCGTTGAAATGACGCTGATTGCCGGTTGCTTGGCGACGGTTACTTCCGGCAATCCGCACGACGCGATAATCGCGATGTCCATCGGTGTGACACGTGTGCCTGGCTTGAGCAACTCGGTATCTTTCTTGTGATCCGACCCACGCGGATGAATGAACTGATTAACTTCAGTTGCGTAGTTCGCCTCAACATGTGCGCCGGCTTCATTTATTGTGACGCGCTCGATTGGAATGATGCAGTCCGCGCCGATTGGCAGCGACGCGCCGGTCATGATTTCGATTGCTTTGCCGGCATCCAGTTGTAGTGCTTCATCGCCGGCGGCCTGCATCGCCTGAATCTCAAATGTGCGCTGGCCCGTTGCGAACTCGGCGTGAGCGATTGCGATGCCGTCCATCATGACGCGATCGAACGGTGGTTGATCGCGCTCGGCGTTAACGGATTCTTGCAGTATCCGGCCGATGCCGTTCTCCATTGAAACGGTTTCAGAACCGAGCGGTTGCACCGCGGCCAGAATGCGTTGCGTCGCCTCGGCCGTCGTTATCATTGTCTTTAGGCCTGTTCGCGAGCGATGGCGCGGTGGCCGATGTCGCGGCGGAAGTAGATGTCGTCCCAGCAAATCCTGTCGGCCGAGTCGTAGGCCTGGATGGCCGCCGCCGCGACGCTGTCACCGAGCCCGACGACGCACAAGACTCGGCCGCCACTGGTCAATACGTCGTCACCGCTCCTTGACGTGCCAGCGTGAAAGACTTTTCGCGTGTCACCGTCGGCAATGTCGAGTCCCTCGATCCGTTTTCCTTTTGCGTAAGCTTCCGGGTAACCGCCGGCGGCTAGAACGACGCCCAGCGCCGCTCTCTGGTCCCACTCAACGTTCACGTCGGCAAGCGAACCATCGAGTGTCGCTTTGCAGATTTCGGCCAGGTCCGATCTTAGTCGTGCCATGATCGGCTGCGTCTCGGGGTCACCCATACGGCAGTTAAATTCGATCACCTTCGGCGTGCCATCTGCCATGATCATTAATCCAGCGTACAAAAAACCAAGATACGGCGCGCCATCCTTGCGCATGCCTTCAAGCGTCGGGCGAATGACGCGTTCCATGATGCGCTGTTCGATGTCGGGTGTGACAACCGGGGCTGGTGAGTACGCGCCCATGCCGCCGGTGTTTGGCCCAACGTCGCCTTCGTCACGCGCCTTGTGATCTTGCGACGTCGCTAACGGCAAAATCGTCGTGCCGTCGGTAATTACAATAAAACTGGCTTCCTCGCCGTCGAGAAACTCTTCGACGACAATCCGTGCCCCGGCGTCGCCAAATTTATTGCCCGCAAGCATGTCCATTGCGGCTTGTTCGGCTGCGTCGAGCGTCATTGCAACGATCACGCCCTTGCCGGCTGCTAGGCCGTCCGCTTTGATGACGATAGGCGCGCCCTTATCGCGAATGTAGGCAAGCGCCGGTTCGAGCTCGCTGAAGTTCTGATAGTCGGCCGTCGGTATATCGTGTCGTGCCAAGAAGTCTTTTGTAAACGCCTTTGAGCCTTCGAGCTGCGCCGCGGCGGCGGTCGGGCCGAAGCAGGGCAGACCGGCACCGGAAAAACGATCGACGATGCCGGCGACCAGTGGCGCCTCGGGCCCAACGATCGTTAAGTCCATGTTCTCAGTCTTGGCCAGGTCGAGCAACGCATCAATATCGTCGGCATCGACGGCCACGTTGCGAACGTTCGACTCGCGCGCGGTACCGGCATTTCCTGGCGCAACAATGACATCATGCCCCGACTGGGCACACTTCCAAGCGAGAGCGTGCTCTCTACCGCCGGAACCGATAATTAATACGCGCATTGATAAAGCTCTCAGTCTAAGGTCTGTCTTATTGTGTGCTTTCAGTGGCGTACGTGGGCGTCTTCATCGGAAGTAAAGCGCAGCGAAGCGAGCCATGACGATGAGGATGCCCACGTACGCCGCCTACAAGGCCACCAACGAGCAATCGTTCCGGAAGCTTATATCAATGCCGGAAGTGCCGCATGTTGGTGAACACCATCGCCAGGCCGTGCTCGTTCGCGGCCTGAATTACTTCGTCATCGCGTATTGAGCCACCTGGCTGAATGATCGCCACAATCCCTGTTTCTGCCGCCGCATCGATGCCATCGCGAAATGGAAAGAACGCATCGGATGCCAGCACCGAACCCTCAACATCCAGGCCTTCGTCAGCGGCTTTGATCGCTGCGATCTTGGTGCTGTAAACGCGGCTCATCTGGCCTGCACCGACGCCGACAGTCATTTTGTCCTTACAGAAAACAATGGCATTTGACTTGACGTATTTGACAACCGTCCATGCGAAGAGCAGGTCTTCGATCTGTGCCGATGTGGGTGTCTTTTCGGAAACTATTTGGAGGTCCCCGCTCAATTTACCGACGTCAATGTGCTGCACTAACAAACCACCGCTGACTTTCTTAAAGTCGAAACCTGTTGGCGAAGATTCCCAATCGCCGGTCTCAAGCACTCGAACATTTTTCTTTGCAGCAGTTGTCGTTGCTGCATCAGCATCAATTTTCGGTGCGACGATCACTTCGACGAACTGCTTGTCGATAATAGACTTCGCCGTCTTTGCGTCCAGAGGCCTATTGAACGCGATGATGCCGCCGAACGCCGAAGTCGGGTCCGTCTTGAAGGCCTTTTCGTACGCCGTAAGAATGTCGCTGGCCACCGCGACGCCACACGGATTCGCGTGTTTAACGATTACGCAGGCGGGAGCCTCGAATTGCCTGACGCACTCGAGCGCAGCGTCGCTGTCAGCAATATTGTTGTAGGACAAGGCCTTACCTTGCAGTTGATTCGCGGTCGCGAGCGACCCGGCGGGCGCTTGTTGGTCGATATAGAACGCCGCGTCCTGGTGCGGATTCTCGCCATAACGCATTTTCTCGACTAGCGATCCCGCATACAGAAAGCGTTCGCCGAGGGGTTCATCGCTCACGGCGCCTGACAAATATTTCGTGATCGCCGTATCGTAGGCTGCGGTGTGTGCATAGGCTTTCGCAGCAAGTCGGCGGCGCTCGTCGAGACTGAGTTCGTCGGCCTCGAGTTTTGCAAGAACATTATCGTAGTCGCTGGGATCGACGATGACGGCAACGTCTTCGTGGTTCTTCGACGCCGCCCGAATCATCGCTGGGCCACCGATATCGATGTTTTCAATTGCGTCTGCGATTGCTGCGTCACGGCGTGCAATCGTTTGTTCAAACGGATACAGGTTGACCACCAATAAATCGATTGGCTCGATGCCGTGCTCGTCCATGACAGTTTCGTCCGTGCCGCGTCGACCGAGCAGCCCACCGTGAATTTTCGGATGCAGCGTCTTGACCCGACCATCCATGATCTCAGGAAATCCTGTTTTGTCAGAGACGTCGATTGCGTCAATGCCGGCATCACGCAGCTGCTTCGCGGTGCCGCCAGTCGAGATAATTTCGACACCGCACTTGGCGAGTCCGGCAACAAAAGGAATAAGAGCGCTCTTGTCAGAAACACTGACGAGTGCGCGACGCACTGTGAACATGTGTGTCCTCTAACGAATCAGGGAGTATGTCTTCAGTTTCTTGCGCAACGTGCCTCGGTTGATGCCGAGGATACCGGCGGCCTGGCTTTGGTTGCCGTCCGTGAAGTCCATGACCGCTTTGAACAATGGGCGTTCGACTTCGCCCATGACGAGTTCGTAAAGATCGCCGGGTCGGTCGCCATTCAAGCAGGCGAAATAATTATGCAGTGCATCTTCAGTATGTCTACAGAGCGGTTTCTTGCTCTTGGAGGCTTTTAATTCTGAGCCGTGATAACTGTTTTTTTGGGCCACGTCCGTCAATCCTAAAGCGAAAGCGCAACAAGTCCTTGCGAGCCAGTCTCCCATCGCTTCCGCCAAACTACGCCGCCATGGATATTCCCCCGTCAGGACGATCGAAGTATTCCCGCGTAAGGCAAATTTGTTCAGAAGCACTGTCGACGCGCACCACCTGATAACGAAATTCGTCTGCGCTTGCGAGGTTGTCGCAATACCAGGTTAAGTGCTTGCGTGCCACCCGAACGCCCGTTTGATCCCCATAAAACCGGTGTAGTTCGTTCAAGTGGGCCAGCATAGTATCACGCAATTCTATCTTTGCCACCGGCACTATCTTGCCGCCATCATGTAAAATTTGTTTAAGTTCGCGAAAAATCCAGGGGCGCCCCTGCGCGCCACGACCGATCATCAAGCCATCAGCATTAGTTAGGCGCAATACTTCATGCGACTTCTCTAATGTCGTGATATCGCCATTTGCGAAAACAGGGATGTCGATGCTTTCTTTAATGCGCGAAATCGTCTCGAATTCCGCATCGCCGCGGTAACGGCACGCGCGGGTTCGACCGTGAACAGCCAAAGACATGATGCCGGCATCCTCGGCAATTCGGGCGATGGCTGCACCGTTTCGGTGCTGTGGGTCCCAGCCGGTACGCATTTTTAGCGTGACCGGGACGTCAACTGCCGCAACGACAGTGCAAAGAATTTTTTCGACCAGATGTGTGTCTTTCAACAGAGCTGACCCGGCCAGACTACGACACACTCGTTTTGCCGGGCAACCCATGTTGATATCAATGATTTGTGCACCGCGAGCGACGCAAGCGCGCGCGGCAATAGCGAGCTGCTCGGGATCCGAGCCGGCGATCTGCACGGCGACCGGTTCAGCATCGAGGTCGAGATCTAGCCGCCGGCGTGATTTCGTGGTTTGCCACAAGCTTGTATCGGCGGTCGTCATTTCGGAGGTCGTCATGCCGGCACCAAAGCGCCGGCACAAAGCCCGAAACGGTTTGTCGCTGACGCCGGCCATCGGGGCGAGCACAAACGGACTGGACAGGACATAGGGGCCGATCTGGGGGGCGGGGCGCTGCATTGCGCGATTGTACCTGTAAGCGGACGAGATAATCTGGCTGCGGCTGGAAGGTTTCTCAGCCTCATGGCTCGCTGCGCTGCGCTTTACTTCGGCTGAAAATCCTTCCAGCCGCAGCCAAGAAAGTGGACTTACTTGAAATCCTCGATCGCGCAACGCAACCGCCCGCCCGTTTGCCGATAGCACACATTTAACTTGAACCCAGTGGCATCGGCCGACGGCGTTTCGATCGCTATTGCCGCATTGAACGTAGTGCCTGGCGGCACAAGTTGCGCGACATCAAAACTGCCGGATAGGTAATCGCTGGGTTCGAGCACTTTGCTGCCGATGGTTTCTTCGAAGCGATCCGTCAGTGACACGCTAATCAAAGGATATGGCAATGGCTGCGATGACTTGTTGCCAAGACGTGAGAATATCGTAAGAACTTCCGGCTCGGGCGGCGTCTTCGCCGATTCGGCGATGTCCTCGACCTCGGCAAGCAGGTCTTCGGTAACTTCGTCGCCAACAGCGGCACTGGGCACGCCCAGCTCTTCAGCCAGTTCGCCGCCGCTCGTACTGCCGCGAGTCACCTCGAATCGCCATCCCGTGACGTCCCATTCGGGTGTTATTGGCGCGCCAACGGCCCTGTAAACGGGTCCAATGACAGTGTTTACGGCTGGAATGGTCGCGAGCTCGGCGCGTGACTGATGCACAAACTGTCCGATGAGGAGCAATGCCAGGACGACGAGGCCGGCAGTCATTCCAGTATTAAACGAGCGGGGAGAGTCAGCACCCGGCATATGTCCCCGAAAGGTTTTCTTGGCGGTTGCGATGAAGCCGACTTGGGCGTCGTCCGTGTCGTCTACATCGATCGCTACGTTTTTCGCACTTGCCTCAAGCGCTTCCTGTTCTAATGCCGTGCGAACAAATTCACCTTCCATGATGATCGTTTCGACGCCAGTACTATCATCGAAATCTGCAAAGGCATCGTTTTCAGCGTCCGCGTCGTCCACGCCCTTCGATTCTGTGCCGTTTGTTGGGCCATTGCCCTGCAGCACCATTGTCGACGTCACACCTTCATCGTCTTCGATCGCCAGGCGCAAAAGATCCTGGTCGATCATGCGGTTGATCGTCTGCTCTTCCTCAGACTCGGGCATTGCGAGCGTTTCGGTGTCAATTCCCTCATAGTCTGCTACGGCATTTTCGGCTTCGTCAATTTCCGGTTCGTCGAGTACAAGCTGATCATCGGCCGGTTCGGTTTCGAATGAATCGCTCTCCCGCGAATCAAGTTTCTCGTCATGCAGTTGCTGCGCTCTCGCTAGTTCGGCCTCCAACTTGCTGGTCGAGTCCGGGAAATACTCGATATCCTCTTTTACTGCTTCTACTGCTTCTACTGCTTCTACTGCTTCTACTGCTTCTACTGCTTCTACTGCTTCAACTACCTCGTCTGGCTCGTCGGGTTCTGTGACGTCCTCGCCTCGCTCGGGTTCTTCGCGGTCGGCGTCCTCATCGACGTCTTCGTCGATTTCAGCGTTTTCGTTGAGCGAAAGCGCCAGATTCCGTGCTGACGCCTCTGCGGCCGCTTCGGCCGCTTGTTCTGCTTCAAATGCGGCAGCAATGAGATCGTTGTCGAGCGACGTGTGTTCGCCGGTCGGCGTGAAGACCTCCGTAGGCTCTTCATCCGGTACTTCGTCTTCGTCCGTCGTATTTCGCATCCCACTCAAGTCGATACCCAGTGCCTCGGCCTGTAAGTTGAACTGCGTATCAATATCGGGTGGAGTGTCGACGTCGTGCTCGTCTTGGTCCTCGTGCTCGTCGTCCGGTAACGCCTCGAGTTCTTCGGCAAACGTCAGCCCGGTCGCCTCATCTCGGTCTTCGGTCGTTACTGGGGCGATGACGGCCGCGCTCAAGTCGGCGACTCCTTCCTCCGCGTCGACTTCTTCGAGCAATTCTCCCCACTCATCCGGATCGCCGAACGCAAGATCGACTTGCGATTCTTCAATATGTCTTGCAGCAGGCTGCTCCAGTTTGGGAACAGGTTCCGGCATGGAGGCCGATGGCCGCGGTACGGAATCATCCGAATCGAAGTCATCCGGCAGGCCAGTATCGTCGTCGAAGCGCAGCTCATCGTCCGGTGTGATCTTGGTTTCTTCAAAGACTTCCGAGGATTCAATTTCGGTTGGTGCGTCAGTCAGAATCTCATCGACGTACGTTGCGTTGTCGTCAAGCAACTCGTCAATTCGTGAGTCACCAGCGTTGGCGGAAAGCTCCGCATCGACGTGCGTAGTAACATCAGCGAATACGCTTGACACCTCGTCATCTTCGAACTCATCGCCGCCATCGGGAAGCAAGCGCCATTCGATGCCGGTGTCCTCAAGGCGAATATCAGAACCCGCGAGGTCGTCGAGCGTCTTCAAGAGCGCGGCACTTTGCTCAGCGGTAATTGGCTGCGGTGCTGCGGCTCCCGTGTTTTCGTCCGTCAATTCCGGCGCGAGCTTTGGCGCCGCCTCTTCAGTGTCGGCGCCCACCAGCTCCACCGGTTTGGTTTCGGATAAATAGGCCAGTGCGTCGAACGCGTTACCGCAGCCGCCGCAACGCACCTTACCCGAGGCCTGCTTTAGGACGTCGGCAGTGACTCGAAACGCTGTTGCACAATCTGGACACTGTGTGTACATGAACTAGCTGTCTCTTCGATTTCCACTCAAGAGCGCCCAGGTCTGGTCGCCCTGAGATCGGTACACGGGCGCGTCAAGCTCAATCCAGGGGCCGTAGGCCGCTTGTATTTTGTTAACTTGGTCCGAGAGTATGCCTGACAGCGCCAATTCACCACCGGAACTGAGTCGCATTGAGATGGATTCGGCCAGCTCGATCAGTGGACCGGCCAGGATATTGGCCACAACGATGTCGTAGTGGCCCGTGATCGTGGCATCGTCTGCAAGAACCTGTATCGAATTCGCGACCCCATTATGAGCGGCATTGGCAAGCGTGGCTGTGACTGCCTGCGGGTCGATGTCCATGGCTGTTGCCGAGCGACAACCGAGCTTTGTTGCGGCGATCGCCAATACTCCTGAGCCGCAGCCATAGTCGAGCACAGTTCGCCCGTCGAGATCTCGGCCATCCAGCCAGTCGAGGCACAGCGCCGTTGTCGGGTGCGTTCCCGTGCCAAACGCAAGCCCCGGGTCCAAGTGCACAACTACCGAATCATCCGGCGCCGTCGTATCGCCCGGACAAATCCACAGACGATTGCCGAACCGCATCGGCGCAAAATCCTTCAGCCATTCCCGTTCCCATGCGCGGTCCGCGAGGATTTTGATGCGATGCGGCGGCAGCCGACGAACACCGAGAGTTGCGACAAGGTCATCAGTGACCGCGACAAGATCAGCGTCCGCCGAAAAAAGCGCCGTGATGCGCGTATCGCTCCAAAGCGGCGTCTCACCAGCGGCGGGTTCGAGGACCGGATTATCTGCCGCGTCAGTAAGTGTCACCGAAAAAGCGCCGTGGCGCGCGAAAATTTCTTCGACGTGCTCTGCATTTAGACTTTTCAGGTCCATGACGAATTGTTGCCAGTCCATCGTCATCCTAAGGTGTTCTATTCGCACAAGAGTCGTCGACGACGCGACTCTTTAGAAAAATCTGACTATGACAAATCTAACTAGGACAAATAGGCTTAGGCCAGTCCCAGCCGCTTCTCCAGGTAATGAATATCCGTGCCGCCAGCCTGAAAGGCTGCGTGCTGGAAAATTTCTTGATGCAGTGGCACGTTGGTCTTGATGCCTTCAATGACGATTTCAGTCAGTGCTGTGCGCATCCGTCCAAACGCTGCGTCACGATCGCGACCGTGTGCAATTAACTTTCCAATCATTGAGTCATAAAACGGCGGTACGTTATAACCAGTGTAAAGGTGCGAGTCGACGCGAATGCCGGGACCGCCGGGCTGATGCGCGAGTGTGATGATTCCCGGTGACGGCATAAACGTCTTAGGGTCTTCCGCATTGATGCGACATTCGATCGCGTGGCCCCGGATCTTTATGTCTTCTTGTTTGAACTCGAGAGTCTCACCTGCGGCGATGTTCAACTGTTCGCGAACGATATCGACGCCTGTAATTAGTTCAGTTACCGGGTGCTCGACTTGCAGACGCGTGTTCATTTCGATGAAATAAAACTCGCCATCTTCATACAGGAACTCGAATGTACCGGCACTACGATAACCGATTTCAAGGCAAGCGTTGACACACCGTTCGCCAATGCGATTACGTTGCTCTTCTGTAATGCCTGGTGCGGGCGCTTCCTCAATGACTTTCTGATGGCGCCTCTGCATTGAGCAATCGCGCTCGCCGAGATGAATTGCGTTGCCTTGTCCATCCGCAAGCACTTGGAACTCGACGTGGCGCGGATGCTCGAGAAATTTTTCCATATAGACTGTGTCGTTGCCGAAGGCCGCTCGTGCTTCGGCCTTAGTCACTGTGATCGCTGCCGTCAGTGAGGCTTCGGCGTGGACAGCCCGCATACCACGGCCACCGCCGCCGCCTGACGCCTTGATAATGATCGGGTAGCCGATTTCGCGAGCGAGTCGAATATTTTCGTCCCCGTCCTCGCCGAGCGGGCCGTCCGATCCGGGCACACACGGCACTCCCGCGGCTTTCATTGCACGAATGGCCGAGACTTTGTCGCCCATGAGCCTGATCGCATCGGCTTTCGGGCCGATAAACGTAAATCCGGACGTCTCGACGCGTTCGGCAAAGTCAGCGTTTTCGGACAGGAAACCGTAACCTGGATGAATGCCGACGGCGTCCGTGACTTCCGCCGCACTGATGATTGCAGGCATGTCGAGATAACTTTCGGCCGACGCCGGCGGCCCAATACAGACGGTTTCGTCGGCGAGCAGGACATGTTTCAGATTGGAGTCAGCGGTCGAATGCACGGCGACCGTTTTGATGCCCATTTCACGACATGCGCGCAATATTCGAAGCGCGATTTCACCGCGATTGGCAATGACTATTTTTTCGAGCATCGTTAATCCGCCGGATCAACCTTCACGCTGATCGATAACGAACAGGGTCTGGCCATATTCAACGGCCTCGCCATTTTGCACTCGGATCGATTTGACAACACCGGATATATCCGACTCGATTTGGTTCATCATCTTCATGGCTTCGATAATGCACAAGGTGTCGCCTTCATTAACGCGGTCGCCAACCTGGACGTAAGGTGCCGCGCCCGGTGATGACGAAGCATAAAAGGTGCCAACCATTGGAGCCGTGATATCGAAGCCATCTTCGTCAGCTGCGGTTGGAGCGGCAGGTGCGGCTGGAGGCGCCGCCTCAGGCGCAGCTGGCGCCACGGCCGGCAAAGGCGCAGCAACTTGGGTAGGTGCCGCCTGTACAGCCGGGCCACCTGGCGCATATCGGCTGATCCTCACGGCTTCTTCACCTTCGGTAATCTCGATCTCGGCAATGCCGGACTCATCGAGCAGCTCGATTAGTTTTTTTACTTTTCGGATGTCCATTATTGTCCCTCTTGTGCCGCCATATGCTGGTTCGCGACAGGCAACGCGAGTTCGTAGCCGTAAGCTCCGAAACCAAACAGGCAACTTTGTGCGATGTCGCTGCAGTGGCTTGAATGCGGGAATTCTTCGCGGGCAAACGTGTTGTTTAGATGTAGCTCAATTAAGGGAATCTCCGCCGCAATCGTTTTCGAGCTTGCTTCTATATCGTCAAGATACGTGCCGCCGTAAACGTCCGGCTCGTGGGAGCCGAGAAGATTCAGGTCGGACCCGTTGATCAGCAAAAACGCAGCCATTTCTGATAGTTCTTAGCCAGATCGCCGAAGATGGCAGCAATTCTAACCCTTTTCGACCACGTTGGTGCAAATTTCCGTAGGATTACAGCTGATCCAGGGCCTTTTTCGCGGACTCGACGTCGGTGTCGCCGTTGTCGAGGTGCGTCAGGATATCGCGAATGTCGTCCAACTGACTGCGGTGCAATTCGCCCAGGTAGGCGTTCAGGAACTCTCCGTCTTTCGACACGATCATCGTGAATGGCATCGCGATGAAATCGAGGCCGGAGGATTCCGCGACGGCCATCGCGTCTTCCTGGCCAATCAGAATCGGATAATTGAATTCAGCAGCTTTCGCGTACACGGCAACATCTTCAGCAAAATCGACGGCGATACCCATAACAAGAATGCCGTCATCACCCTGTTCTTCCTGGAATTCTTTCAGTAGCGGAATCTCGCGGCGGCAGGGTGCACACCAAGTGGCCCAGAAATTTAGCAGGCGGTGGCGGCCATGCCATTCGGAAAAATCGCGGTCAACACCGTCCAGGTCTTTTAGCGTAAACGCCGGATACTGAACGATATCGAAAGCTTCGACCGCCATTGGTTCCGGCGCTGATTCGTTCTCAACAGGGATGCGCGCCGCATAGAAAAGCGCCCCGGCCATAAGCGAAAGAAATGCAAACGTAAAAATAATGAATGAGCGTTGCACGAATTAACCCATCGTTAGACTGTATAGGCGGCGAACGAAACACAGCTCATCGTCATGGCTCGCTGCGCTGCGCTTTACTTCCGATGAACTATATTTCGTTCGCCGCCTATAATGCGGTAACGGGTGATGATACTTGAAAAGCCCTGCGAATATGGTTAGCGAAGTCTTCCGCTTTCATGAAGCCAACGACATCGTAGCCATCACGTTGTTGGCCATCGGGGCCGAAGAAGACGATCGTCGGAGGTCCAAAGGAACCGAAACGTTTCAGCAGCGCGCGATCCTCGTCATCCGCCCTTGTAACGTCGGCCTGTAACGTGACCGTATTCGCAAGCGCAGCTTGTACCACGGGCGTGATAAACGTGTACTCCTCCATCTCAATGCAGGAGATACACCAATCGGCGTAAAAATCGAGCATCACGGATTTGCCGGCCTGGACCGCTGCGGCGAGTTCGCGATCAAAGTCGTCGACGGTCTTTATTCGTGTGAACTCGAGGTGCTTTTCGTCACTGGCCGAAATCCCGCCGCCCATTGTGATGCTGGCAAGCGGCTTCAGTGGGTTGGTGCCGCCGGAGAAAGCGCCGAGAAAAAGAACGAGACCGTAAAGTATCGCAAGCAGGCCGAAACCTTTGCCAAGTTTCCGCGCAACGGACGAATCGGCACTCAATGTTGTCAGGCCGCCCATAAATACGCCGCACATAAAAATCAGTGCTGCCCACATTGCCAGTGTGACACTGCCGGGCAACATGCGCGATAGCATCCAGATCGCAAGACCCAGCATCATAAAGCCGAACGCGCCTTTGATGGCGACCATCCACGGGCCTACCTTCGGCAACAGTTGTCCTTGAGCGGCACCGACTAACAACAACGGCGCACCCATGCCGAGGCTCATTGCAAACAACGCGAACCCGCCGCGCAACATGTCGCCGGATTGTGCCATGACAGTAAGTGCAGCGATCAATGCCGGCGCGACACAGGCGGTAACAACCAGCGCAGACAATGCGCCCATGACGAATGCACCAATCATCGTGCCGCTCTTTTGATTACCGCTAACGTTTGCAAGTTTGCTTTGAATGCTGGAAGGCATCTGCAGGTCATAGGCGCCGAACATACCAAGCGCCAACAGCACGAAGAGTCCAGAAAACAGTATCAGTATCCACGGCTGGTTAAACGTCGCCTGCAACTGCATACCAGCTGCCGCTGCGGCAACGCCTGCAGCCGTGTATATCAATGCCATGCCCATGACATACGAAAGCGCGAGCGTGAAGCCGCGCATTGGACTGACGCCATCACCTTCGCCAGCAATGATGCCGGACAGGATCGGTATCATCGGCAGGACGCAGGGCGTAAACGCGAGGCCAAGGCCTGCGAGAAAGAAAACCCCGGCCGCAACCCAAATGCTCGATTCCGTGATAATGCTGGCGAGGCGTGCCTGCTCAGAAACGGGCGCAGCGCTAGTCACGTGATCGGGCAGCGACGACAGATCCATGATCGACGTGGCTTCGGGCAGGCTGACAGTGAAAACTTTGGTTTGCGGCAGATAGCACAGCCCGCCATCGGCACAACCCTGGTAAGCAACTTCAAGCTCGACGTCCATGGCCGCAGGCGTAGCACGTGCGATCGCAACACGTCCTACGACCTCATCGTAATAAACCTCTTGTTCTCCAAAGAATTCGTCGGTTTTAATTTTGCCTTTCGGCAGGTCGAGTTGACCAGTGCGTGCGTTGTCGCCGAGCACCGTGACCGAGATCTTGTGTTTGTAAAGATAAAAACCGGGAATTACGCGAATGATCAGTTCAACGGTGTTGCCATCGATTGCTTGCACATCGGGAAAGAAAACTTCATCCG
This sequence comes from Gammaproteobacteria bacterium, assembly GCA_029861535.1. Lineage (GTDB taxonomy): Bacteria > Pseudomonadota > Gammaproteobacteria > Steroidobacterales > Woeseiaceae > UBA1847. Next base: position 52,973 of record JAOTZC010000011.1, read on the forward strand.
GCGGTGGAAAATCTTGTTGGCCGCTACTGGCCAGCGATCCGAAATCCAATTTCGGTTTGGATGATTTTGGCTTTTGGAGATCGACCGTCTCGATCCACGTCTGCGGCATGTAGCAAAAGCCCTCGTCGAGGCAGCCGCGGCTCTCGATCGTTAATGCTAACGCGTCCGGTTTGTCGCCACTGACTGTGTACGGGATACGAACGAAAAAATTTCCTCGATAAATAACTTGCTCGCCCAGGAACTCGTCGGTGTATACCTTGCCTTCCGGCAATTCGGCATCCCCCAACACGACTGTCGGATCACCGCTTACGAAGCCAAACGCATCGCGGTACATGTAAGCGCCGTCGTCGACGGCCCAATCAATCTCGAGCGCATCGCCGGCATCAAAGATGACGTAGCGAAAGATTTCTTCGGGCGGCGGCGGCTGACCTTGTTGCGCAAGCGCCGGCGCAAGCGACCAGAACGTTAGAAGCACGCAGGCAAAGCAGTTTGAGATTCGAATCATCGTCACCGTTAATTAGCTGAATTCGTTGGCGCTACAGGAACATGTAGACCCCGAAGCGAGGGCGATTGTTACCCGGAACCCGACCGATGTCATCGACTCAGGTCCAGTTTTTTGCGATCGCCACCACCTCAGGTGCTTGAAATTTAACGCTTGATGCCCATAATTAGCACTCCCTAAGGCCGAGTGCTAACAATTCGGTCGATAGACGTAACAGAATTTATTTATAATTCAATCAATTAGAGGAGAAATGAACCATGAAGATTCGACCGCTTCATGATCGGGTCATCGTCAAGCGCATGGAAGAAGAGCGCACATCGCCAGGTGGGATCGTCATCCCCGACGCTGCGACGGAAAAGCCGATCAAAGGTGAAATTGTCGCCGCCGGCAACGGCAAGATTCAGGAGAGTGGCGACGTTCGTGCCCTCGACGTCAAGGTTGGTGACAAGGTGCTGTTCGGCAAGTATGCCGGCACCGAAGTGAAGGTCGACGGCGAAGAACTCTTAGTCATGAAGGAAGACGACATCATGGCTGTGATCGAAGGCTGATTGCCCGTCACGCAAATGAACTCACTTATTAATATTTTGGCTGCGGTGATGCCGCGGCTCTCAAGAAACAGAGGAAATAGAAATGGCTGCTAAAGAAGTACGTTTTAGCGACGATGCGCGCCAAAAGATGTTTACGGGAGTGAACGTTCTCGCAAACGCAGTAAGGGTGACCCTGGGTCCCAAAGGCCGCAACGTTGTACTCGACAAGAGCTTCGGTGCACCGACTGTCACCAAAGACGGTGTTTCGGTCGCAAAGGAAATCGAACTCGAAGACAAGTTTGAAAACATGGGCGCTCAGATGGTGAAGGAAGTTGCTTCCCAGACTTCCGACATTGCCGGTGACGGCACCACGACCGCGACGGTTCTCGCCCAGGCTATTCTGCGCGAAGGCCTAAAATCGGTTGCCGCAGGCATGAACCCAATGGACCTGAAGCGCGGTATCGATAAGGCCAGCGTTGCAATCGTCAAGGAACTTGAAAAGCAGTCCAAGCCATGCGAAGACGAAAAGGCGATTGCACAGGTTGGTTCAATCTCTGCAAATGCGGACGTTGAGATCGGCGAGGTCATTTCCAACGCTATGCAAAAGGTCGGCAAGGAAGGCGTCATCACCGTTGAAGAAGGCTCCGGTCTGGAGAACGAACTCGACGTCGTTGAGGGAATGCAGTTCGATCGTGGTTACCTGTCGCCTTACTTCATCAACGATGCGGCGAGCCAGCAGGTCGAGCACGACGACCCGCTGATCCTGTTGTACGACAAGAAGATCTCGAACATTCGCGATCTGCTGCCGGTTCTCGAAGGCGTTGCCAAGGCTGGCCGTCCGCTGCTCATCGTTGCTGAAGATGTCGAAGGCGAAGCACTTGCTACGCTGGTCGTCAACAACATTCGCGGTATCGTCAAAGTCGCGGCTGTCAAAGCGCCTGGCTTCGGCGATCGCCGCAAGGCCATGCTGCAGGACATCGCGATTCTGACCGGCGGCCAGGTTATCTCGGAAGAGGTTGGCCTGTCGCTCGAGAAAACCACAATCGAGGATCTCGGTGAAGCCAAGAAGGTTCAGATCACGAAAGAAAACACCACACTTATCGACGGCGCTGGTCGTAGCGAAGACATTCACGGCCGCGTTGAGCAGATCAACGCAGAGATCGCCGATTCGTCTTCCGACTACGATAAGGAAAAACTGCAGGAGCGCGTAGCGAAGCTTTCCGGCGGTGTTGCGGTGATCAAGGTCGGCGCTGCGACCGAAGTCGAAATGAAAGAGAAGAAAGCTCGCGTCGAAGATGCGCTGCACGCGACTCGCGCAGCCGTCGAAGAGGGCGTTGTTCCTGGCGGTGGCGTCGCGTTTATCCGCGCCGTATCGTCGATCGACACGTTGAAGGGTGACAATGACGACCAAGACGTCGGCATCAACATCTTAAAGCGCGCCGTTGAGGAACCACTTCGGCAGATCGTTCGCAATGCAGGTGGTGACCCCAGCGTTGTTCTGAACGCTGTTGTCCAGGGCAAGGGTAACTACGGCTACAACGCGGCGACCGGCGAGTACGGTGACATGATCGAGGAGGGCATTCTGGACCCGACCAAGGTAACGCGCTTTGCATTGCAAAACGCAGCCTCGGTTTCGGGTCTGCTGCTGACCACTGAAGCCATGATCGCAGACGCGCCGAAGGAAGAGCCTGCAATGCCAATGCCTGACATGGGCGGCATGGGAGGCATGGGCGGCATGATGTAATGCCTCTCGCGTTTTCGTCGCAAGAACAAGGCCCGGCGAGCTATCGCCGGGCTTTTTTTATGGCCGGCTATGCGATTAGTTTTCGACAACGTTCGTCTATAGCGACGACCAGTCGGCGTATTCACCCTCTGACATTGCGTAAATCGGCGATCGATGTTCGAGGTTTGTTACGAACGCACTGAGTTTGCTCGCCGATGCTATGCGGCGTAATTGGCTCCGAGTAATCTTGGCGCCAAAAGTCTCGTAAGATTCGACGTCGAGATCGAATGGTTCAGACGAAGCAATATCCGACCAATTCACGATATCGAATGTCATTGGGACATCATCGACGACGAGCACGATCGCGTTGATGTTCGGTAGCGGTGCGCCGGTCAAACGGCGGTCAAGCGTACTGCCGAAGCCGAACCAAAGGTAGTTCTGAGGCACACCCAGACCGGCGACCGATACGGGCGCAACGAACAAGTAATCCTTGCCGACGCGCGATAATGCTGGCCGCGGCGCGAGCATTCGTAACGGTTCTCTCGAACGCGTAAATGACTCGCCTGACGTATCGTCAACCGAATGCACGAACGGCGTTGGCGGTTGCGAACCACACGCCGCTATCAGCATCGTCAGTGAACTTAAGAGTAATAGAAGTACGGGGCGCATGGTCAAAACTCCCAGCGGTAGCCAATGTTCACAAACCCGCCGAGCAACTCTTCCGTGCCGTCCGGGGTAAACAAGTCGAGTTCGCCGGCTGGTAGATCGCGATTCGACCAACGCGCGCCGGCTTCGATGTCCAATAGAATATCTTTGTAGCGAAATAGTATGCGTAACGCCGGTGAGACAATCGTTTGCGTACTTGTGCTCGTTAGCATGTCATGGTGGGTTACGGTCACACGTGGGTTGATGCGCAGGTATCGGGATAGCGGTAAGCGTGAGTCGAGCATGACGTATGCGGTGTCACGTGACTGCAGCGCGTCGTAGCGTAAGGAAATCAACATCAAGTCATTGTCGCGGAACAGGCTGGTCGCGGCCAACGTCGCGTTTAAAAAGACCTCATTGCCAGTGTCCGGCCGTGCCACAACGCCCGCGGACGCAACGGTTTCGTCGGCTTGTCGCATCGTTGCATCCAGCGACAAATCGAAGCGCTCGCCGAGCGGCGCAGATACGCCAAGCGAAACGGTCGTGGACTGGGCTGTGCGATCTCGAGCTATCGTTCGTATTTGTCCCTCGCTAAAACTGTTGAGTAATGCATCGACGGTGGTGACAGACTGACCCGCCAAGGCGTTTCGCGTCGTTAAGTAAGGTTGGGCACCGAAATCCACGCGACCACTAACGGACCAGCCGTTTTCCAGACGCCACGTCGCATTGACAAGCGCGGTGTTCAATACTTCATAAGAAACATCGAAATCCAATAACGCGAAAACAGAAACGGCGTCGCCGCGATAAAGCGCCTCGCTACCGATGGCCTGTCGATCCCAAATGCCGTCAACGGTTTGTTGGTGTGTATAGGCGTTTGCGGAAAGACGACCGTCCAGGAGATTTTCTACGCTGGCGCTGGCCGCAAAGAAAAACCGATCGCTGTCGCTTATGTAGCGGGGCGAGTCGACAGGAAGTCCGCTGCTGACACTGAAGGAAATATCGGGCCGCCACTGATAGCGAAGTCCAATGCCATCGAAGTGTCCGAGCACCCCGTCTGATCGCCGTTTCTGCCGGCCGATTCGACCTTGCAACCCAAGTTGATGATCGAGGACGTCGACAAAAGCATCAGAAACCCAGCCGACATCACCGGTACGATCATAATCGACTAAATTGAGCTGGTAGGCGCCATTAAAGCGCGCCAGAACATCAAATCGTTCGCCGCGGCGGCTGGCACTAATGTCACCGAGCGCCAATACGCCGGAGGAATTCACCAGATAGTTGCCGTCGTGAACAAGCTGTTCCTGGTTGCGCCAGTAGTAGTTCGACAGGCCACCGTGGATTTGCCAGCCGGCCGATGTCTGCTGCTCGACCGATGCTTGCTGGAACATGGTGGAAGGCGGAGTAGAGGCCGTCTCGAGTGCAATCAAGCGCTCGCTAACGCGCGCAACACCTAGGTTTTCAGGAAACTCGTCGTTAAAGGCTCGGTACTCGGCGATCGCGTTTTCAATACGGCCGCCACGTTCGAATGCGATGCCGAGCATCTCCCGAGCCTCGGCGCGGTGGCGGTGCTCCGGGATCTGAAGTACTCGCGTATAAAGGCGAATTGCGTCCGCATATTGTCGCTCGAGCAAGGCGCGTCGACCATCCGACATCAGCGCTGTCAATTGCTCATCGGTCATTTTGCTATCTGTTTGCACGCCGACGGCAACAACGGTATCGGCAGTTATGGAGCGTAAGTCGCCGCTCGCGCGCGCAACGCTGGCCTCATCTGGGTCGACGTACCGTACCCAGGCATCGGGAAAGTTGTGTCGAAGTGAACCAGCAACCTGTTCTGCCGCAGCCTCGGTATCGAAAAAGCCGAGTTGCAGTCCATGCCAGGTACGGCCGTTTACGAGAAGTTCCGTGCGATACGCAAAATGCTTTGTAGCGCTTCCCATCAATGTACGCTCTGCGCGGCTTGCGTCTTCAAAGACCCCGAGCTGAACGACGAAGTCACCGCTTGATGACGGCGGTACATTGACGCGAGTTGTGGGTTGCACGGCACTGCTCGGTGCTGGTCTGCGCGTAGGTCTGGACGATTGTGGCAAGGACGATCGTGGCACGGAGGATCGTGGCAAAGACGATTGTGGCGTAAATTCATCGGGCGTCGTTGCACCGGGTAATGGCTTCGCACTGGCCGACGGCACCGTGGCTGAGTCAACGTTAGTGTCAACGTACACTTCTATCCAACCCACCGTGTGCTGGCGTACTTCGAAGGTCTGCGGTTCACTAAAGCGCAAAGTGATAAAAATATCTCTCGGGTTCAGCTGATCAAAGACCACTTCGTCGACGTTGGCCAAATGCAAGCTCGGCGGCGCATAACGTTCAGAGACGACTTCACCGAGTATTTCGTCACAGTCAGGTCCGACACTTACCCGAATGCGAACTTCGATGCCCGAGCTAAACGGCGAGTGATCGACATAACGCATGCGACACGCCGGCCATATCTGCACGGTCGAGATGCCGTTTACTTTTGACAATAGAATATTGTCGAGAGCGACATTCGCGGCCGCGAAAATTGTGCCAGGCCATGCTGCGAGCACCAACACGAAAAGGACAAGAGTTCGGCAGCGAGATAGCATTAGAACGCCGTCGTGTTGTGGCAGGCGTCGCACTCTAACACCGTCGGAATATGGTCAGCATCCTTGCCGCGCGCGATAACGCCGTTGTGGCAACTCGAGCAAGTGCCGATCGCCTGCGTGTGATCGAACATGACGCCGGTCCACGTGTTCACCCGATGACAATCTTCACAAAGATTGCTTGTTGGTATGTGGTTTGCTGGTTTTCCCTGCGCGGTGACGCCGTCATGACAGCCAACGCAGTTCGATGTGATGCCGGTATGGTCAAAGCGCAATACCGGAGAAAACGCAACGGTGAGATGGCAATTGTCACATTGATCGCCCGCGGGCGGATGATCGACCGGTTTTCCGATCGCTGTATTGTTGTCGTGACAACTGACACAGTCACCGTACACTTCGTTATGATCCATGCGTTCAAGCGGAACAAAGCTTCGCGTGGCATGACAGGAATCACAGCGTTGTGTGGCCTGAATATGGCGGGCCGGTTTGGCGGTTGCCGTGACTATCCCACCCTGCGTATGGCAGTCCTCACATTCGCGCAGCGTACTTGCGAAGTTGCCGCGCCGGTGACAGTCACCGCAGCCCGTCGTGAGGTGCCCGCCGTCGAGGCGGAAGCTAGTTGAATCATGGTCAAAATCGGATCGGATCGCAGTTTGTGAGTTAACGCTGCCGGACCACAGAATCGCGACGACCATTAGTCCGCATACTAACGAGAGCGGCAGACCACGTGTTGGACGCTCTGTCATGGCATCTGTCCCGACAAGGATTCAACACCATCAAACGAAGTCGTCGAATGACATTGATCACATTGAGCGCCGAACTGTCCTACGTGAACATCGTCGGTTACATGGCAACCGCCACAAGTTGACGGCACGTCGGCAGCAACCGAAGACGCGTCGCGGTGGCAGGCAACGCAATTTAAGTTCGCATGTCCTCCATCAAGTGGAAAACTGGTGTGGGTGTCATGGTCAAACACAGTCTGCGCCCAATCGTTGCTGTTGTGGCAGTTGCCACAACTATCCCCGAGCGCGCCTTTGTGCGTGTCGTCCTTGCGATGACAGGAAACACAATCGGTTCCAGCGTCATGGTAGCGATTGCTTTCGTGGCATGCGCCGCAGGCGACGGTGGCGTGTAGACCGGTAAGAGGAAAAGTCGACAGATCGTGATCAAAACGTATCGATTCGGTCCAGCTGGCTTGCGCGTGGCAAGATTCGCATTCCTGTCCGAGCTGCCCGGCGTGCGAATCATCTATCGCGTGACACTCTCCGCAGCTCGCGGGAACTGCTTCCATCGTTGACGCTTTGTGACAGGCCGAACAGTTCAGATCTGCATGTGATTCGACTAATGGAAACGCCGTATCGGCGTGATCGAATTCTGTGTCAGACCATACCGTCGGTTTATGACAGTTGTCGCATTGTTCGCCATTGCGTCCCTGGTGATCATCTTCAACGCGATGACAGCCGGCACAGCCATTTGCAAATGTATCTTTGAAATCATCACGTCTGTGACAGTCTTTGCACTGCAAATCGTCATGTGCGTCGATTAGCGGAAAGCCTGTCGTGGCGTGGTCGAATAGAATGCCACTCCAAGATGTCGTCGAATGGCAATCATGACAGGCGTTGCCGTTTTCACCCGCGTGTACATCATCAATGTTGTGACATGCGGCACATCGTCTCGGCGTTGTTTCAAAATTGTTATTTCGGTGACAGTCGTTACATTCGACTTTCGCGTGTCGGCCCGTTAGTGAATAACCAGTCACGTCATGATCAAATTCCGCCTTTTGCCACGCAGATGTCGAATGACAGCTGTCGCAATTCGGGCCGAGTCCGCCGTCATGGGTATCGTCTTTCTTGTGACATCCAACGCAACTCAACGGCGTTACACGATACCTTTCGTCCGCGTCGTGGCAATCGCCACAAGCAACGCTTATGTGCGCGCCGTCCAATATGAAATCGGTCCAGCGGTGATCAAACAGGCCTGAGTTCATCGCGACGATATCCGCATTGCGGCCCTCATGATCGGTGTGGCAGACAACACATTCGTTGCGCTGCGACGCCGGAAAGCGGCCATGAAAACCACCCTTCGATTCCCGGTCGGCGCCAATGTCTTCGTGGCAACTAATGCACAGCGATGCGATAGCGCGGTCAGAGTCGACGTCATGACAGGCTTTGCAATCGTCTTCGATATCGGCGTGACCCTCGATAACTCGTCCGGGCATCAGCAGTTTCTCGAGACCCGCCGATAACGCTAAGTTGCTGCTGAGTGATAGCAGGATGACACAAGCGGCCTGTAGAACTCGAAGCACATTTGGACTTTTGCCGGCACATTTCATATCGAATAGGAATGCACAGCAACCACGTGAACGATCGCCGTTACGAGCAACAAGTAGAAAAAGGGTAAATGTATTTTGTGCCACAGCGCGAATAAGCGTTCGTAGGCGACGAAATTCGCGACGCGGCGTACCCTATTCAGGTGTTCTTTTACAAATGCCGACGTGAGTTCGACCAGTCGATCGCGATGTTGGACAACCACCGGAGACGTACGCGCCTGCATATCCAGCTGTGCGCCAATCTGTCGAACTATTCGTTTATATCCGCTTCTGGTTTTGAACGAGAGACGAATCGGAAGCGTCATGCACTGCAGCAGAGTTGGCGGAGGTTTGAGAACCTGGCGATCGTACTCAGACAGTATCTTCAGTAGATTAGGTACGAATTGCGCGGCACCACCAGCGCCTGCGGTGGTCAGCTTGACTCTGGCCAGCAGCTCTTTGAGATTCGCTTTTCGGCCATACAAGCCATGATGTATCTTCTGATAAAGAAAGCGTCCGACCAGCCCACTGCCTGAAACCAGCAGCATTGCTACCAGCGCCGCAGTAGAATTTATAGAACCAAACGCGAAGTTTGCGTGGTACAGAACAGCGATCGGTCCAACAACACCCAGAATCATGTGCACACGGAACCAGTTGCGCACGTGTCCGAGAACCTTCAGGAATCTAAATTTCTTCCTTAGTGGGTACAGCAGGAGTGTAAGTATCAGCAGGCTACCGATTATGCCCAATGCATAGCCAAGTCCGTGTTCCGCAAACAACCGGCGCGAATCGCGTCCTTGGTAACCGATATAAACGACAACGGCGGCGAGCATCAGACCTGCGAGACCACCCCAGTCCTTATAGAGTTGCCTCCAAAACGGCAACGGTTTCTTTTTGCGTCCTGCTCGTTGATCGTTCGCTGCAATCAGCTCGCGAAACCTGCCCTGCGCGTTCACGTCTTTTGGGTTTGCAACCATCTCGAATTCGGCCAAGCTAGAACTGCGGCCCATCATGCGCGTCAATAATTTGTCGCTCGAGTTGCTCGGCATCGGCACCAAGTTCGACTGCCTTCATCTTGGCGCGCCGTGCGTCACTCATTTGCCCTACATACGCATACGATGTGGCGAGCAGTGTCCAACCTTTGAGATCATTTGGATTCGCCGCAAGACGCTGTTCGAGGCCAGCGATCATGTCGGCAACCGGAGGCTGCGACGACGATTGCGCGTGCAGGTCATTGGTCATTTGCGAGTCGGACTGCGAGGGTGACTGTGTTGCCGCCCATTCACCGACAATATCGGTGTTCGCTTCCACACTTTCAGGTTCTTCTGCTGATGCGCTGGGAGACGACGCGTCACACGCCGCCAGGATCCACAGCGTCGAAACCCCCAATAATATTTTGTACATACCGATCGCCTCTCTGATACTTCGCTACGCACCGCATGGACACGCTCCATTTGCTTCTCCGGCTAAGCGCCGCTCTAAGCGACATGCCAGATTGTCGGGCAAGGTCCCGACTCCCATCGTCCATGGGGGCTAGAAAGACTCTATCGGAGGGCCCGGTCGATTCCCGTGATCAGTGTCACATTAAGTTTAGTGCCATTCGCTACACTGGCGATTGGCGCGGATTCGCCCGTCGCGGGCGTGGGTTTTTCGGAATCTGAATGGTCAAAAATAGGCTCAATATTCTCGTTGGTGTTACAGCTGTGTCTGTGGTCTGGTTCATGTCAATGTCGCCTGCGAATGCGCAGGTATCCGATGATGCGCTGGATGCACTGCGTCTCAAGAATTTTGCGGCTGCCGCACAGTCACTTGACCAGCGTGGAGCGAGCGGCGATAAGGACGCGCTTTATCGCCTGGCGGGCTTATATCGTCGCGGTCTCGGTGTAAACGAGGACCGCGACAAAGCAAACGACATCTATCGGCAGCTCGCCCTCGAAGGCGATAAGCGAGCGACACTCGCGTTGGCAGGACGCATTGACGATCACTGGTGGTTTTCGCCGCAACATGTTGATCTCATTGCGGCGCTGCATTGGTCCTCGCAACGGGGGTTTCAAGACATCGTCTCTGACCTATTGCAGATGAATGTACCGGTGGATTCACCGCTTACATTCGGCCGCACAGCGCTCATTGAAGCGGCCGAAGGTGATCAGCCGCAAATCGTAAAACAGCTTGTCGACGCAGGCGCTGATCCGGATCGTAGCGACAACTGGGGCGATACCGCATTGATCCTGGCTGCGAAGCGAGGCAACGAGGCGGCGGCGAAATCTTTAATTACAGCAGGTGCAAACGTTAACGCCGCGGGATTTGGCGGCGCTACTCCGTTGATCGTGGCAGTGCAAAAGAATTTCGGTAACATTGTGTCGGTATTGCTCGAGGCTGGTGCGGAGGTTAACGCGACTAATGAACTCGGACAATCCGCGCTGGGCATTGCAGAAGTGCGTGGGCATAAACGAGTCGCAGCGCGATTAAGGTCTCGCGGCGGCACCATTCAGGGCTTCGAGTCGCAACGGCGCTCCTCGCTGAGCGGGCTGCGGCTAAATGCCGGAAACAGCAACGGCAGGTCTATCTGGTTTATCGCCGCGGAACGGGGCATTGCTAATGCTGTTTCGGCATTGATTGCAGGTGGCGCAAACCCAGATCAACGTGACAGCACTTCTATGACGGCGCTAATGATTACGGCGGAACGTGGATCGTTGGGGGCGGTCAACGTACTTCTCAACGGCGGCGCAAATCCGCGGTTGGAAAATGCCGACGGAGAAACAGCATTGGAGCTTGCTGTTGCGGCCGGGCAAGTGTCCACCGTCGCAACACTGCTGAGTCATTCTTTACCAGACGCCGCCGAGCAAGGGCGGCTGTTGCGACTCGCTGTCAAAAGCGGTTCCGCTGAGACATTGGCAGAATTGTTAGCCGAGGGTTTTACTGATCAGGCGAGTAGTCGTAGCGGTGAAACCGCGACCATGCTCGCCGCAACAGAGCCGGCCGACGAAATGCTCATGCAGTTACTCACTGCTGGCGCCGATCCAAATGCCGTGGACAATCAAGAGCGCAATGCTGGTTGGTACGCGGCGGACGCCGGATCGAGCAAAAACGTTGAGCGGCTTAGCCAGGCCAATGTCGACTTGTGGCAGGCAGATTCGAACGGAGACACGCCGCTACATCGTGCTGCAATTCGGGGTTATACCAGCGTCGTGCGAGCGCTGTTGAAAGTTGATGCACTAAATGACCAAACTAATTATGCCGGCCTAACTCCGATCATGGTTGCAGCCATCAATGGCCATACTGACATCGTCGATGCGCTGCGTGCCGCTGGGCATGATATTGAGCGCGAGAATGCGAACGGCAACACGGCGTTACATATCTGTGTGCAACGTGGTGATGCGCTTAGCGTGCAACATCTCTTAAGAATCGGTGCCGATCCCCGCTCCGTAAACCAACAACGTTTAAACGCATACGACATTGCCGAACGAATGGGACACAACACTGTTCTTAATGTTCTAGAACAACACTAATCTTCTCATCACTTGAACGTAATCTCGATGCTGTCGCCGAAAGGAGACGGTTCGATTTGCGCGAAACGACGAGAAAATTTTACCTTAATATAGCTGTCGCAAAACGCAGACGGATTCATCAGCGCGACTACAGAAAATATCGCTTGCTGAATCCCAAAATTGTAATTTGTGACGGTTGCTCAAGTGATTTCGTAAGTTTCTAAGTTTGCTAGTGATATTGCGGAAGCGGTGCCGTGGGCGGCAACTCATGCACGCTCATTTCTGTGAGCCCATTCACGGTATTCATATTGATTCGATAATTATGTAGCAATCGCCCGTTTGCAAACGCACGAGCAGTTACTTTCGCCACAGCCAAACCAAACTTGGGCAGCGACCGCAACGCCAGCGAAGAATTCGGAGAAGTCCGATCTGAGCTTCTCAGGCATGCAATGGTTGCAGGAGAGTGACTAAAAATGAGCATGTGGCGTCTAACCTATTCCGTGTTGGCAGTAATGCTGGCGATTTCAGGCTGTGTGCGTGAAGAAGAGGCGATATCGGGAAATGGATCGCCCCCGATCGGCAACGACCCCACGCTTGAGATAACACCGCCGACGGCGATCGGCGCCGAGGCAACCGGCCCGATCACGATGGTAAACGTCGGTCAGGCGACGGCGATCGGTGGCGACGGCTCATATACATTTTCTAACGATGCACCTGCGAACGGATTCGTCGTGGGGATGACGGTCGTCAATTGGATTGTGCAGGATGGCAACGGCGCGGCCGCTAGCGCGACACAGAATATTACAGTTTCGGATACAACCGCTCCGACGGTTAACGAGCCAGCCGACATGCAGGTCGAGTCGACCGGCATGTTGACGATAGTCGACATCGGAACGGCGACGGCCAGCGATATGGTCGATGCGAACCCGGCCATTACTAATGACATGCCGGCTGCAGGATTTCCAATGGGCACGACGGCCGTCATGTGGACCGCGACGGACAGCAGCGGCAACGCCGGTACGGCAATGCAGATGGTGACCGTTTCGGCACCGTCGAATGGACCGCTCGCAATAACTGCGCCAGCCAATGTCACCCAGGAAGCCACTGCGCCGCTGTCGGTTATCATGCTTGGGGCGGCCGTTGTTACCGGCGGGGAACTGCCTGTAATGATTACCAACGATGCGCCAGCAAACGGATTTGCGGTTGGCGCGACAACGGTTACCTGGACCGCGACGGATTCGATGCTCGCAACAGCAACCGCCGTTCAACAAGTGACGGTCACCGATACGACCGCGCCGCAACTTATAGTACCCGCGGACGTCACCGCCGATCAGGGCCCGAATCTCGGCGACACAATGGTTAATCTTGGCACGGCGACCGCAAGCGATGTTGCCGATCCGGCCCCGGTTGTCAGCAATGATGCACCGGCGAACGGATTCCCGGTTGGCGCGACAACAGTGACGTGGACGGCTACCGACGTTAGTGGCAATACGTCGACGGCAACCCAAGAAGTAACCGTCAATGCCTATGTCGCCGAACAATGTTCGGCACTATTGCCCGACTTTCAGAATACGATTTACCCGATCATGGATCGAGTGAATCCGCTCACCTGTAACGGTTGTCATACGGGCGCGGCACCGATGCCAACCCCGAACGGTTTCGCGTTCCCGAACGATCCGCCAAATGCCGCCGATCTCGACGTGTTCCGCACAGTCGCATTGATTGATTCGGGTACAGAATCGCTGATAACTGTCAAAGCACGCGGCGGTGACAACCATGTAGGCGGCGATCGCTTCCCGAACGGCGTTAACGATCCCGATTACGTTACGTTATCCGACTTTGTGTCGCGCTCGCGAAATTGCGTCGCGACGCTTCAGATAACGGCGCCAGCAGCAATCAGCGCCGAGGCGACTGGCCCGATGACAACAGTCGACATCGGTCAGGCTACGGCATCTGGCGGCGATGGCGCTTACACATTCAGTAATGACGCGCCAGCCGCTGGC
>JAOTZC010000012.1 GCA_029861535.1 Gammaproteobacteria bacterium
GCCCTGAGAACCTCATATGCGTCATCGATCACCGTAAGGTCAACAGGTACATTCCATGCGGCGCGTGCATATCGCAGGATAATCCGTAACCAGACGAGGTCATTGTTTACGGTTGCCGGGCCGGCACCTGATTTTCGTCGGGCTCGCACATGTTCGATCAAGTCAGAAGACTCGATGTCGCCTACGTCGATGTTCGCGAGACTCGTTTTCTCAAGAAATTTTATGTGGGCCGATTTGCTGCGGCCCATCGGGCGAATTTCAGAGACTTCCTTGCGATACTTCAATAGAATTTTGTGCAGTGGGCCGCTCAAAGCGAGTTGCTTGCGCTTAGGAACGGCATCTGGCTTGCTGAGTTTGCTCTCCAGTCGCGTTGCCCATTCCGTAGCGAGACGACGCTTGTCAAAGGTTTTGGATTCGCGGTGGACCAGGCGGCCATCACGTTTGATTCGTACCTCGGCGAGATACGCTAGGCTGCCGTCACGACGTCGGCGCCGTCGAATTGTAGCCATTTATTAGTCCAATTAGGTAAAAGAAAGTGCGACATGAGTGGTGCGACATAGTGCGACATGGGCTATATTTGGTACAAAATAGACAACAACAAATACAATACGAGTCGAGAATAGGGCGATATAAGCAACTGAATAATAAAGTAAAACGAGGAAAAATGATAGACTACTCAACAGCCTGCAAAGTGTCAATTGCACCTATGATGGACTGGACGGACCGCCATTGCCGTTACTTCATGCGGTTGTTAAGTCCCTCCGTTGGCCTGTATACGGAAATGCTGACGGCCGCGGCGATCTATCATGGCGACAAGGATTCGCTGTTGCGCTTCGACCCGTCGGAACATCCGATTGCCGTGCAACTCGGCGGAAGCGACCCGGAACTAATGGCGTATGCTGCGCGCGAAAGCAACACACGCGGTTACGATGAAATCAATATCAACGTCGGCTGTCCCAGCGACCGCGTGCAAAGTGGACAATTTGGTGCGTGCCTGATGGCGCATCCGGAGATTGTCGCCAGTTGCATTAAAGAAATGCAGGATCAGTGCAATGTTCCGGTTACGGTAAAAACTCGAATCGGTATTGACGAAAATGACACAGATGATTTTCTGAGCCGGTTCGTCGATATCTTAGTTGCAGCCGGTTGCCGCAAATTCATCGTTCACGCGCGCATCGCGATCCTCGACGGGCTTAGCCCGAAGGACAATCGGACTATTCCACCGTTAAACTACGAGCGCGTGTTTCGACTCAAACGACGGAATCCCGACCTCGATATTCACATTAACGGCGGCGTGAGCCACACCGAACAAATCTCAGAGCTGCTTGAATGCGTTGACGGCGTCATGATCGGGCGTCAGGCCTACCACGAGCCATATTTATTGGCCGAGCTCGAGAATCGCCTATTGAGCGGCGCGGAAATGCCGCATCGCGTTGATATCGTTGAACGGATGCTGCCATACATCGAGCAGCAACTTATTGATGGCGAGCGTCTGAACCGAATTAGTCGGCATATGCTCGGGCTATTTGCCGGGCAGCCAGGCGCCCGGGCCTGGCGGCGCTGTCTCAGCGAAAATGCCCACAAGCACGGCGCCGGACCCGAAGTCTTGCAGCGAGCGCTCGACGCGGTACCAGAAGCTGCTTAAAATGCACCGCCCGATTTGAATTCACATCTTTATATGAGGAGCAAGACCCCTGTCATGAGCGCGAAGCCCGCAAGGAAAAGACCGACGATGGCCGATGAGGCCGATATTCATGAACTGTATGAGCAGTCGGTACAGAACGTAGAGCACGAAATCGAATTTTTGCAGCAAACTTTTAAGGAGCTAAGCGGCCGTACGGGCTATCTGTTCCGCGAGGATTTCTGCGGCACCGCGAGCCTGTCTTGCGAGTGGGTCAAGCAGGGGCCCGAATTTCAGGCCATCGGCGTCGATATCGACCAGACGGTATTGGAGTGGGGCCGGAAAAACCGTCTTGCTCAATTACCATCCGAAGATCAGGCGCGGGTTAGTTTGATCGAATCGGATGTAATGACTGTAGAGACGCCGAAGGTCGATGTGCTCGCTGCGTTCAATTTTAGCTATTGGATCTTGGAAGAACGCGCCGACATGTTGCGCTACATGCGGCGCGGCTACGACGCGCTAAAAGACGACGGCATTTTGTTCTTGGATATGTTTGGCGGTCCCGAGGCGTTTGAAGAGACCAAAGAGAAGACCAAAAATGACGGCTTCACCTATATCTGGCACCAGGCGAAGTTTCACCCGGTCACTAACCACATGCGCTGCCATATTCACTTCAAGTTCCCCGATGGTTCGCGGATTAAGAAAGCGTTCACCTACGAATGGCGACTGTATACCGCTCCAGAGCTTCGAGACTTGTTGCTTGAGGCTGGTTTTAAGAAAGCAACGGTTTACTGGGAAGGCGACGACGAGGACGGCGAGGGCAATGGTGAATTTACGCCGGATCCGAAGGGGGAGGCCGATCTTGCTTGGATTGCGTATATCGTTGCCGAAAAATAGCTTGTAAAATAAGCAGATGGCTCGGGATCTTGAAGTAGCAATCATATTTGCCGACGTCGTCGGCAGTACACAGCTGTATGATAAATATGGCGATACCCGAGCAAGCGCGACCGTGGCTGCGTGCCTGGACGTGATGAAAGACGCCACCCATCAGTACAACGGAACCGTCATCAAGACCATCGGCGACGAAGTGATGTCGACGTTCGAATCCGTCGACGAGGCGATGGGTGCGGCCGTCATGATGCAGAGTCGGATTTCAGCCCAAAGTAGAAAGGATGCGGGCATCCCGGTTTCGATCCGTATCGGCTGCCATTTTGGCCCTGTCGTGCAGGAGCAGAATGATATTTTCGGTGCCGCGGTGCACACGGCAAACCGCATGACTTCGCAGGCCAAGTCGCGACAAATTGTGATCTCGGGTGAGACTGTCAAGCACATGAGCCCAGATCTGCGCAAGCAAGCTCGGCAGATCGATGTGGCTACCGTTCGCGGCCGCGTCGATGAAGTTGCGCTGTGGGAGCTGTTGTGGAATCCCGAAGAGGCAACCAGCATGTTGCCGACGATCGGCTGGGAAGACAAAGAAAAAAGAGCTTCAAAAATGCTAATTACATTCCGCGATAACGTGGTCGAAGTTTCGGAAAAGCGCAAAGGCATTAACATTGGCCGCGCCGACGATAACGATGTCGTCATCAAGGGCAACTTGATTTCGCGAATCCACGCAAAAGTCGAAATGCGGCGTGGCAAGTTCGTGCTAATCGATCAGAGCACTAATGGTACGTTTTTGCAGGACATGGATGGCAAAGAGACATTTGTACGCCGGGATATGACCGAGCTATCGGATGAGGGCACGATAGGGCTCGGGCGTGCCGAGGCGCCCGGCGCGTCATTAGCGATACATTACAAAGCGATCGAGTAAGGCCCGCTCCAACCTCAAACTATGACGCTTCGACCAGAGCCGCGGCGATGCGTTGTTGTTCTTCACGTAGCTCCGCGGGCAAGCGGTCGCCGTATGCC
Organism: Gammaproteobacteria bacterium; assembly: GCA_029861535.1. Lineage (GTDB taxonomy): Bacteria > Pseudomonadota > Gammaproteobacteria > Steroidobacterales > Woeseiaceae > UBA1847. Next base: position 3,530 of record JAOTZC010000012.1, read on the forward strand.
TCCAAATACCCTCCGACCGACGCCAATTCTGAGCGCCATTGGCCTACATCGATTGACGTAAGGATTTCCATAGTCTCCGGACTCACGTCGAGGTCACGGGTGTCAATATCGCCCGCATTGGGCAAATAACCGATCGGCGTCTCTTTCCCGCCAACGCGATCTTCGCAGCGGTCGATAATCCAACGCAAAACGCGCAAGTTCTCGCCGAATCCCGGCCACAAGAACTTGCCATCGCTATCCTGACGGAACCAATTGACGTGGAAGATTCTCGGTAGCTTGTCGGACCGCTCGTCGAACGACAGCCAGTGTGCCCAATAGTCGCCAAAGTTGTAGCCGCAAAAGGGCTTCATTGCCATTGAATCCCGTCGTACAACGCCGACTTCGCCGATATTTGCGGCCGTCGTTTCGGACGCGACGCCGGCACCGACCAGGACGCCGTGCCTCCAATCTTTGGATTCGTAAACGAGTGGAGCAAGTTCCTTACGGCGTCCGCCAAATACTATCGCCGAAATGGGCACGCCTTCGGCGGCTTCAGCAAGCTCGGAATAGCAAGGATTGTTCGAAGCTGCGACGGTAAACCGAGAGTTTGGGTGTGCAGCGGGCCCATTACCAGCGCGATACTCGCGTCCCTGCCAGTCTGTGGCCGGCTCGCCGACCTTTTTGTCTTCCCACCACGGTTCATTATCGGCTGTACGCGCAACGTTCGTGAAGATCGTGTCGTGCCTGATCATCTCGAATGCGTTTTTGTTGGTTTTAGTGTTTGTTCCGGGAACGACGCCGAAGTAACCGGATTCGGGGTTAATCGCCCGCAGCTGCCCTTGATCGTCGAGATGCAGCCACGCGATATCGTCGCCAAGCGTCCAGATCTTCCAGCCAGGCTGCGAAGCCGGTGGAACTAACATCGCCAGGTTGGTTTTGCCACAGGCCGACGGAAACGCGCAGGCAATGAAGTGTGTTTCACCATCCGGGCTCTCGACGCCGACAATCAACATATGCTCGGCCAGCCAACCTTCCTGTCGAGCTTGGTAGCTTGCAATACGTAAAGCATGGCACTTCTTGCCGAGCAAGGCGTTGCCGCCGTAGCCTGAGCCGATACTCTTGATCGTCAGTTCTTCGGGGAAATGCATGATCAGGCGGCGTTCGGGATCGAGGTCGCCGGTCGAGTGTAGGCCTTTGACGAACCGTCTTTCGCGCTCGATCCGCTTGAGCGCAGCTGTGCCCATGCGCGTCATCAGCTTCATATTGGCAACCACGTACGCGCTGTCGGTGATTTCGACGCCGCAGCGTGAGTACGGCGAATCGATCGGGCCCATGCAATAAGGAATTACGTACATCGTGCGGCCACGCATCGCACCATCGAACAGCGCATCGACTTTTCTGTGGGCTTCCTCTGGGGCCATCCAGTGATTATTCGGGCCGGCGTCCTCCGCTTCGCATGTGCAGACATAGGTCAAATGTTCTACGCGCGCAACGTCGTTGGCGTTCGACAGGTGCAAATAACAGTTGGGGTACTCGTCTTGGTTTAATGCCGAAAGTGTGCCGTCCTCAAGCATCTGCGTCACGAGTTCCTGGTATTCGGCGTCGCTGCCGGTGCACCAGCGGATGTCCGAAGGTTCGGTGTGAGCGGCAACGGCGTCAACCCATTGCTGAAGCGCTTCAAGTGTGGTCGTCATATTGGTCTCAGAATACTGTTTTTATCGGGACGTCAATAGTCCCATTATTAGAATGCGGGCTGCGCATTATAGCGATTTGATGCTGTCGTGCAGCATTCGATCGTATAATGCAGACGTCAGAATGGCTGCCACAACGACAGGGGCAACCCATCCGTAGGTGGCCGGCTATCGAAGATCGTTCTGGGGTTTTTTGGCTACTTTTTGACTATTGGCAGAGCTGTGGGCTGCCGTCGACGAGCTCGGCTTCGAAGCTCTTTAAAGGGCTGAACTGGCTTGTAATCTCGCCCGACACATTGTCGGCGACGAAGCGCCATTCGATCACCTCAATCAGGTCGCACCGCCCGTTGCCCTGGGCACTCGCAAACGCCAGCCGCAGCGTCTGATTGGGCCCGTCCGTCGAATAGTCAGAGTAGCTGTCGAGTACTTTTTTATGACGCTGCGTAAAGAACGTGAATTGCCAGAAATATTCGGCAAAATCTCGCACGCTATTCTGCGTCAGCGGTCGCGTATTTAGCTTACCTGCGTAGCCCGACAACAGGCTGCGATCGACGCCATCTCGATAGGTATTGCTGCATTTGAAGACACGAGAGAAACCGGGCGAAGTCAAATCGCCGATATTGCCAACGTCATCGTCATAGCTGAGCTCTCGAATGAACTCGTAGTAGCGGTCGTTTTCGTAGGCGCCAACGTAATACCCGCTGACGCTGCGAGCGTCATTGTCGGCTGACTCCCAGGCTTCGGCGACTGCGTAATTATCAGTACACAGTTCATAAGAAGAGGAATCGTCCATAACATGATGGACCGTGTAGCTTTGTGCGGTGTTGGCACGCTCATCGACGAAAAAACCATTGGGTACGCTGTAGTTGGGGTCGTAAACCTTCGAAATGATGTCATCGTCGGACGGCAGGGCGCGAACCTGGCTTTGTTCGTTGGCTGCGTCTGTTGCTTCCGGCGTCGCCGGCGAACCACCGCCGCCACAAGATGTGGCGATGGCCAAGAACGGCAACAACATGATTGCTCTCATCGTATCCCTCGATCTCTGTCCACGGCGGCATACTCCTTATGCACGCGTTTGGCCGACATCCCGCATCCTGCGGGTCTAGTCTTCGCGGCGTATCCGTGCCGCGGCGCTGCACTTCAGGCGGCAGCGGCTTTTTTGCGCCAGATGCAAAGTTCGCTTGGCGCCTGGACGCCCATCTTTACGCGATTGTGATTGGCCGAGAAAATCGTAATCTCAATCGGCCCTGCGGCAAACAGGTCTGCCAGCGTCATCTTCAGATCGATACCCTCATCGGGACGGATCTCTATAGATTCTGTGTCCTTTCGGCTTACTATCAACATGGCTCAGGTTCCTTCCGTTGCTATTGCGTGTGTCAAACTTGGGCGAGCGAGCGCCGATTCATCGCAGCGATGTCTCGGCCGTCGCGTTTGTAGGTGTCGGGATTCGAGTTCGCGCCTCGCAGCACCGCGAGATTGCGTTCGACCATTTGGTTGCGCATACGAATAATGGCACCGTTGGTCAGGTTGAGTGCGTTGCATTCCGCGGCGATCTCCATCAAATGCGACCAAGCTTTGTAAACGACAGAATCTTCATCGCACCACAGCGACATTTCGATCATCTGTTCAGGCCCGGCGTGAAAACCTGACGTCTCGCACAGCGCTCGGCGTTGTTTCTCAAGCTCGGCCATCTTGTCGACGCATTGGCTTTTCGTATCCACGGCCGAATGCAGCGCGTCGGTGTCCTGTTCTTCCAGTGCTGCGCGTTCGTCACGCAGCGATTCCTTCAGGCCGAGCGCGTAATTGACGCACTCGCCTATGACATCAACGATTTGAGAACGTGCCTCAGATTTGGATGGGCGTGGCACGGCTATTCACCGAATGAGCGCTCAAAGCGAATTAACGCGTCGGCTATCGCCTGAGCGTTAACCTCGTAATTGCCGTTTTCGATTGCTGATCTGATTTCGGCGACTCGCTTACTGTCCACAGCCGGGAGAGATTCGAGTGATTTCTCGAGTCGCTCAAGCAGTTGCGCGCCGCTGGTCAGCTTGACGGTATCGCTAGATGCGCCGCTGCGACCGGCGTCGCTGCCCTGAGTGCCTTGTTCGGGGGAAACTCGGTTGCTCGCATCGGATTCGTCGACTTTACCGCCAATCTTTCCGACCATGCTCTGATCTACCGGGCCGATTTTGTTTGTCATAACGTCATTCCTCAACAATCATTGTTGCTAATTAGTCGTATCGGCCACGGCGGCCGATACTTTAGGGGCTAAATGAGAATTATTGCCGGCCGAATCCCTAGCGCTCGGCATTAACACTTCGACCAATTCGCGGGAGCGCACAATGCCCTCGACAATGCGGCCTGAAGTCAGATTTTCGACCCGGATTCGTTGGTTTAAAGCCCCGTCCATCAAGGCTTTGCCGGTCATGCGGATTTGTAAGCCGCTGCCCGAAACGACCAAAGTTACGGTCTGTCCTCGCATTACGACGTTGTTTGCTTCGATCAGCTTCAGCGTCAATATGCGGCCAGCAAGCACCGACGAGCGCAAGCGCTGGCCGATCAGGGTATTCGGGTCTGATACGTAGCCGGCAGTCATTCGTGACACGTCGCGGACATCCGCAGTCAGATCCTCTTTGGTCAGCAGATGGCCCTTCGGTAGCGGCTGTCGTGCAACCCAGACCTCGGTTCTAACGACAACGTCGACCGGAACGTAGATTTTCCAGGGCTTCGATCCGTTGCAGCGTATGCCGACGATCGTCTTCGGACCGATCTTTGCACTGGGCCTTAAGAATCCTTCGAGTGGCGCGCTACAAGCAGCGAGTTTTAGCCGGCCATCCAACATTCCGGCGCGCACCGCCGTGTCCTGCGACGTTTTACCAAGCCGCTGCATCAGGAAGGCTTCTGCGACGGCAGCGATGTCTGCCGTCGAATGCCAGATGCCCACGCCGTTCGAGTTACCGGCGGCGGATGCGCCCGATGCGATATGAATAATCACGACGAGTCCAATGCATACGAATCGACGCGTTTGCGCGTCGATATCTCGTCGCCAGCGCGCAGTCGGCGTCAATTTCCTGACGATAGTTGCGATGTTTATTGGCATCAAAACGCTTCCAGTTTGCAACTGGTGCCAGGCGCGACGCGGCTTTGGACTTTGCGGATTCATTCAGCCGAACGTCACGCCTGGACCAGAACCCTTGCTCTGCTGGAGATAATGCAAGCGCCGTGCCAGCAGCAATGAGCATCAAGCACTGCGTGATTGTTGAATGCTGCAAGCACTTGCCGCCTGAACGGCAAGTCTTTGCCGGAAGGATGTCTCGTGATGAGGCAAATCCCTGTCACAGTTCATCGGCTCAATCGAAGAATCCTTTAGCGACGCAGCGTCTGTCTACTTGGCACGCGCTTTGCATCGGCATCTGCAGTACTCGCAAACGCACGACAGGTTTTGGGAAACGGGTTGTACTGATGGAACTGAATGTACTGTCACAACATGAGCAAGCTCTGAAACTTCGAGCGCTTCGCAACGAAGTGTTGTCATCGAACATCGCGAACGCGGACACGCCGGGCTATAAGGCACGCGATATGGACTTCAGCACGGCGTTGAAGCATGTGCAGGATGGCTCGCTCAGGCTGATGGGTACGAATGACATGCACCTTGGCGCCGGTCGCGGCGCCGCGCCGACAACCGCCGAGCAGCTCAAGTATCGAGTTCCGACACAACCAACGCTGGACGGCAACACGGTCGAAACCGACGTCGAGCAGGCCGCGTTTGCGGAAAACGCGTTGATGTATCGCGCTAGCCTTGCATTTCTCGACGGACAGATCCGCAGCATCCGATACGCGTTGAAGGGAGGCGACTAATGTCCTTGTTCAAGGTTTTTGACACGGCCGGCACGGCGATGAACGCGCAATCGGTGCGAATGAACGTAACGTCGAGCAATCTCGCGAATGCGGGCAGCGTCAGCGGTGATCCGGACAAGGTCTATCGTTCGAAACAACCGGTGTTTTCATCGTTCCAGGAATCACTCAACAGTCAAAGCGGCATTTCTGGTGTGCGCCTCGACGGCATTATCGAAAGTTCTGCGGCACTGAGCTTGCGCCACCAACCGGATCATCCGGAGGCGGACGAGAACGGCAATGTCTATGTGTCGAACGTCAATGCGGTCGAGGAAATGGTCAACATGATTTCGGCATCTCGCTCCTACAAAAACAATGTCGAGATCATCAATACAACGAAGGATCTGCTGTTGCAGACCCTGTCACTTGGACGTTAACGAGAGCCACTGAGAGCATGAAGTAATGGTGACGCCAACACAAATAGACGATGCGCGAATATTCGCGCCGCCGCCGCAACAACGCGAACGCGGCGAACTCGGTCAGGAAGACTTCCTGACTTTGATGATTACGCAGTTCAGAAACCAGGACCCCTTCGAGCCAATGGACAACGGCGAATTCCTGGGTCAGCTCGCACAATTCAGTACCGTAAGCGGCATCGATTCGCTAAACGGTTCTTTCTCCGGACTCGCCGGTGCACTGCGCGACGAACAGGCACTGCAGGCCGCGAACCTCGTTGGCCGCACGGTGCTTGCGGAGACAGATTCGGGCTACTTCGATGGTGCGGCACCGATGGGTGGGGCGGTCGATCTCGGCGCGGCGGCTACCAGCGTACAAATCGACATTACCGACGCGTCCGGGCAACTGGTTCGCAGCATCGATCTCGGTCAACAGGCCCCCGGGACCGTGCGCTTCGATTGGGACGGGCGTAACGCAGACGGCGATCTTCTGGATGCCGGTCATTACCAAATCAGTGCACGCGTAGTTCGCGGCTCCAACGTTGAGTCGGCACGTGCGTTCATAAGAGCCAATATTGAGTCGGTCACGCTTGGCCAGTTCGGCGGCGCAATGACATTGAATCTGGCAGGTGGCGAATCGCTGTCACTGAGCCAGGTCTACCAGATTACTTAAATATCGAATTCCTGAAGGAGAGAACGACATGCCATTTACCATTGCACTCAGCGGACTCAACGCCGCATCGGCCGATCTCGGTGTCGCGGCTAACAACATCGCAAACGTCAACACGAACGGCTTCAAATTGTCGCGCGCGCAGTTCGCCGAGGTATTCGCCGTTGGCACGCAGAGTGTCAGCTCCAGCGCCACCGGCAGCGGTGTACGCCTGTCGTCAATCGCTCAGCAGTTTACACAGGGCAACATCGACTTTACGGACAACGCATTGGACCTCGCCATTGGTGGTGAGGGATTTTTCGTGTTGAACGATAACGGTGCGCGAAGCTATTCACGCGCCGGCGCATTCGGAGTCGATAACCAGGGATTCGTCGTCAATGCTCAGGGCGCGCGGCTACAAGCCTACCCATTTGCCGGTGCCGGCCTGTTCAATACCGGCACGCCGGTTGATCTGCAGCTGACGACGGGCGCCAATCCGCCGGCAGCAACGACAGAGGCCGCGTTTGGCATCAACTTACCAGCGAATGCGGCGGTACCGACAAACCCGGTGTTCGATCCAACCGACCCGAGCAGCTTCAATCACACGACGTCGGTCACGGTGTACGACACGCTCGGCGCAGCGCACACGGCAACGGTCTACTTCATAAAAGATGCCGTAGCCAACACGTGGAATACGCAAGTCGAGATTGCCGGCAATCCCGTCGCCGGCGCGGCGCAGATTACGTTTGCAAACGACGGCAGCCTACTGGCGCCCATCGGCGGCCTGATGCCGCTCGCGCCCTACAATCCGGGCACCGGCGCGGCCGACATCGCGATGTCGCTGAATTTCGCCACTGCAACGCAATTTGGCAGTAATTTCGGCGTGAACTCGCTGTCGCAGGACGGTTTTACCACCGGTCGGCTCACCGGCGTTAGCGTCGACGCCGAAGGCATCGTTTTCGCGCGCTTCACCAACGGTCAGTCGACGTCGCTCGGCAAATTGTCGTTGGCGAATTTCGTAAACCCGCAGGGTCTGCAGCAGATTGGCGACACGACCTGGGGCGAGTCCTTCCAGTCAGGCGATGCGTTGCTCGGCGAAGCGGGCACCGCGTCGTTCGGCAATATTCAATCTGGTGCACTGGAAGCGTCGAACGTTGACCTGACCGCTCAGCTTGTACAAATGATCACTGCGCAGCGCAATTTCCAGGCGAACGCGCAGATGATCTCGACGGCCGATACCGTTACACAAACGGTCATCAACATCCGTTAGCGATAACGGCTCTGATACCTGAGGGAACGGCATGGATGAGATGATTTACGTCGCGATGACCGGTGCAAAGCAGACCGAATATGCGCAGGCGATCAACACTAACAATCTTGCAAACATCTCGACGACCGGTTTTCGTGCCGACCTGCACTCGTTCAGCTCTGTACCGGTCGACGGTCCCGGCGTCGATGCGCGAGTCAACGCGGTCGTCGAGTCCTACGGCACCGATTTCTCGCAAGGACCGATCGCAAACACCGGTCGCGATCTCGATGTCGCGATATTCGGTGAAGGCTTCCTTGCGGTGCAGGCGCCCGACGGCACCGAAGCGTATACACGCGCCGGGGCTTTGCGCGAAGGCGCGGGTGGGCTGCTCGAGACCGGCAGCGGTCACCTGGTCCTGGGCAATGGCGGCCCGGTCGCAATTCCGCCGACAGGCAGTTTGACGATCGGCAAGGATGGCACGATTACGATCCAACCGATCGGGCAAGGTCCCGAGACGCTGAGCATTGTCGATCGCATAAAGCTCGTCAAACCCGATATAACACTTCTCGAAAAGGGCAGCGATGGCCTGCTGTATTTGCCGGATGGGGGCGTTGCCGATGCCGATGCGAGCGTCCAGCTGCGGTCTGGCGCTCTTGAGCAAAGCAACGTGAATGCGGCCAGAACGCTCGTCAATATGATCGAGTTGGCGCGTCAATACGAAATGCAAATCAACGTGATCAAAACATCTGAGGAAAATGCCGACGCGGCAGCGCAGATGATGAGCATGAGCTAAGCAAGCGGAGAAAATAAGATGAGTCAAGCACTATGGGTGGCGAAAACCGGACTAGATGCGCAGCAGACGCGCATGACCGTGATCTCGAACAACCTCGCCAATGTCAATACGACCGGCTTCAAACAAGGCCGCGCCGTATTCGAAGATTTGTTGTATCAAAACATCCGCCAATCCGGTGCGCAAAGTTCGCAGGACACGATATTGCCGTCGGGTTTGAGCCTCGGTACCGGCGTACGTATTGTTGCAACCGAAAAACTCTTCACGCAAGGCAGCGTGCTGCAAACCGGAAGCGCGATGGATGTCGCGATTAGCGGTCGAGGCTTCTTTCAGATACTGAAGCCGGACGGGGACCTGGCTTATACGCGAGACGGTACATTCCAGATGAACGACCAGGGTGAGCTGGTTACATCGAGCGGCTACATCGTGCAGCCTGGCATAACGATTCCGGATAGCGCACAGAGCATTACGATCGGCACGGACGGCACGGTAACCGTGAAACTACCGGGCCAGACCGCTGTGACTCAGGTTGGCACGCTGGAGACCGTCGATTTCATCAACCCGGTCGGCCTGCAGCCGGTCGGCGAAAATCTTTTCATCGAGACCGCGGCCAGTGGCACTGCCCAGGCCGGCACGCCTGGCCTAAATGGTCTCGGCACGCTGACGCAGGGCGCGCTCGAGAGTTCGAACGTCAACGTCGTCGCTGAACTGGTCAACATGATCGAAACGCAGCGTGCGTACGAAATGAATTCGAAAGCAATCACGACCAACGATCAAATGATGCAGTACGTCAACAACAACCTGTAGGGGTAACGACAGTGAATTCGGTACCAAAGATTCTTGCCTATGCCACGCTGTGCGGGCTACTCGGCGCTTGTTCGTTGCTACCGGTTGACGAAGCGGAGCAATACAGCCCGCCGCCGGTGCCGCAGGTGTATTCGGAACCGTCGGACGGCACAATTTTTCAATCGGGAACTGAGGTTCGGCTGTTTGAAGACCTTAAAGCGGGCCGAGTCGGCGATATTCTGACGGTGCGACTGGTCGAACGGACGAATGCCAGCAAGAACTCGCAAACTCAGACCGCGAAGACGACCGCAGCGACGCTTGCGAATCCCGAAATCTTCGGTCGGCCGATAACCAAGGGCGGAACACCGCTATTTAGCGGCAGCCTCGACGGCAGTTCGTCGTTTGACGGCCAGGGAGCGAGCAGCCAGAGCAACAGTTTGGACGGTGACATCACGGTGACCGTTATTGATCGGCTGCCGAACGGCAATCTCGTTATCCAGGGCGAGAAGTGGCTCACAATCAATCAGGGCCGGGAATTTATTCGCGTGAAAGGCATCATTCGTCCCAACGACATTGAAACAGACAACTCCGTGCTATCGACACGGATAGCGAATGCCCAGATCGCCTATAGCGCCAAAGGTGCGTTGGCGGCCGCAAATCGCATGGGCCTTATTTCAAGATTCTTCAATTCAATTTTCCATCCGTATTGATCACGGCGAAGGGATACGCTTGTCATGAAAAGAACTGCAACCATCACTGCACTCAGTCTGATCGCGTTACTTTCGATCGGCGCCCAGTCTGTGCATGCGGAACGCGTCAAGGATCTGGCCAGTGTCGCTGGGGTTCGCGAAAACCAACTTGCCGGCTACGGCCTCGTCGTTGGCCTGAGTGGAACCGGCGATCAGACGACACAGACGCCATTTACCGTGCAAAGCATTATCAACATGCTGACGCAGTTCGGTATCACAATTCCCCCGGGCACCAGCCTGCAGTTGAAAAACGTTGCGGCCGTTACCGTACAAGCTGACCTGCCGGCATTCGCGAAGCCCGGCCAGAAACTGGACGTCACCGTGTCGTCAATCGGCAATGCCAAAAGCTTGCGCGGTGGCAGCCTGCTGATGGCGCCGATGCGCGGCGTCGACGGCAATGTCTATGCCATCGCACAGGGCAATCTGGTTGTCGGCGGTTTTGGCGCGTCAGGCGCCGATGGGTCCAGGGTGACCGTTAATATTCCCAGTACCGGACGCATTCCGAATGGCGGTACGGTCGAACGCTCTGTCAATAGTGAGTTTCTAACGCGTGAGGCAATCGTCTTAAACCTGCACACGCCGGACTTTACGACTTCCACCAGACTGGCCGCGCAGATAAATTCGACGCTTGGCGACGGCACGGCCGTCGCGATCGACGCCGTATCGGTTAACGTGCGGCCTCCCGCATTGGCGGCACAACGCACGGCATTTGTGGCCGCGCTCGAAAATCTCGAAGTTGAACCGGGCGAAGTGCAGGCCAAGGTCATTGTGAATTCGCGAACCGGCACCGTAGTGATCGGCTCAAACGTGCGAGTCATGCCGGCTGCGGTTTCACACGGGTCGCTCGTCGTCACTATTAGTGAAACGCCGTTCGTCAGCCAGCCGGTGGCACCGTTCAGCGACGCTGGCGAAACGGTGGCGCTTAGCGATTCCGGGGTGACGATCGAGCAGGATGAGGCCAGCATGTTCTTGTTCGAGCCTGGCACGAGCCTTGACGAGATTGTTCAGGCCGTGAACCGCGTTGGCGCCGCGCCCGGAGATTTAGTGGCAATCCTCGAAGCGCTGAAACAAGCAGGCGCGCTGCGCGCCGAGCTCGTCATTATCTAAGGCGCAGCCAATGACTGCGTCGATTACCGACTTCACGCATTTCGCCGAGCTTCGGCGCGGTGCGGAAAACAATGATCCCAAGGTGCTCAAAGAAGTAGCCGGACAGTTTGAGGCATTGTTTTTGCAGTCCATGTTGAAAAACATGCGCGAAGCGTCACTCGGGGATCCAATTTTCGGAGAAAGCGATTCGCACGAAATGTATCAGAGCATGCTGGATCAGCAGCTCGCGATGGAAATGGCGAGCGGCAACGGCATCGGCCTCGCGGAGATGTTAGTGCGACAACTGGGTGGAGAACAGGCAGCGAAGCTGCCAATCGAGCGAACATTCGCCATTGAACGAGCCCGGCCGGCGAGTTTCGCCAGGAGCGAACCGGCCTGGGCTGACGCAGAGAGTTTTGCACGCGATGTCTGGCCACATGCGAAGCGCATCGCCGCACGGCTGAATGTGGCTCCGGAAGGCGTACTTGCGCAAGCTGCGCTTGAAACGGGTTGGGGCAAGCACGTCATGGCTCGGCGCGACGGCGAATCCAGCTTTAATCTGTTTGGCATCAAAGCCGGTAGTGACTGGTCCGGTGACAGCGTGGCCCGCCGGACCTTGGAATTCGACGGCGGCGTAGCCCGTCATGAATTTGCACAATTTCGGGCGTATGGCGGTGTTGGCGAGACATTCGACGACTACGCTGATTTGTTGACTGCGAACCCGAGATATTCAGACGTACGCGATCACGGTGCAAACATTGCTAGTTTCGCGAACGCGCTGCAATCGAGTGGTTATGCAACGGACCCGAAATATGCAGACAAGATCTCGCGCGTTGCGAGCAGCGACACGATGACGCGTGTACTCGACAGCCTAAAGGATGCGACAGATGCGCCGATAGGCCATTGAGGATTTTGCAATGCCAGATTTACTGAATACAAGCCTGACAGGAATGCTCGCGTTTCAGCGCGCGCTGGCTGTCACCAGCAATAATATCGCGAACGCGAATACGCCAGGCTACAGCCGCCAGGTTGCAGAGTTCACGACCCGACTTGGTTCGGGGTCTGGGAATCTCTATGTTGGCGGCGGCACGCAGATCTCGACGATTAAACGCATCTATGATGCGATGCTGGGCGAGCAGCTGCAGGCGTCGACGACGGGTCATGCACGCTTTAGCACATTGAGCACGTTGGCCGGACGAATCGATACGCTGTTAGCGGATCCGGATACCGGCCTAAATACCGGGCTGCAGTCATTCTTCAATGCAGTACAGGATCTGGCGAATGACCCAGCGTCGATTCCGACGCGCCAGGCCTTGCTTGGCGAGGCAAACGGTTTGGCCAATCGCTTCCAGGCATTGGATCGACGTTTCGACGAACTCGACAGTGAAGTCAATCAACGCTTGAGTCTCGCCGTCGACGACATCAACCGCTTGTCGTCGGCGATTGCCGACGTCAACGACCGAATTGCCGCGACCAGCGCTGGTGGACAAGCGCCGAACGACTTGCTGGACGAGCGCGATCGACTGGTTATGGCTCTATCCGAACAGGTGTCCGTGTCGACTGCGATACAAGATGACGGCACGATGAGTGTGTTTATTGGCTCCGGTCAGTCGCTTGTCATTGGCAAACAGGCGCAAGGATTGTCGATTGCCGGCAGTGAATTCGATCCGACTCGGGTGAATGTTGTCTATGAGGGTGCGGCAGGTTCAACGCCATTGGACAATGCCCTTACCGGTGGTGCGATAGGCGGGCTACTTGAGTTTCGCAGCAGAATGCTCGATCCGGCGAGGCAGTCACTCGGTCAGACAGCGGCCGCATTCGTCCAAAGCTTCAACCTGCAACAAAATGCCGGCATGGATTTGCGCGGCAATCTTGGCGGCGATTTCTTCGCGATCGACCCGCCAACAATACTGACGTCCGGCAATAATAGCGGCAGCGGTACTGTGGTGGCCGCGATCGCCGATCTGGGTGCGTTTTCCGGCGCCGACTATGTCCTCGAGTTCGATGGCGCGGCCTACAGTCTGACTCGCCAGGATAATGGCGCTGTGATTCCGCTGAGCGGCGCCGGAACCGCGGCGGATCCGTTCGTCGGTGACGGTATTGCGATAGAGGTTGGCGGCGCTCCCGCAGCCGGTGATCGCTTGCTGATTCGCACGGGTCAGGATGCGGCGGGCTCGATTCAGAACCTGATAAGAGAGCCACTCGATATCGCCATGGCGGCACCAACACGTTCCGCGGCATCTCTCGCGAATACCGGTAACGCAACAATTTCTGCGGCGAGTGCCAGCGACCCGACAGACCCGGCGCTGCTAACGTCTGCCGTGATTGAATTCATCGATCCAACGACGTATTCAATTAACGGTGCCGGGGCATTCGCCTATACGGAAGGTGACCCAATTATCATTAACGGCACAACTGTCACAATAAATGGCTCTCCGTTCGCCGGCGATCAGTTCACAATCGACGCCAATTTTGGTGCGTCCGGCGACAACAGCAATGGTTTGCTACTCAATGGTATTCAGACGACAGGTCTGCTTGACGGCGGTGCCATCAGCATCAATGAAAACTACGGCCGACTGGTCGCCGGCGTCGGTGGCACAACGCATCAGATTCAGTCCAGCCTCGATGCGCAGAGCGTCGTATTGCGTAATGCCGAAGATGCAATGCTGTCGAATTCGGCCGTTAATCTCGATGAAGAGGCCGCAAAACTAATCCAATATCAGCAGGCCTACCAGGCGGTTGCCCAGGTTGTCGGCGTCGCGAATGTACTGTTCGACGCGCTATTGAACGCAACGAGCCGATAAGCGTGCGCGTCTCGACAATCAGCACATACCTGACTGGGCTGTCGGCTATGCAGCGACTGCAGTCGACGCTCGATCACACGCAGCGACAGATCTCGACCGGCCGTCGGATCCTGGTGCCGTCAGATGATCCGATCGCGGCATCGCGCGCGTTGGAGTTCCGTGAGTCCATCGCCCGCCTCAAACAGTTCGATCGCAATGCCGGCATCGCGCAAAATCAACTGGCGCAGGAAGAAAGTGTGTTGGGCTCGGTCAATAATGTACTGCAACGTGTGCGCGAGCTCGCGCTGCAGGCGAACAATGCGACGCAAAGCAATGAAACACGTGAATTGATCGCAATTGAAATGCGCGAACACCTCGAAAACCTGATGCAGCTCGCGAACCAGAAAGACGGCAACGGGCGCTACCTATTCTCGGGTAACCTCGAAGATGTCGAACCGGTATCGCGCATGGGCATGACTTTCGCCTATAACGGCGATCAGGGGCAGCGCCTCATTCAGATCGGCGAGGGCCGGCAGATCGCCGATGGAGATTCCGGTGCGGACATTTTCTTCCGTATTCGCGCCGGCAATGGCGTATTCACGGCCACACCGGCGGCGAGCAACGCCGGCACCGGGATTGTCGGACAAAGCAGCGTCGTCGACCCAAGCGTATGGGACCAAGACACATACACCGTGCGGTTTATTGATCCGGCTAACTACGAAGTACTCGACTCCGGCGGCGCGCTCGTTACCGCGAGTGCCTACCAGTCCGGCGATCGGATCGCGTTCCGGGGCATCGAGTTCTCGCTGACCGGACAGCCAGGCGCCGCGGATGAATTTGCCGTCACTCCGAGCCCGTATCAGGATATTTTCACGACCATCGATAAGCTGGCGACGGCGATTGAGCAGCCTATCATCGGTGACGATTCACGCGCAGCGATGACAAACGCCGTCAACGCCAGTCTGCAAAATATCGATCAGGCCATCGGCGCAGTCCTGAACATTCGTACAAAGGTCGGTTCCCGCCTGGCCGTGATCGAAAACCAGGTTGACAGTAACGCTGCTCTGACTTTGACCATTCAGGAGACACTGGCAGGCGTCGAAGACTTAGATTACGCCGAAGCGCTGTCGCGGCTGAGCTTGGAAGTAACTTTGCTAGAGGCTGCGCAACAGTCGTTTGTTCGTACGCAGCAGCTGTCCCTTTTTAATTTCCTCTGAGCATGTCTTTTTACGCGTACCACGTCACAAATTCCGCAAAACACCCTAAAGTTTCATAAATCTTGGCCGGGCCCCTCTGGCGACTTTTGCGGGTTTTTCTTAAAGATTCGAAAACCTTGTCCGATAACTCCACTGAACGGTGGCCATGAATGGATTTCGAGGTCATTACGATTGGCTTCCGGCAGCTTTAGCAGACCGGGCTTATTTTGGATAACTAGGAGTTAAGGAAATGGCACAGACGATCAATACCAACGTTGCATCGCTCAATGCGCAACGTAACTTGAATCGTTCGCAAGGTTTGCTAAACCAGTCACTGGAAAGACTGTCCACAGGCCTGCGGATAAACAGCGCGAAGGACGATGCGGCAGGTCTCGCAATTTCAGAGCGCTTCACCACGCAGATCCGTGGCCTGAACCAGGCAGTACGGAACGCATCCGATGGTATTTCGCTGTCACAGACGGCCGAGAGTGCTGTCGCTGAGCTGACCAACAACTTACAGCGCATTCGTGAGCTTGCTGTTCAGTCGGTCAACGCTACGAACTCTGCGTCGGATCGCGAAGCATTGAATGCAGAAGTCGCCGAACGTGTTGCTGAAGTCGACCGTATTGCGAAGCAGACGAACTTCAATGGCGTCAAAGTGCTTGACGGATCATTCGGTACTGCGACGTTCCAGGTCGGCGCCAATGTTGGCGAAACGATCTCGGTAAGCTTAACGACAAATGTGACAGCAGCGGCAATCGGTTCGGTGAACACCGACACAGGCGCGGCGTTTAACTTTGCGGCCGAGGCGGACCCGGTACTCGGTGAGGTTACACTGACTGTTCTGGACGCTGGTGCCGCAACGCTTGGGACGGTTGTGATCGCTGCTGAATCGACGGTGCAGGAAGCCGCTGACGCTATCAACGAAGCGAACATAGGTGGCGTTTCGGCATTTGTTAATGCGACGGACCAGCTGCAGATTCTGTCAGACGATGCAGGTGTCAACTTCACGGAAGCGGGCGGTGGTGGCAACACGACCGGCTTGCTCGCGACTATAACGGTTGATGAAGCGGCCGATGGCCTCGTTACAGCTGAGACGCTCGCGGGACTGGGTGTTGATACCGTCGCAAACGCGAACTTCGCGATTGCCCGTATTGATTCGGCGCTGACGGACGTCAACGGACTGCGCGGTAACTTAGGTGCAATCCAGAACCGCTTCGAGTCAACCATCATCAACCTGCAAACAGTCAGTGAGAATCTTGCCGCGTCGCGTGGCCGGATTCAGGACGCAGACTTTGCCGCAGAAACCGCTGCCCTGACAAAGGCACAGATTCTGCAACAGGCTGGCGTGGCTGTGCTGTCGCAGGCGAACGCTCAACCGCAGCTCGCTTTGAGCCTGCTGCAGTAAGTGGAAGCAGTAAAAAACCCTTAAGGCTGGCGGCAGGGACGCCGCCAGCCTTTAAGGACCAAGGAGAATGCAGGTGTCTGATCAAGACGTAAAGACAATCTCCAGCGCCACGGGGAATTTTTCGGCGTTGCAGCTTCGGTCGATTCCGGGGCTGCCATCCGGTCAGGCGCAGCCTGCCGGCAATGCACAGCCTGAGACCGGCAATACCGTGCCGGCTCCGGCGAAGATAGAACCCGACCTGGACGCGCTCGCTGCCAAACTCAATATCGCGAGCCAGTCGATCGGCCGGGATTTGCGTTTCAAAGTCGATATGAACAGCGGCCAGTCGGTTATCCAGGTCCTCGATCGTGAGACCGGCGAGATAATCCGGGAGATTCCTCCGGATAAGACGAATATCAGCCTCTCGGTCAATGGTGACGTCGAGCTTCGACTCTATGATCGCGTTGTCTAAGCGTCAGCGACGCGAGACACCGCTTTCTGGCACGTTTCTTGAAGTTACCTGCTTGTAGAAAAGCAATCGGAACCTAAGAGGCAAATGACATGGCCAGCATAGTATCGACAGGCATTGGCTCAGGGCTGGATATCGCGGGAATTGTGCAGAGTTTGGTTGCCGCGGAGGGCCAGCCAGTGGAAACGAGGATCGGACAGCAGGAGGTCAGAGCGCAAGCGAAGCTCTCTGCTTTCGGCAGTCTAAAATCGGCACTGTCAGATCTTCGCGACAAACTAGCAACGATTAAATCGCCTCAAGAATTTCTTATTAGGCAGGCTGTATCCAGTAACGAAAACTTTTTTACGGCGACGGCCGGAACTACTGCGTTACCGGCAAGCTATGCGCTTGAAGTCGTGCAACTGGCGCAAGCACAAAAACTGACGTCAGGTGCGTTCGTTGATTCAGATACCGTTGTCGGCACCGGAACTTTGACCGTCGGTGTTGGTGCGGACACGATGGATCTCGACATCACCGTCGATAACAACACACTTGCCGGGATCCGCGATGCAATCAATACAGCTACCGACAACCCGGGCGTATCGGCAACGATCGTAAACGCTGACAGCGGCAGCTACCTAATACTAACCGGCGACAAGACGGGTGCTGCCAATACGATCACGGTGACACAGGCTGGCGGTGACGGCGGCCTTGCTTCCCTCGAGTATGATCCAGGCCAAGGCTTGGCGTCGCTGACGGAATCATCCCCAGCACAGGATTCGTTAATTCGTATCGACGGTCTCGACATCATGAATGAGTCGAATACGATTACCGGAGCAGTGCAAGGCGTGACGATTTCGATCTTCGCGGAATCGGGCGGCGTTGCTGATGTTCTAAGCATCGAAAACGACGAAACCGCAGTTCGTGCTCTAGTCGGCGATTTTGTCGAGAGCTACAACGCGCTGATGTCGACACTTGATTCACTAACGGATTACGACGCGGAGTCTGACCTTGCCGCCCCATTGCTGGGCGATGCTACGGTGCGCGGCATACGGGACCAGATTCGTCGCGAGCTCAGTACGCCTGTTACGGACCTTGACGCCGATTTTGCGACGCTGACTGACGTTGGGATCGAAACCCAGCTGGATGGTACGTTGACAATCAACGATGACACGTTGTCGACGGTACTTGCCGATGACTTCGTAAGATTTGGCCAGCTATTCTCGACCACGGATGGATTCGGCGTACGGCTGCATGATCTGGCGGACAGCTTCCTAGATAGTGACGGCATCATCGAAACTCGCACAAAGGGCATCGAGACCCAGATCGAAGGACTCGTCGATGATCGCGATTCATTAAATGAGCGCCTAGCGTCACTTGAGACCCGATTGCTGCGTCAGTTCAATGCACTCGACTCCCTATTGGCGACATTGTCGTCGACCAGCAACTTTTTGGCGCAGCAGCTGAACAATCTGCCCGGCGTTGATAACCCGAACAGCAACTAGCATTGACTAGTTTTGAAGAGGATCCGTAATGCTTTCCGCTAATCCAGATGCCGCAATAAGACAATACAAACGAATCGCGACAGAAAGCCGCATCGATGATGCAACACCGCATCGGCTGATTCAGCTTATGATGGAGCGTGCGCTCGAAAAAATCGCATTGGCGAGAACACAGATGCAAGAAGGCGAGATTCAGGAAAAAGGCAACAATATTACTGATGCGATCGGCATCATTAATGGGCTGCAGGCCAGCCTCAATCACGAAGCAGACAAACGCATGTCGGAGAACTTCGACGCGCTATACGCCTATATGATGCGGCGTCTGTTGGAGGCCAACCTGCACAATGATGACGGCAAGCTTGAGGAAGTTGCAGGGCTGCTGCGCGAACTCAAGGAAGCATGGGATGCTATCGCCGACATCGCCAACGATACAAAAGGAGCTTGATTATGGTAGCCAGCCATGCAGCGATGACGGAATCACCGCAATCTGTCGTTCTTGAAATGTCCGAACACATGCAGGCACTTGCGGCGAAAGGCGATTGGTCTGAAGTAGAGAATCTGGCGGCGCGACTTCGCGGCGCGCTGCTCGATGTACCCGAAGCTGAGCGTCGATCGGTCCTAATGGCGGTGCACCGTGCGACCGAGAAGGTTGCGGCCGAGGCAATAAGCGCGCGCAGCGATGTGACCGGCAAACTATCGGCGTTGCGGCGTGGCCAGGTCGCCACCAAGGCCTACGCATCACGGTGAATTTGACGTATTTGTGACTTGAGTCACAAATGTAGTGAATTCAAGGCTTTATGCTAGCCCTGAAGCTTATGTAAAAGATCTGAGGGGATCAGCATGGCAACCGGCAATGACTGCCGCGCGAAGGTTCTGGTACTGGACACCGATCGAGATCGGGCGACCAATATTAGTCGTAGACTGCGATTCCTCGAATACCAGCCGATCATAGTTGTTGTGGATCAGCTTGATCCGGATCCGATCGGTACCGCTGATGACGACATTGCCGCTGTAATTTGTGCAGGCTGCAAGAACGATGCTTTGCACGCCGTTGCCACGCGTCTTCGCGATCGTCATCCCGGACTACCTTTCCTCTGCCTCAGCAACGACAGTCAGTTTGCAAACGGTCCGAACTGGTGTCTGGAGTCGCCGCTGAAGCGATCGCAACTTGAACGCCTGCTGAGCCGCGCAAGGCGATACCATGGCACGGAACGCCGACACAGAATAACCGGCACATCTCATCCAATTCGCAGAGTTCGCCGCCTTATCGAGCAGGTTGCCGACTTTGACACTAACGTCCTGGTCACCGGTCAGTCCGGCACTGGAAAGGAACTCGTCGCCCGTACGATCCACGAACTTTCCAACCGCTGTGAGCAGCCGTTTGTGCCGATCAACTGCGGCGCAATTCCAGCGGATTTACTTGAAAGTGAGCTGTTTGGTCATCAGAAGGGCGCATTTACCGGTGCCGTGACCTCGCGACAAGGGCGCTTCGAACTGGCCGAGGGTGGCACGTTGTTTCTCGACGAGATTGGC
This sequence comes from Gammaproteobacteria bacterium, assembly GCA_029861535.1. GTDB lineage: Bacteria > Pseudomonadota > Gammaproteobacteria > Steroidobacterales > Woeseiaceae > UBA1847. The sequence goes on from JAOTZC010000012.1 coordinate 23,647, forward strand.
GAGATGAGCCTCGACATGCAGGTCAAGCTACTGCGCGTGCTGCAGGAGCGCACGTTCGAACGTGTTGGTAACAATCATTTGCAAAAGTGCAATGTGCGAATAATAGCCGCGACTCACGTGGACATTCCCGAGGCGGTCAGAAATAGAGAATTTCGCGAAGACCTTTTCTATCGTTTGAACGTGTTTCCGATTGACATGCCGCCGCTGTACCAACGTGTTTCGGATTTGCCGCAGCTGCTAGACGAACTATTTATTTCCCAGACCGGTTCCGAAGCAGGCAGCCTGCGTGTCAGCCCGGCTGTTACGATTGCGCTTGCAAGTTACCGTTGGCCGGGCAATATCCGCGAACTGTCAAATCTGGTTGAGCGGCTTGCGATCTTAAAGCCCTCGGGCACGATCGAGATTGCCGATCTGCCGACCAAATACCGGCAAACGGACGGCGCGCCGATCGTCGAAATCAATAATGTCACTGAAGCGATGCAGATGACGGAGGCGAATCTTAAGGAACACTTGCAGACGATCGAGCAGCAGCTTATCGGCCAGGCAATGGCCGCGTCTGACGGCGTTGTCGCGAAAGCCGCACGGCTGTTGTCAATGCGACGCACAACCCTGGTCGAGAAAATCAGTAAGTATCATATCGCTTAGGTCGTCATTTTTTTGACGCAAATCCCGCGATTGGATTCTATAACTAGCTGAATTTAAAAGGTAAAATATTCTGGCATGCAACTTGCTTTGTAACGGTTATCTAGAGCTATTCGTCGGAAATCCGGCAAATGAGGACCGTTTTGGCTACCGATGTCGTAAATGCGGAGCAACTCCAAAGTGCGTTCGAGTTGTTCAATCAGCAATCGAATCAGCTGGAGCAGACCTACGTCGAGCTGCAGGAAAAGGTTCATGTACTAACGGTACAGCTCCAGCAGGCACAGTCAGCGCGACTCGTCGAACTCGTTAAAAAGGAACAGTTGTCACAGCGATTGTCGCTGCTGCTTGAGACGCTGCCTGGCGCGATCATTGTCATTGATGGCAATGGCGTCATACAGGAACAGAACAGCGAAGCACTGACGCTGTTAAACGAACCGTTAAGCGGCTGTTCCTGGGCCAGTATCGTTCGCCGCGAAGTCCGCGCGGGCGGCAGTAAAGACGGCAATATTCAACTTCAAGATGGCCGCTGGTTAAGTCTCTCGCGACGCCCGCTGAAAAACGAACCCGGCGAAATCCTGTTGCTCGCCGATGTCACCGAAAGTCGACAAATGTCTGAGCTTCGTCAGCGTCAGGAGCGGCTGACGACAATTGGCGAAATGACCGCGGAGTTTGCGCATCAAGTTCGCACACCGCTGGCGTCGGCGATGTTGTATGCGTCGCAACTCGACACAAGTACTGAAGCGCAGCAGCTTGTCGTTGAAAAAATCTCGGAGCGTCTCAACGACTTGGGTCGCATGATCAACGATATGCTTGGCTTCGCGGCAGGCGGCAGGCGTGCCGATGAAGTTGTCGATGTGCATGCGTTATTTTGCAGCATTCGGGCAACGCTCGAATCGCAGCTTGGCGATTCAACAACGCTTGATCTATTAATCGATGGCACGAGCATCGATCGCAAGAACGGCGACGATCAAGGATTACGGTTCGCGGCCATCGCAAACGCGCTAAAAGGCGCGCTAATCAACCTGATTACCAATGCCGATCAGGCGGCCGATGGCGCGGCAAGTATCCAGATGGGCGCATGGCACGACGATCGTTGGGTGTACTTCACGGTGATTGACGACGGTCCTGGCGTCCCGGATGAGCTATTGCCGCATATTTTCGAACCGTTTTTCACTACGCGACCACAGGGCACCGGGCTAGGACTCGCCGTCGTCCAGGACGTTGCCAAATCTCATGGCGGCGACGTCAAGGCCATCGCGCTGACACAGGGCACTCGATTCACGATTCGGCTTCCGATTTCCGACGGGTGTCCGGCGGGAGAGGCTGATGACTGAATCAGCAGTACTAATTGTCGAAGACGATCCACATTTGCGCGAAGCGTTATTTGACACGTTGGCCGGCGAATCATTGCATGTGTTGACAGCAGATAGCGGCCCGGCGGCGCTTGAAATTCTGAACAACGAAGAGGTCGGTCTCGTCGTCAGCGACTTACAGATGGAGCCGATGGATGGGGCAACGCTTCTCAGGAACATACGGGAGTTACGTCCGGATATACCCGCAGTATTAATGACGGCGTTTGGCACGATCGAAAATGCGGTCAAGGTCATGCGCGATGGCGCGGCCGATTATCTGGTCAAGCCTTTCGATGCCGCGCAGCTCAAGGCGATCGTTGACAAATATCTGGCGCCGGTATCTCAAATCGATCGACCGCTTGCTGTCGATCCATCAACGCGTGACCTAGTACGCATCGCAGAGCGGGTCGCTGCGACAGAGGCGACCGTGACGATTACTGGTGAGAGTGGATCCGGCAAGGAGGTATTTGCACGGTTCATTCATCAGCAGTCGTCACGGCGCGACCATCCATTCGTCGCGATCAACTGTGCCGCGATACCCGAGAACATGCTTGAGGCGGTGTTGTTCGGCTATGAAAAAGGCGCTTTTACAGGCGCTGCGAATGCTCACCCCGGAAAATTCGAACAGGCGAACAACGGTACCTTGTTGCTGGATGAAATTACTGAAATGGATCTGGGCCTGCAGGCGAAACTGCTACGCGTCATTCAGGAAAAAGAAGTCGAACGTATCGGCGGCCGAAAACTGATCCCACTAAACGTCCGTGTGTTGGCGACAACAAACCGTGACCTAAGAGCATGCGTCGCCGATGGCATATTCCGTGAAGATTTGTACTACAGACTCAATGTATTTCCGCTACATGTCCCGCCGCTGAGAGAGCGTCATCACGATATCATTCCGTTGGCCGAGCTATTCCTATACCGGCAGGCTGAAAGCCCCGGCCGTCATCTGACTGAAGACGCAAAACAATCGCTACTGGCGCACCGCTGGCCTGGAAATGTTCGTGAACTCGACAATCTGATTCAGCGCTCGCTGATTCTTGCACATGATGGCGATGTGTCCGCGGCCGATCTTGCATTCGAACAGGATTTGAAGCCAGCAACGAGCACGGTCGACGAAACCGGATTGCAGCAAAGTCTCGAGGATCGCGAATTCCAACTCATCGTGGAAGCCCTTGCGGTCAGCCACGGTCACCGTGGAAATGCGGCCAAAGCGCTTGGTATTAGTCCGCGCACGCTTCGCTACAAATTAGCGCGCATGCGTGAGCGCGGCTTCAACTTACCTGGAGAAAGCCATGAATGAGATCAGCCCCGATCAACTGCTGAGCCAGATTCGATCGCTGAGCAAAAGCCTACATGCGCCGCCGAACGTAGTAACGCTTGAATCGGCAAATGTGTCCACAAGTACGCCGACGGACTTCAGTCAAATGTTGAAGAACACGTTAAACGCGGTGAACGACGTGCAGCAGCACGCCGGCGACCTGAAGACCGGATTTGCAGACGGTACGACGGATGCGAGTCTCGCCGAAGTGATGATTGCGGCGCAAAAGGCAGATCTGTCATTTCGGGCAGTCACTGAAGTCCGCAACAAACTCGTGCAGGCTTATCAGGACATCATGAATATGCCGGTGTAATTACGGCTGCGACTATAAGGAAGATGTGAATAATCATGGAAAACACCAATGTCATTGAAGGCACGGCAGCTTCGCCAACTAGCAATTTAAATCTTGCCGCTGCGTTACGAATTCCCGCGGTGCGTCAGGTGATGTTGCTCATCGGTGTGGCCGCAGCAGTCGCCGTCGGATTTGCGATAACGTTATGGGCACAGCAGCCTGGGTATGCCCAGTTATACGCCAACCTGGACGCTGCCGAGGCAGCCGAGGTCAGCGATGCGCTGCGTACGGCTGGTATCAAATTCAAATTGAATGCCACGACCGGCGATATTTTAGTTGCCGAGAATTCATTGCGTGAAGTAAGAATGGAACTCGCGTCGCAGGGCTTGCCGCAGAGTGCCGCAGCCGGCATGGAAATGATGCAGGAGCAATCGAGCTTTGGCGTCAGTCAATTCATGGAGAATGCGCGCTACCAGCACGCGCTTGAGTCTGAGCTCGCGCGGACTATCTCGAGTTTGGGAGCCGTACGCGAAGCGCGTGTGCATTTGGCAATGCCGAAGCAAACCTCTTTCATACGAGATCAAAAAACGGCAAGCGCGTCTGTCCTATTGCATATTCATCGTGGCCGTACGCTCGAGCAGGACCAGGCCGCGGCGGTGGTCAACCTAGTTGCCGCGAGCGTGCCGGACCTGCAGCCCAAAAATGTCACTGTGATCGACCAGTACGGCAGCCTGCTAAGTACAGGTGATGAAATGTCCGTAGGTGCACAAGCAACGAGTCAGTTCAAGTACGCCCGACGCGTTGAAGAAACGTATAAGACTCGCATTGAGGACCTGTTAACACCGCTAGTTGGCGCCGGCCGGATTCGAGCTGAGGTCGTCGCAGACATTGACTTCACATTCACCGAGGAGGCGCGCGAGTCTTACGACCCGAACAACACGGTCGTGCGCAGCGAACAAATCAACGAGGATTTACGCACGGGCAGCGGCAATGTGTCGGCTGGCGTTCCCGGTGCGCTGAGTAATCAGCCCCCGGAGGCGACCGGGGTCGATCCAGAGCAGCTTGCCTCGGATGAGGAAACCGAAATCCAGAATTCATCGCGATCGAGCATTCGTAACTATGAGGTCGATCGAACGATTAGCCATACTCGACCGCAGGCCGGCACGATCCGCAAACTATCAATCGCTGTTTTGATCGATGAAAGTCCGATGGCAGACGATTCGGACGAACCTGCGCTGACCGAGGAAGATTTGGCCCGCTATACGACGCTGGTTCGTGAAGCCGTCGGCTTCAATGAAGCTCGCGGGGATACGGTCGTCGTGTTGGGCGAAGCGTTCCGCAAAGTTGATGACGTTATCGCCGAGGAGCCGCCCGCGTTTTGGGAAAAACCGATTCTGCGAGATTCGTTGAAGCAGGTATTAGGTGCAGCGCTGGTACTTGCAATTGCTTTCGGTGTTGTTCGGCCGATGTTACGAAGCGTTGTCGCTAGTAACGCGCAGGTCCCGATCAGCGGTGAGTACCTTGGCAGTTCGCAAAACGCGCCGATGACATCTGCCGGTGCGCAGGTCGGTGGCGCAGCCGGACAAATGTCGTTGCCGAACTACGATGAAAAGGTCGCCGCCGCAAAGAACATTTCCGGACACGATCCGGCACGCGTCGCACAGGTTGTCAAACAATGGGTTGCAGCCGATGTCTGAGCTGGCAGAGCGCGAGATGAATGGTACTGAGCGAGCCGCATTGTTGCTGATGACGCTTGGCGAAAAGGAAGCAGCTGAGGTGCTCAAGTTCATGGGCGCCCAAGAAGTCCAGGCTCTCGGGATGGCGATGGCATCGTTGAAGAACGTGTCTCGTAATCAGGCAGACCTCGTTCTTAATGGGTTTATTACCGACGTTGAAGATCAAACAACCCTCGGTGTCGATACTGAGAATTACGTTCGCAGTATTCTCGGCAACGCGTTTGGTCAAAGTAAGGCGAACGCCTTTATCGACCGCATCATGACCGGGGATGATGCGAAAGGCCTAGATGCTCTGAAGTGGATGAGCTCGCGCGACGTTGTCGAGATCGTAAAAGACGAACATCCGCAGATAATCGCAATTGTGCTCGCCTATCTTGAAAGCGCTCAGGCAGCTGACGTTGTTGAGCGCCTGCCAGAGGAAATTCGCTCGGATATATTGATGCGCGTTGCCGGTCTCACCGATATACAGCAGAGTGCGCTTGCCGAGATCGAAAGCCTTATCGCAAGCAAATCAACTGATGCAAGCGGCGGGTCGACGCGTAAGGTCGGCGGCGACAAGATCGCCGCCGATATTGTTAACGCGCTCAAACCGGCTCGCGGCGAAGAAATTCTCGACCAGATCAAAGAAAAGAACGCAGAGCTTTCCGAACGCATTCAGGAAATGATGTTTACGTTCGATACATTGCTCAATGTCGACGATCGCGGAATCCAGTCGCTACTTCGGGAAGTGTCGAATGATCTGCTCACTGTGGCGCTTAAAGGCTGTGATCCGGCGATCAGCACGAAGATAACCGGCAACATGTCGAAGCGGGCTGCGACACTTCTCAAGGAAGACATGGAAGCTAAAGGTCCGATGAAGCTGTCGGACGTCGAGTCGGCACAAAAAGAAATTCTGGACGTCGCGCGGCGCCTGGCAGATGCGGGAGACATCGACCTGGGCCAAGGCAATGACGAGTATGTCTGACAAGCCTGCCGCCGACGAACCCGTGCGCTGGGATGTCCCTGCCATCGATGGCGGTAGTGGTAAAGGCTACATGACAGCCGGTCGCCTGGAGTCAATTCAGAAAGATGCTTACGAGGAAGCCTGGAAAAGAGGTCATGCGGACGGTCTGCAAGCTGGTGAGCTTGCCGCAAAGGAACGGGTCGATAGACTCGATCAGCTGCTAGTCGCGATGGCGAGACCGTTCGATGAACTCGACGAGCAGATCGAGAAACAATTGGTCGAGCTTGCGATGACAAGCGTTCGGCAGCTGTTTCGGCGCGAAATTTCTCAAGAACCTACGCACGTCATCGGCGTCGTGCGTGAAGCGATTCAGCTGCTACCGATCGCAAGTAACAATGTGCAGGTTCATTTGCACCCAGAAGATGCGGTCATCATTCGTGAATATTTGTCACCAGCCGAGGGTGAACCCGCATGGGTTATTGTCGAAGATCCATTGACATCGAAAGGCGGCTGTCAGGTTACAACTGAGAACTCTCAAATCGACGCATCCGCCGAGGCGCGCTTGAACGCGTTGATCCAAAGTATTGCCGGTGATAATCGAAAATGACCGCCGGAAACGAATCCGTATTTTCTGGGCCTGACCCGGATCGTAATCTCGAACGGGCGCTGCGGCTTGGTGCCTATACCGATCGAGCACTCGACGGTTGCCCGAGTCTTGTCGTCGAAGGAGTGCTGCGACGCACGGTTGGACTGGCTATGGAAGCAGAAGGCTGCCACGCGGAGCTGGGCGGACGATGCGACGTTGTCGCCGCCGACGGCCGACATGTCGAAACGGAGGTTGTTGGCTTTTCCGGCAATCGCCTGTTTTTGATGCCGGTGAGTAACATGCGCGGTGTCATACCGAACGCCCGCGTTATCCCGGTCTCTGGCACGCCCGAAGTTATCATCTGTGACGAATTACTGGGTCGCGTACTCGACGGCCGCGGTAATCCGCTCGATGGTGGTGCGCCGATTAAGAGCGGGCAGCGCGTACCATTGTTTGGACGAACGATTAATCCGCTAAAACGTCAGCCGATTCGAACGCAACTCGATGTGGGCGTGCGTTCAATCAATTCGCTACTGTCGATCGGTCGCGGCCAACGCATGGGCTTATTCGCCGGCAGTGGCGTTGGCAAGTCCATGTTACTCGGTATGATGACCCGCAATACCGAGGCCGATGTCGTGGTCGTTGGGCTGGTCGGAGAGCGTGGCCGCGAAGTAAGAGAGTTTATTGACGAATCGTTGGGCTCCGAAGGAATGGCTAAGGCCGTCGTCGTCGCCACTCCAGCCGACGATACACCGCTGATGCGTTTGCACGGCGCCTGGCTGACCGCTGCTATCGCTGAGTATTTTCGCGACCAGGGCAAGAATGTCCTGCTGTTGATGGACTCATTGACGCGCTTCGCCCAGGCACAACGAGAGATCGCACTGGCAATCGGCGAACCACCGGCAACAAAAGGCTATCCGCCGTCGGTATTCGCAAAAATGCCGCAGCTCGTAGAGCGTGCTGGAAACGGCGAAGATGGCAATGGCTCGATCTCGGCCATCTACACTGTGCTTGCTGAGGGCGATGATCCGAACGATCCAATCGTCGATGCTTCGCGTGCCATTCTTGATGGTCATATTGTGCTATCGCGCAACATGGCCGATGCCGGGATTTATCCTGCCATCGATGTTGAATTGTCCGTCAGCCGGGCAATCACACATTTTACTAGTGACGGCCAGCAGCAGTTGATCACACGTTTTCGACAGGTCCACTCCACCTATCAGGAAAACCGTGATTTGATTTCAGTGGGGGCTTATCAACCAGGGTCAAATCCCGCTTTGGACGAAGCCGTTGCATTGTGGCCATCGCTTACTGAGTTCTTGCGTCAACCACACAGCCAGAATGTCAGCGCGGAAAAGAGCCTTGATGAACTTCGCGAGCTTTTCGATGCGGCCGACATGGCGCATGCCGAGACGGTGGAGTGACGTGAAAAAGCGCTCGGCTCGACTCAAGAAAATCGTCGCGCTCGCCGAAGCTGAGGAACGAAATCAAAGGGTTCTGACGGGCCGCTCGCAATCGCAGCTTAATCAACAGTTTGGTCGGCTGGGCGAACTCAATGCATATCGTCAAAGCTATGCAGATAAAGCGAAGCATAACGCCGACCTGCGTTCGGCGCATTGGAAGGACTACCAAAATTTTCTGTCCAAGCTTGATCGAGCCGTGCGTTCACAACGGCAGATTGTCCACGATTGCGAGCAAAGCCTTGAGACGCATCGGCGCCAATGGATGGAAAAGCGGCAGCGACTGGAATCCCTCGAACGCGTACGCGAGCGCTATCAGCAGGAGGAGCATTTGCACGATGAACGTCTTGAGCAGCGCACGCAGGATGACATGCCTGCGGCACCACGACTGTACGAGGACGACAAATAGCCGGTTTGGCATGCATCTTGCTCTTATTACAGCGGATCCCTCCAAGTTTGATCGACGAAGGACTGCACATGCTGCCAATGAACGTTCTGCAATTCAGCGAACTACCGACATTTGACGCGCTGCCCGCCAGCGAAACGCTGCTGCCCGAGGACGCCGATGCCCTCGAGGGTGTGTTTGCCGATGTTTTGCAGCACCGAATCGATATAGACCTCGAGCTTCCATCGGACGATGGCGGTATTCTGCCGCACCCCGGCAATAATTTGCCGCTATTGCCGCCACAGCCTGTTCAATCTGCGGAGCTTCTGCCCGTTACCGCCAGCATTTTCAAAGATTTTTTCGACACTAACCCTCAGGAGCCCGTGGCTGGCTGGGTGCGTGATTACAATGAGGGCTCGACGATTCATGGACCGCACAGAAGCGTTGCTTTGATCGAGACTCACGACCCCAAACTAGCGGCTGACGTGAAATCGGTTTTGCCGGCGATAGGCGCCGACGTACCTAAATCAGCGCCACCGGCGCTGCCGACAGCTCTGCCAGCGACGTTGCCGGTCCCGCCGTTACTGACGCCACAGCCGGATTCGGCACAGTTGCGCCGGGCGGTAGCTAATGTCGCAGTTCGCAACCCGGCCGAGTTGGCATTGCCACGCGATATCGGAGAGAAAGCGAAGGCTTTGCCGAGCGAGTTCGAAGGGCTTACCGAGCAGCGGGACACGGCGATTCCACGAATCGTGAACATCCGTGGCCCGGAAAATATGGCACCTAAGCCTGCAACTCGACGAGTCGTGGATGCTGGAATTCCTTTGGGCGATACAGATGATGTCGATCTGGGGTTGCCGCCGCTGCGCGTAGACCCGAAGATTGCCGGCGATGATGTGGCCATGAAACTTGGTCGCGACGACATGCAGCCAGTGCCGCGACCGTTGGTCACTAACACGTCTCAGCCGGGATCGTTCAGCGTGGAAACGATTCCGTCGGCCGACGCAGCAGTACGCGTCGGTGTCGCCGAGACGACGGCCATTGCGCCGAAACAGACGCTAGCCTCGCCAAGTGCGCAAACCATTGTCTATTCAATTGGATTGCCGGTGCAGGAATCTGGCTGGGACAAAGCTATGTCCGAACGCGTCATGATGATGGCGAATGGCAAACTGCAAAATGCCGAAATCCGACTGACGCCGGCCGAACTGGGTCCATTACGAGTGCAGGTTGCGATCGACGAGGGAACGGCGAACGTTACATTTCAGGCACAGCATGCGCTGACGCGCGAAGCAATCGAGCTTGCTATGCCGCGACTACGGGAAATGCTTGCCGAGCAAGGCCTGTTACTTGGCGAGACGAATGTCAGCGATGACGGCGTGCAACACGGCGGCCGCGAAGACGCGGAGCGCGCGCAATCTGACAGCCGGCATGTCGCCGACGAGGGAAACTTAGAAGAACTCTCCGAGCGAAGCGTGCATACACGCGTTGACGACAGCCTCGTCGACACCTTCGCGTGATGCGTGTCAAAAAAATGACACGGCGATTGCAGGGCGGCAACACGCCGGAATTCTGACGCCAAATCGTCGCCGTGTGAAATCTGAGAAATGCACCTAACTCATTGAAAAACAAAAATAAATAGCGAATCGTTTGCTCTTGGCATGACGCTTGCATTGACTAATGCAGGACACATTGGAGCAAACAATGGCTGAAGAAGAGACCCCAACCGAAGGCGGCGAGGTGTCCAAAGGCGGCGGCATGAAGAAGATGATGATCTTCGGTGTCGCGGCACTCGTGCTTGTCGTAGTCGGCATTTTTGCCGGGCCTGCGGTCATGAACATGATCTCGCCACCTGAGGACGTCGCAGGTGATGGCGAAGCCGTCGCTGAGGAGAAAAGTTCTCCGCCAATCTATCAGACCCTGCATCCGCCGCTCGTCGTCAATTTCAAAGATGAAGCGGGCGATTCGCACTTTATGCAAATCACGATGGAAGTCATGTCGCGCGAGCAGTCCGTCGTGAATGCTTTGCGTGACAACGTCGCGGTTGTCCGCAATGCCCTGATCCTGCTGTACAGCGGATCCGTATACGAGGAAGTCACAACTCGCGAAGGCAAAGAAAAAATGCTCGAGGAAGGGCTGGAGGAAATTGAGCGTGTCATGGTTGAGACGACCGGCGAGGGCGGTGTCGAGGCGTTGTACTTCACAGCACTTGTTATCCAGTAGGTGGCGCGACAATGAATGACCAGGTACTTACTGATGACGAGAAAGACGCGCTAATCGATGGCGTCGAAAACGGCGAGGTCGAAGTGCAGACTGGTAACGGTCTGCAGTATGCCAGTGTTCGCGATTTCGACGTCACGCCACGCAACCGCATCGTTACGGACAGCTTCCCGAAATTGCAGAACTTAAATCGCAAACTCGCGGGATCTATCAGCCAGTCAACATCGGTTCTTCTCAATGAGAAAGTAGAAGTAGAGTCCGGACCACTTGCAAGCTCAACGTGGGCGGAGTTTTGCGAGCTATCGACCGACGTGGCACTAATTTTCGAGTTCAAAGCAATGCCGTTGGATGGATCTGCAGCCATCTACGTTCAGTCTGGAGTCATTAGACACTTAGTGGAAGCCTTTTACGGTGGTTCGAAAGAAAATCCGCCACGTCACGCCATCGACGGTTTCACACCGGGTGAAATGAACGTTATTTCATTGTTTTGCATGGACATATTAAAAGGCATCGTCGCTACCTGGCAATCGCTGATTCTGCTCGAGCCCGAGAAAGTCGGCGTGCATCAGAGCACCGATGTCGTCGAGGTCATCGAGAGCAGCGCCATCGTGATCCATTCGGAGTTCACTCTACATGCCGGCGATGAGCGGCACGATTTTCACATCGTTTGGCCAACATCGATGCTCGCATCATTGTTACCAGTGTTGGAGGGAGCGAAACGCGAACGCGATGCGCAGGAGGACGCCCGCTGGGAGCAGGTGATTCGCGCTCGTGTTCCCGAGGCTCTCGTCGATGTCAGTTCACGCGTTGGCAATGCTCGCATGAGTCTGCGAGAGGTTGCAGCACTACAAGCCGGTGACGTAATCGATATCGAAAATCCACGAATCGGCACCGTATTTGCGAAACATGTACCGGTTCTTGAAGGCCGTTTCGGCGTTCACGATGGCTGTTACGCAATTGAGGCGACTCGTTGGCTCGCAGACGTCGAAGCCGCTCAAACGGCAAGCGGATAAATACATACAGCACAAGGAAAGCAACAATGGCATCGGAAGAAACAGGCAATGAAGAAAGCGCGAATGAAGAAGCCGCACAGGTTAGCGAGAAAGCGGCGCAATATTCGCCAGACGAATTGAGCGACGCCGGCCAGGCTACGGAATCCAGCGAGGTCAATCTCGAATTGGTGCTTGATATTCCAGTTAACGTCTGCCTTCGCGTCGGTTCCACTGAAATATCGATTCGCGACCTCGTCAAACTCGTTGAAGGTTCGGTTATTGCGCTCGACCGCGATGCTAACGAACCGATGGACGTGCTCGTGAATGGCACACTAATCGCGCATGGTGAGATTGTCGTCGTTGACGACCGCTTCGGCATTCGGCTGACGGATGTAGTAAGCCCACTGGAACGCATCGAGAAATTGGGCTAGCCCAATGTCAGCTGCACCGATAGGCGGTTCCGAACTATTGAGCTTCGCGGCGAGCTTAATCGTCGTGATCGGCGTGATCGTTGTACTCGGTTGGTTGTATTCGCGTAGCAAATTGTTCGGCGGCGGCAACAACGACGCGATCAACGTCATTGCGAGTCGGGCCGTAGGCAGTAAAGAAAGGCTTATGGTCGTGGAAGTCGCCGGGACGCAGCTGCTCGTCGGCATGACCGCTTCCAACGTCAACACACTACACGTATTCGATACCCCGGTTGTCGACTCCAGTGATGTTGCCGAGGTGTCCGGATTCGCGCACCGCCTGAAGTCTGCTCTTAAAGAGATGAAACGATGATGCGGCTGGGCATTGCGTTGCTGCTATTGCTGGGCTTTGCTAATGCGTTGGCACAGGAGCCGCTGGCGCTCGTAAGCGATGCCGTTGAGGGTCAGTCTTACTCGCTGAGCATCCAGATCCTGGTCTTGATGACGCTGCTGACATTGCTTCCGGCCGCCATTCTTTCGATGAGCGCGTTTGTGCGCATCATTATCGTTCTATCCATTCTGCGACAGGCGCTCGGCACGGCGCAGACGCCCCCGAATCAGGTGTTGTTGGGCGTGTCATTGTTTTTGACGTTTTTTATTATGGCCCCGGTAATTAGCGACATAAATCAGAACGCCGCGCAGCCGTACATCGACGGCGATATCAACGCGGCGCAGGCATTCGAGCAAGGCATACAGCCGCTGCGTGCGTTCATGATAAACCAAACCCGCGACAGCGATCTCAGCCTATTCGCCGGCATTGCTGGCAGCGCCGATGCCGCTTCGGCAAATGACGTGCCGCTATCAATTCTCATTCCAAGCTTCATGGTCAGCGAATTGAAAACCGCGTTTCAGATCGGTTTCCTCGTTTTTATTCCATTTCTGGTGATCGACCTGGTCGTGTCGAGTGTCCTGATGTCTATGGGCATGATGATGTTGTCACCAATGCTGATCTCATTACCGTTCAAGATCATGCTGTTTGTGTTGGTCGACGGCTGGGCGCTGGTTCTCGGCACATTGGCATCGAGTTTTTATACCTGAGGCACTGTGATGACACCGGAAATGGTTACAACGATTGGGCAACAAGCATTATGGGTGACGATGATGATTGCCGCACCGCTGCTGCTGTCGGCACTAGCCGTGGGCTTGTTGGTCGGCATGTTCCAGGCTGCAACGCAGATTAACGAGATGACGTTGTCGTTTATTCCGAAGCTTCTTGTTCTGGTCTTGGCGCTCGTTCTTGCTGGTCCGTGGATGCTGAGCGTCATCGCCAACTTTACCAAAGCCCTGATGGAGCAAATTCCGGCACTTATCTCGTAAAGAGAGAAAGGTGAACGATATGTTAGCGAGAACGAACAATGACGATCGACTTACATCTGACTCCGATCATCGAACAGCTGGCCACGTATATCTGGCCGTTTGTGCGGATCGGGGCCTTCATGATGGTCATGCCGGTCGTGGGCGGCAGTTTTGTGCCGGTGAGAGTACGACTGATTCTGGCGATGGCCCTGACTGGAGTGATTGCGCCGGTCATTCCGATTGCATCGACACCGGAAGTCTTGAGTGCGGTGGGTCTGGTCACGATGACTCAGGAGATCGTGATCGGCGTCATGCTGGGATTCTTAGTGCAGCTTGTCTTCGACGCGATCGCGCTCGGCGGGCAGGTGATCGGCATGAGCATGGGGCTCGGTTTCGCGGTATTCCTGGACAAGGCGCGTGGCGTGAATATCCCGGTGATTGGACAGATGTTTCTGATGCTGGGAATGCTGGTGTTTTTGGCGATGGATGGGCATCTAGCGATGATCCAGCTATTGGCGAAGAGCTTTTATGCGTGGCCGCTGGCGGAGGACAGATTCACCGAGACTGTCCTGTCGGAACTTCTGGCGTGGACCGGCCAACTATTCGTGTTTGCAATGAAAATCGCGCTGCCGGCCGTAACGGCAATTTTGGTCGTCAATCTGGCATTCGGCACGATGAGCCGGGCGGCGCCGACATTGAACCTGTTCGCCGTCGGTTTTCCAGTTGCGATGTTGTCGGGTTTCGCGGTGATTTTTCTAAACATGGACGTACTGCAGGAAAACGTCATGTCATTTCTGTCGACCTCGCTCGCGGCGATTTCTGCCCTGCTTGAACTGTAACGGACTGAACCAATGGCCGAAGACCAAGCACAACAGGATCGAACCGAACAAGCGACACCCAAACGTCGCGAGGATGCCCGCAAGAAGGGCGATGTTCCGCGTTCCCGTGAGCTAACGATGACAGGTGTCATGCTATCCGGCGCTACATCCATATTGCTGCTTGCTGCACCAATGGGTGGCACTCTAATTGATGCCTTCTCACAAGCACTTGTCATTGAGCGCACTGCGATTTTCGACGCAAATTTATTACCCATTGCATTTGCGGATACTGCCGGCACGATATTCATCGGTTTGTTACCGCTCGCCGTGATTTTGCTCGCTGCAGTATTTTTGAGTGCCGTATTGATCGGCGGCTGGTCGTTCAGTCCACAGGCCGTAGCGTTCAAGCTCGAACGCATCAGCCCGGCAAAGGGCATTAAACGGGTCTTTAGCGCCAACAGTTTGAATGAATTACTCAAGGCGCTGGCAAAATTTTCGATTGTGGCGCTGATTGCGATCGCGTGGCTTTGGTATTCCGTTGATGAACTCGCGGGTCTGGGTCGCGAACCTGTCGACAGTGGTATAGCGCATGCCTTAAAGATTTGTGGTCTGTCATTGCTCGTCATCAGCTCGGGGCTACTACTCATCGCTGCATTCGATGTGCCGTTTCAACTTTGGCAGTACCAGAAGAAACTCAGGATGACGCGACAACAGGTCAAGGAAGAGTTCAAGGACACGGAAGGTCGACCCGAAGTCAAATCGAGAATTCGTGCCTTGCAACTACAGATCGCAGCTCGCCGAATGATGGAGGAATTGCCAACAGCCGACGTTGTCATAACGAACCCGACTCACTTCGCGGTTGCGCTCAAATACGACGATGCGCTGATGGGCGCGCCTCGCGTCATCGCCAAAGGCAAAGACCTAATCGCGGCGCGCATTCGGGAAGTTGCTGCCGAACACAATGTGCCTTTATTTTCGGCGCCGTCGCTCGCACGCATTCTGTACCGTAGCACCGAAATTGGCGACGAAATTCCGGCGAAATTGTATACGGCTGTCGCGCAGATTCTTGCTTATATCTACCAGCTTCGCGAAACCCTGCGACCCGGCCAGAAACCGCCTGAGCCACCACTTCCTGACATAAACGAAGACGAGTTTTAAGCCGTGGGTGAAAACAGCTACATAAGCGAGATCTTGCGCAGCCTGGGTATGCCGATCCTGCTGATCGCCGTGCTTGCGATGATGATGGTGCCGTTGCCGCCGCTCGCACTCGACATATTGTTTACCTTCAATATCGCACTGTCGGTCGCGATCCTGCTGACCACAGTTTACGTCGGTCGGCCGCTGGACTTTGCCGTATTCCCAACAATTTTGCTGGTCGTAACCTTGATGCGTCTGGCACTAAATATCGCCTCAACACGTGTCGTATTGTTGAACGGCCACACCGGAACATCGGCGGCTGGAAAGGTTATCGAGGCATTCGGTGAATTCGTTGTTGGCGGCAACTATGCGGTTGGCCTGGTGATTTTCGGCATTCTAGTCATCATCAATTTCGTCGTTGTGACCAAAGGTGCGGGGCGCGTATCGGAGGTTTCCGCACGCTTTACGCTCGACGCGATGCCCGGCAAACAGATGGCGATCGATGCTGATTTGAATGCCGGAGTCATTGATCAGGACCAAGCGCGCGTCCGCCGCCAGGAAATCGGCGAGGAAGCGGATTTCTATGGCTCGATGGATGGCGCGAGCAAATTTGTCCGCGGCGACGCTGTCGCGGCCATTCTAATTTTGTTTATCAATATTATTGGTGGTCTGATCATCGGCACGTCGCAGCACGACTTGTCCTTTTCGGCCGCCGTACATAACTACACTCTGTTGACGATCGGTGACGGCCTCGTCGCACAGGTGCCGTCGCTGATGTTGTCGACTGCCGTCGCGATCATCGTCACCCGCGTATCGCGCACGCAGGACATGCGCCAGCAGGTATTTGCACAACTTTTCAGCGATCACCGTACGCTGTTCATTACGGCCGCAGTTCTTGGGATTCTCGGCATTATTCCGGGCATGCCCAATTTCGCATTCTTGAGCCTTGCGGCTGTTGCTGCGCTCGCTGCTCTGAGCGTGGCGCGTAGGAGATCTGAAACGGCCGCACCCGAGCCGGTCGACGTTAGCCCTGAGGCGGCATTGCCAGAACTTAGCTGGTACGACGTGGATCCGGTCGACCTGATCGGCCTTGACGTCGGTTATCGATTGATTCCGCTTGTTGATCGTAATCGTAATGGTGCGTTGGTGTCGCGTATCAAAGGCGTACGCAAGAAACTGACCGAAGAGCTGGGTTTTCTGGTCTCCCCGGTACATATCAAAGATGATCTTGATCTAGGGCCGAATAACTACCGCATCACACTCGCCGGTGTCGCGCTAGGTGAGGGCGAGGTGCACATTGACAAGGATTTGGCGATCAATCCTGGCCAGGTGTTCGGCAAAGTGAACGGAATTGAGACCAAAGATCCGGCATTCGGGCTTGACGCCTACTGGATCGAGGCCGGGCAACGCGAAGAAGCGCAAATGCTCGGCTACACGGTCGTAGATCCCGCCACGGTGGTGGCGACGCATCTCAGTGAAATTCTGAAGTCGAACGCACATGAATTGCTCGGTCATGAAGAATGCCAGCAGTTAATGGATCGTCTCGCCGTAGTGTCACCCAAGCTGATTGAAGAGCTGACACCGAAATTGTTGCCGATGAGCACAATTACCCGAGTGCTACAAAACTTGCTCGAAGAAAAGATTCCGATCCGCAATATTCGCAAGATCGCCGAAACTTTGGCGGAGCACGGCTCTCGCAGTCAGGATCCCGACGCTTTATCCGCGGCTGCCCGCGTCGCTCTCGGCCGCTCGATCGTTCAATCAGTAGCAGGCACGCGGCCTGAGCTGCCGGTTTTGACGCTCGAGCCAGAGTTGGAACGAATCTTGAATGATAGTGCCCAGGAAGGCGGAACGATTGGTCTGGAGCCGGCAATGATGGAGCGACTGCATCAGACACTCACGGATAAGGCAGAAAAGCAGGAAATCGCCGGCGAACCTGCGGTGCTACTGGTTGCGCCGCAGGTAAGACCATGGATGTCTCGCATGATGCGCAACATTCGCAACCTACATGTATTGGCTTACAACGAGGTTCCCGACGACAAGCGCATTCAGATGCTTGCGGCGGTGGGTTAACACGCAAGTTTTAGGAGGAGTGAGAAGGCGAGGGTTGATGATTGACGATTGTTGTCGACGAGCGAGTCACTAAGTGAGGATCGATTGTGAAGATCAAACGATATTTGGATAAGGACATGCGCCACGTGTTACGACGCGTTCGCGAAGATCAGGGACCTGATGCGGTGATTCTGTCAAACCGCCGTGTTGACGACGGCATCGAAGTTATCGCTGCGCTCGACTACGACGAAGCTCTCGTTCGGCATGCGATCGGTATCGATTCGGACAAGGAAGCCTCTAGCGATATCAAGATTGACCGAGATGCGCTGGCCGAAATTGCTGAAGTCGACTTCGTGCCTGCGCCGACCACCGAGGTTGTGTCGGCAGAGCTCCAGCCACAGCCACTGAAGGAAATGCACGATGAAATATCGTCAATGCGCGGTCTTTTGGAAACACAACTATCCGGACTCGTTTGGAAAAACGGGGCCGAACGCGCACCGCTAAGAGCACAAATGCTTAGAAACCTAGCGCGTCTGGGAATCGCGCCGGACATCGCGAGCACCGTCATTGATCGACTTGAGCCGGTCACCGAAGTGAAGCGTCTATGGCAGGCACCGTTGATGACGCTCGCTCAGGCCCTTCCTGTAAAGGACGATCAGCTGCTGGAACAGGGTGGCACTTACGCATTAATTGGACCCACCGGAGTTGGTAAGACGACGACAATTGCGAAAATCGCGGCGCGCTTCGCGATGACAAACAGCGCAGACGAGATCGCTTTAATCTCAGCGGATTCCTATCGCATCGGTGCGAAAGAGCACCTTATGGCCTTCGCGAACATCATTGGTGCGAATGTGTATTCGGCTAGTACCTCCGATGAGCTTAGCGATTTACTAAATCAACAACGCAAAAAGGGCCTAGTGCTGATAGACACTGAAGGCAGAAGCCCGCGCGATCGAGATCTGGCGAATCGGTTAGCAGCCTATGGCAACAACTCCGAGCGCATTAAGTTTTACCTGACGCTGTCCGCGGCAACGCAGGAAGCCGCGCTGGATGAGGCGATGCGTCAATTCAGTCGAGTGCCACTCGAGGGCTGCATCGTCACGAAAATCGACGAAGCTGCGCAGCTCGGCTGCATTATCAGCGCAATGATTCGGCATGATCTGCCAGCCTGCTGGTTCTCTGATGGCCAACGCATTCCAGACGATATTTATGCTGCCGCGCGCAAGAAGATGTGGCTCATCAATCAGGCTGTCGATTGCCTCGAATATGCGCAACCGCAAATCAACGAAAGAACAATGGCAGAAACATACTCGGAGGCGAGCCGAGCCAATGCATAGCGACACGCAAGCAGATTCGTTGCGAAAGTCGTTGCAACGAAAGCCGTCAAAGGTCATTGCCGTATGCAGCGGCAAAGGTGGCGTTGGCAAGACTAATATTGCATCTAACATTGCAGTTGCGCTCGGCGCGTTAGGAAGAGACGTCTGTTTGCTGGATGCAGACGTCAGCCTTGCGAATGTCGATGTATTGCTCGGACTACAACCGCGCTTCAACCTATCCCATGTCGTTAGTGGCGAGGCGGATTTGGCAACGACGGTGCTACACGGACCGAACAACATCCGCATCGTTCCTGCATCGTCTGGAAACTTCTGTATGACAGACCTACCCGCGGCGTCTCAAGCAGCGATTATCCAGGCATTCAGCGATCTCAATCCGCATCCCGCTGTGCTCGTAGTTGATACGGCGGCGGGAATATCAAGTTCCGTTGCTCGATTTGTGCAGGCAGCGCAACACGCATTGGTCGTCGTGCAGGATGAACCGGCTTCACTGACCGACGCATATGCGTTGATCAAGGTGTTCAGCCAGAATTACGGCGTGTCACGTTTCAATATCGTGACCAATCGAAGTGCAGGCGCGACCGCTGGTCGGGCTTTGTTCAACAAATTGTCAAAAGTTGCCGACCAATTTCTTGATGTCGTCATGTCACACATCGGTGACGTGCCGAATGACCGCTACCTGGTTAAGGCCGTGCAGCAGCAGCGCGCTGTCGTCGATGCGTATCCGCTGAGTGACTCAGGTACCGCTCTACTGAAGATTGCCAAGGCGATTGATCAAATGGCCGATCGTCGCAAGCCAAGCGGCGGCATCGAATTTTTCTTTGAGCGCTTGTTGCTGGCAGAACCAACACCGCGAGGTAAAGTCGCATGAATGCCTACACTAACGTAGCGGCGGCCGCCAAATATTCAAACGACGATCTGATAACCCGAAATATTGGACTCGTGAAGCGCATTGCGCATCACCTCGGGGCGCGCCTGCCGTCGAGTGTCGACGTCGACGACCTAATACAGTCCGGGATGGTTGGGCTACTCGAGGCCGCAGGTAATTTCGATCCGGAACGCGGTGCCAGTTTCGAAACCTATGCCGGCATTCGCATCCGTGGCGCAATGCTCGACGACATCCGCAAGCACGACTGGACGCCTCGCTCTGTGCATCATAAATACCGACAGGTTACCGAAGCAATTCATGAAATCGAAGCGGAATGCGGACGGGCGGCCGAACCGAATGAAATTGCCGAGCGGCTCGGCTTATCGATGGATGAGTACCACAAGATTCTGAGCGATAGCGCGAGTAGCCGTTTGTTTAGCCTCGACGAGACATTGGACGAGCCCAACCTGCATCGACCTCCACCAGCCGCGAAAACCGCGACGCCGGACGAGGAATTATTTCGTTCGCAGTTCCAGGAGAATCTTGCGGACGCAATCGAGGAGCTGCCTGAACGCGAGCGCCTGGTTCTATCGCTCTATTACGAACAGGAATTGAATCTCAAAGAAATCGGGCAGGTGCTTGACGTCAGTGAGTCGCGCGTCTGTCAGATTCATGGCCAGGCCGTCATGCGCCTACGCGCAACTGCGGCGAGATGGTGAGGGAGGATCAGCAAATGTCCGATTCTGTTTCCGGCATCAAGCCTGTCACCACGACTTACCCGGTCAAGCCAACGCAGCCAGTGCATAAGGACAGGGAACCCGACAGCCAGCGGAAAAAGCGTCGCGAACCTGACGATGAAAAGCGAAAACCGGATGAGCATGACTCAGACGGACAACCCACCATAGACGAGCATGTGTGATGAATATTTTGGAAAGTTACGCCTTATACCTGTTGATTGTGTCGAATGCGTTGCTCGCGGCTGCAGCGGCAATCGCGGTCATTCGATTCCGCCGACAGTGCCTTCGACTCGAGCATTTCTGGAACAGCCCGACCGGAGCAGCCCTGGCGGATAAGGCATCGGAGCAGGAGCGGCAACAACTGTTGGTCAACAAGCGTCTCGACAGACGCCTGTCTGATGTGCAGAAAAAGCTGCGGACGATTACTGCCACCGAGCGCAACAGCAGCGCGCCGAGCGAGCGGCAATTGCCAATCGATAATGCCATACGCATGGCAAAGAACGGCGCAAGTGTCGAAGAACTAACCCGCAACTGCGGACTCAATATTGGCGAAGCCCAACTAATGCTGAAAATGCATGCCAAGACGCTGTCCGCGGTAAACGCATAGAGGAAAGATATGTCTAAAGAAGATCAGTTTAGATTCGTCAGCTTACTCGCACTCGAGCTCGAGAATGGCGACATAGCATTGCCGTCATTACCTGACGTCGTCTTGAAAATTCGCCGCGCGCTTGATTCTGACACCGCCGACTTTGACCAGATTATCCAGGCAGTTAGCGTGGACCCAGTTCTAACGTCGCGTTTGTTTGTGTTTGCGAATTCAGCCTACTACAACCGCGCGAACGTGGAGTTAAACACACTGGATGCCGCGATTGGCCGATTGGGCATCGAAGTCGTGCGCAATACGGCGATGTCTCTGGCCATGAAGCAGCTATACGCGGCCGAAAAGCACAGCCACGCGGCGAAACATTTACGTGCAATCTGGGCTCGCGGAATGAAGCTTTCGTGCATGGCATTCGCGGTAGCCGCGAAGAAGCCGGACATCAATGCTGAGTCCGCGTTTCTCTGTGGCCTGATGCACGAAGTTGGAAAACTCTACATAGTCACAAAGGCTGAAGAGTTCCCGCAAATATTGGGTAACGAGAAGTCCTTTGCGTCGATGTGCGACGAGTGGAACTCGCAAATCTCAAAAAGCATAATTGAGTCGTGGGGCTTTGCAGACGAAATGGCAGAGTCCGCAGACCCTGAGCGCTACTTGGACGGGGATACCGATTCACCGCCAGGATTGGTCGACGTCGTGTTAGTCGCGAAACTGCTGGTCGACGATGGCGGCGACGAAGGATCGAATTTTGACGAAGTGCCCTCTGGCGCAAAGCTCAATATTGATAAAGATACTTTGCCGGGCATTTTGGGCATTTATCGTGAAAAACTAACATCGATGCAGGCAGCGCTGGCCTGACAGACTCAGTTCCAGACGCCGTCGCCGCTCGGCGCCATTCCGAGGCGGTCCCGCACACTCGCCATTAAGGCGATTTGTGCAGCGCTGGGTGTCCCTTCCGCCGCGGCGACTTTCTGCATCATCGTTGCAAGTGACTCCGCCTGTTCTGCCGAAAACACGTCCTTATGGCGCTCAAACAGACCGTCCAGCTGATTTTCGATGATCTGCGGTTGGCCGAGTAGGTGGGTCGTCGATCCCAATAGATGAGACGCCTCCCGATCACTGAGCGAAAATCGATTTGCGAACTCAGAGAGCAGCATTCGTTTTTGTTCGGCCGTAATATCACCTTCGATTTTCGCAACAGCCGCAATGACTATAGCCGCTAATTCCGTCGGGTCTTCGACCGCATATATGGGATCGCCTTCGTACTGTTTTTGCCAGGCACGACGACGGCGCCAGTAGAACGGATTCAATCCGGCGAGATCGATACCCATTTCCGCCAGGCGGTGGAGCAAATATAGGATTGTGACAATGGTTCCGAGCAATCCCAGAATCACATGCATCGCGGCATCCTCGAATCAGGTAATGCAGAATCTGTTACAAAGCGTAGAGAGCGCTTGTAGCGAATGCAAGAACGGGATTCGCAAAAATGCGCAGTCGCCGCTGGCTGCTCGCTTATAGCTCGTAGATTTGGATCAGGTTGTCACAAGAATCGTCGAAAACCGCAGGTTCAGCGCCGCCACTGCTTAAGGATCCATCGCCTCGATTTCGAGACGACGTAACCGCAACGTTTCAGATTCACGATTGAACATGTGTTGGATCAGGATTTCGCGCTGTTCGGGCTTCATGCCGTAGAATTCCACGGCTGCGCCGTAGGGCAAATCATCACTGGGGTCTGGTGGGTCGGCAACACGCACAACAGTGCAGAAAGCCTCCACATAGCGATTATCTGATTCAAGAAGGAACTGAATGTAAAGTTTCGTGCCGACTCCAAGCCGTTCATGAGTCGCGAATATAATGCCGTCGGCCCCGACATCGCAAATCTGCGGTGGTAGCTTGGCAAGCGATGCTTTCGCCTTTCTTAGGTTTGGTGACTGGTCGATGACTACATTGAGCTTGTCGTTAAGCAAAGTGATGCATTTGCCAACGTGCTCCGATTCGGAATTAAGCATGTACATCGCTTGACTAAGGCGTGCGTCAATATCAACAAGCATAGAGCTTGCACCATCGTCCAGACCGAGCCTTAGTTTTCGGCGGCTCATGCCCTCATGAAATTCTTCATCGTTCAGGACATCGTATTTAATGTACGCGGTCTCGCTGATACGAAACGAGCGGCGGTTCTCGGCTTCAAGTGTCATGGTGAGCCATCCTCGCTGATAATGTTTGGCGCTGCAGATTCACTGATACTCATCTGGCGAATTTGATCGAGTTCAGCGCCGCGAACGATGCTGATATCCACACGCCGATTTTTGGCGCGACCCTCAGGCGTATCATTTGATGCGCGCGGCTGCGTATCTGCGTGGCCGGTTACCTCGACACGTGCCGGATCGATTGCCGACTCTGACAGCAATGCGTGGGCAACGGATACGGCACGGGACGTCGACAAATCCCAGTTGGAGCGAAAACGATCTGTTGATATCGGCCGGTTATCGGTATGTCCGGATATCGATACGTCGCCGCTGCTGTTGTCGATGAGTCTGGAGATTTTCGATAATACGGGAGAGAATTCGACACGAATGTCGGCGAGCGCCGAGTCAAACGACGCGTTTTCCATGATATGGATCAGGACCTTGGTACCTTCGGTTTCGATCGCTACATAACCCTTGTCGACTTCTTCTTTAAGCGCGAGTCGTAATCGACGGGCATGGTCGCGCGTTTCCTTGATTTCTTTGAGCTCACGATCTAGCGCATCCAAGGTGTTGCGATTGGAATCTATTGTGAACTGCCGGACCGAATTGATCGCTGTTGGTTCGGGTTTTCCCGGACTGAATTCCTGCGCAACGACACTGGTACCCTTCGGTATCGTCTTGACTTCAATTTCGGATTGCACGCCAAAAGCTTCTTTCATCGATCCCGACAGCTGCTTGAACTTAGCAGCATCCATTTCTGAGAATGCGAGGAGTAGCACGAAAAAGCACATTAGCAGTGTCATCAGGTCCGCAAAGGTCATTACCCAAGCCGGAACACCTGCCGCTTCCTTTTTTACCGCTTCTGACATTCGCCCAACGTTACGAGGATCACTTAAGCCTCGATATCGTCCTCCTTACGTTTCGAGGGTGGTAAATACGCTTCGAGCATGCTTTCGATGACGCGTGGATTCTGGCCACCCTGGATCGCCAACAGCGCATCGATAATTAGAGTCTTATTGTTACTTTCTTCGCCACTGCGCACGGCGAGTTTGTCGGCAATCGGCAATGCAAACATGTTTGCGAGAATCGCGCCATACAGCGTAGTCAGTAGTGCGACAGCCATTGCCGGGCCAATTTGTTTAGGATCATCCATATTTGACAACATTTGCACGAGACCGATAAGCGTGCCGATCATGCCCATCGCTGGGCCAACGTCGCCGATAGCTTTAAATATGTCCTGGCCGTCACTGTGCCGCTTGACGGTTTGCGCCAGGTCTTTTTGCAGCATGAGTTTTACGGTATCGGCGGGATGCCCGTCGATCAGCAGGCCAAGGCCGCTTTTCATGAAGTCGTCTTTGATTTCGCGATCTTCGAGGGCCAGTAAGCCGCCCTGGCGTGCGGTTTTGGCCAAATCGACGGCCTCCTCAATAAGCTCCTCAGGATTCATCGGTCTATGCAGGAACGCTTTGACAGCGATTGATGCGGCACCCAGGAATTTTCCAAGACTGAACTTCATCATCGTAACCAGCACGGTACCGCCGAGCACGACGAGCAGAGACGGCGTGTTGACGAACGTGCCCGCCGAGCCGCCGAGAAATATCGACGCCAAGACGATCCCGAACGCTCCAATCAGTCCGATAAGGGTTGCCAGATCCAAAGTGTGCTCCTTCGTTGTTTCGGATCGAGAGGGTTCGCCTCCTAGTATTTATCGGCAGCAATCGGCCACGCTTGAGAGCTTCGGCGGGGTTTGACCTGAATGACCGAGGCTGCTCTAGCTATTGTCCAGATCGTTTGCATAGGGTTCGTAAACTGCCTTGTTTCGGCCTTCCCCCTTGGCCCGATAGAGTCCACGGTCGGCACGGTGTATTAAGGATTCAACCGAGTCGTTCGCATTAATCTCGGTATACCCCGCCGAGCACGTCACACGCGTGTCCTCAGGGGCATATGGGATCCGAACGTCTTGTACGTACTGTAGAAATCGTTCTACGACTTGCATTGCGTTTTGCGCAGTCGTGTCGTTTAAAATCACCGCAAACTCATCGCCGCCGTAACGGGCAACTAAATCGCTCTTGCGAATAAATGAGCGCGCCAGACATTCGCCGATGGAACGCAAGACTTCATCGCCTGCCGCATGTCCATAAGTGTCATTAATCCCCTTGAAATTATCGAGGTCAATCATGATCAGCGTGACCGGCTGATTAAGGACGAAATGCATGTTGAGACTTTGTTCAATTGCAGTGTCGAACGCACCACGGTTAAACGCGTCCGTTAGCGCATCGCGCTTCATCTCTTCTCGAACTGCTACCAGGTCTTCTCGCAAGTTTGACATGCGATTATTGAGTTCCTCGAGCTGTGCCTCGTATTGACGTTTTTGCTCGGTGAAGGTCGCGTTGACCTTATTGACGGTTGACGATAGTGCCTGGCGAATCGCAGGTATTGCACCGGAACTGACCGCTGCTTCAATTTGATTGAGGCTGTTCTTAACGTCGGACTCGGTCACCTGATCGCGCTCACCGATCGCCCTTAAGCCGCCTACAAGGTCCTCGACGACGCCGCGATAATCGTTCAAGCGTTCGGTAACGAACTGGTTTTCGGCTTTACGGCGGTCGGCGAAGAATCGACGAACATGTGCCCATTGCCGTGTACCGTTATCCGATTGCGGAATGTCGCACGATGGGACGCCCGCACCGTTTTCGACGTGGCACGAAAACTCTTTGCACATGTCCGGAAATACAGAAGGGTCACTGTCCTGTTCGAGTGGAAAAGACTCATCGCCCATGACTCGCAATACGTTTGACAGCGTGTCCAGAGCGCCATCAGTTAGCGCAGTAGAATTCGTCGATTTGTTCTTGTTGGAACCGTTCGCGTTAGCAGCGCCGCTTCCCATGAGTTTTGAAACCAATGACATATTCGTATCTCGTATTTTCGAAATAAGTACTCGAGCCATGCGTTCGAGTCGCATGCCCGCAATCGGATCTGCACCTAAAAAGTATCGGCACTGGACGGGGGTTCTTGAGGCCCAAGACCGGAGTTCATGCGAGTTTTCGCGACGATACAGTCGGTCTGGGATTGAATGACCAAATAAAAATATCTAAATATGAGATAAAAAACACAGATATAGTAGATATATGCCCATTGTTTGCCATTTATGGGCGTTTCAGACTATATTGGTCCTGTAGGACGATCACCTTCAAGTGGATCGGAGCGAATGCCGGATATGGACAAGACTATCCTGGTCGTCGATCAAGATCGGGCGCTGGCTGAGAATCTCAAGGAGCTCATTGAGTTCATGGATCAGCCTTATGTGGTCACGGCCGTCCCAACAAATTGGCGCCAGAGAATCGGTGAGCGCCGCCTCGAAGCCGTTTTTGTCGGTCCGGATCTCTCGGACCAGGACGTCAGTGGCTTGCTTGCAGATCTGAAAATTTTCGACCCCAATGTCCCCGTTGTCATGATGCAAGGCAAATCCTGATGTTGCTCGGCGAGGCCAAGCAACAGTTTCCATGGGCCCGAATTCACTCCCTCGCATATCCCTTGCGTCTCGACGCACTCGGCGAGGTGCTTGAAAAAATTCATGCCTTGCATGGTGTCGTGCACGACGACGATTTGCGAACCGGCTATGGCCGCCTGATCGGCGATAGTCAGGAAATGCAGTTGGTCAAACACCTGGTCAACAAAGTCGCGTCGTCACCTGCAACTGTATTGATTACCGGTGAGTCCGGCACCGGCAAGGAAATCGTCGCGCGGAGAATTCACGATTTGTCCGGCCGGGCAGGGCCCTTCGTCGCTGTCAACTGCGGTGCAATCCCCGAGCACCTGCTCGAGAGCGAGCTATTCGGGCATGAGCGCGGTGCGTTTACGGGTGCGGTCAATGCCCGGGCCGGACGGTTTGAGCGAGCCAAAGGTGGCACGTTTTTCCTCGACGAGATCGGCGATATGCCAGCGGTAATGCAGGTCAAGCTGCTCCGGGTTCTGGAAGAGCGGGTCATCGAGCGTGTCGGTGGTGCCAAGAGCATTCCGGTTGACGTCAGACTCGTTGCTGCGACACATCGCGATTTGCCGCGACGCATTGCAGAAGGGAGATTTCGAGAAGATCTGTACTACCGTCTAAGCGTCTTTCCGATTGAGATTGCGCCGCTGCGCGAGCGTCCCGGCGACATCGAGCTACTGATCGACGAATTTATTCGTCGATCGCGCGACAAGCAAAAGGTAACGCTCCGGTTTTCCGACCATGCGATGAGGCTGCTCGAACAATATGCCTGGCCCGGAAACGTTCGCGAGCTCGCAAACTTGATCGAACGATTAGCAGTTACGCGAACCAATGGCGTTGTGAATGCGCGTGACCTGCCATGGCCATTAGCGGAAAAGTGCGATCAACTTGCCGATGTTGTCGATGTTGTCGATACAGCACCTCAAACAACTCCTGTCGCGTTGCCTGCCGACGGCATCGACCTAAAACTGTACCTGGCTGAAATTGAGCGTGACATGATCGAGTGTGCGCTTAGTGACGCGAACGGCGTAGTGCAGCACGCTGCGCGAAGGCTTGGAATCGGCAGAACCACACTAGTCGAGAAAATTCGCCGCTACAAAATTAAGCATCCAATCTGAGGCCGAAGCTTAACTCGCTTCGGGAAGATTTTTGCCGCAATGCGGACAGCAACCGGCGTTACGAATGTCTGAAATCGCAGCGGTGACCATTCCCTGATCCAAAATCTGGCTTGCCGTATGACGGCCCAATCCAAGGTCGACGCGCAGCTCTTCCAGGTCCTTAATCTCCTCATCGCTCAGCACGCCGTCGTCCCAGGCTTCATCCGCGCGATTCTTGTATTTGCGTGCATTCATCGCGAGCTGTTGACTGTAACCTGACGCCAGGATGCTCGTTGGCAATGCAACCATACCGATACCGACAACTGTGATCATTGCCCCAAATACCCGCCCGCCGACGGTAATCGGCGTTACGTCACCGTAACCCACGGTGGTCAACGTGACAAACGCCCACCACATCGCGGCCGGAATACTGCCGAACGCCTCAGGTTGCGCCTGGCGCTCGAAGTAATACATGCCAGAAGCAGCAAGCAACATGACTGTGATAAGAATCATGAATGACGCTAGGAGCGCACGCGCATTTTCATTAATCGTCGTGATGAGCATATTGAGCGCGGCCGAATAGCGCGTTAGCTTTAGGACGCGCAGCAGCCTGACAGCACGCAGGAAGCGCATGTCGATATTGCCGAACATACCGAAGGTCAGCAGATAAAACGGTAGGATCGCCAGCAGGTCGATGATTGCATGAAACGAGAACACATAACGCAAGCGCGTCATGAAGACATTTGCTTCGAGGCGATCTTCGCGCTCGACGGAACTCCACAGCCGTAGCATATACTCGACTGTAAAAACCGAGATTGTAAAGACCTCAAACCAGTAAAGTTCGTCGGCGTAGCGATTCTCGATGCTTGGAACCGACTCGAGAATGACTGCAATTACACTGGCTGCAATCAATATGATAAGGCTGATGTCGGCGACCCGACTCGCGGTGTCATCGTCCTCCGCCGTTTCAAGCACGCGGAACACGGTGTGGCGCAGCGTCGACTCAGGTGTCGAGCGATGCGTGACTTCGTTAACTGTAGGGCGCTCCAGCATCTGCCGATTTCGATTAGGCCAATACTGGTAAATAGCGGCGATTTGGCAGCGTACTTTAGGCCAAAGTGCCGAGCCGGCAGGGCATGGCGTCAAGCCACAGGCGTCAGGCGCTTAGTTCGGCGGGCTCGGAGCCATGCTCTAGAAAGTTAAGCGGCTGGCGGGCGAGTATCGGCCCGTATTGGTAGAGCGTAGATAATGCGCGCAAGAATCCGTATCGGCGCCGCCCGACCAGCTTCTTTAGAAACGTCTCGAGCGTGCGCGGTGAAAACATTGTTGTTGCGCCGCCATCCAGTTCACCACTTTCAAGTAGCGTCTCGGAGGCCGGGCTGGTCAACAGCACAACCGGCACTTTTGAGCGGCGCTCGCCGAAGGCGATGTCTTTGGCAATTTCGACTGTCGACGGGTCTGAGTCGGCGATATCGAAAAATACCAAGTCCGGTAACGGTGAGTTCTGATACGGCTTCACCCGGCCCAGATACGCGGATGCCTTTTTTGTTTGCGCAAGCCGCCGAATCGTGCAGCTAAGACCGACCTGATGCATCGCGCGACGCAGCATTGCGACCCGATAGGCGTCGTCCGCGATGAGTAGCAGGTCGAGATTTTTGTCGACGATTTTGGGCATGATCTCCGTTCTCCGTTAGGGACCAGGTATGGCGCACAGTCACGTTAACTATCCGTTTTTGTGCTTTTCAGACCAATAGTTGCACTATCCGTGCCAAGTCCGGACATAATGCGATTTTTTCCTATTTTGCGTTAATTCTCAGTTACTTAAATATCTATTTGAAAAATCGGGAAAAACTCTCGGTAGCGGAAATCTCGCGATATGTCGCGTATGTCGCGAAATATCGTGACTTATTGAGGCAAGCGCGGTAGAAAGAATCTAAACACGCCAAATTCTTTCAAGAAATCAGCAGATTGACAGGTTAACTAGACTGTAATGATGCTCGGGCCGCAAAGCCTGCTCAGTTTCGCCGACATCGTAATTCTTACGTTGGTGTTGCTGTTGGTGCTGTACATGCTGATGCAACAACGAATGGCGACATCGCTGCCGATATACGGACGTTTTGTCTTGCTCGCCGGTCTTTTTCTGGCCGCATTCACAAATTTCGCCGAAATGTTCGCGCCAATCCCCATCATTGGGGCCGGCAACATCAGCGAAATCCCTGACGGCATTCCCGGGTGGATTTTTTGGGTGGGTACCCGCGGCGCGCTATTGATGATCACGGTTGGTCTGTATGTCGCCAATCGGCACCGGGTGATTTTGGAGCAATCGTCGCTCGTTTCATCCGCCCGAATGCGTGCCGCCGAAAGCCAGGCGGTGCAATCCGAGGAGCGCTTTCGCAGTCTGTTCCAGACCACAACGAATGCCATCTATTGCTACAAGTTTGAGCCGCCGTTGCGAATGTCGCTGCCAGTGGAAGCGCAGATTCGCGCCAGTCTCGATGCAGTCCTGGTTGAGTGCAACCGGACCTTTGCCGAAGACTTAGGGTATGTGAAACCGACCGATATCATCGGTACGACATTTTCCTACCTGGATGGCGCCAAGGATGAAGAATCACATGCACGCTTCATTACGGATTTAATTGCGAGTGGATATCGACTCAGCGACTACGAGCGCATCTATAAATCCGTCGACGGTGAGGACCGCGCCATTAGCGTCAGCGTTACGGGCATAGTGCAAGATGGCTTTCTGCAGCGCATGTGGGGCGTTGAAAGAAACATTCTCGAGGCCCGACGAGCGAAGACCGCGCTGTATCGTCGTCGAGCATTTCAGACAATGCTGACGGACATTTCATCGCGCTTGATAAAGGCACCGCTGAACGATGCCGACAAGATCATACTTGAAAGCTTGGCTGAGGTTTGCCGGTTTATTGGTGGCAATAGACTGTCGATGAGTTGGGTCGATATGGATCAGCGCATTGGCGAGGTCATGTATAACTGGCATGAGGCCGACGGTCCGCCAATCGAGGAAATCTCTTTTGACCTATTCCCGTATCTTGGCGAGAAACTCACGGCAGGCGAAGCGGTTGCCGTATCGGATATCGACGATATGCCGGCCGAGGCTGCGACTGATGTACAAATCCTTAAAGCGGTCGGCATGAAATCATTTGTATTTTTTCCGCTCGCTGTTGCTGGCGAGATCGTCGGTATATTGGCCATGGCCAATGACGCGGAATATTGCGATTGGACTAAACAGGACATGTTGGATGTTCGAGTATTTGGGGAATTGTTCGCAAATTACGTTTTACGATTACGTCAGCGGCGAGCGCTCGATGTGGCGCTCGACAGCCTGCGAACGGCAACGGAAAGACTCCAGGCAGAAAACGTTTATTTGCGCACGGAAATCAAGCTGAATCACGATTTTGAGGGCATCGTCGGTAACTCAGACGCTTTAAGGCGCTCACTGCAAATGGTCGAGCAAGTTGCGGACACAATGACGCCGGTATTGATCCTCGGCGAGACGGGTACGGGCAAGGAATTAATCGCGCGGGCTTTGCATGAGTACAGCAGCCGCAGGCACCGGCCTCTGGTCAAAGTTAATTGCGCGGCGTTGCCGGCGAATCTCATCGAATCCGAGCTGTTCGGCTTTGAAAAGGGCGCGTTTACCAGTGCCGACGCGTCCAAACGCGGACGTTTCGATCTCGCTCATGGCAGCACATTGTTTCTTGATGAGATTGGCGAGATCCCGGTTGAACTACAGGCCAAGCTGCTGCGCGTGCTACAAGAGGGTGAATTCGAACGCCTGGGTGGCAACAAAACGATAAAGGTAGATGTTCGCATTATTGCGGCAACCAACCGAGATCTGTGGACGGCCTGCGAGGCCGGTGAATTTCGCTCCGATCTGTACTATCGCATCAATACGTTTCCGATCGAATTGCCGGCACTCCGCGAGCGTGGCGACGACATACGTCTTCTCGCCGAGCATTTTGCGAAAATGCACGCACAGCGGCTGGGGCGCGACATTTCACAAATTTCGGCCAACATGATGCGGCAGCTCGAAAACTATCACTGGCCAGGAAACGTGCGCGAGCTCGAAGGTGTTATACAGCGCGCACTAATATCCTCATCGGGCACTGTGCTCGAACTGGGGCAACCGCTAGCCGGCCACAGCGATTTGATTTTGGCCGAGCCGGGTAGCCACAACCTGAGTGCCGTTGAGCGCGATCATATTACGACTATTCTCGAAGAGTGCGGCTGGAAGATCGCTGGCAAGACGGGCGCGGCTGCCGCGTTGGACGTACCGCCGAGTACTCTGCGGTCAAAGATGAAAAAACTGGGCATCCAGCGGCCGAGCCAATAGCCGCGCGGCTCTCCAGTCGCCGGTGTGACATAGAGCACAGTTTAGGCGACATATTGTCCCTTGGCGTGACGAGGTCAGCGTACTCTATCCCGCGCCCTGTCTAGCTTTTACGACTGTGAGCGACTTCACGGTAAAACTGTGAAATCGCTCACAAATCAATGACAAACCAGGCCTTTTACGTGCGTTATTTCCTCATATGTCGGAAGGTTACGACAGCCCCGCAATGATGCTTGGGCCGGCGCATGAAGCGCCGACTGTGTGGCAAGAGGAATGAACCTTGAAGACGGCAAGTCAGCGACTTGTATCCGCCGGAGCGCGGATGCGAGCATCAATTATTGCCTGCGCGTTACTGGGATACAGCGCCGTTGCCGGTGCCGCCGGAACTCCGGTTGGAACGGTTATCGAGAACACGGCCAGCGTAACGTTCGATCTCGCGGGCGCTCCCACGACAGTATTGACCAACACTACGTCGCTGACGGTTGTCGAGCGTATCGACGTCGTTGTTACTTTGCTGAGTCCGCAGATCTTAGTGGCGGCAAGCGACACAAGTCGGGCGCTACTGTTCAGAGTTTCAAATACCGGTAATGGCACAGAAGTCTATACGCTCACGATCGATAATATTCTCGGTAGTGACGATTTCGATCCCATCGCAGCCGTGCCGGCGATCTATTTTGATACGGACGCAAGTGGCGACTTTAACGTCGGCGACCAACCCTACACACCCGGCGTAAACGATCCCAACCTTGCCGCCGACGCATCAATAGACGTATTCCTCGTCAATGACATTCCGGCTGCCGTTGTCAGCGGCAATATCGGCCGCAGTCAGCTGACCGCAACGTCCGCGACTGGCACAGGTGTACCGGGCACCCTATTTGCCGGGCAGGGTGACGGTAATGTAGACGCCGTTATTGGCTCAACGGGTGGCGAGGCCCTCGAGTTTGGTGAGTACCTCGTAGCTGACGTGCAAATTAATGCCGTCAAGGCACAAGCTGTTGCCGACCCATTCGGTGGTAACGAGCCGGTGCCGGGCGCGACGATTACTTACACGATCACTGTTGACGTCGTTGGTGCAGGTACAGCCACCGCCAGCGTATTTAACGATCTGATTCCGACTTTCACAACCTATGTACCGAACAGCTTGACGCTGAATGCCGCGTCACTTACCGACGCGCTCGGCGATGATGCGGGCGAATTCGATACCTCCGTCGTACCAACGATCGTCGTACGACTCGGAGACCTTACTGCAGCCGGCGGCACGCAAACCGTCGTGTTCCAAGTGACGATCGACTAGTTGGAGAAATCTCATGAGCGCATTTACTGAAAAATTACTAGCACGTGCGATGGCGTTTGCCGCGCTGTTTGTTCTGTTCGCGAGCGATATCGCTTTGGCGCAGGGCAAGGGGCACCTGGAGGTAACCACAATCGTGCAGAAAGAAATCCTTGTAGAGAATGAGGATGGAGACAGCGAAAAGCAGCTGGTCGTCGCGGAGACCGTCATACCGGGCGAACGCGTTGTGTACACGATTGTGTTTGAAAACGTTGGCGACGCGGCGGCGGAGAACGTTGTTATTACAAATCCCATTTCCGAGAGCCTGACCTATGTTGCCGGTTCGGCGTCGAACGACAGCATGAAAGTTGAGTTCTCCGTCGATGACGGCAAGACCTTCGGCCTCGCGAGCGAGCTCCGAATGGTCGACAACGGTATTGAGCGTCCGGCAACAACCAATGATTACACGCATGTCCGCTGGGTCATGCAAAACGAACTCGAAGTCGGTGCGAAGGGGTCTGCTTCCTTCGCTGCCGTTCTTCAGTAAACCCTTAAGTTTTCTTAGGCAAAAGGAGTACCGTGATGAAAACTGTAAGAAGGAAGCTCGGCCTGCTTGTCAGGTTGAGTATGACAGCCGCCGCGTTGCTGATGGGTCAGCAGGCGATGGCATTAGGCACCGATCCGGGTGTTGATGTCGACAATACGGCATTGGTGGACTACGAAGTCAACGGCGTTGGACAAACGCAAGTGCCCTCAACCACCGCCAGCTTTGTCGTCGACCGCCGGGTCGATTTTACGGTCACCCGTATGGGTATTGCGCTAACCCCGACGACATTGGGAGCGTTAGCTGTCGACAGTCCTGTCGCTGGCAATTACCTCGACTTTTACGTGACAAACCTGAGTAATGGTGACCTCGACTTCAACTTGTTGTTTACGCAACTGGCATCTGGCTTCGGCGAAATTTATCCGCCAGGTCCAGGCACGGCTGACACTGATGTCGACATGAACAATGTTCGTATTCGTGTCAGCTCCGCGATAGATCCGGCTGGATCTCCGGGTACCGGTCCCGAACCGCTGCTTGCCGATGATGCGTATATCGACAATCTTCCCGAAGATCGATCGATACGCGTACGTCTATATGCGGACACGCCGGCTGCCCTAGCCAATACTGACGTTGCCGGTCTAAGTCTCGATGCAAGCGCGGCTGATCCTACGGGCACGGTGGCTTTGCCGGGCGCAAACCTGCTCGAAAGTGGCATTTGGAACCAGGGTACGGTTGACAACGTCTTCGCCGACAATGGCAACGACAACGCTGAGTCGGATGTCGATGGCTTCGACGTCACGGCACCGGACCTAACGGTCGCTAAGGCGGCATCCATCGTCGCACCTGGAACCCGGGCATTACCCGGCGAAAGAATCGAGTATTTGATCACGATCGATAATACGGGCGGCGCTGATGCGGCGACCAATATCTCGATCGGAGATCTGATCGATGATGACGTCACGTTCGTCCCTGACGCCTATAACGGTGGATCGAGCAACATTGTGTTCGACCAAGGTTTGGCGGCGGAGTCGTTCTGTAACGCCGACGATGCCGGTGACACAGACGGCGATGGCTGCAGTATCAGCCTCGCGCCTATCACGTTAACGATTGCCGGCCGAAATGCGGCGGGAGACGCAATTGACGTAGCGGCTGGTGCGATAGTTACGGTCAGGTTCCAGGTCGAAATCCCGGCGTTGTAGTCGGGAATAACGATCCATCACGGTGCTTAAGGGATTGCATAAGTCCAGGTCAGCTCAGGTCGCCCATAGTGGCGACCTGAGCATGGCCTTGAGTCGATCGGGGCCACCGGGCCGCGGCCGATTGGGCTGTGCAATAGCAGATTCTCGGGGGGAACAGTTGTTCCCCCCGAGTCACATCTGTGAATCGCGAAAAACCCTTAAACACCGAATTCTTGCGGCCGCAATGGCTGCATTATTGTTCTCCGTAAGCGCGTTTGCGGCACCGCCAGGTGCCATCATCTCCAATCAGGCAGCGGTTAATTACCAAAATCTTGCGAACCAGCCGGTAACGGCGACGAGTAACATCGTTGAGCTTACGACCGGCGTATTGCGCAGTCCCGCGACGGTCGAATTCACGCGGGTTGTGCAGGGTGGTGCAGGAGCCTGGCAGGAAACGGTCGGTCCTTCGGCCTGTTTCCAAGGCGGTGCGTTCGTGCTACTTGCCGATCCGCAACTGATCGGTGGTGCGGTGATCGACCCAACGCAGGCACAAGACGTTAGCGCTACCAGCGCCTACAATCTTGGCGAGCCGGCGTTCATACGACTCATCGACCTGGACCAAAATCTCGACTACCAGGTCATCGATACTGCAGTTGTTACGGTCACCAATTCCACAAGCGGCGACTCGGAAACGATCCAACTAAGCGAAACCGGCTTGGATACAGGGGTATTCGCCGGCTTTATCGCAACCGGCGGCGGTGCAGTCGTCGCAGGTGATTGTGTTCTACAGAGCGCGTCGCAATCGACGCTGCTGGTCAATTACACCGATCCAGCAGACGGCGCAGATACGGCGCAGTCCAACGCGCAGTTCGACCCGGTGCAGCGTGTATTTGAATCGCGCACCGGAACCTTGGTCGACGGTGCGACAATTGAGATCGTCTATGCAGCAACCGGTCTTCCGGCCGTTGTTTACGGCAACGATGGCGTCAGCCAGTTTCCAGCGGCGATCGTTAGTGGTGGTTCGACGGTGGATAGCTCGGGCACGTCGTACGTGTTCGGTCCGGGCGAATATCGTTTTCCGGTGGTGCCGGATGGCAACTACCAACTCATCGTTACGCCTCCGCCTGAGTACTCCGCTCCGTCAGTGGTAGATCCCAATGATTTACAGAACCTGGCTGGAGCACCGTACCTGTTGGGCGCCGGATCGTTCGGCGCAGCGTTTACAAAATCGGGCGACATTTCGATTGCATTTGATATTCCGATTGACCCACGTGCTGAAGCACTATTTCTGCAGAAGCAAACATTAACGACCACTGCCGCACCAGGCGACTTCGTCCGCTACGAACTCGTTCTTGAAAATTCCTCGGTGTCCGGTATCGCCACCAATATCCAGCTCATCGACGAGCTGCCACCAGGTGTACGTTTCATACCGGGCTCTGTAACGATCGATGGCAATGATGCGCAAGACCCCGTGATCAGTTCCGACCTGCGCACACTAGAATTTGATATCAGTCCGCTGAATGTCTCCGAGCGTACAACAGTCGCCTACGTTGTCGAGATAATTGGCGGCAAGCAGAATCAGGAAATCGTCAACCGTGCGACGGCATTTGCCGCCGGTGGTCTCGTTTCCAACGAGGCGACGGCGATGATTCGCCTGACCGAAGACCTGTTCCGTTCAAGCGGAACAATAATCGGTCGTGTACTCGAGGCCGACTGCAGCCAGGACACCTTTAGCGAAGAGCAGGGCGTCGCCAACATTCGCGTTTACCTCGAAGACGGCCGTTACGCAGTGACGGATGCCGGTGGTCGATTCCACTTTGAGGGACTGAAACCTGGCACGCATGTCGCGCAACTCGATACGTTTACCGTGCCAGCATACTTCGACGTTATTGGCTGCTCCGACACATCTGGATTTGCAGGCCGTGCCGACTCACAGTTCGTAAAACTGACGCAAGGCAGCTTGCTGCGTGCCGACTTTTACTTGCAGCGCAAACCAGCGCCGGAAGGACGGATCGATTTGGAATTGCGCAGCAAGAGCACTGACAGCGCCGATCAAGTCGGTTACGACATGACAATCAACGGTATCGGCAATGTGGCTATCGAAAACATCGACGTCAAGGTGCAGTTACCGGACGGTGTCAGCTACGTACCTGGCACGATGAAGATCGATGGCGAACACCTCGGCGACCCGCATGTCGGCTATTCAATGTTGTCGATGGCGTTGCCCGATCGCCGCGGTAACTGGACAACAATCGTGGAGTTTGTTGGCAACATTGAAAGCCACATCAGCGGTGAGCTTTCGACGAAAGCTGTGGCCGAGTTTGATTCACCGATCGAAGCGGGTCAGCGTACGCCGAGCGCTGAGACGATTATGATTCGTGAGCCGAGCGTCTTCGAGAACGCCGGCTACGTTCTAAACCTGAAATTCGATGTGTTGTCTGACAAATTGTCGACCGAAGACATGGTCAAGCTCGATCGATTGATCAAAGAGTGGGGCGGCGTGCAAGACATACGAATTTCTGCGGTTGGTCATACCGACAGCCAGCGGATCGCACCACACAACACGCACCTGTTCGCGGACAACTATGTACTATCGCAAGCGCGCGCGAATTCGGCAACGGCTTATATCGCGGCGGCGCTCGGCCTAGACGCTGACAACTTGCAAGTTTCCGGGCGCGGTCCTGACGAACCGATTGCGGACAATTGGAGCGTTGCGGGCCGCGCGAAAAACCGCCGCGTGGAACTGGTCATGAGCGGCAATCGACCGAGCCGTCCGTCGTTCCTGGAAGTGACAAAGGCCTCGAGTGGCACGCAGGCGATCGACACCAAAGGCCTGGTACCAGGAATGGAAATCGAGCGCGACAACGACGACGACGAAGGCGTGGACGATGAGGCAGAGCCGTCAATCGAATCGCTGCAATCTGGCGTGGCGATGTTACTGCCGAAGCGTGGATTTGCGCCGGCCATACCAGCGGTTAAGGTTTCGATTCAGCATAAGCCAAGCCAAAGCGCCGCTGTCTGGGTAAATAACATCCCTGTCAATCCCGTCAATTTTGACACGACGGTTTTCAACACTGGGCAAACCGTAGCGGTCTCCCGCTGGAAGGGCGTCGAGCTGTCTGATGGCAAGAATGAGATTCGAGTTGTTGTGTCTGACGCCGATGGCACGAACGCGAAAACACTTAAGCGAACGATTCACTACGCAGGTTTACCGATTCGTGGCGAAATCGATGCCGAACGATCGAGTTTAATTGCCGACGGCAAAACCAAACCGGTCATTGCTGTGCGGCTGTTCGACCGAACTGGCAAGCCGTCACGTCGTGGCATGGTTGGCACGTTCCGCATAGACGCTCCGTATCGCTCGTGGTGGGAAGTCGAAAATGATCGCACAAACGACCTCGTGCAGATTGGAAGTCGCGAGCCGACGTATCGAATCGGTGCCGATGGTATTGCGTTTATTGAGCTGGAGCCAACAACAAATACCGGCGAAGTCACAGTGCACCTGAAGTTCGATAATTATCGCGAGCAGGAGCTGCGGGCGTGGATTAAGCCGGCGGCTCGCGATTGGATTCTGGTCGGTTTTGCTGAAGGAACGGCTGGCTACAATACGCTGTCTGACAATGTTGCTGCCGCGGTTGCCGCTGGTAACGAAGACGAATACTACGACGATGGCCGCATCGCGTTTTTTGCCAAAGGTCAAATTAGGGGCGAATACTTGCTGACCATGGCTTACGACTCCG
This sequence comes from Gammaproteobacteria bacterium, assembly GCA_029861535.1. Classification (GTDB taxonomy): domain Bacteria; phylum Pseudomonadota; class Gammaproteobacteria; order Steroidobacterales; family Woeseiaceae; genus UBA1847. The sequence goes on from JAOTZC010000012.1 coordinate 62,733, forward strand.
ATCGCGAGCGCAGCGAGTCTCGGAGCACCTTCGAAACGCTTGTCGATCCGAACCAATACTATCCGCTGTACGCCGATACAGCTGAGCAGCGCTTCGAGGCCCCAAGTCAACGCAAACTGTACGTCAAGCTCGAGCGGAATCAATTCTTCGCGCTATTTGGCGATTTCGAAACTGGGCTGTCGGTTACGGATCTGTCACGTTACCAACGCCGCTTTAATGGCCTGCAAAGTGAGTACCGCGGCGAAAACCTGGGATACACCGCGTTTGCGGCTGATAGCAGCCAGATGTTCAATCGCGATGAGATCCGCGGCGACGGGACGTCCGGGCTCTATCAGCTGAGCAACGCACCAATAATTGCGAATAGTGACGAGATTCGTATTGAAGTGCGGGATCGATTCGACACCGGCCAGGTGCTCGAGACTACGACGATGACACGTTTCCTCGATTACAATCTGGATGCGCTAAACGGCACGCTCTATTTCAAGACGCCTGTGCCGAGCCGCGACCTGAATTTCAACCCGATTTTCATTGTCGCCGAATACGAATCAATGACAACGGCCGCGGAAGAAATCGTCGCTGGCGGTCGGGTGTCATTGAGCTCGTCGAGCGATCAAGTTGAGGTTGGCGCGACGTACGTCGATGATCACACGCAAGGAGCTGAATCCGATTTGACGGGCGTAGATTTTCGTTGGCGATTCAGCGACCAAACTTTGGTCACGGCAGAGATCGCAAAAACGAACACGACAGTCGCCGGCGTCGAAATGAGTGGCTCGGCACACAGCGTCGAGCTTGAACACAATGGTGAAAACCTTGATGTTCGCGCCTACGTTCGTGAGGTCGAGGACGAGTTTGGGCTCGGCTATCAATCAGCCGCGGACCAGGGTGTGCGTCGCCTTGGTCTCGATGCGCGTGCCAAAGTTGCCGAGCGCTGGTTCATCGAAGGTGAGGCCGGCTGGCAACAGATCCTGCTGACAGAGGACATTCGCAACTTGGCGCGTGCGCAGGTCCGCTATGAGCGCGACACTTTTTCGACGACGTTCGGCGTCATGCATGCGGAAGATAAATTTGATGACGGCGACTCGCGTATCAGCGATTTCGCCGAACTCGGGCTGACCAAGAGAGTATTCGACAGCAGAATGACACTACGAGCAAGCGGCAGCACGGAGCTGAGTGACGATGCCGAGAGCGCAGACTATCCGACCAGCATGGTTTTTGGCGCGGATTACCGATTGACTGACGGCGTTGATCTGGTCGCAGAATACGAAGACGCCCAGGGACAGGACATCGATGCGACGATGACGCGTCTCGGCGTACGGGCGACACCTTGGGCGCGCGCACAAATTGCCACGTCATTGACGAACGAGATCACAGAGTTCGGTCCGCGTTTGTTTGCCAATGTTGGATTAGTACAAGGCTTCCAGCTGAATGACCGTTGGTTACTCGACATTGGCCTTGATCAAACCAATACGCTGACCGAATCGGGCCTGCGTCAATTTGATCCAGATCGAGAATTGGCGTCGGGCTCGCTGAGCGATGATTTCCTGTCGTTGTATACCGGCGCGATGTACAACGCCGAGCTCTGGAGTGCCAATACCAGAATCGAATACCGTAACTCAGATACTGAGGAGCGCACCTCGCTGTTGTTCGGGTGGTACCGCCAGCCGACGACGGGCCACGGCTTGTCCGCAGGACTGACTTTGTTTCGCGCCGAGACTGACAGCGGAACCGATACGACGAATGCCGATTTGAAGTTCGGCTGGGCCTATCGTCTCGCTAACAGCGAATGGTCATTCCTCGATCGCCTGGACCTTATCTACGACGATCTGAACGGTGTTTCGGCACAGGAGAGCAGCTGGCGCATAATTAACAATTTCAATGCAAATCGTCGCCTGAGTGCCGCAACGCAGATGTCGCTGCAATACGCCTTCAAATACGTTCGCAGCGACTTTGGTGCTAACGAATATACCGGCTACACGGACCTGATTGGATTCGACGTGCGTCGCGGGCTGCGCACGCGCTGGGATATTGGCGCCAACGCAAGTATATATCACTCATATGAATCATCCGTATACGACTACGGCGCTGGACTCGACGTTGGTTACAATATTGGAACCAATATCTGGCTGACGCTTGGCTACAACCTCGTCGGCTTCCACGATGAGGATTTTGCGGTGGCACGTTATACGGCACAGGGGCCGTTCCTGCGATTCTCAATTAAAGCCGATCAGCGGACATTAAAAGACATTGCCGGCCAGCGATAAGCGTGTACCCTTCGCAGGGTGATCGACCTCTCGACATTCTTCGGCGACGACAGTCCACTAAAAGAACTTCTGCCTGGGTATCAGCCCCGCGCCGGGCAGGCGTGGATGGCCGAAGCCGTCGCAGAAACCATTACAAACACCGATAAGCTTGTCATTGAAGCGGGCACTGGTACTGGCAAGACGTTCGCCTACCTGTTGCCGGCGATGCAGAGCGGTCAGAAGACAATCATCAGTACTGGCACAAAAGCGTTACAGGATCAGCTGTTTCATCGCGATCTGCCACTAATTAGTAAGGCGATTGGCCAGCCTTGCAAGACGGCGTTACTAAAAGGACGTGCAAACTATCTGTGTCTCCATCGGCTCGAACAGCTCGACGATATTCCAGCTGCGATTGCCGATGATGTCCATCAAGTTCGCGAATGGCGTCACCGTACCACTAGCGGTGATCGTGCCGAGCTGACAGACGTTGCCGAAGATTCCGCGGTTTGGCCCTATGTGACCTCGACAGCCGACAATTGCCTGGGCCAGAAATGTCCGCAGTACACAGAATGTCACGTAGTTAAGGCACGCCGCGAAGCGCAGGAAGCCGACCTCGTCGTTGTTAACCATCATCTGTTGCTTGCGGACCTTGCAATGAAAGAAGAAGGTTTCGTCGAATTCCTTCCAGGTGCTGACGCCATCATTCTCGATGAAGCACACCAGATACCTGACCTTGCAGTGCAGTTTTTCGGCATCGAACTTGGCAGCCGCGAGCTGGAACGCTTGGTCGAGGAAACTCGTGTGACCACGCTGCCGTATGGGCAGGCCGAGCTGCAACGGCGCGTCGACCGACTACAGACAGCCGTGCGTGTGCTGCGTGCTGAGGTGCCGCGCGAGGAAGGTCGACACGATCTAACTGAACTGCTCATGCAACTGCGAGAGCCGCTCGACGAGTTACGAATGGCGATCGCCGACCTGGCAAACGCGCTACAGGAATTTGGCGAGGCCACAATCGACGTTGAGAAGCTGCATCTGCAGATGATCGGCGCCGGCGAGCGACTTTCTTTGCTGGTTAGCGAGGATGCTTGGGACGGATTGCGCTGGCTGGAAGTTAATCCACGCAGTATCCGAATGAATCTGACACCTTTGGATGTCTCGTCGACGCTGAGCGGTTTGATCGACAATGATCATCAGGCATGGATATTCACGTCGGCAACGTTGGCCGTCGGCGAAGACTTTTCGCATTTTACGTCGCGTATGGGCCTCGGCGGTGTGACGGGCCTGACGTTCCCGAGTCCTTACGCGATCGAGCACAATGGACTTGCGTATTTGCCGGCCGGATTACCGCAGCCGTCAGAGTTTGGTTACACAGAAGAAGTACTCGAGACCGTTACGCCGCTGTTGGATATGACGTCCGGCGGTGTCTTCATTCTATTTACCAGCCACCGGGCGTTGAATATTGCGAAAAAGTGGTTTCGTTCAAACAAGTCCGTGCTGTCTGGACGAAAACTGCTGGTGCAGGGCAGTGCACCACGCGATGACCTGCTAAGACGGTTTCGCAACGAAGGCAATGCCGTACTCCTTGGAACCGGCAGTTTCTGGGAGGGTGTCGACGTGCGTGGCCAGGCGCTCACGGTGGTTGCTATCGA
>JAOTZC010000038.1 GCA_029861535.1 Gammaproteobacteria bacterium
AGCGCACCGTGGTATTCCGGATGCATGGCGATCACGTCCGCGATCTGAGATTCGAGCGCTGTCATCGACAGGCCGTCAACGCGCTTTTGCCAGGCATCGATATACATTTTCCGAAGTTCGCTGCGGTGCTGACCGAAAATCATGCAAGCTCCTTATGGCGGTATTCGCACCATTCGCATATCGCGCATTCATGGCACGATGGTCTGCGTGCTTTGCAAACATAACGACCGTGCAATATTAGCCAATGGTGCGCGTTTTTCTTAAATTCATCGGGCGTCAGCCGCAGTAGCCGCTTTTCGACTTCCAACGGGGTTTTGCCCGGCGCGATACCAGTCCGATTCGAGACACGAAAGATATGAGTATCGACTGCGATTGTTGGCTCGCCAAATGCCGTATTCAAAACGACATTGGCAGTCTTGCGGCCGACACCGGGCAGCTTCTCCAGTTCCTCACGTGTGCGAGGCACTTTTCCTTCATGCTGTTCCAGGAGAATTCGACACGTTTCGATGATGTTTTTGGCCTTGCTGTTAAACAAACCGATTGTTCTGATGTATGGCGTCAGCCCCTCGACACCAAGTCTCAACATTGCTTCGGGCGTGCGAGCCACCGGGTATAGCTTGTCGGTCGCAAGGTTAACGCTGACATCGGTGGCTTGCGCAGACAGAATTACGGCAATCAGCAGTTCGAACACTGATTGGTAGCGCAACTCCGTATCCGGTTCCGGATCGAGTTCGCGCAGCTTTTCGAAGATGGCCGTTCGCTTCTCTTTATTCACGATCCAAGATTAGCCGTGTGGCGACTGCCGCAAGCGGCGAGGCATCTTTGCGTGCCGGGCCAGAAGCCGCCTGCGATCGATTGCCGATTTCGCAGCAACAGCGAGGGCCAAGCAAAAGAACGCGCCCGGCGGCAGCACCGCGAGCAACCAACCGCCGTCAACGAGCACCAGCCCAGACATAGCATCACCGCCGACCAGCATGTCCATACGCGATAGGATCGAGCCCTGACCAACTAATTCACGAACGAAGCCGATGGTGACGAGTAGGACCGTAAATCCGATGCCCATGCCGATGCCGTCGGCGAAGCTCGACATGACGGAATTGCGTGACGCGAAGACTTCGGCGCGTGCGACGATCGCGCAGTTGGTCACAATCAGTGGAATAAAGATGCCAAGCGAGCGATCAAGCGATGGAAACCAGGCTTTGAAAATCAATTCGATGCAGGTGACAAGGCTGGCAATGATTAAGACATAGACCGGAATTCGAATATCGTGCTGAATCCAGCGGCGGGTTGCTGATACAAGTATGTTTGAAAAGGTGAGGACGAAAAGTGTCGCAATACCGAGCCCAAGGCCGTTGACGAATGTGGTCGTTACTGCGAGTAATGGACACAGTCCGAGTAATTGCACGAGCCCCGGATTGTCAGCCCACAAACCAGTTTGCAGTCTTTCGACAAAGCTCCCCTCGCTCACTCGTCGTCTCCATTCGCAGCTTGGGAGAAGATCTCATCCCGATGCGCGGCGAAGTATAGCAACGTCTCACGCATCGCATTTATCACCGCGCGAGGTGTTATTGAGGCCCCGGTCAGTTGATCGAATTGACCGCCATCGCGCTTGAGCGCCCAACCTGTCAGCTCCGGATTGTCGAGCGAATGACCGTCAAATTGAAAAACCCAATTGCTCCGGGACGAGACGATCTTATCGCCGAGTCCTGGCGTCTCTCGGTGCTCGAGAATTCGAATGCCGGTGACGACACCGTCGTAAGTGGCGCCGAGTAGAATTCGAATCGGCCCAGCGTAGCCATCCGGCGCGGTGACGGCGAACAGCGCCGCGACCGGCTGCGCCTCGGCGAATACACGGTACACGATAACGTCGTCGCGGCCTGGCAGCTCATGCGGCGTAGGAATCACAAGTTTTGATTCGGTCACGCTACCCTCGAAAAATACACCGGCGAGCGCCGGTTCAAGGCTTTGCTCAAGCCAGGCCTGTTCATTCGCCGCAATGCGAGCTTTGGTGCCTTGATAGGTCGTCGCCACTAACGCCGTGCAGATCGCGGCGATCGCCGCAAGCGTTAAGCCACTCTTCATGACGTGATCGGTCACAGACCGCTTTCCTCGTCGTAATGGCCTACGATGTGCGGTTGCGTAATGTAGTCGATCCCGGGAACCGCCATGTTCATTAGCAGCACGGCAAACGCAACGCCGTCAGCGTACGCGCCCCAGGTTCGGATGACATAGATTATAAAACCAATGCCGGCACCGTAGATGAAGCGGCCTTTCGGGCTCGTTGCCGCGGATACCGGATCGGTTGCGATAAAGAAGGCACACAGGATCGTGGCGCCACCGAACAAATGAAAGCCCGGGCCCGGATTTGAGCCCGGTTCGATCAGATACATTAAGCCGGCCGGGATTAGCAGGCCGGCGCCAACACCCATGGGAATGTGCCAGCGAATGACTTGTTTTACTAAAAGCCAAATGCCGCCGAGCGCGATAAAGTTGCCAATCCACTCCCAGCCGCGGCCACCAATGTCGCCCATGATTGGCAATGCGCGCACTTCTGCGACCGTGCGTGCGTTGTTAAGTCCCGACTTCATTACGTCGAGAGGAGTTGCTCGAGTGACCGCGTCAAACGTCAATATGTCGGGTAGCGAGCCGGTTAGTGTGTAGCGCAAGCCTTCAATGATCGTCAGGTATTGGTAGTCGATGTCGCCCATACGTGGCGCGACCCAAAGATTCAAGTGCATCGGGAACGCAACTAGGATGACGACGTAGCCAGCCATCGCCGGGTTAAAGACATTGAAGCCGAGACCGCCATAGAGGTGCTTGGCGACGACAATGCCGAATAGTGCACCGGTCGCCGTAACCCACCACGGCGTCAACGACGGTAGCGCGAACGCGAGCACCGCTGCCGTTACCAGCGCGCTGTAGTCCGAAAGGGCTTGCTTTGGTTTATGGTTGCGTAGCTTCACCATTACAGCTTCGCCGGCGACGCAGAATGTTGACGCGATAATCAGGTTGAAAATGAAGCCGGGGCCGAAAAACCAAACGTGTGCTATCGCGGCTGGAAACAGGGCGATCAGTACGTGCAGCATGACTGTTGAAACTTGCGCTTTAGGCGCGAGGTATGGAGCTTCGTGTCGTTCGAACTCCACGACTAGTCCTTATCCCTGCCGCGTTTTCGCTTCAGGATTTCGGCAATTGCTGCCGGTCCGGCCAACTTCGCTTTTTCTTTCTGCTCGGCGAGTTCATGTAGCCGATGTTGCTCTTCCAGAACCTTGCGCTCATTGCGGGCTTCAAAACGGCGACGTGCGCGTTCAGCGCGCGCTTTTTCATCGGCGAGCTCTCGGAAACGTCCCTTCGCCTTTCGAAAGTCCGCGGTGAGCGGAATATGGCTTGGGCAAACAAGGTCGCAGCAGCCGCACTCGATGCAATCGGTCAGGCCGTATGAGCGCAAGTGTTTTTCGTCATCGGCGCAGGCATACCAGAACAATTGCTGTGGCAACAACTGCACCGGACAAACCGCCGCGCAGTCTCCGCAACGTATGCATGACAATTCAGGCCCCGGCGAAGGCGTCTCGGACAAGACGAGTATGCAGTTCGTCGCCTTGACGACAGGTACCCTGTCCGTCGTGACCGATTTGCCCGTCATTGGGCCGCCAATAATGAGCTGACGTGCCTTATCAGTATAGCCACCTGCGACATTGACGACGTCTGCGACCGTCGTGCCGAGACGAACTTTGACGTTCATCGGCGTTGCAATGCCGTCGCCGGTAATCGTCGTGATACGCGATATCAGCGGCTCGTTGTCATGAATCCAGTCGTAGATGGCGACAGCGGTGCCAACATTCTGTACCAAACAACCAATGTCGGTTGGCAGGCCACCGCTGGGCACCTCGCGGTTGGTGACAAGTTGCACGAGTTGGTCTTCGCCACCGGACGGATAAATCGTCGGCACCTGCTTCAATATTATGCGTGCATCGTCAGCCTCGCCGAGTGCATCAGCCAGATTATGCAACGCTTCTGGCTTGTCGCTTTCGACGCCGATGTAGCAGACCTCAAGGCTCAATGCATGTAGCAATACCTGTGCGCCACTGATGACTTCATGAGCACGCTCGCGCATCAAAACGTCGTCGCAACTGATATACGGCTCGCACTCGACGCCATTGAGTATCAAATAGTCGAGCTCGCAGGTATTTGCCTGTATCAGTTTTTGGGAAGTCGGAAAAACAGCGCCGCCGAGGCCAACGATACCGCCTTGTAGAATTTTGTCGGCAAGGAAGTCGGGCGGCAACGTGTCGAAGGGCGGCGGTGTCTCTGCGCGCTCGATTGGTCGGTCTTCACCGTCAGTCTCGATAACGACACACGGCGCCGTATCGCCAAAGCGTCGAGAAATCGGCCAGGCTTCGATCGCGACGATCCTGCCAGAAGACGATGCGTGCACCGGAGCCCCAAGGCTGCCTTCTTGCTCCGCGATGAGCTGACCCTTTAATACACGTTCCCCGATGCCAACGATTGGATGCGCCGGATCTCCAACATGTTGGGCCAGTGGCTGAATAAGCTGGCTCGGTATTGGGATCGTGTGAATCGGTTCTGCTGTCGATTGGGATTTCTTCCCGTCAAGGCGCAGGCCGCCGTGCAGTTTGCCCAAATCGTATGTCGGCGCACTCATGCCACGCGCCTTAGGCTGATGCAGTCAACCGGGCATGGCGCGACACAAAGCTCACATCCGGTGCACTCGGATTCAATGATTGTATGCATCATCTGTTGTGCGCCGACGATCGCGTCAACCGGACAGGCGTTTCGACAATGCATGCAGCCGATGCAGCGGTCTTCGTCGACCACCGCAATGAGGCGTTCTGCCGCTGCCGGCATCGCAAGTGCCTGCACATCGCGCCCGAGCAAACTCGCGAGCCGGCGAATGGTGGCATCGCCGCCGGGCGGACACAGATTGATCGCGGCACCATCATTGACGATCGCGGCCGCATAAGGACGACACCCAGGATAGCCGCACTGCGCGCACTGAGTTTGTGGCAACAATTCATTGACCTTGTCCACTAATTCGCCGTCGCCGGCAGGCAGCTTTCGCGACGCATAGCTCAGCCCGAGCCCGGCCAGCAGCGCGAGCGCCGTAATTGTCAGGACGGCTATTGAGATTGCTGTCATTCAGATTTATGGCCTCGCCATGCCGACAAAACCCATAAATGCGAGCGACATGATGCCGGCGGTCATAAAAGCAATCGCCGTCCCGCGGAAGGGCGCCGGAATATCAGCGGCTTGAATTCGTTGGCGAATCGCCGAAAATAACGCCAGAACAAGCGCGAAACCGCCAGCTGCGCCCAGACCGAAGAACACCGACTGCACAAAGTTGTTTGATTGCTGCACATTAATCAGAGCCACACCGAGAACCGCGCAATTGGTGGCTATCAGCGGGATGAAGATGCCGAGCACCTGATCCAGGAGCGGGCTCAAACGCCGCACCATAATTTCCGTGAATTGTACGCTCGCCGCGATAACGAGAATAAAACTGACGGTGCGAAGATACTCCAGCTGCAGCGGGACGAGCACGTATTCGTGCAGCAGATAGGCGGTTGCCGACGACAGAGTCAGGACGAATGCCGTCGCTAGTGACATCCCGGTCGCCGCTTCGATGTTCCGTGAAACACCCATAAAAGGGCAAAGGCCGAGAAAGCGCGTCAACACGAAGTTGTTGACCAGCACTGTGCCGACAAGAATGACGATAATTTCTGACATGGAACAACCCGTTCGCTAAGCCGCTATTGTAGTGGGTCGCGCGGCCGTCGTCGCAAGATTTACTTGACGCGCATACCTGGCTCGGCACCGTCATCAGGCGACAGCAAAAAGATGTCTTCACCACCCGGGCCGGCGGCCAAAACCATGCCTTCAGACACGCCGAACCGCATTTTTCTTGGTGCCAGATTGGCAACGACGACGACATGCTTGCCAATCAGTGCTTCCGGCCTATAAGCGGCTTTGATGCCAGCGAAAACCGTACGTGTCGAGTCGCCGACATCTAATGTTAACGAGAGCAGCTTATCGGCACCTTCAACGGCTTCGGCTTTGTCGATGCGAGCAATGCGCAGGTCGACCTTCGTGAAATCGTCGATGCCGATATGGGCGGCCGAATTGTCTGCTTTGGTTGTCGATTGCTTCGATTGTTCTACCATTTCCTGAACCTTTTCCGCCTCGACTCTGGTCAACAGCGGCTTAAATGGATTGATGGTGGCGCCCAGCATCGGCTCAGACGCATTGCTCCAGTGCCATTCGTCGTTGCCGAGAAACGCTTGCGTGCGCGCGGCGACGGCCGGCAGCACTGGCGCCAGATAGATCATCAGGCTGCGGAACAGATTGATGCCCTGGGTGCAAACTGCCTGAACGCTACTGACCTGAGATTCGTCCTTGATCAAAACCCATGGTTTGTGTTCATCGATATATCGATTTGCCTGGTCGGCCAGCGTCATGATTCGACGCATCGCTTTCGAAAACTCACGTTTTTCGTAATGTGCCGCTATTTCATCTGACGCCGCTGCGACCTCGTCGAACAATGCCTGATCCGGTAGCGTCGTCGCTAACTTGCCGTCGAAACGTTTGTTGATAAAACCGGCACAGCGACTCGCAATATTGACGAGCTTACCAACCAGATCTGAATTAACTCTTGCAATAAAATCCTCGAGATTTAAATCGATATCCTCGATCGTCGGTCCGAGCTTGGCGGCATAGTAATATCGCAAATAACTGGGATCCAGATTGTCGAGATAGGTCCGCGCTTTGATAAACGTGCCGCGCGACTTCGACATCTTTGACCCATTAACGGTCAGAAAACCGTGCGCGAATACGCTTGTTGGCGTGCGAAACCCAGCGCCCTCCAGTACTGCCGGCCAGAACAGCGTGTGGAAATACATAATGTCCTTGCCGATAAAGTGATACACCTCGGTGTCGTGGCCCGGACGCCAATACTCATCAAAATCGAGATCGTCGCGTTTGTCACACAAGTTCTTGAAGCTCGCCGGATAGCCAACGGGAGCATCCAGCCAGACATAGAAATATTTGTCGTCGGAATCCGGAATTCGAAATCCGAAATATGGTGCGTCACGCGAGATGTCCCAGTCTTGCAAGCCTGCTGCGAACCATTCCTCTAGTTTGGCAAGTACATTCTTGTCTAGCGTGGCTTCCTCCATCCATGCGCGCAAGCGATCGCCGTATTCGCTAAGCCGGAAAAAATAATGTTCCGATTCGCGAGTCACCGGCGTGGTGCCGGACAGCACCGACACGGCGTCGATCAAATCACTAGGTGAGTAAGTGGCGCCGCAGACTTCGCAGGCATCGCCATACTGATCCTCACTTTCGCATCGCGGACAGGTGCCACGGACGAAACGATCGGGCAGGAACATGCCTTCGGTTTCGTCATATAACTGTTGTATCGATTTCGTATAGATGTCTCCGCGTTCTCGAAGCGCTTCATACATTTCGACAGTTAGCGCCTCGTTTTCTGGTGAGTGCGTCGTATGATAGTTATCGAATGCGACTCCGAAATCAGCAAAGTCGCGCACAAACTCCTCGCTCAGTTCCCGCGTCAATGACTCTGGAGATTTGCCCAATTCGCGCGCCTTGAGCATGATTGGGGTGCCGTGCGAATCACTCGCGCATACGTAAATGCAATCGTGCCCGCGGAGCTTCTGAAATCGCACCCAGATATCCGTCTGCAGGTACTCCACCATATGCCCCATATGAATCGACCCATTGGCATAGGGCAGGGCACTGGTTACCAGAATTTTGCGGGGCTTGACGGACATCGATCGGCTGCAGATCCTTGAAGGCGGCGATTATGCCATGTGCAGACCGGATATGGCTGTACGTGTGAGCCTCCTCATCGTCATGGCTCGCTACGCTGCGCTTTACTTCCGATGAAAAGGCTCACACGTGCAGCCACACACTACCAACCCTCATGACTCACTGGGTTGCGCTTAACTTCCGATGAAAAGGCTGACACACACAGCCACTGCTTGCCAGGTCTGAGGTGTCTCTTAGGGCTCGTCTTTGAAGCGCTCGAACTTCGACTTGTTGTTCGCCTGCAAATACGCTTCCTCGCCGGCAATGAAGCCTTTGTTGACCAGGTCCATCAAGGCCGAGTCCATCGACTGCATGCCGAGATTGCCGCCGGACTGCATTGCGGTTTCCAGTTGGTCCAGTTTGCCCTGGCGTATCAGGTTGCCAACGGCCGAGGTATTTATCAAAATTTCCAACGCAGCAATGCGGCCCGGTTTGTCTTTTCTCGGTATCAGCTGCTGTGAAATAACGCCGCGAAGCGACGTCGAGATCATTGTTCGAATGTGACTTTGCTTGTCGGCCGGAAACGAATTGATAATACGATCGACTGTCTGAGCGGCGCCATTGGTGTGCAGCGTGCCCATTACCAGAATTCCCATCTCTGCGGCCGTAACGGCGATGCTGATCGTCTCTAGGTCACGCATTTCGCCGACCAGGATTACGTCTGGATCTTCGCGCAACGCGGAATGCAGCGCGTTCGCGAAGCTGTCGCTATGGACGCCAATTTCGCGTTGGCTAATCAGGCAGCCCTGCGCTTTGTGCACGAATTCGACTGGATCTTCAATCGTCAGAATATGACCTTTGAGCCGTTTGTTCATCGAATCGATCATTGCAGCCAGCGTCGTAGATTTTCCCGAGCCTGTCTTGCCGGTCACTAGAATCATGCCTTGCGTGTAACGCACCAGGTCATGGATGACCTTCGGCATGCCCAAGTCTTCGAGCGTCAGCGCTTGCGAGGGAATAGCGCGAAATATCGCACCGATGCCGTTGAGGTGACGAAAGACATTAACGCGGAATCGCGAAATATCCGGGATCTCATAGGCGAAGTCCGCAGCATCGTCATCATCGAACGCACGTTGCGCGGTGCCGTCCATAATTTCATCCATGCAATCTCTGACCGTGTCGAGCTCCAATGGCTTGTCGACAAGCGTCTGCAGATGTCCGTGTACGCGTGCGCGAACCGGGTCGCCGGATAGGAAATGCAGGTCTGACGCATTCTGCTTCAGGGCGGCCGTCAGAAATTGATCGATTTGGGCCATCGTCCTAGCCTGGAGCGCCGCTGCTGACGTCAAGCGTCGGTACGAGATCGGAGTTGGTTACATACCGCTGGAACTTCGACTTGTCGTTTGCGAAACGGTAGGCATCATCTGGGTCGATTTTCCTCGCGGTAATCGCCGCTAGCAATGTCTGGTCCATGAGTTGCATGCCGAGATCTTTGCCGGTCTGCAGCTGCGACGGAATCTGATGAGTTTGATCGGTTGTAATCATCTTGGAAATCGCACGGTTGTTTACCAGAATTTCTAAAATAGCGCGCCGACCACGGCCGTCTGGTGTCTTGATAAGTACCTGCGTTACGACAGCCTTCAGACTCATCGACAAAAACGCCTTGGTCTGTTCGCGCAACTCGCCCGGCAGTGCGTCGACGATACGGTCGATTGTCTTGACCGCGCCCGTCGTATGCAATGTGCCGAGCACCAGGTGGCCGGTTTCCGCCGCCGTCATCGCCATCATGATGGTTTCCGCATCGCGTAGCTCGCCGACGAGAATCACATCCGGGTCTTCGCGCATCGCGGAGCGGACGCCGTGCGCAAAACTCGTGACATGTGTACCGAGCTCACGCTGGATGATCTGGCACTTCTTGCTCGGATGCACGAACTCGATTGGGTCTTCGAGGCTAATAATGTTTAGGTTTCGGTGCTCGTTTAGATGATTGATCATTGCGGCGAGCGTTGTTGTTTTGCCGGTACCTGTTGAGCCAGTGACGAGCACCATGCCCTGATGGTAGTCACAAAACTTCGACACGATGGGCGGCATTTCAAGCTGATCCAATGTTGGCACGTCGCCGGGAATGTGGCGGAACACAGCACCGATTCCGGTAACTTTGCGAAAGACGTTGACACGAAAGCGGCCGCCTTCCTCGGCGACGTAGGAAAAGTCAAGGTCAAGGCCAGATTCGAGTCTCTCTCGCTGCTTTTTGGTCAGAATTTCGATGACGTAGGTTTCGAGCTCCGTATCTGACAACTGGCGGAACTTGATCGGCATAAGATCGCCATTCAGTCTCAGCATCGGGGGAATGCCAACGGCGAGATGGATATCGGAGCAGCCTTGCGCGAGGCCAAGTTTCAGGAATGCGTCAATTCTCGCCATAACTACAGTGTAACCGCGTCGAGCGCCTCGGTGAGTTCGGCCATCGACTGGTAGCGCTTGCTCTTGTCCACCGACATCGCCTTATTGATTATCGTCGCCAGCGTATCCGGGATATTTTTGTTGATTTCTTGCGCCGCCTTCGCTTTGCCTTGAACATGTTGGTACATGACCGACATATGATCACCTCGGCTATACGGGGGGATTCCCGTTGCCATCTCATACATGATAACGCCAACACTGTAAACATCAGCCGTTACGTCTACCTTTTTGCCAAGAATTTGCTCGGGCGCCATGTACTTCGGTGAGCCAATTACGTAACCGGTTTTCGTTAGCTGGGTATCGCCACTAGCCGCAGCAGCAGCGACGCCGAAATCCACGATTTTCAGCAGGCCGTCTGCATTGACCAGGATATTGGCCGGCTTCAAATCACGATGAATAACGCCTGCTAAGTGTGCGACCGCCATTCCAGTGGCGATGTCGCGCGAAAACCCCAAGACCTTCTCAATGGACATCGGCTTGTTGTCGGGCATTTCGCCGGAAAGTGTATGCGACGGGAAATACTCCATCGATATCGCATAGCACCCCTGCAGATTCAGGAAGTCGTAAATTCGAATAACGTTTTTGTGCGTGATTTTCCGCGAATACCGAAGTTCATGAACAAATCGTTTCATCATCTCCTCGTCTGAGGAAACGTTCGGGTTCAAGAATTTGAGTATAAGACGTTCGTCGACGACTTCGTCTTCCATCAACAGCACCGTGCCGAAGGCGCCCTTACCGATTTTCTCAATGTATTTGTAGCGACCGTCGATGACGTCGCCCGGGCTCAGCGTGGAAATGTCGAGAATCGTCGTTGTCGGGGCTGCTGCGACCTCCTGCACTGCTTCGTCGTCGAGATCTGCGACCTGACTCGCTTCTTTTGCCTCTTTGAGCAGCTTGTCCAAATCGTCGTTGTCGAGCAGCAGCGTGCGCGTGTTCTCGGCGATTTTTTTCGCGCGAACGTTTTCTTCCAGGACTGTTCTCGAGAAACGCGCATCGAGATCTTTGAGCGCACCGTCCGCAATGTTGATAATTGTCTTATCGTCCACCTGTTTGATCTTTTTGAGTACGCCGCGAATCGTTTCTGCGTGCTTTTCGTCCGCAAGCTGCGACATGGCCTTTATCGCTTCGACCTGTATTTCACGTTCAGGGCGGGCCAGCATTTGCACGATCTGCGTAATATGCTTGGCGCTGCCAAGTTTTCCCAGTGCGCGTATGACCACCGTATCCGTCTTCGGATTTTTGCCCAGCATCGATTCAAGCTTCGGCAGCGCCTCCGGACTACCAATCTGTGAGAGCGCATCGACCGCTCGTTCGCGGACCCACCAGTCAGTGTCGTCAGTCGCTGCGATTAGGTGTTTGACCGCGCGCTCGTCCTTCATCGCATTCAAGATCTCAATCGCCGTGCGACGAATTTCCTCGTCTTCGTCCTTGATCAATGCGACGACGGCATCGACAACTTTCGGCCCACCTATCTCGGCAAGCGCGTCGCCCGCGCGTGAACGAACCCACCAATCATCGTCCTTCATTACGTCAAGCAGGTTCTTCACTGAGTCCGCCGTGCCAACTTCATTCAGGACTTCAACAGCCGAGCGACGCGCATATTCAGACTCGTCCTTGAGCGCATCTGTTAGATATTTGACCGTGTCAGGGTGATTGATCTGGATCATCATGTCGACGGCTTTACTTTGTACGTCTAGATCCTGGTCCTGCAGCAGTTTGCTGACAGCGGCAATATTAACGTTGCCCGGACGCGTTGCGAGAGCGCTCAGTGCTGCACTTCGCACCATTTTATTCGGATCTTTGAGCTGAATTTCAAGGGCATTATTGATATCGGCGCTTTCGAACTTGCCCAGTAGATTAATGAGATGAATCTTGATGATTGGATCTTTGCCGCCCATTCGCGCAACAAGATCTGGGACCATATCCGGTCGAATGACCTCTTCGATAATCCTGAAGACCGCCGCCTTTTCTTTGGTTTCAAGCTCGTAAGCGCGCTGCAACAATTCGTGTACCGACAAATCTTGCTTATGTACGCGTAAGATTTCGATCAACGCGTGTTTCGAAACTTCGTCATCGTCAAAAAAATCGAGCAATCCGTTGGCGTTGTAATCGGTTGATCCTGACAACGCCCAAGCTGTGCCTTTGACAACACGTTCATTGCCGTCGGCAAGGCCTTCTTTGTATTGCTCAAGTGTTTTGTCGCTGACAAGCGAAGTCAGGATGTCGACGAACATCATTGTGTGAGACTTGTCGGACAGCGCCAGCGCGTCAATCAGTTTAGGAATGACTTTGGGTCCGGATTTCTTTAGGCGTTCGACCAGGCTCGTTGCTTTCGATGATGTCGGGTCAGCCTCTGCCATCAGCGCGTTGATTTGCTGATCAGAGCGGAAGCTGCCTAGGAGGCTCACGAGCGCTTACCCGTAGTTTCGGCGCAAACGAAAAACGCACGCTGGCCGATCAGCCTCGAGGCCGGCGTCCTTGCACACGACATTTTCGGTGTTGGCAGTTTGTGAAGTACCAATCGCTTCGCTCTGGCCCAGGCGAGCCCGCCCACACATGTCCGGTGCATGGCCGGTTACGCAAACTAATCTACAAAGATGCGGCATTATGCCACATCGCCCTTGCACACAAACTGCTACAGCCCTTGCATTTCAGGCGGTTCAGCAACCCGCTAACCAATTGTCGCGAACGCTTGGGTTTGCGAGCGGCTTAGTTACAATGTGCGCCCTGTCGCCCCGATTCCCGGGGCGTCGACATGAAATTTTACCTAATACGAGTATCCGAACTGTGACGCCGTCAACAGAATCAGACGTAAACAAACTCCTGAAATCTATCGAGTTACCGGGAATTGACAAGACTCTGGGGGATATCGGACGGGTTCGCGAACTTGCCACCTCAGACTCGCGCATTAGCGCACAAATCGAGCTCGGTCTGCCGATGGAGCGCGAATTTGCCGCAACGGCGGCCGATATCGCCGCTCGCGTTCGTGCCGAAACCGGCGTCGACGACGTCGACATAACGCTATCGACGCGAATCGTTGCTCACGGTGTTCAGCGCAATTTGAAGCCTCTGGCGAATATCAAAAATGTGATTGCTGTCGCGTCCGGCAAAGGAGGCGTCGGTAAATCTACCGTAGCGGTCAATCTGGCGCTCGCATTAGCGGCTGACGGAGCCAACGTCGGTCTACTCGACGCCGACATCTACGGTCCGAGTCAACCACACATGCTTGGTCTTGTCGGCGAGCGGCCGATCAGCGAAGACGGCAAATCGATGCAGCCGCTCGAGGCTTTCGGCGTGCAGGTGATGTCGATCGGATTTCTTGTCGATCCGGACCAGCCGATGGTTTGGCGTGGGCCGATGGTGACATCGGCACTGAATCAGTTATTGCAGCAGACGCACTGGCATGATCTGGATTACTTGATCGTCGACATGCCGCCCGGAACAGGCGACATTCAGCTGACGTTGTCACAACAGGTGCCAGTGTCGGGGGCGGTTATTGTGACAACACCGCAGGATATAGCGACGATCGACGCCCGCAAGGGGCTGGCAATGTTTCGCAAGGTTTCAATTCCGGTGCTGGGTGTTATCGAAAACATGAGCACGCACGTCTGTTCGTCCTGCGGACACGAGGAGACCATTTTCGGTGCCGGTGGCGCGGCGAAAATGGCCGAGGATTTCGATATCAGCGTTCTCGGCCGATTGCCGCTGGACGCGCGTATTCGCGAACAGACTGATTCGGGGCAGCCAACGGTTGTCAGCGATGCGACCGCAGCGACCGCCGACGCGTATCGGGCGGCCGCTCGTCGAATGGCGGCCGCGCTTGCGACACAGGGCAAGGATTATGCCGCCAAGTTTCCAAAGATCGTCGTCGAGGACAGCTGATGAGTATCAAATCCGACCGCTGGATACGACGCATGGCACTAGAGCACGGCCTGCTCGAGCCGTTCGAACCAGCTCAAGTCTGCGAGGTGGGAGGCAACCGAATTGTCTCTTACGGTACATCCAGTTACGGCTACGACGTGCGCTGCTCGGATGAGTTCAAGATCTTCACGAACATCAACTCGGCCGTTGTCGATCCCAAAGCATTCGACGCGACCAGCTTTGTCGATCTAAAGAGTGACGTTTGTGTCATTCCGCCAAATTCTTTCGCGTTGGCCCGGACCGTTGAATATTTTCGCATGCCTCGAAATGTGCTGACGATTTGCCTGGGCAAGTCCACGTATGCGCGCTGTGGCATCATCGTCAACGTCACGCCGCTCGAGCCCGAGTGGGAAGGACATGTAACGCTCGAATTTTCCAACACGACGCCACTACCGGCAAAGATCTACGCCAACGAAGGGGTTGCGCAGATGCTTTTTCTGCAGTCTGACGAGGAATGTGAAACTTCGTACAAGGACCGCGGCGGCAAGTACCAGGGTCAAAAGGGCGTTACCTTGCCCAAGGCCTGATTCGTTGGTAGCTATTGCGCAAAGCGCTTCTCATCGTCATGGCTCGCTCTGCCACGCCTTCGGGGGCCAATGGCAACGCGCGAAACGCTTGTCATCGTCATGGCTCGCTGCGCTGCGCTTTACTTCCGATGACAAGCGTTTCACACATTGCCATAAGAAGCTGAGTTCAGGGAAAGTCGACAACGACAGGTTCAGTTAATTTCTCACCGTCGAGAAGGGCGGCGCCGTCGCGGAAGGTGAGTCGGCCTTCGGCGAACCATTGGGCGGCCTGTGGGTAGATTTGGTGTTCAAGGGCTTGTACTCGAGCCTGGAGTTCGTCGGCGGATTCGTTGGGATCTACGGCGATACGGCCCGCCAGGATTCTGGGCCCGCCATCGAGTTCATCGGTCACAAAGTGCACCGTGCTGCCGTGTCGGGAATCGCCGGCCTCGAGGACCCGGGCATGAGTATCGAGTCCGGGGTATTTCGGCAACAACGCCGGGTGGATGTTGAGGATCTTGCCTTCATAGTGGCGTACAAACCACGGGCTCAATATGCGCATAAAGCCGGCGAGCACGACTAGCTCGGGTTCATGTTCGTCCAAAGTCGCAGCGACGGCACGATCGAAAGCTTCGCGATCGGCGAAATCTCGATGTTCGACACACGCTGTCGCAATGCTCGCGCTGCGTGCTCGAGTCAGTCCGTATGCGTCCGGTCGATTTGACAGGACTTTAACAATGTCGACGTCAAGCTGATCGGCGTGCGCCTGGTCAATAAAAGACTGCAGGTTTGTACCAGAACCAGAAATTAGAATTGCGGCGCGGCAGCGCCGGTCTGGTTGATCAGGCCTCAACGAAAATCGACCTCGCCTCGGCCTGCGGCGATACGGCCGATTCGAAAGGCATCTTCGCCGTTCGCGGCAAGCGATTCGAGCGCCACGTCAACATCGGACTCTTCAGTGACAACTATCATGCCGATGCCGCAGTTGAACGTACGCCGCATTTCGTCGATTTCGATGTTGCCATGTTCTGCAAGCCAGTCGAACACGGCGCCGGGCTTCCAGCTGCCGGTGTCGATTTCTGCATGCACAGTATCATCAAGTATGCGCGGGACATTCTCTGTGATGCCACCTCCGGTGATATGCGCAATGCCCTTGACGGTGACGGTCTGCATAAGTGCCAAAACTGCGTGAACGTAAATACGCGTCGGCGTGAGTAATCGTTCGCTCGCCGCGACACCGTCAATATCAACGTCGCCGGCCCGATCGAGTACTTTGCGAATGAGTGAATATCCGTTTGAGTGCGGTCCGCTGGACGCAATACCAATCAGCACGTCGCCGTCCTTAATCGTCGAGCCATCGATAAGGTCCGCGCGTTCGACAGCGCCGACGCAAAAACCCGCGAGATCGTACTCGCCGGTCGGATACATGTCTGGCATTTCGGCCGTTTCGCCCCCAATTAACGCGGCACCGGCCAGTTCACAGCCTTGGGCGATACCGCGAATTACGTCTGCCGCAATGTCAATGTCCAATCGACCACAGGCGAAGTAGTCGAGGAAGAATAATGGCTCGGCGCCCTGAACGAGCACGTCGTTGACGCACATTGCGACCAAATCGATGCCAATCGTGTCGTGACGACTCAGCTGTTGCGCGAGCATCAGCTTGGTACCGACGCCATCGGTGCCGGACACCAGTACCGCTTCCCGATAACGACCCGACGGCAGCGCAAATAATCCGCCGAATCCTCCGAGGCCCGCCATGACTTCGGGACGCCCGGTCCTTGCGACCAGCGGCCTAATGCGATCAACGAGGGCGTTACCGGCGTCGATATCGACTCCGGCGTCCTTATAGGTCAGGGGTTTTTGGCTCATCGCAAATGGAAGATTCGGTCTGTAGGATTCGGCTGTGAAACAGATGGTCGCATCGTGCGGGGGCGATATAATAGTCGCTGCGCACCCTGAGGGGAAACCACGCTTGAAGAACATCATCTTGCTGGCGCTCGTCGGCGTCATCGGCATCTCTGCGGCCAGTGCGGTCGAGGTCACGTCCCTGTACACGGCACAGGTGGCGATCAATGAGAAAAAACCGGATCCGCGCGCCGACGCCTATGACCGAGCACTTGCGCAAGTCCTGCTGCGTGTGTCCGGGGCAGAGCTGGTTAACGATGTCGTGCTCTTCGACACGATATTTCCAGATCCATCGGCGTACGTCGTACAGTTTCGGCCCGGGCCTGACGAGACGCTGTTCGTGTCATTCGACGGCAAGGCAATTGAGGCCGCGCTGCGCCGCGCCGGACAGCGCGTCTGGGGCGGCGACCGTCCGTTGACCTTGGTCTGGCTCGCCGTTGACTGGGGTGGCGGTAGTCGCGAGATTCTTGCCGCTGCGGACGAGGACGACAGGCGAAGTCAATCCCGTTCAATAAATCGCAACCGCCTGCTCAGGGCGCGCATGCTCGAGATTGCCGACCGCCGCGGGCTTCCGATCGCTTTTCCACTGATGGACGGTGAGGATCGCGCCGCCGTCTCGTTCAGCGATATCTCAGGTGGCTTTGACGATCGCGTGCTTGCTGCCTCGGAGCGCTATGACGTGAACTCGGTACTGATCGGTCGCGTGCGAGCGTCCGGTAGTTCGCAAAATCGCTGGAGTTATCACTTTGGCAGCGATCAACGCGCGTGGAGCGGCGAACCCGAAGTCGTGATTTCGCGAATCTCTGACCTGCTAGCAGCCGAATTCGCAATTGGCGGCAATGAGCCAGTGCGAACGGTGCAATTAAATGTGTCCGGCGTTACGTCGGTCGAAGCTTATGCGGAGGTGCAAAGTATGCTCGCCGAGATGAACGTGATCGACAATTTCGCGATTACGGAAGTCGCTGGTGACCGCATCAGTTTTCGCGTCAATGCGCATGGCGGTGCGTCCCGACTGGCGCGGGCACTGCGATTCGAAGGCCTGATCGAACAGGAGCGTATCGACATGAGCGATTTCGACGACATGGGCGATTTCGACATCGATGAACGACTGACGTCTCTGGATTTCTTCTTTAACCCATAATCACATCGCCTGCTATGTCGCTTAACTGGATCCCAAACGCCATATCCGCAATGCGTATTGCGCTGATCGTGCCGATTCTGCTGTTGATTCAGGGTGGCGAGACGACGTGGGCGCTGGCGCTATTTGTCATTGCGGGTTTTTCGGACGGGGTTGACGGCTATCTCGCGACGCGATTTAGCTGGCAATCGCGTCTCGGCGCGCTGCTCGATCCAATAGCCGATAAGTTGCTCGTTGCCAGTCTGTTTATCATGCTTGCAAGTACGCAACTTATTCCGATCTGGCTTGCGGTCGTCGTGATTTCTCGCGACGTTGTGATTTTTGCAGGCGCCGTCACCTATCATTATCTGATTAAGCCAGTTGAAGGCGAACCGACACGTATTAGCAAACTCAATACCGCGTTGCAGTTGTTGTTTTTGCTATTCGTGCTTTGCCGCGCGGCTTTTGACTGGCCTGACAAGATCACGATCACAGTACTCGGTGCGGCTACCTTGGTTACCGTCGTCATAAGTGGCATCGACTACGTCGTACAATGGTCGGGACGAGCCCGTAGAGGAGTCTGACGCATGCCGTCCGAAACTCGTGTCGCTTGGATGATCGCAATCTCCATCTCGGGGTTGCTCCTGTACCTGCTTGCACCGGTGCTGACACCGTTCATCGCGGCAGGCTTGCTCGCGTACATTGGCGATCCGTTAGCGGATCGCCTACAGCGGCTACATTTTCCGCGCACGCTTGCCGTCG
>JAOTZC010000039.1 GCA_029861535.1 Gammaproteobacteria bacterium
ACGAAGATCTTGCTGCGGATGCGCGGAAAGCCGTTATGGGCGGCAACTGGTGGCACGGCTTTAGGGCGTTTATTACAAATCCCTACTTGCTCGGCATTGGCGCATTCATACTCTTGTACGTTTTCATCGGCTCGTTCGTCTATTTCGAACAAAAAAACCTGCTCGCCGACTTCACACGGCCAGAGCGTGCGCAAATCCTTGGTGGTATTGACTGGATGGTTAATCTGTTGACGTTTGGCCTGGCGTTTTTTGTCACCGGCAGAATTGTCAATAAATTAGGCATGTCGGTTGGGCTCGCGTTGATGCCCGTACTCATCTGTATCGGCATGCTTATTTTGGCGTTCGCGCCAATACTGACGGTGCTGCTTGCCCTGCAAGTGTTTAGGCGTGGCGGCAATTACGGCCTGACTCGACCTGCGCGAGAAATGTTATACACACATGTCAGTCAGGAAGATCGATTCAAAGCCAAGCCGGTTGTCGACATCGTCGTCTATCGCGGCGGGGATGCATTGAGTGGGTCCTTGTTCGCGATATTGACGGACAAAGTCGGACTCGGGCTTGCCGCCGTGGCGCTCGTCGGCTCCGGCATTGCCGCCGCCTGGGCTTGGGTAGGCACAAGATTGGGGAAAGTATTTGACAGAAAAGAAGATGCCGTCGAACAGGCCCGGAGTCCTTTACACTCGTGACGGTGAATAGACAATCTAATGAGGTAAGCCCGTCGAATTAAGCAGTCTGATCGTTGCAATGCTATTGACCGGCGCGGTCAGCGGTGTCATCGCAGGCCTACTTGGCGTCGGCGGCGGCATCGTTATTGTGCCGGTCCTTGAGGCTGTGCTGGAGATACTCGGCGTCGATGCAGCATTTCGAATGCATATCGCGGTGGCAACGTCGCTCGCGGTTATTATCCCAACATCAATTTCGTCCGCTGTTGCGCACAATCGCAGGCAATCGGTTGACCATGGCGTTGTGCGCTCATGGTCGCCGTTCATTTTTTTCGGTGCGGTCGCGGGCATTGTGATATCAGCATCCGTTAGCGGCCGTTTCCTTGCAGGTGTTTTCGCGACGATTGCGGCTATCCTGGCGATCAACATGATTGCTCACTTCGGCGATAGGAAACTCGGCGACGACCTGCCTCGGAGCCCGTTGCTGCCGGTGCTACCATTCAGCATCGGCACCATTTCTACGCTAATGGGGATAGGGGGCGGATCGATGACGGTTCCAGCGTTGACTGTCTACAACAGGCCGATCCATCTCGCCGTCGGTACATCCGCATTGCTCGGACTTGTCATCGCCGTGCCAGCGGCGATTGGTTATATCGTCACGGGCTGGGGCAACACGCTGTTGCCGAATGGCAGCTTTGGCTATTTGAACTTGTTCGGCTTCGCTCTTATAACACCGACTTCGGTGCTATTCGCGCCAGTAGGTGCGAAGATCGCGCATGCCATCTCACGACGTCGGCTAAGCATCTTGTTTGGACTGTTTCTGCTGACAGCTTCCATACGCATGGGCTATCAAGCGTTTTGAATGCGGGCGTCAGTCACTTGATAATGCGGAAATCTTCGCTTGCCAAAAGTTAGGAACGAACGAATGTCAGCGGTTTCAGAGCCAGCTAGCAGCGACAGTCTTGTTGCCAAAATTATTGATAATGGTCAGATCAGCGGCCAGCAACTGCTGGTCGTCGGATTGTGCATGTTCTTCAACATGCTCGATGGCTTCGACATTACCGCGATGGCAGTCGTCGCCAACGCGGTTTCGACGGAATTGCTATTAACACCTGAGAAAGTCGGCTGGATCTTCAGTTTTGCACTCGCCGGCATGATGGGTGGCGCGATGTTTCTGGCGCCAGTATCGGATCTCGTCGGTCGCCGGCGAATGATTATTTTCAGTGTGACGTTAGTCGGTGTGTCGATATTGATGACGGCGCAGGCCACAACGTTGCTCGAGTTCATCATATTACGATTTATTAGCGGCATTGGCGCCGGTGCCATGCTTGCGTCGCAGGCAACGCTCGCCGCCGAGTACAGTCCTGAGAAATATCGCGCGTTGTCGGTTGTGCTCGTGACATCTGGTTATCCGTTAGGCGCGATGTTCACTTCAGTCGTCGCTGACTACGTAATGCCTGACTATGGATGGCGCGGCATGTTCTGGGCCGGCGGCGCTGCAACGCTGTTAATGGGATTGGTTGCCTGGCTGTTTATTCCAGAATCCTTGAAATTCTTGATCGAGCGCAGACCGGCAAATGCGCTCGAGAAAGTCAACGGTGTTTTGACGAAGTTGAAAAAACCGACAATCGGTGAAATGCCCCAAGTAAAACATCAGAAACCCAGGGCCAAACTCGGTTTCATATCAACCATGCTTACGTTACTGCTCCCGGCACACCGCAAAGTGACATTGACGTTGTGGTCGACGTTTTTCTTATGCTTCGCGACGCTCTATTTCTTAATGAGCTGGATTCCGAAGTTAATGGTCGATTCTGGTTATGAAGAGTCGGTAGGACGCGATGCGTTCTTCTTGTTCAATTTGGGCGGTGTGATTGGGATCTATCTACTGGGCGGGCTATCCACTCGGTTCAAGTTAAGTAATCTGGTGTTTGGTCTGTTATTCGCATCGGCTATTGGGATGGTCGTGTTTGCGATGGCGCCGAACCAGCGGGACCTGCTGTTAGCTTTGATATTTGCGATCGGCGTGTTGCAGCAGGGTGGCTTTACCGGTCTTTACGGCGCTGCGGCAAAAGCCTATCCCACGGAGATTCGAAGCACCGGCATCGGCTGGTCAATTGGGCTTGGTAGATCAGGTGCGGTCGTTGGACCAGCCGTGGCGGGCTACCTGATCTTCTTCGGCTTCGATATGTCGGCCAACTTCATAGTCTTCGCGGTACCAATGGCGATCGGTGGCCTTATCGCGTACAGGCTGCATATTCGTTAGCAACGCGGTCAATCGGTGGGCTCACCCATTTGTCGGTAGTGGCCGCTGAAAAATAACAACGGCCCAGCCCTGTCCCAGCTGAAACGATCGACGTGGCCAACGATAATGTGGTGATCACCTGCATCGTGTACCTGGTGGGTTGAACACTCAAACACAGCCAAGCAGCCGGGCAGGATCGGCACATCGGCATCCGACTTGCGGAACTCAATATTTTCGAACAATGTGTGATCCGATTTCGCGAATTGCAACGCCAACTCCATTTGGTCATCTGTAAGAATGTGAATCGCGAAATCTTTCGTGTTCAGAAAGTCGCGTAATGAATTTGACGACTTCGCAATATTCCACAGTACCAGTGGCGGCTCCAATGACACAGAGCTAAAACTATTCACCGTAATGCCACAGGGATGCCCGTCAGCGCCGCTGCAAGTAACGACTGTCACGCCGGTTGCGAACTGTCCAAGACAGGCGCGAAACGCGAGCATCGAGTCTTCGGGATGAATAGGTTTGGACCGTGACATATAGGCTATTAAGTCAACTAAAGACGGGAGTTTGGGGAGTGGCTTTGCGAAACAGCAATGCAGAATACTATGGGTGCTACCGGAACACGAGCATTACATTGGATCCAAATCAGCGTTCTGAATTTCCCATCGCTTGGTAGAAGTCGGCAAGCAATTCGTACAGTGCTTCCAGGCGATCTACGCCGAACTCTGATTCAATCTGTGCGTACAGAATTTCGGATTCCGGCGCGATCTGGTCGAACACGAGACGCCCTTTCGTCGTCAGTGTGACGACCGATTTGCGCTGGTCACTGGAATCGGGCGTGCGCCGGATCAAGCCTTCGTTCTCAAGGTGTTGCAAAATACGCGTTAGGCTGGGCGCAAGCAAAAAACTGCGCTGCGCCAATTCTCCGGCGTCGATTTGATCGAATTCAGACAATGCGCGAATAACCCGCCACTGTTGTTCCGTCAAACCGCGCTCGCGCAGCATCGGACGAAAGCGCGCCATCGCGGCCTCACGTGCCTTCAAGAGCTCCATCGGCAGTGAATGTCGGAAGTCGCGTAACGGCGCTTGCTTACCTTTTTCGGCGACGTTATTCACACGATTTCCGTAGCAACGGCGTTGTGTAGCACGCCGATGCCAGGTACTTCGACTTCGACGATGTCACCGTCCTTTAGGTATTTCGGCGGGTCGAAGCGTGCGCCGGCACCATTCGGTGTACCCGTCGCGATGATGTCCCCCGGCTTTAGGCGATAAAACGTCGACAAATAGCTGATTAGATATCGGAACGGAAACATCAAGTTTGACGTTACGTCATTTTGTCGCTCTTCGCCGTTCACTCGTGTAATGACCTGCAACTCGCCCATTGGACTGAGTTCATCGGGCGTTACGAGCCAAGGGCCAAGGGCACCGGACTTCTCGAAATTCTTGCCCTGCGTGACATTGAACTTGGCGTGCCTGAGAAAATCGCGCAGCGAGCCCTCATTCATGATCGTTAGGCCGGCGATGTGCTTATGCGCGTCCTGCTGCGAGACACGGCGACCTTCCTTACCAATAACGATAACGATTTCACCCTCGTAATCGAGTTGGTCGGACTCGGGCGGGTCGAGTATCAGTTGATTGTGGCCAACAAATGACTCGCGCGTACGCATGAATACGCTAGGATATTTCGGCGCAGCCGAGCCATCTTTATATTCTTCGTTGCGATTGGCGTAATTGACGCCAATGCAAATAACTTTCTCGGGGTTCGGGATTGTCGGCAAGAATTCGATGTCAGATGTCGCAAAATCACCGTTGGCTGCCGTCGCTTCGTCGGCAAGCGTATCTAGCTGACCTGCGCGAATGGCCGCGCGCAGGTCAGCGAACTCTGGGTGTCTCGCGCCGAGGTCCACGACTTGGTCGTCGACGACCGCGCCGAAGCTCGCTTTGCCGTCCCTAACAAAACTGACGAAATTCATGCGGCTCTACCTTTGGTCACTAGACCCGCGCGTTCTAATACGCCGTCGAGTCGTCGTTCAAGTTCTGGTGTAGCCGGACACATTGGCAATCGGTGCTCGTTGGTTTTCAACAGCCCAAGCTTTTTCATCATGTACTTCATCGGGATCGGATTCGTGTCATAAAACACCGATTGATTAATTTCGAGCAAGCGCTGATGAAGCTCGCGCCCTGTTGGGATATCGCTCGACCAGGCGGCATCACACATTTCGGCGAGCACGTCGGGGCGAAGATTACCGACCGCATTCATCAGACCGGCAGCGCCAATCGTCATCATCGGCCAGGAAAGTTCTTCGAGGCCAACAAATACTTTGAAGTCATTGCCAAGCGCTTCAAAACACTCGGTGACAAAGCCTAGATCGTTGACGGCATGCTTCATGCCGACAAAGTTGTCCGACTTGTCGCGAATCTCCTTCATCGAGTCGAGCGTCATATTGACCGCTGCACGACCGGGAATGTGATAAATCATCCACGGTGTGTCATGTGTTGCGGCCAGCTTTAGGTAGTACTCGACCAGGCCCCGCTGAGGCGGGCGGATGTAATAGGGCGTGACGATGAGCAGCGCGTCGGCGCTAGCATCGACTGCGTGCCGCGTTAGGATTTCTGTTTCGGCCAAAGACTGTGAACCCGTTGCAGCGACGACTGGCACGCGACCGTTAACGGTCTTGATTGCGACGTCAACAAGTTTGTTGCGCTCGTCGATCGTCAGTGTCGACGGCTCCGACGTCGTTCCATTGACGAGAATGCCGTGTGAGCCTTGGGCAACCTGGTAGTCGATCAGTGAGGCATACGTATCGTAGTCAACGTCGTTGTTTTTGAACGGCGTAACGACCGGTGGAATGGAGCCCTTCAGGCGTTCCAAGTCAGACATGTTCCTTAATCCCCGTATTTTCTCTCTGTGATGCCGATGGCTTGATCCTCGGCTATTGAGGCAGTATACTTAACATGTTAAATGAATTCAAACCCAGTCGGGGACTGCATCAATGCCGCATCAAATTATTGAATATTCAGGGAATCTTGACGGCGACATCGATATTGATGAGCTCGTTCAAGCGCTGCACGACACGGCGATCAGCATCGATGTGTTGCCGACCGGCGGGATTCGAACGCGTGCCGTGCGCCACGATCATTATCAGATCGCCGATGGCCACTCGGACAATTCCTTCATCTATGTGGTGCTTCGAATCATGAAGGGCCGTACCCCTGAACAAAAAAAGGACGCCGGTGAAAGGCTATTCGGCACCCTGTTGGAATTTGTTGACAGCGTCTATCAGGAACGGCCGATGGCATTATCGTTTGAAATACAGGAAATCGATCCGGAAGTACGATGGAAGCAGGGCAACATCCGCGACTATATGGCGAAACGCGCCAACTAATTTGAACGAATCGAATCTACGGGAAAACATATGTCAGAACTAGAAACCAACCTTGGCGACGTCGAAAGGATCCTGGTCCGTTTTCGAAATAAAACGTTACCGCACTTCATTAACGGCAAGCCGGATCCTGGCCGCTCGAATGAGGTATTCGAGAGTGTCACGCCGATCGATAATTCCTTGATTGGCCAAGTTGCATCGGGCAACGCTGAGGATATCGATGTCGCCTGCCAAGCGGCTGAGGAAGCTTTCAAGGAATGGAAAGTGATTTCAGGTAAAGAGCGTAAGAAGATCCTGCACAAAGTTGCCGACGCTATCGTCGACAATGCGTGCGAGATCGCGCTGGTCGAAAGTTACGATTCAGGCCAGCCGCTCAAGTTCATGAGCAAGGCAGCAATTCGCGGTGCGGAGAATTTCCGTTTCTTCGCGGATTTAGCGCCGACCGCGCGCGACGGGCAGGCACTGCCGGCCGACGAACACATTAATTATTCGATCCGGCAGCCGATCGGTCCAGTTGGAGTCATCACGCCATGGAATACGCCGTTCATGCTGTCAACCTGGAAGATCGCACCGGCACTTGCGGCAGGTTGCACCGTCGTCCACAAGCCGGCCGAATGGTCACCGTATACAGCCATGATGTTGTCTGAGATTGCGCACGCGGCGGGGTTGCCCGCCGGCGTCTTGAATTGCGTTCAGGGACTCGGCGAGTCGGCCGGCAAGTCGCTTACCGAGCACCCTGCGATTAAGGCCGTGGCCTTTGTCGGCGAATCGACGACCGGCAGCCATATCACGCGCCAGGGGGCCGATACCCTGAAGCGCTTGCATCTGGAGCTCGGCGGCAAAAACCCGGTCATCGTTTTCGACGACGCCGATCTCGATCGAGCACTCGATGCCGTGGTATTCATGATTTTTAGCTTGAACGGTGAACGTTGCACATCTTCGAGCCGATTACTCGTGCACGAAGCCATTCAGGATGAGTTCACGGCGAAGGTCGTCGCGCGTGTTGCAAAACTCAAGGTTGGCAATCCTTTGGATCCGAATACCGAGGTCGGACCGCTTGTACACGATCGACATTTTCAGAAAGTCTGTAGCTTTTTCGGTTACGCCGTCGAGGATGGCGCCAAAATAGTGGCCGGTGGTAACGCGGTGGCTGGCAACGGTAACTTTGTCGAACCGACAGTGTTTGCGAACGCCCGCAATGACATGCGTATTGCGCAACAGGAAATCTTCGGTCCGGTGCTGACCGTCATACCGTTTAAGGACGAGGCAGACGCGCTGGCACTAGCGAACGATACCGAATACGGCCTTGCCGGATACGTGTGGACGAATGACATTGGCCGCGGCCATCGTATGGCACAAAACCTGGATGCCGGTATGATCTGGGTGAATTCGGAAAACAACCGCCATCTACCGTCTCCGTTTGGCGGCATGAAGGCCAGCGGCATAGGTCGTGATGGCGGCGACTACAGCTTCGAGTTCTACATGGAAACGAAAAACGTTTGCGTGGCACTTGGAACCCATCGTGTTCCGAAACTGGGTAAGTAATGAGTCTGTATTACCTACAAAAATTCCTATACGTCCTAAATCGTGACGAAGCCGCGCAGCAGAGGTATCACGATGATCTTGATGGACTTATCGTTGACTTCGATCTGTCTGACGAAGAGAGTAACGCGCTCAAGGAAGGTGATATCGGTCTACTATACGTGCTCGGCGTAAACGGCCAAATTCTGATGCACTTTGCCGCGTTTCTCGGCATTGAATGGTTCGACTATCTCGATTTAATGCGTGCGGGAACCGAAAAACATGGCCCGGTGCGCGCCGGTGTTTATGCAACGACCGGGGGCGGCGAAAGTTTTACCGTTGAAGGGAAAGATAGAGAGAACGAGAAATGAGTCTGGTCTATTCAGGGGTTCTTAGCCATGCACCGGGAATTACCGGGCGGGCACACATGGTTAAGAACACCGCTAAGCGCGACGAGTTTTACGCGAAGCTCGATACGCAGCGTCAGGAAATCGTAGAGTCAGGCGCTGAGGCTCTTGTCGTAATGGCCGCCGAGCATTTCGGCAATTTTTTTATGAACAATATGCCGGCATTTTGCATAGGGATCGGCGAAAAATACTATGGTCCAATCGAAGATCCGGAATGGTTAAAGATCGATAGGACAACGATTCCCGGTGCGCCGGACCTCGGTGTGCGATTGACGAAGGAAGTCATGCAAACGGTCGATACTGCGTATGCCGAAGAATGGAAGTTCGATCACGGCATCATGGTACCGCTGCATTTCCTGACGCCGAATTACGAGCTGCCGATCATCCCGGTCAATATAAACTGTCAGGGTCCGCCATTGACGCCGTTGCATCGTGCCTGGGCGTTTGGCGAAGCGATTCGGCGCGCCGCAGATTTGGTGCCTGAAAAAATCGCTGTCGTTGGCACAGGCGGCATTTCTCACTGGCCCGCAACGCCTGACTCGGGAAAAATAAATGTGGAATGGGACCGGGAATTTCTCGATCGTCTGATGCGACAAGACAAACAAGCGCTAATGTCCTACACCGACGAAGATACGTATAAGGACGGTGGGCAGGGCGGCTTCGAGATTCGTACCTTTATCGCTGCAGCGGCGGCGGCAGGCGGCAACGGTGAATTGCAGTTCTATACACCAGAACTGCCGATATTTGCCGTCGGTTGTACGGTCGCCCGATTCGATATCGTTTAGCGTTTACTGGCACCGGTTCCTCAGTCGGTCGCCTGTCGTTCCCAGCTAGACGGCATCAGCATACTTACGAAGTAGGCATACTCGAGGGCCGTGCGCATCGCGAGCTGTTCCTGGTTTGCGGTGCCGCCGTGACCGCCCTCGATGTTTTCGTAGTAATAGAAGTCGTAGCCCATATCGTCGAGCTTGGCCGCCATCTTGCGCGCGTGCCCCGGATGCACACGATCGTCCTTTGTTGACGTGTAGAAGAGAACTTTCGGGTAGTCCTTACCTGCGTCAAGGTTTTGATACGGTGAGTACTTACTGATAAATGCCCAATCTTCCGGCACGTCCGGATTGCCGTATTCCCCCATCCAGCTCGCGCCGGCGAGCAGCTTGGAGTAGCGCTGC
Source organism: Gammaproteobacteria bacterium (assembly GCA_029861535.1). Taxonomy (GTDB): domain Bacteria; phylum Pseudomonadota; class Gammaproteobacteria; order Steroidobacterales; family Woeseiaceae; genus UBA1847. Next base: position 9,391 of record JAOTZC010000039.1, read on the forward strand.
ATGTCAAGGAGCGGTACGCCGATGTCCAGCGCAGCAAACAGATCCGGCCGCTGCGTCAATGCGACGCCGAGCAACAGGCCGCCATTGGAACGTCCAAGTGCGCCAAGCTTATCCGACGACGTGACGCCAGTGTCGATCAAATGTTCCGCGATGGCGAAATAGTCATCAAAAGCCAATTGCCGATTTTCGAGAAGCGCAGCCTGGTGCCATCGAGGTCCGTACTCGCCGCCGCCGCGCAGGTTGGCCAGCGCAAGCACGCCGCCACGCGATATCCACATTCGGCCCGCGAGCGCGCCGTGCTGCGGTCGCGACGGATCTTCGTAGTACACCGGCAGTATCGGATTTAGAAAGCCGCCATAGCCATACAAAACTGTGGGTGCATTGCCCATTTTGAGCACGTCCATCCGCCCAATCAGAAAGTACGGAACCCGCTCGCCATCGCTACTGGTCGCGAATGCCTGATTAATGACGACGTCGCTGGCGTCGTAGAGCGGATCGAGTGCAGCGACCTCGGTAAGTTCGTTTTTGGCCGACACGTGATACATCGTCGTCGGCTGGATCGAGCTCTCATAAGTAACGAATAGATCATCGCGACTGCTACTGGTCGCCGCCAGCAAAGCGACGCCATTATCGGGTAGTGCGACGTCGTCAGTGTGCCAGCCTCCATCGCTACGCCGAAGTCGCTTGATACGACCGATGACGTTATCGAGCATTTCTACATAAATACTCGTCGCGCCAATACCGATATCGCTGACCGCTTGTTCGTGGCTAGGCGAAAAAACCAGTTCGGTGGCGCCGCCCTCGAGGTCGAGCGCAACGATATCTCCGCTCTCGTAGTCTGCGCCTCCGTTGGACCAGTCTTGCTCGAGACTGATTATCGCCCGGCCGTCGATAATTCCTTCCAATGACAGCCGCAGCGGAATGGCCAGCGATTCGAGCACATTGCCGTCGACAATCGGAATGAACGCGTTATCGTTCCAGTCCGCGTAGTAAAGTAGTAAAAACGGGTACTCTGAATCGGCGCTGTGATAGACCACGGGGGCGAGCAATGTGTCGTCTACGTCAGCACGATAAAGAAATTTCGAATCGCCCAAAGGCGTGCCGCGATCCCACAACCGCGCCTCGCGCGGGTAACCTGAATTCGTTAGGCTGTCCTCGCCCCAGTCGGTCGCAACCAGTAGCGAATTCTCGTCCGCCCAGGCAACAAACGACTTGGCCTCCGGAACATGGAAGCCATTGTCGACAAACTGCTTTTCGCTCAGCGAAAATTCTCGATAAACCGATTCATCCTTACCACCGCGTGACATTTCAACCAGACACCGATCACTGCCGTCGCCGAGACAATCGATTCCCTGGTAAACCCAGTTTTCGTCTTCGCGCTCGGCGAGTTCGTCGAAACTCAGGACCGTCCGCCATGTTGGATCACCGGCAACAAAGCTCTCGAGACTGGTGCTGCGCCACACACCACGTACGTGGGCCTCGTCCTGCCAAAAGTTATGGAATTCGTCACCGACGATTTCGCCCTCCGGAATTCTGGCCTCTGAGGTCAGGATTGAATAGGCTTCTTCATACAGCGACTGATACAAGGGATGGTCTTTTAACTCCGCAAAAGTTTCCTTGTTTTGTTTGCGTACCCAATCGAGCGAACGTTCGCTTTCAACATCTTCCAGCCATAAATAGGGGTCCGAATTCTGGTCAGCGCATGCGCTAAGCAACGTAATCGTCAGTAGAGCGCCAGAACAAAAGCGAATCATTGCAACTCCTTCTTAGTCAAGATATGGGACGGCGAACAGTACAAACATACCGAGCAAGACACCGGCGCGAAATCCCCAGGCAACAAAGCGTCGCCCCGGTTCGGGCGCATCAGCGTGCTCATGGCTAACGCCGAACGCGACAACATGTACCAGCGAACCGGCGACGAACGCCTGGAAATACGCCAGGCTTTGTAATTCGGCCAATTCAACAACCGAAGCGCCAAGAAAGTAAGCCGCCGCAGTCGCGCCGATTATCAAAACGAATGTCGTTACGGCCGCCGCGGAGCCAAATCCTGGACGTACCGACCACCAAATCGCCATACCGACGGGCAATCTGTGCAGAATGACACCGACAGCCAGTTGATTGTCAAAGATAGAGCTTTTCGACCCCATATTGGTTCCATCAGCCGCAGCGTTGACGCTGGTACCGATGCCCGGCAACAACGCAATGCCGTCAATCAAAGCGTGGATGACGAGGCCCACGGCTGCGAGTAGCAGAATAAACACGTGTGCCTGATCAACCGAGCGGCGAAATGCTCTTTCTATTGCGATCGGAAATACCAGCCCCAATAGTAGAAAAAGAATCGTGATTCGACCACCGGTCGTAATCGCATCAGGAATGATATACACACAAACGATGCCAGCGACCGTCACAAGAATAAAACCGTCGAGCAACTGTTTGGTCGTCGGCTGGCTGCGACCCCATGCATAGATAAATGGACCAAGTAATAGGGCCAGCACACTTAGAATGAAGGTCGTCATGTTATTGGGTTCTTTTTTTGCGCACGAGCGGCCGCATCGGCCGTATATTCGCATAAACTGACACTTTGCGCTGATCCAACAATGTTTTGGAGGGAGTTCGTGGATGCCCTGGAGGATCGCTCTGCACTTTTTTGTGCTTCCCTTACTGTTGCAGACTGGTTGCAGCTCAAAGCAAGCGGAACCCGTCGCAATTCCATCGCCGCCGGGTACGCTAAGTCAGAGCGCGCGGCAGTTTTACGCCAACAATCCGGTGCCTGTTGTCGGCGTTGATCTGACCGATTTGCAAACCGTCAAATCCGTGCGCGCAGAGATCGACGTCGCATGGCGCAGTGGCCTGACAAAGCTCAATCTGGCACCGATCGAATCATTTGGCGATTACTCGGGTGTGACCGTAAATCGAATCCGTTTTCCGAACACCGTCGACGATGGTCGGATGATTATGTATTTGCACGGCGGCGGCTTTGTTGTCGGCTCAGCGACAGCCAACATCGTACTACCGGCGCGTGTTGCACACATATCGCAGATGCCGGTGATCTCCGTCGATTACCGTATGCCACCTGAGCACCCGTTTCCGGCGGCGCTCGATGACACGATCGGCGTGATCCGACAGTTGATCGACAGCGGCCAGGACCCACAAAAGCTCATCTTGTTCGGGGACAGCGCCGGCGGTGGCCTGGTCTTGAGCGTGGCGCTGCAGATGAAATCACTCGGTATGCCGATGCCTGCAGGTTTGATCGTGATCTCACCCTGGGCCGACCTGACAAATAGCGGCGACACAGGCCTGACACTCAATGATTTTGATCCGGTGATCACCTGGCCGGATACGCTCGCGAGCGCCGCCACCGCATACGCCGGGGATCATGACCCGGCCAACCCATTGATATCACCGGCATTCGGAAACTACACCGGGCTGCCGCCGCTGCTCGTACAAGCCGGAAGCCGCGAAGTGTTGCTGTCTGATGCATTGCGCGTCGCGCGAGCGGCGCGTGGTGCCGGTGTGCTTGTACAGATCGACGTTTGGGACGGCATGTGGCACGTTTTCCAAGAACATCCAGGTGCGGTAGAGGCCGAGGAAGCGATCGCCGAGATCGCCATCTTCGCGAAGCGCGTGACGGAGCGATAAGCGTTTTGCGCAATCCGAATAAGGTCTTCGAGTAGCACAGTTGCGAAGTTACTTGAAGTAGAAATTGCAAGGTGTCGATTATGCTGCGTACCGCTTTGCAGCAAATTTCGGTTACACAGGAAAAAGTTGCGTCTGGCTGAATACGGATTAAATTAGGTCCTGAGGCGAAAGCCTCGCGCCAGCAAGTTCGCTTGTTGACAACCGCCCTGCTGGAGGAGATCTGAGTCTCGGAACATGTGTCGGGGGCGGTGGACGCGAAAGGCGGAACCTTGAGGCGAAGACAGCGGTGAAAGCCGAGGTCGGAGACGAAAGGAATGCACTGGATGAACTCAGAACTCGCCAGAGTATTACGCCAAAGGTAGCCCGATACCAAGAACGTTTCGGGTCCAGGCTCTAGAGGTCGGTCGAAAGGCAGGCAATCTGAGTAGGAAATCGAAGCGCGACAAAGCAGTACTACCTCAGCGTCCTCATAATTACCAAAGCGGCCCACCGGCCGCTTTTTTTTGTACGCCATATTCGGCTCAAACCTGCGAGTGACAGCGATACCCTTGATCTGTTGCGCGACACCGATTGGCGGATGAACAGCAAATTCGAGACCTACGTCATTTTAATTGCCACTTGGATCGTGGCACAAAGGCCCCTATACCCACTTTTTGGGAGAGGGTCATGAAAGCACTGCTTGGGCTGGCATTCCTGCTATTTCCTGTTCTATCAGCGGCTGAGGTCGTAGTGCCGATCGAGTCGGTTGAATCCTTTGTCAATATTCGCATGAGCCCGCAGGCGGGAACGGAAATTGTCGGTCAACTGAGCCGGGACGATGAGCTCGTTTACGTTCGCACCGTGGACGGCTGGCACGAGGTTGAATTGCCAGGTGGGGGCACCGGCTATGTACACGGCGATTGGGCCAACATCGTTGATGAGGCAGTGGTCGTCGAAGACATCTTGGAGGACGCGCTTGAGGAGCAGATTCCTGCGCCCGAGGATGCGCCGGTCGCGACAGAAGCGCCGGATCCCGTTGAGGAGGCCATCGACGAGCCGGTCGAGGAGCCAGCAGAGGAACCGGAAGTGGTTAAAGTTCCTGAGCCTGAACCAGAAGCCTCTCCCGAAGCCGAGGTCGTGGTGGAAGAAGCACCGCAAGCTGTCATTGAAGCCACACCGGTGATTCGCTCCGAACCAAGCATGACCAAGATGAAAGGCAGGAAAGACTTCGTTGTCCGATTCAGGGACGAGGTGACCGGCACCAATTCGCAGATTTTTGATAATGGCAACTTCGTTGGCATCGGAACGACTGAGCCGCAGCAACGGCTCGAAGTGAATGGCAGCATCCAGATTCACGATCAAAACAGCGGCGTCGCCGGCGTAATGATCACGCAGTCATCAGGCGAAACCGGTTATATCTTGCATAACCGTGCGAGCACGTTGACGATCGGTGCGGGCTCATTGGACCGTTTGACGATTGATCGCGATGGCAATATCGGCTTTGGTGTCGCTAGGCCAGCGCATCCGCTACAGATGGCGAATGGTGCGCACGTGACGGCAGGTGGCGTATGGGCCAACAGTTCGTCGCGGCAACGCAAACAGGATATTGAGGATCTCGACATCGAAGCGGCGATTCAAGCGCTTGTTGCGCTAGAGCCGGTCAGTTTCAGATACAAAAATGACGAACACGAGACCTATTTGGGTTTTATCGCTGAAGACGTTCCGGACATTGTTGCCACCAGTGATCGACAAAGCTTAAGCACCATGGACATCGTCGCGGTATTAACGAAGGTCGTACAAGAGCAGCAGCAACGAATTACGGAACTAGAGGCGAAACTCCAAATGCGTGACTAGGTGTGACAACGCGAACCTGACCTCGATACCTATCTTTCGCTGGCCCTCGCGATATGGTCGAATAGTCCAATGTAAGAATTGAAAAAATAATGGAGAAGAAAATGGGGAAGCGGATCCAACGTCACGTTATACCTAGTGCGACGTTCTTTGCGATCGTTGCGTGCGGGCCGACAGCCGAGCAGCACGCCACTCCAGAACACGAAATGAATGCACGCTCACAACTGCCCGAGCCGGTTGTCACATACACGGGAAGCGAAGTCACCGCGGAGCGAATTGAGCACGGCGAATTGATCATCGACATCGATGAGACGCGGCGCGTGCTGCATGCCCAGCATCATCCGCACGGCATAATTGAAACCCGCCGGGTCCCCGGCACATTCGAGGCTCCAGCAATGACGGAAATCAGCGATTTCGCGCTCTCAAAAGACGATCTTGTCGTCATCAATCCGGGGCCTGGAGAGTATGTACATGTAATGGAAGGCCAGCGGCACGGTTACCAGAACCTGGTGGTCGGGATCACGTACACAGCGCCGGGAGGGGCGCCGCCTATGCATACGCACTTGGGTGAAGAGGCGCATGTTCTCACTTCTGATCAAAAGGTATTGTACGCCCTGGGCGACGAAGTTTTTGAATTGACGGGACCTTATATCGTCAACATCCGACCCATGGTACCGCATTCTTTTCAAAATCTAGACGATGAAGTGGCAGAGTTGGTGGTGATCTTTCCAACAAACGTCTGGGAGTATGATGTTCTCGACTACTTTCCTTTTGCCGACAAGAGCAGACCGGAATAAGCACAATCAGACGAATCACGCTTAGCCCATAGACGTCGTCTCGTGACTGTTCTCGGCCTGTGACAAGGTCGATTTGATTTGCGATTGACTGACCGCATTACGCTCGAGAGCGGTCATCGCGGTGGCAAAGTTATGAACGGCCGCTAATGACCCTAAGCTGACCCAGGGAAAATTCCTAATCCTGGACCTAAAGCCCTCGTTCGAGCGCATCTTCGCGACGAATTCGTCGGATATCGTGGCATCGACAAGAACCCTCAAGAAACCATCAGCTCTCCATCCGGCTGCGCACAACAGCTAGCGGATACTCGGATCGCCATCGAATTTTATGTTCTTGGATGAAACTCAACCCAAGTCACAATGAAAAGGAGGCTGGCCATGTCTGCAGCAAGTCGATTGCGTCAAATGAGCGTTGTTTCGCCGATCTTGATCGTCGCTTTATTGAGCGCTTGCACAACCATGAAGTCTGTGACCGAACAGAAAAACTACGCAAGCCACCCCTCCCAAGTCATCGCGAACGAAGTTGACGTGGGAGACAGGGTGCTACTTAGGACGCGTGACGGCACCGAGTATGATTTGATGGTCCTAGAGGTGTCTGAGGAAACGATCGCAGGTGCCGTTTGCAAGGAGTGTGATCCGGTTCCAATAGCGATCACCGACATCGCCGAGCTCTACGTTAAAGAGATGAGCGAAGTCAAAACCTTGGGCGCCGGCGCGCTTGTAGTATCGGCGATCCTAGTCGCGGTCTTGCTGTTGGCCGGTCCCGCTTTTCCACCAGGTCTTTAGCGCCTAGGCTCGGGGATAACGACGCCAAGAAGCCGAGCTTAATGAACGGTTGCTCTTGGCCGTTAGCCGCCTGTCGGAACGGCTTGATTTAATCTTTTTGAATGACCGCTATTGGGGAATGCAGCCGTTCAGATTGGGGTTCTCGAAAATTTGCTGCCTAACGTCCGGTTTACGCCCAACAGCTGCCGTTCGTCTATTATTGGCTCAAAGGGCCGCTTATGATCCATAGCAGACATATCACGGTTTTTCGTTTGTAAACGCGTTCGAAAGGTAGGCAGAGCATCATGGGCAAGGCAAAAAAGATAACCAGCTGGGTCACGCTCGGTGCGAACTTGGGCGTGTTAGTCGGACTGATACTCTTGGTTGTGGAGCTTGACCAAAACAGTGATCTGGTTCGGGCTCAGATTCACCAAGCCAGATCAGACAATTTCGAAGCTTTCAGGGTTAGCATGGCCGACACCGAACAACTGCTACCGGCCATGGTCAAGTTCAAAGCTGCCGGTGGTCCGAGAGATGTTTCGGCTATTCAACAACTCGATCCAATCGAAAGGGAACGAATTCGCCGTTATTATGCAGCCAGACTTGCTGGATATGACAACCTACATTTTCAATACAAGAACGGCTTCCTCGACGAGGACTTTTACAACATAAGGGTTGTCAACCCTGTGAGATTGCTGACGCCCCTTTGGTCCGAATTGGGATTGATAAGTTTGGGATCAAAGAACCCCAGGGTAACAACGAGCTTTGCAGCTGAAATCGAACGCATACAGTCCAGTGATTGAGGGACCAAGATCGAAATTGTCCGCTTGTGGCCGAAAGCGGCCTGTGAAAGTGTCGAGTATCTGTGTCGTCGAATGACCGCAAGCGGTGAAAGCTGACATCCGCTCCTGGCTGACCAAAATGGTTATTCCAGAATGACCGCTTAGCGGCTCAAAGCTTCCGTTGAGCTAGAATTGAGTTGAACGGCTGCTTATGACCTAAAGCGAACATCGAAATGTCATATAAATTGCGTCTAATCATCACACAATATCGCCTGTTAATTACTAGTTAGGCGGGCTTGCAACTAGGTGTAAAGGCGGAAGGTGATAAGCGTGATCGAGCAACAGAAACCCCTCTCAGCTATCGCATCTTTGTTATTTGTTGGTGGTTACTTCGGGCTGACGTTTGCCCGGAGTGCCGGGTGGATTCCGGAAAGCTGGTCATTGATTCCCGTCGTAGAGACTGCCTGGTTGAACTTTCTGGTAGTCCTGGCCGCGATGATCTGGATGAGGATTGAGAAGATTCCGCTTTCCTGCGTTGGGCTTGGAGCCTTTCAGCCATCTCGCACATTGCTTATGTGGGTGGTCGGCACGATGGCTGTTGATTCTGTTGCCGTCGGGATAGCGGCCCCCGTTCTTACGAGCGCCTTTGGAGAAGCGCCACAGGTAGCTCGGTTCGCCGATCTGCCGGGCAATCTTCCGCTGCTACTGATGTTGTTGCCTGTCACCTGGTTGATCGGGGCGTTCGGAGAAGAGTTTTTCTTCCGAGGCTTCCTAATGGCGGCAATAGCTGAGGTTCTGGGCGGTTCCCGCGCTGCCTGGATTTCGGCAGTTGTTGCCCAGGCAGTTGCATTTGGGCTTATTCACGCTTATCAGGGACCAGCACAAGCGATATCCATTGGCATTGGCGGCGCCGTTTATGGTGCTGCGTTTCTATTGGCAAGAGGGAATCTATGGCCACTCATTCTTGCGCATGGGATCAACGACACGCTTGGATTCATCTTTCTGTACTCCGGCGCAATACAGCGATAAAGACGGACGTGCTGCATCGACCTCGCAACCGTCAGAGCACCGCCAAACAAATCGCTGCGCTGGCCGCCTTTCTGAACCGCGTTCTGACATCTGCTATTGGCCGTAGTGGCCGGTCATAGCGGTTGAATTGGTGCTGAATAAATGGCCGCGAAAGATGGAAGCAGGCATAAGTGCGGTCTGCGACGTGCGAACACG
>JAOTZC010000002.1 GCA_029861535.1 Gammaproteobacteria bacterium
GCAGATGCGAATCCAGGTAATCGCATTCACGTCGACGATCTTGTTGCGTGCTGTGTTGCCGCACTTGCCGCCGTTGTTCCTGCCGGTGTCTACAATGTCGGCGACGGCGATGATCGCACGTCGACTTGGTTCGCGCTGGAGGTCGCCCGTCAACTCGGGCTTGAACCACCACCAACGATCAGCCGCAAGACAGCCGAAGGAACTTTCTCGACTCGCCGCCTTTCATTCTTAAGAGAATCCCGCCGCCTCGACTTATCGAAGATGCGCAACACTCTCAAACCCGAGATGAAATACTCGAACGCCGAAGACGGCATCGCTGCGTCGTTAAAGGAAGAAAATATGTAGTCAGTCGCTGGCGGAATACGCTTCATCGATTACGAAAGAACGACAGGCTGCGAGTAGAATGTTTTTCATCGCGTGTAAAGCGTAACGCCGGGTTCTCGTAAGCCGTGAGTGCAATGCACTTCAGCGGAAGTAAAGCGCAACGCAGTGAGCCATGACGATGAGGTGTATTGCACTCACGGACGATTGAGAATATTTGCCGCAGCCACGGCCGCGACGACGTACTACGGCTGACTGCGCTTCGTACGCAGCCAATCCGTCAGCGGCTCCCACTCCTCCCAATCCGGCCACGCAAGATACTCAGGCAATTCAAAAATACCGATACCACGCGTATAGGCACGAATGTAGTTTTGCGCTTCACGCAGTGCGGCGATATATGGGACGCGCGTCTTTGACAAATATTCATCAAGCTCGTCCCAGATCAGCGTGTTGTCGCGAACACGATTCGCAACCGTTGCAATTTTCGCCTGCTTGCGTTCAATCCGGCCGACGCTTTTTAACTCCTTGAGAAAATTTGCTGTCGCCTGCATATCAATCGTGGAAGGCAGCACCGGCACAACGATTGTCTCGGCATGGCGAACCAGATCGGTTAGTTCTGGGCCGTGCGACCTCGCCGGCGCATCGCTTACAACGATGTCTGCGCTGCGCGGTACATGCCGCAGCCCACCCTCGTACGCGGAGACACCATGAATCTCGGGCCGGTTTGCGGGACGACGATCGATCCAGTCGAGGCTCGAGCGCTGCGGATCGTAATCGGCAAGCGCGACGTTGGCGCCTTCGGTGGCAAAGTAAGAAGCTATGTTTGTCGCGAGGGTGCTTTTTCCGCATCCACCTTTCGCGTTCAATACCATGATGTGCCGCATGATGTTCCTCAGGAATTATTCGTTGTTAGATTGGCGGTTTATGTAAACTACAGAGGCCGACCTAAAAAGTCCATCCGACGAGTTGCCATCACAGCGCACCTTTAGCAGGCACTGATACACTTCGCTCAATGCAGTTTTCGTTCCTAAAAATGCACGGTGCCGGTAATCGGATATTGGTTGTCGATGAGCGCGTCGATAACCGCCCGCCGCCAACGCCCGAGCAATTACGACGACTCGGTAACGACGCCACCGGCCCCGGTTTTGATCAGTTGATGTGGGTCGCGGCTGCGAGCTCCGACTCGGCACACGCCAGTTATCGGGTTTTCAATGCCGACGGCTCAGAAGTCGAGCAGTGTGGCAACGGTGTTCGCTGTGTCGCGTGGCTGCTGGCACGCTCGTCTGACGATCGGGAATTCCGCCTCGAGAGCCCGGCCGGACCGGTAGACGCCCAGATGATCGCCGATGATCGGGTTGCCGTGTGCATGGGCGTGCCGCAATTTGAGCCCGATCTTGTCCCGTTCGTCGCCGAAAATGACGCTATCGTGTACGAACTGAACGTAAATGGTGGTTTACTGGAGGTGTCCGCGCTGTCGATGGGCAACCCGCATTGCGTCATCGACGTCGATGATGTCACCACAGCCGATGTCGCGACCCTCGGCCCGGCAATCGAACACCACGAACGATTTCCGAGCGGCTGCAATGTCGGATTCATGAGTGTTCAGAACCGACAGTCGATTGACCTCAGAGTGCACGAGCGTGGGATTGGCGAAACTCCTGCCTGCGGCACCGGTGCCTGTGCCGCGGTCGTCGCCGCGAGGCGGCAAGGTCGAGTCGATGACACGGTCACGGTCAATCTTCCAGGCGGTCAACTCGTGGTAAGCTGGCGCCGGCCTGCCGACCCGGTGTGGCTGACCGGTAATGCCGAATTGATTAGCGAAGGAACGATCGATCTATGAGCACACAGCGTAAGCGGGAATACATCGTAGACGAGCTCTCGGAAGACGCCGTTCACGAATTCCTCGTAGCCCATCCTGACTTCTTCGAACAACATCCATCACTTCTCGGCACACTGCAATTGCCGCATGCCTCGGGTAGCGCTGTTTCTCTGGTCGAACGGCAGGTATCGGTATTGCGGCAAAAAGAATTGAAGCTTGAGCGACAGCTTAAAGAAATTATCCAGGTCGCACGTGACAACGACGTTTTCGCGGCCAAGATTCACGAACTGTCCCTGCAGTTATTGTCGGCCACGGATCTCGCCAGCACGATTGTCGCTATTGAAGAAGCCGTGCGCTCAGGTTTCGGCGCTGATCAGGCTGTGATGGTGCTGTTCGGAGACGCGACCAATTTTGACGATATCGATGTCGGCCGATTCTTCCGCGCGCTCGATCGCGACGATTCGAGTCTACAACCGTTTGCGACGTTTCTTGCGAGCACCAGCCCGCGCTGTGGCCAGGTACGCGACTCGCAGATGGAGTTTCTATTCCGTGATGACGCCAGTGAAATCGGCTCGGTCGCACTGATTCCTCTGGAAGCCAAGTCGGCAATCGGCTTTCTCGCGATCGGCAGCACTGATGCCGACCGTTTTCATCCGGGCATGAGCATTGACTTCCTCGCTCGGGTCGGCGATCTGGTCGCCGCGGCGCTGAAGCGCCACTAAGACCGCAAGGATTGCGCTCGTGGACAGCGCTGAAACAGACTGGATCGAGACGTTCATTCGCCACCTTGAATTCGAACGCCGGCTATCGGATCTCACCTGCAAGCACTATCGAAGAGACTTAAACGCACTCGCCGCCTGGTGTGATGAATCCGGCATCGAAAATTGGGCGGATCTCGACAGCGAGCATTTTCGTGGCTGGTCAGCCGCAATCTTTCGCCGCGGGCTGTCCAGCAGGAGCATCCAACGGCGGCTTTCGGCTGCGCGCACGTTTTTTCGGTACCTACTCCGAGAGAAGCACGTCCAGCGCAATCCGGTGCAATCAGTATCGGCACCGAAAGCGCCAAAACGATTGCCGGGCAATCTCGACGCCGATCGGATGGCGCGCCTGCTCGACATTCCAGGCGACGGGCCTTTGATTTGCCGTGATCGCGCAATACTTGAGCTGCTCTATTCATCGGGTCTGCGGCTCGCCGAGCTGACAGACCTAAATATCGGCGACGTTGATCTCAACGATGCAACGGTTCGCGTAACCGGCAAGGGCAACAAGGATCGCATCGTTCCGGTTGGGCGTTACGCGCTGAAAGCCGTTCGCGAGTGGCAAAAATTGCGTGTCCAAGTCGCCGATGAAGATGAGCCTGCGTTGTTTGTCAGTACTCGGGGCCCGCGGCTGAGCCGTCGCGGCGTGCAGTCTCGAGTAACATATTGGGCCAAGCGCCAGGGCTTAGATACACGCGTCTATCCGCACCTTTTCCGGCATTCGTTTGCGACCCATTTGCTCGAGTCCAGTCACGATCTGCGCGGCGTCCAAGAGCTGCTGGGTCACGCAAATATCTCGACGACGCAGGTGTACACTCACCTTGATTTCCAGCATCTTGCCCAGATCTACGATCAGACACATCCTCGCGCAAAAACAAAATCAAAGGATTAGCCCAGACCACGGGCACTTCTACAGGTAGTCAACATGGAACAATTCAGAGGGACGACAATTGTCTCGGTGCGACGCAATGGCAAGGTCGCGATCGCCGGTGACGGTCAGGTCAGCCTAGGCAATACGGTCATGAAAGGTAATGCCCGTAAAGTAAGAACGCTCGCGGACGGCCGCGTCATTGCCGGATTTGCCGGCGGCACCGCCGACGCGTTTACGCTGTTTGAGCTGTTCGAAAGCAAACTCGAGCAATACGGTAACCTGACACGGGCGGCGATCGAGCTTGCCAAAGACTGGCGTACCGACCGCCGCTTGCGCCGCCTTGAGGCGCTGCTTTGCGTTGCCGACTACGAGAGCTCATTTATTATCTCCGGCAATGGCGATGTCATCGAACCCGAACACGATCTGATGGCGCTCGGTTCAGGGGGACCGTACGCACAGGCCGCGGCATTGGCGTTGTTAAGAAACACTGAGCTTGATGCGCGCGAGATCGCCGAAAAAGCACTCGAGATCGCCGGCGAAATTTGTGTGTTCACGAACCAAAAAATCGTCGTTCAGGAATTGGGGCCGAAATAAGATGTCACAAATGACACCGAGAGAAATTGTCCAGGAGCTGGACAAGCATATTATCGGGCAGGACGATGCTAAACGCGCAGTTGCCATTGCGCTCAGAAATCGCTGGCGTCGCGTTCAGGTCGAAGAACCACTGCGCAGTGAGATTACGCCAAAAAACATTCTGATGATTGGCCCAACCGGCGTCGGTAAAACCGAAATCTCCCGGCGGCTCGCGAAACTCGCAAAGGCGCCATTTATCAAGGTTGAGGCAACGAAGTTTACCGAGGTCGGCTACGTCGGCCGCGAAGTAGACTCGATCGTTCGCGACCTTATGGATGTTGCGGTCAAGATGATTCGCGAAGAGGGCATGATGAAAGTGCGGCATCGAGCTGAAGACGCCGCCGAAGAGCGCATACTCGACGTACTGCTTCCGCCGCCGACAGGTGTCGGTTTTACCGCGGACACCGCGAGCGCTGAGGACAATGATACGCGGCAAAAGATGCGCAAGATGCTTCGCGAAGGGAAGCTTGACGAAAAGGAAATCGAGATCGACATTCAGGCGATGGCTATGGGCGTCGAGATTATGGCGCCGCCCGGCATGGAGGACATGACCAGCCAGCTGCAGGGCATGTTCCAGAATCTCGGTGGCAATCGCAAGAAATCTCGTAAACTGAAAGTTCGTGAAGCGATAAAGCACCTGACTGACGAGGAAGCGGCGAAGATGCTTGACGAGGAAGAGCTTAAAGCGCAAGCCCTCGATGCCGTTGAGCAACACGGCATCGTGTTCCTCGATGAAATCGATAAGGTCGCGAGGCGTACCGAAACGCATGGTGCCGACGTGTCCCGCGAGGGCGTGCAGCGCGATCTGTTGCCACTCGTTGAAGGCTCAACAGTAAACACCAAATACGGCATGGTAAAAACGGATCACATTCTGTTCATTGCATCGGGCGCATTCAACGTTTCGAAACCGTCCGACTTGATTCCGGAACTGCAAGGTCGATTTCCGATTCGCGTCGAACTGAAATCGCTTACGACGGATGACTTCGTACGAATACTGACCGAACCCGATGCGTCGTTGACGGACCAATATTCAGCGCTACTCGATACCGAGCAAGTGGAACTCGAGTTCAGCGACAGCGGCGTTCGACGAATCGCGGAAGTCGCCTTCCAGGTAAACGAGAACACCGAGAACATCGGCGCACGCCGCCTGCACACGGTGATGGAGCGTTTACTTGAGACGGTATCTTTCGAGGCATCGGACAAGAGCGGACTACATCTACAAATAAACGCCGGCTACGTCGACGACCACCTCGCCGAATTGTCGAAAGACGAAGATTTGTCGAGATACATATTGTAGAGGCGACGCTTGCGTGATGAATTTGTGAGTTGCGAACGGAACGCTACTCATCATCATGGCTCGCTACGCTGCGCTTTACTTCCGATGAATAGCGTTCCGTTCGCAACCCGGAAACCGTCATGACTCCTACCGAAATCAGACTTCGCAAGTCCTCCAGAGTCCTGGTTGTGTCGTTCGACGATGGTGCGTCTTTTGAGTTTTCGTTCGAGTATCTGAGGGTGTATTCGCCCAGCGCCGAGGTGAAGGGCCATGGGCCGGGGCAAGAGACTTTGCAGACCGGCAAGGAGGGCGTCGAGATTACGGCCGTCGAGCCGGTCGGCCACTACGCGGTGCGACTGCTGTTCAGCGACGGCCACGACACCGGCCTCTATGCCTGGGCTTACCTTCGCGAACTCGGTGACAACATGGACAGCAACTGGCAGTCGTATCTCGACCGTTTGCAGGCAGCAGGGTATGCTCGGGAAAAACCCGAATAAACAAGCCCATGTCTGATAAACACATGCCTGATAACAATAAGCCCACCGACACGACGCATTTCGGTTACAAAACCGTTTCGGTCGATGAGAAAGCTGGGCACGTAAAAGGCGTCTTCGACTCGGTCGCCTCAAATTACGACCTGATGAACGATTTAATGTCCGGCGGGCTGCATCGTCTGTGGAAACGATTCACAATCGAGCAGGCCGGCGTTCGAGCGGGTCACAGCGTACTGGATCTTGCAGGTGGAACCGGTGATCTTGCCCGCGCGTTTTCGAAGCGAGTTGGCGCGAAAGGCGTGGTGGTGCTCGCTGATATCAATCGCGCCATGCTGGAACAAGGCCGGCGTCGCCTGGTCGATGCCGGAATCTCCGGCAATGTATCCATTGCACAGGTCAATGCCGAAAAACTGCCGTTTGCTGACAACAGTTTTGACTGCATCACGATCGCGTTTGGTCTCAGGAACGTGACCGATAAGGAGTCGGCTTTGGCTTCAATGTTGCGAACATTGAAGCCCGGCGGCAAAGCGATGATCTTGGAGTTCTCCAAGCCCGGTAACGCCATCAAGCCGGCCTATGATCTCTACTCATTTACGGTGTTGCCAGCGCTCGGCAAACTCGTCGCTAATGATGCCGACAGTTACAAGTATCTGGCGGAGTCGATACGCATGCACCCCGACCAAGAGGCCTTACTTGGAATCATGCAGGACGCGGGCTTTGAACGATGCCGGTACCATAACCTGGCAGGCGGCATCGTTGCACTGCACGTCGGCTATCGTATCTGAGACACCAGCCATGGATCCGCTAGAATCCCTGCTGCGTCCTGCCACGCGAATTTTGAACCGCAACATTCAAGAAATAACGCCGGCACGAGAATTATGCGCGGATCTGGCCGGTACCGTTGCCGCGGTGCGGGTCAAGAACACCGGGCTCGCAATGTATTTCACCATCAGTGACGATGCGGTCGAACTAACGTCCGCTTCCTCCAAAGACCCGGATATCGCCATCAGCGGGTCGATACTGACACTCGCTCGCGTCGCGCGCGGCGAAGACGAACAAGCAATTCGCGACGGCTCGCTGGAATTGATTGGTGACGCAGAAAAGGCGCAGGCGTTTCAAAAATTGCTTGCGTTTGCGAAACCTGACGTTGAAGAGGAGCTGTCGGGCCTCATTGGCGATTCTGCGGCACATGGCATCGGCCAAGTTTTTCGCGGCGTACGTCGTTGGGCACAGGATGCACGAGCAACGATGGGCGAAAACATTCGAGAGTACTTACAGGAAGAGAGCCGCGATGTGCCAAGTCGCTACGAGTTTGAGCGCTTTACGTCCGAAGTAAGCACGTTGCGTGATGGTGTGGAACGCATTGCTGCAAGAATCGATCGATTGCGGCGCGACGACTGATTATGGCTCACCGCCACACGTTGGCCCGCATTATCGGTATCCAGCGGATACTGGTTAAGTACGGTCTCGATGACATCATCAGAGCAACACATTTGTTGCGGCCACTTCGATTCCTGTTCTACCTTTTTCCGCGACGACGTGACCGTTCTGCGCCATTGGGCGAGCGAATACGACTGGCTCTTGAAGAACTCGGCCCGATTTTCGTTAAGTTCGGACAGGCCGTTTCTACTCGGCGAGATTTGTTGCCGCGCGACATTGCCGACGAACTGGCGAAATTGCAGGATGCCGTACCACCGTTTCCGGCGGAACAAGCGGTCGCCATCATCGAAACCGCGTATGGCCAGCCTGTCGACGAAGTCTTTGAGCGTTTTGATCGCGAACCGTTGGCCGCCGCGTCGATTGCCCAAGTGCACTCGGCGAAAATCAGGAATGGTCCCGAAGTTATCGTCAAGGTCCTGCGTCCTGGCGTTGAAGAACTGATCGAGCGCGATCTCGATGTGCTGCGCAAACTCGCGGCCCTGGCTGCAAAGTACTGGCAACACGGTAAACGCCTGAAGCCGATGGAACTCGTTGCCGAATACGAACGCACAATTATCGACGAACTTGATTTGATGCGCGAGGCCGCCAACACGGCACAACTAAAGCGCAACTTCCAGGGATCGGACATGCTCTACGTTCCGGATATCTATTGGGACTACTGCCGGCCGGAAGTGCTGGTCCAGGAAAGAATCTACGGCACGCCGATAAGTGATATGGACGCGTTACGTGAGGCTGGCACGAACATTCAACGGTTGGCCGAAAACGGTGTGGAAATATTTTTCACGCAGGTCTTCAAGCACAACTTTTTCCACGCGGACATGCATCCGGGGAACATATTTGTCATCACGTCCGACCCTGACAAGCCGAAGTACGCCGCCGTTGACTTCGGCATCGTCGGCACGCTGAGCCCCGAGGATCAGCGGTATCTAGCGGAGAATTTCCTCGCCTTTTTCGATCGCGATTACCACCGTATCGCCAAACTGCACCTCGACTCGGGCTGGGTTCCCGCCGGAACGCGCATCGATCAGCTCGAGATGGCCGTTCGCACCGTGTGCGAACCGATCTTCAACAAACCGCTGGCAGAAATTTCTTTCGCGCAAGTCTTGACACGTCTGTTTCGGGTGGCACAACGCTTTAATGTCGAGATACAGCCGCAGATGATTTTGCTGCACAAGACGCTTTTCAATATCGAAGGACTGGGTCGCGAGCTATACCCGGAGCTCGATCTCTGGAAAACCGCGCATCCTGTCATGAAACGCTGGATGGCGGATCGAGTCGGCCCACAAGCTTTTGTCGATGATCTGCGCGAAAACCTGCCGCATCTTCGTGACGCGCTGCGCGAGCTGCCAGACGCGATCCGATTGCTTGCGGAGCGCGCGACGAACGGAAATCCCAATGCCCAGCGACAAACTGAGGACTTGCGACAACTGCGTGACGAGCTTGCCGGGCTTCGAAAACAACTTCTGTGGCTGGCTGCGGCGACGGCCGTCGCGATCACCATCGCATTGGTATCCGTAGTCTCGTAGTTGTTCTGTTTTGTCGGAAACTACGTAGGCGCACGCATCGGATCGGCGTGGTAAATAGTCCGCCCAATGAGTACACTTTTACCTACGCCAAAGGCGATTGGCTTATGTTGCGTCAATGCCTAATTGATGGGGAATAGTCATGATTAGCAAATTTGCACGCTCGTTCGTCGCGTTGTCGGGATTCCTTTGTGTTCTGATAGTTCCAACCAACGCGATCGCACAAAGTGATGCCCGGCCGGTAACTGCGCTCGAGGAAATCATCGTCACAGCTGCCTACCGCGCCCAGGGGCTTCAGGACGTACCGGTATCGGTGTCTGCCGTGACAGGCGACGTGATCGCCGAAATCGGACTCCAAAAAGCCGAAGACATTCAGTTCCTGGTGCCGAACTTTTCGGTGACTGAGACAGGCATTGCGACAAATGTCTTTATTCGTGGTATTGGCTCCGGCATCAATCAAGGCTTCGAGCAGTCGGTTGGCACCTACATCGACGGCGTCCACTACGGGCGTGCGCAGCAGTTTCGCTCGCCGTTTTTGGACCTTGAGCGCATTGAAGTATTGCGAGGCCCGCAATCGATTCTTTTCGGCAAAAACTCTGTCGCAGGGGCGCTGAATATTACGACCGCGAAACCGACGGACGAGTTCGAAGGTAATTTCCTCGTCTCGAACGAATTCGAGGACAATGAAACAATAGTTGAAGGCGTGCTATCCGGACCATTGTCGGATGCTGTCCGAGTACGCGTCGCGGCACGCTTTCGCAACCTCGACGGCTACATGAAAAACGCAACCCTTTCTCGCGACGAGCCGGAACGCGAGGACACAACGGTACGCGGCATAATCGATTTCGACCTGACACCGGATGTGACAGCGTCACTTAAGGTCGAAGTCGGTGACTTTGACGTTACGGGACGCCACATTGAGATTATTGGCGAACTGCCTGCTGCAGCCGGGCCGTTCACTGGTCTAGAGTACAACCAGATTCTTGCCGGTGTTTTCATGCAGGACCCGTCTGTAACAAATGTCGTACAAGATGACGTGCGCTCGTCGAACAGCGACTTCAGTAATAATGAATCAAACACCTATGTGCTGACGCTGGACTGGGCCCTCGGCGAACACGATTTAAAGTCGATTAGCGCGTTCTCGGATTTCGAGTATGACGAATTCTGTGACTGCGATTTTACCGGTGCTTCTGTTTTCGGTGCTGCGTTACAGGAACAGTACGAACAATTCAGCCAGGAATTCCGCCTATCATCGCCGTTGCGCGACGACTATGACTACATCTTGGGTGCGTATTATCAGACCAGCGAGCATGACTACGCGGATCAGATCATCGTTCCAGGTAACTCCGTACTGGTGCCCGCATTTAATGGGAATCCATTGTTGCCGGCGGGCTCGGGCACCGCAGTCGCGGCCACGATGGCCGATCGCGTCGCCACCGTCGATGCCGACGTGCTGTCGGCGTTTGCACAATTTAACTGGCACGTGAACGATACATTCACGTTGCAGCTCGGCGGCCGCATCACCAACGATGAACGCGACGGGGGGCGCACGTTGAAGATTTTGGCCCTCGATGGCAGCCCGCTGCCGGCCGCTCAGGTGTTGGCGCCCGTCATTTATTCGGCCGGATTCAGAATTACGTCGGAGGAACTTGTCCCGCTTGCAGCGGTTGACCCGACGGCCGCCGCCCTTCTGGCCAGAGACGGAACCCTTCCGGTTACCGGCACTCGCGACAAGACCAAGTTCTCGCCGGAGGTTAAAGGCATTTGGGATGTCAACGACGACATGATGTTGTATGCGAGCTGGGCCGACGGCTTTAAGTCCGGCGGCTTCGACTTCCGCGCCAACAACCGCGGGGTTTCTCCCACTATGGCCGAATCGTTCGAATTCGACGACGAGGAAGCTTCAAACTTTGAAATCGGCGGCAAATTCTCATTGGCAGGCGGTGCAGCCGAGATCAACGCGGCGGCCTTCTTCACGGATTTCGACAACCTGCAGATTTCGATTTTCGACAGTGGTCTCGGTTTCAATGTGGGCAATGCCGCTACGGCCGAAATCCTAGGCCTTGAGGTCGATGGCCGCTGGGCGGCGTCGGACTACCTGACGATCACTGGCGGTTTCGCGATCACTGATTTCGAGTTTACGGACTTTAAGAACGGACAATGCTATTTCGGCCAGACAGCAAACGTAGACTTCGACGGCGACGGCACACCGGAACTTTGTGACTACACCGGCAACTCGAATCAGATGGTGTCCGATTTCCAGGGCAACGTGTCATTCAACTTTGCGTACCCGGTGTTTAACGATATGGACTTCACGGCTGTCGCAAGCGTTTTCTATACCAGCGAATACGATGCATCGGCAACGTTCGATCCAGCCTTGGTCCAGGATGGATATTCGATGTACAACCTGCGACTCGGCATCGGCCCGATTGAAGGAAATTGGGAAATCGCCGTACTCGGCAAAAACCTCGGCGATGAGAAAGTTCTGCAGTTTGGCGGCGATACGCCGCTCGCCGGCAATTTTGGCGTTAAGTCGAACTATGCGTTTTATAGCCGTGGCCGGACACTGACGCTGCAGGGCGTCCTTAGGTTCTAGCCGATCACACGCACATGACGGGGTTCTAATAAATAGTGTGAACCCCTTCATGTATCAGCTTCGGCGCATCGCCAAGGCATCGTCTTGATGTTGCGCTATGTGGCGAAATTCTTGCTGTGGCTTGGCGGCTGGACGGCCGTTGGATCCGTGCCCAGCGTAAAAAAGGCTGTGATCATTGCCGCGCCGCACACCTCAAACTGGGATGGTGTCTGGGCGCTGATCTATAAGGTGTCCATTCGGCTCGACGTTCGGTTTTTTGGCAAGCACACGGTGTTCTGGTTTCCGTTGGGCCTTCTCCTTAAGGCCCTAGGCGGCATTCCACTGAATCGCGCTGAGCCGGGCGCAGCCGTCACCAAGGCTGTCGACGAGTTTTCAAAGAATGAATCTTTTTACTTCGGTCTCGCCCCGGAAGGGACGCGCCGCTGGCAGCCGTACTGGAAATCGGGTTTCTATCGAATCGCGCAAAAAGCCAATGTGCCGATCATCCTCGGTTTCTTCGACTTCGGTCGGAAACGAATTGGTTTGGGACCGACAATTCTGCTGTCCGGCAATGAAAATGAAGATCTTGCCGAGATTCGCGAGTTCTATTCGAATATCACCGGTCGTCGGCCGGAAAACGCCAGTCCTGTGATCTTTTCCCGCGACGACTAGAATACTGGCGATGAAACCATCGACCTCAGGCGCCAGCCAGCGTCGAACCGTTCGCAGTTTCGTGCGCCGTTCGGGCCGGCTAACGCCATCTCAGCAGCGTGCGATCGAGTCATTGTGGCCGGTTTATGGCATTGAGTTCGAGGCCTCACCGCTAAACTTTGACGCAATCTTTGGCCGTGATGCCCCGCGTATCCTCGAGATCGGCTTTGGCAACGGCGACACGCTTGTGCAGCTGGCAATTGACCAACCGGAACACGATTTCATTGGTATCGAGGTTCACGAGCCTGGTATCGGCCATTGTCTAATTCGACTGCGTGAAACCGGTATCAACAACGTACGAGTGATTGCTCACGACGCGCTTGAGGTCTTGGAGTGTCAAATTCCCGTCAGTTCTTTGCATCGTATTAACCTATATTTTCCCGATCCATGGCCGAAGAAACGCCATCACAAACGGCGCATCGTCCAAACGCCGTTTCTTGAATTGTGTGCGAACGCATTGAAATCTAACGGTACCTTGCACATTGCAACGGACTGGGCCAACTACGCGGAACATATTGATGCCACGTTCGCAGCATTCTCAGGGTTTAGGTGCACCGAATGTCGTGTGCATAACGGCGAGCGGCCACTCGATCGACCCCGGACTAAATTCGAACAGCGCGGATTGCGACACGGCCACAAAATCTGGGACTGGAGTTTCGTCACTGTAAAATAAATCGGCAATGACTTGCAGAATGTTATTTGTCATCTATATATAGAGTAACGGTGTTATATTTACAGCAGGAGGAAAAAAATGGCTGTGCTCTATCCGGTGATCGGTCAGTGGTTCCGTCGTCCCAGCGGCACTTTGTTCGAAGTGGTCGCGATCGACGAGGATGCCCGTACAGTCGAGATTCAACAATTTGACGGCACAATCGATGAGGTCGACTTTGAATCGTGGCCCGACTTGTTGTTGGCCGAAATCAGTGCACCGGAGGACTGGTCCGGGTCAGTCGATATGGATCCAGAAGATTTTGCCGGCAAGAACAATAGTGAAATTCCCGCCGGTTATCACGATCCGTTGGCGTTTCTCGACAAGGTTTAACTGCAGAATCAAACTGCACCCGGCTGGGCGTTGAGTGAGATACTCCTCATCGTCATGGCTCGCGCAGCTGCGCTGTGCTTTACTTCCGATGAAGAGTATCTCACCCAACGCAAAAACAGATCTGTAATCGTTCTTCACATCGTGCCGGGTCCGCCGACGTAAATAACACCGGCGCGGATTTCTACCGCCACCTTTCTTAGTGCACCGCCCCGACATGGGCCGGCAAAGCACTCGCCGCTCGCGATTTCGTACATCGCACCATGTGACGCACAAATGATCGCGTCGCCCTCTTTGGTCAGAAAGCTGTTCGGCTGCCAGTTCAACGGATGACCGGCATGCATACAATAATTCTGGTACGCGTAGACATCATCGCCCTGTCGCACAACAAATCCATTGAACGGCCAGTCGCCTACACCGATGCTGAATTCCCGGCACCCTGGGTCTTCGATGTCCGACAGCAAGCCGACGACGTGGTCAATCGTGATCATTTCTATTTTCGGCAGGCGTGTGCCGCACGACTACTATAGCCAAGATGATTGACGGAATTCCAAGCGCCGCCGCGTAAACGAAAAAACCAACATAGCCGACCAGTTCTTGCACATCGCCGGAATAGCCGGCAATCAATTTGCCGAAAAATACGGACAGCGAGCTAAATAACGCGTATTGCGTCGCTGTAAATGACACATTTGTCAGGCTCGACAGGTAAGCGATAAAAACAGTACCCGAGAAACCCTGTGCAAAGTTGTCAAAACTGATTGTTGCGACCAGAGCCCAAATATTTGGTCCGGTGTAAGCGAGTACGGCAAAAAACAGATTGGTCGTCGCAATCAGCGTCGCCGCAGCGATCAAAGTTTTCGATTGGCCAAACTTGATCACCGCCCAGCCTCCTCCGGCAATACCGAACAGCGCCACCCACAACCCGTAAAGCTTGGCGACGCTCGCAATTTGTGATTTTGTAAAACCAATATCAAGGTAAAACGGATTCGCCAGGATTCCGAGGACATAATCGCTGATTCGAAACAGCGCGATAAACGCCAGCATCGTTAGCGCAAACGTTCCGTATCGATCGAAAAAATCAACGAATGGGCCGACGACGGATGCCTTGAACCAAGGCACAAAACCGCCATCGAATATGTGCCCGATCGTCTCTGCAGTTTCCGGCACGGTCGGTTCTTTGCAGAGCAGTGTTGTGCCCACGCCAATTACCATGCACGCCGCCATGCACTGGTATGCGATCTCCCATGATACGAAATCAGCGATATACAGCGCGCCGGCACCGCCGACAATGATCGATATTCTGTAGCCGTACTGATAAGCCGCCGCGAGTAGCGCCTGCATCTCATCCTCGGCACACTCGATACGATAGGCGTCAATGGCCATGTCCTGAGTAGCCGATGAAAATGCGACAACGATCGCAACCAGCGCAAAAGCGCCGGTCGCCAGTGCGGGATTAACGCCGGAGAGCGCAACAAGGCTGATGCCGATCGAGATTTGTGACAGTAACAACCAGGCTCGTCGTCGGCCAAGCCGCCTAGTTAGTATCGGCAATTCCAATCGGTCCAC
Organism: Gammaproteobacteria bacterium; assembly: GCA_029861535.1. Classification (GTDB taxonomy): domain Bacteria; phylum Pseudomonadota; class Gammaproteobacteria; order Steroidobacterales; family Woeseiaceae; genus UBA1847. The sequence goes on from JAOTZC010000002.1 coordinate 15,027, forward strand.
GAGAGGCGACCAAAGAAATTTGAACGCATAGGCAAAGCCGATCCAGGCGAATGTACTAATCGTGCTTTTCTGCAACCCAGCATCGTTAAGCCAGGCCGTCAGCGTAGCGTAGACGAGTGGAAACGGAAGACCGCCCGAGAACCCGAGAAAAAAGACGACGAGAATCTTCTCCTGCAGATAAAAACGCCAGCCCGGCGATTCCCGCGCCAAATCTACTTGTTCACTCTCCGTCATGGGCGAATCGCATCTTACGTTCGTAACTCAAAATCGAAGTCCATGATCAATGGCGCGTCGTCGGAAAATCGTTGTTCCTTATATATTTCCGTTCTTAACACCTTGTCGGCGAGCCCGCGCGAGACGACATGGTAGTCAATACGCCATCCGACATTGTTATCCCACGCACGACCACGGTTCGACCACCACGTGTATTGATCTTCTGGCTGCTCAATCGCGCGAAATGCGTCGGTGTAACCATAATCGCCAAAAACATCGTCCATCCAGGCACGCTCTTCGGGAAGAAAACCAGAATTCTTGCGGTTCTGCTTCCAGTTTTTCAGATCGATTTCCTTATGCGCGATATTCCAATCGCCACAGATGACGTATTCGGACCGCTTGCGTTTGATTTTTTTCAGATGTTCAGTGAATGTCGCCATGCAACGATACTTTGCTTGCTGTCGCTCTTCGCTGGACGAACCGGACGGCAAGTACAGTGATACAACGTTGATTCCGTCGAACTGGGCCTCCAGATAACGACCCTCGCTGTCGAACTCCGGATCGCCATAGCCGCGCAAGACTTTTTTCGGTTTGTGCCGCGAATAGATCGCCGTTCCACTGTAGCCCTTCTTGATTGCGTCTTCGTAATAGCAATGGTAACCGGCCGGTTGAAATACTGTGTCCGTCAGTTGATGAATCTGCGCTTTGGTTTCCTGAATGCAGACAACGTCGGCATTCTGACTCGGCAACCAATCAAAAAGTCCTTTTCGGGCCGCTGCACGAATACCGTTCGCATTCAGACTTATTATTCGAAACAATCAATTCTCCTAAAACCAACGAAGCAGTCGCCAGACCACGAATGGTTTATCATACTCAGACGCCGCGCCCAGATTCGGCATCATACTAGAGCAAACTACAGACCAAACCCATGCACGCGTATAAAAAGGAATTCATCGATCTTGCACTGGAGCTTGGCGTATTGCGTTTTGGCGAATTTACATTGAAGTCTGGTCGCATCAGCCCATACTTCTTTAACGCCGGTCTATTCAACACCGGTTATGCCGCTGCGAAACTCGGTCGTTTCTACGCCGCTGCGGTCGCCGGCGCCGAAATCGAATTCGACGTGTTGTTTGGCCCGGCTTACAAGGGAATTCCGCTTGCTGCGTTGACTGCTGCAGCATTGGCCGAACATTACGGAATTGACGTGTCTTATGCATACAACCGCAAGGAAGCGAAAGCGCACGGGGAGGGTGGCAGTATTGTCGGTGAGCCACTTGAGGGCCGTGTGCTGATAATCGATGACGTCATTACCGCCGGTACCGCCGTACGTGACGTCTATCAACTCATCACCAGCACAGGCGCCGAAATCGCGGGCCTCGTGATCTCGCTCGACCGACAGGAGCGCGGCAAGGGCGCGATGTCGGCAGTCCAGGAGCTAAAAATTTCCCTCGGAATTCCGGTCATTAGCATTGTCAAACTCGATGACTTGGTAGAGACACTCGAAGAATCAAGCGAATACGTTGAGTTCCTCGAACCAGTTCTCAGCTATCGTCGCGAATACGGTGTAATCTCATAAGTTATTGAATTTCGGAAATTTCGTGCTAATTTACAGAATCCAGCCAAGCGTTTATGCTGTCATTTCGCGAACTGGTTCGCGCTTCTGACAGTGGATTTCATGGCATATTTGGGCAATGCGGATTAGATCCCTCTTAATTGGACTCTTAGGGTTTGCCGTATCGGTCGCTTCGGCCGAAACCGGCGACAAGGCCTATAAGGTCGTCAACGAAGACGGCACGATTTACTATGGCGACAGTGTGCCGCCCGAGTACTCGGATTATGAAAAAGAAGTCCTTAACGAACATGCCGTAACGATCGACAGAATCGAAGGGCGCAAGTCCGAGGAAGAATTGGCCGCCGAACGTGTCGCTGAGAAAATGCGCCGTCAAAGAGAACTGCAACTTCGAGCCGACAAGGCCTTACTCGCGACGTATCTTTCCATCGAGGAAATTCAGATGCACCGCGATCGTCGTATTGAATTATTTCAGGCGCAGTCTCGGGTCACCGAACTTTACCTGAGGAATCTGCAACGCCAGCTTGATAAGCTCCAACGTGAAGCATCGCGCTTCGCGCCGTACTCTAGTGATCCTGACGCAGAGATCATTGACCCTGAACTAATCAGCGATATTACGGTGACCAAGGACACGATCCAGCGCCACGAAGGCAATCTGGCGAAGTTTCAGAACGAAGAGGAAATCATCCTCGCCCGCTTCGCAGGCGACATCTCGCGTTTCAAGTCACTCAAAGGTATCGAATAGACCTTTACTCAGGCCATGCCTGAGTGCCCGAAGCCGCCTGCGCCCCGCTTGCTATCTTCGAAATCTTCCACGACCTTGAATTGCACCTGTTCGACGGGCACAAAAACCATTTGTGCGATCCGTTCGCCGGGTTCGATTTCGTAGGTATTTCCGCTGCGGTTCCAGCAAGATATAAATATCTGCCCCTGATAATCGGAATCGATGAGGCCGGTCAGATTACCGAGGACGAGGCCGTGCTTGTGCCCCAAGCCAGATCGCGGCAACAGGACGGCCGCGAGACCGGAATCCGCGACATGGATCGCGATACCCGTGGGAACAAGGAGCGTCTCACCCGGAGACACGCTAAGGGGCTCATCAATGACGGCGCGCATGTCCAGCCCGGCTGAGCCGTCGGTCGCATAGTGGGGCAATGGAATCGTGTCCCCGACACGTGGGTCGAGAATCTTCAGCTCGATGGATCGCACACGTCGTCCTTATTGTTTGGTGTTGCCTTTAATCGAAACGACCGAAAGTTCCGGTTGAGCATCGGCACCTCGGAGCGATTCGTAACGCTCGGCAATGAGGCCAATTATTCGGCCGGCAAGCTCGGCCTTGCCCGCCATCGGGAACGACTGCGCCCCGTCGGGCCAGTAAACATCAACCGCATTCTCATCGCAATCGAAGCCACAATCGTCGCCAACACGATTCGCGATAATCATATCGACTCGCTTGTTTTTGAGTTTCTTTAGCGCGTAGTCGCGTACGTTTTCGGTCTCGGCTGCGAAACCGACTGTGAATGGGCCATCTCGCCGCGCGGCAACGGACGCAAGTATATCCTTCGACCGCACGAGTTTGATGCTCATCGTTTCACTGCTCTTCTTAATCTTTTGCGACGCCGCGTCAGTCGGTCGATAGTCTGAGACCGCAGCAGCCGCAATGAAAATATCAACATCGTCGATGTTCGCATGCGTCGCCGCATACATTTCCTCAGCCGTCTGGACATGGTGCACTTCAACTTTGCGTGGCTCGTTAAGTGCAGTCGGGCCACTAATCAGAATCACGTTGGCACCCTCCGCGGATGCCACCTGCGCGATCGCATAGCCCATCTTTCCTGAGCTGCGATTCGTGATGTAGCGAACCGGATCGATCGGCTCGCGCGTCGGGCCCGCGGTAACGACGACGGTCTTGCCTTTAAGGGCGCCCGCCGCCGCTTTATCGCTCTTGCCACTCAATCCCGGCGAACACACGAGTGCGGCAATATCATTTGGGTCACTCATACGCCCGGCACCGCTTTCGCCGCAGGCCTGGGAGCCGGAATCCGGGCCGATGACCACCATGCCGCGGTCCTCAAGCGTGTTGCGATTTGCCTGCACCGCCGGGTTGCTCCACATGACGTGGTTCATGGCGGGCGCTATAGCAATTGGCGCTTCGGTTGCGAGGCAAAGCGTCGTCAACAAATCCGGCGCGGCGCCACCCGCCAGGCGCGCCATAATCTCGGCCGTCGCTGGTGCAATCAGTACGACGTCCGCCCAGCGCGCGAGCTCGATATGGCTCATCGACGCCTCAGCCTCTTTGTCCCATAGATTGCTGCGAATTGGTCGCCCAGATACCGCCTGTAGCGCTGTCTCTGTAACGAATTCCTCGGCTGATGCCGTCATGACGATTTGTACATCGGCGCCGCGCTCGCGCAGACGCCGCACAAGCTCTGGGGTCTTGTACGCTGCGATTCCGCCGCTGATACCAAGCACAATATTCATAGGCCAAGTTTCCACCGAATCGGGGCGTCACGTCCAGATTATTTGCTTGTATGAATATGCCGGGAACGCCGATTCTGTAGCGAAAAGCGCAGCGGCGAACAAGGACTGTTGATGGGTATGGACAATGGGTCGGACGCTGTGTCAGATAATGGCCAGACCGATCAGGGCAGGGATGCCGAATTGATCGCAGCGCTGTTGATGAGCGGCAATGGGGTCGTTTCGGCGCATGAGCTGGCGGCGCGCCTGTTACGGCGATTCGGCAGCCTGACTGCGCTTCTGCACGCTGATGTCGAGACGATTACCGCTGAGCGTGGCATCGGTGCCGCCCGAGCCGCTGTCCTACGATCCTTGCCAGAATTAGCGCGCCGCTACTTTGCCGAAACCCTCGCCGTCGGGGAGACCATCAAGAGTCCCGCCGATACGTCGGCCTTCCTGCTCGCAAAGATGCGGCATCTGGGTCACGAATTGTTCTGCTGCCTGTATCTCGATAACCGTCACCGCGTACTGCAATTTAACGAAATGTTCCGTGGCACCATCGACGGCACCAGCGTCTACCCGCGTGAGGTCGTCAAGGAGGCGCTCAGAATCAACGCCGCTGCCGTGATCCTCGCCCACAATCATCCAAGCGGTGTGGCCGAGCCCAGCCAGGCTGATGAGCGCATCACTCAGCGCCTCAAGTCGGCGCTGGAGCTGGTGGACATCCGCCTCTTGGACCACCTGATTGTCGGCAGCGGCGAGACCACGTCGCTGGCCGCACGGGGCCTGATTTAATACGCGCACGAATACCCACATTCGTCGGCGATTTAAGGGGTCGGATCCAATTTACCATTTGCCACCGGGTGGCAGCCTCGTCGCACGAGCTAATCGCAGGCAAATTGGATCCGACCCCTTAAATCCCTTAAATCGGCACCTTGCCATACCCACCTCAGGCTGGTATAAAGTTGCGCTCTTTGCTCACCGCTCGTGGGCAACTTTTAGTAAAATCAGAGACTTAAACGTCATGAGCAAGGTCTGCCAAATCACCGGGAAGCGGCCGCAAAGCGGCAACAACGTATCCCACGCCAATAACAGGACGCGGCGCCGTTTTCTGCCGAATTTGCAGAACAAGCGGTTTTGGCTGGAATCCGAGAAACGTTGGGTTCGTCTCAAGATTTCGCACAAGGGCATGCGCATCATCGACAAGCATGGCATCGACAAAGTCGTGTCAGATCTGCGTGCCAAGGGCACGCACGTTTAAGCGGCGCTTAAGGAAAATACCATGGCCAAAACTAATCGCGAAAAAATTCGCCTCGTTTCGAGCGCCGGCACCGGTCACTTTTACACGACGACCAAGAACAAGCGCCTGCATCCAGAAAAGATGAAGACCAAAAAGTACGATCCGACGATTCGTAAGCACGTCGCGTACAAGGAAGCCAAGATCAAGTAAGACGCTCGAGCAGCAAACAATCGCAAAAAGCCCGCCATCGAGCGGGCTTTTTTGTGTCCATATTGTGCACAATGGCTGCCATGCCAGAGCTACCTGAAGTCGAAACCAGCCGCCGCGGCATCGCGCCACACGTCGAGGAACAGACGATCGTCAACGTCGTTATTCGCGAGCGGCGACTGCGATGGCCAATAAGCCCGATCATTGACACGAAACTGCTGGGTGCAACGATCACGTCGGTTGGCCGTCGCGCAAAATACTTGCTGATCAACACGACCCAAGGCACGGCGATCTTGCACCTCGGCATGTCCGGACATGTTTATGTCGTTGATGCCGGGACACCGGCCGGCATACACGATCATGTCGATGTCGAGTTTTCGTCCGGCAAAGCCCTGCGGCTGACGGACCCGCGGCGCTTCGGTTCGCTGCACTGGAGCGAGGACCCGTTAGGACATGAATTGCTGCGATCCTTGGGTCCCGAGCCACTCTGTGAGGAATTCTCCGACGAGTATCTGTGGACAAGCTCCCGCGGCCGTCGCGTCGCCATCAAACAATTCATCATGAACGCTCAAATAGTCGTCGGCGTTGGCAACATTTACGCGAGCGAATCGTTGTTTCTGTCCGGCATCCATCCGAAGCGGGCGGCCGGGCGCATCGCCAAACATCGCTATGAACGACTCGCTGGCTCTATTAAAGATGTACTCGAGCGTGCGATTCGCGCGGGTGGCACGACGCTCAGAGACTTCTATGGCGGCGACGGCGAGGCCGGTTACTTTCGGCAGCAGCTTGATGTGTACGACCGCGAAAACGAACCCTGTCGGATTTGTAAGACTCCAATTACGGTTATCGTGCAGGGACAACGCTCTACCTTTTATTGCAAGAACTGCCAGAGATAGTTGCGTAGGGTGCGTGTGTGAGGCTTCTCATCGCAAGTAAAGCGCAGCGCAGCGAGCCATGACGATGGGAGGCCTCATACACGGAGCCGTTCTTAGCGTCGTCGCCTATTTGAACGAGGGCCTCCCTCGGCCAGCCCGTTTATTGCTTGCCACAACGCTTCAACAGCGCGGCCCCGACTTTCGGTGAGACAAATTCGCTGACGTCGCCACCGAGCTCGGCCACCTCTCGCACCAGGCTCGACGAAATAAATGTGTACTTCTCGGTTGGTGTCAGGAAGGCCGTTTCCACGTCGTCAGTCAGATGTCGATTCATATTGGCGAGCTGGAATTCGTATTCGAAGTCGGATACCGCGCGAAGGCCGCGAATGATGACGCGCAAACCATGCTCACGCGCGAAGTCTACAGTGAGTCCGTCATAACGCGCGACTTCGACGTTGCCAATATCAGCGAGTGCCGCCTTGGCCATATCGACACGTTCGTCAACCGAAAACATCGGCTCCTTCGAACCGGTGTTTGCGGCAATCGCGACAACGACTTTGTCGAACAACACGGCCGCGCGCCGAACCAGGTCTTCATGACCGAGCGTGATCGGATCGAACGTTCCCGGGTACATCGCAGCAACTGTCATTTCGTTCTCCTGTCGGTACGACTATTCGAGACCCACGGCAATGAGCGCATAACGCACATTACCGGCCGTCTTCTGTTTCAGTAAACTCCAGCCCGCCGGCAACTCGGGCTCCGGCCGATGCCGATCTTGCTCGACATAGATCTTGGCACCGGACTTCAGGCTATTCGTCTCCGCAAGCAGTCTACACAATTCGGCAATGTTATCGTCGGCGAACGGCGGGTCCAGAAACACGATATCGAAGGGCTCGCCACAAAAATCGTTCAAGAACATGACGGCATCGCGTTGCTGAACGCTCGCGCCGTGCGCGTCTAATTTTTCGAAATTCCTCTGTAACGCAGTCACGGCACGCCGTGATTTTTCGACGAAAACGACTTCATTCGCACCGCGCGACAGCGCCTCGAGTCCGAGCGCTCCTGTGCCGGCGTAAAGATCCAGACAGCGACTGCCTGTAATGCCCGGGGTCAGCCAGTTAAACAGGGTTTCGCGAACGCGCTCGGGCGTCGGCCGCAGTCCCGCTACGTCAGCGATCTCAAGCACCCGACTGCGCCAGATTCCCGCTACAATACGCAGCCGTCCGGGATGGGATGTCGATCCCTTATCGGATTTTCTTTTATCGGATTTTCTTTTTCCGGCGGCCTGGCGTCGTGTCATTGGCACTGGATGTGGCGATGCATGAATCCGGACAGTTTAGGGGAAGCCGCGAATAGGTTCGACTACTGATGTTTGGGAAAAACAAAACGGACACAAAGCAAGAAGATCCGGCGGGCGGTGAACGCCAAGGCTTCTTCAAGCGCCTCCGATCGCGGCTCAATCGTGGCGACAGCTGGCTGACTTACGACCTGGCGAATCTGGCCCCAGGCGGCAAGATCGACGAGGACACACTCGACGAACTCGAATCGTTGCTGGTCATGGGCGACGTCGGCATCGATACTACGGAGCGAATCATTGCCGAGTTACAGGCGAGCCTGGCTCGCAAGCAACTTAATGATGTAGAGGCATTGTTCGCGGGGCTCAGACAGTCGTTGTTATCAATCCTCCAACCGGTTGCCGTACCGCTTGAAATTCCGCAGCAATCGAATCCGTTTGTGATTCTGATGGTCGGCGTCAATGGCGCCGGTAAGACGACAACGATCGGCAAGCTGGCGAAGCGGCTACTGGACCAAGGTATGAGCGTGATGCTTGCAGCGGGTGACACGTTTCGGGCGGCGGCCGTCGAGCAATTACAGGTCTGGGGTGAACGTAATGACGTGCCGGTGATTGCGCAGCAAAGCGGAGCGGACCCGGCCGCCGTGATCTTTGATGCCTGGGAAGCTGCGTCGGCACGCGGCATCGATGTCCTACTTGCCGACACTGCCGGTCGCCTGCAAAACCAGCAAGGGCTCATGGACGAACTGACTAAAGTGCGGCGAGTCATTGCGCGCCAGGACGAGCAAGCGCCACATGAGATCATGTTGGTTCTCGACGCGAGCCAGGGTCAGAATGCGCTCGTGCAGGCTGAAAAGTTTCACGACGCGCTGGCGCTGACCGGCATAACGGTCACCAAGTTGGACGGCAGCGCAAAGGGTGGCATTCTGCTCGCTATCGCCAACCAACTGCAGGTACCCGTGCGTTTCATCGGCATCGGCGAAGCCGCCGAAGACATGCAGCCATTTTCTGCGGAAGATTTCGTTGACGCTCTAATGAGCCGCGACACTCAAGCTTGAGTAACATCACGTCATGATTCGTCTCGAAAATGTGACGAAACGCTTTCCGGGTGGCCAGGAAGCGCTGTCTGATCTCGACCTGTCGATCGACAAAGGCGAAATGGTCTTTATCACCGGTCATTCCGGCGCCGGCAAAAGCACACTATTGCGCTTGATCGCACTGATCGAACGGCCAACCAGCGGCCAGGTCATCGTGGACGGGCAAAACACAAGTCGCGTGCGTCGTCGCAAGATTCCGGCCTATCGGCGCCAGATCGGCATGGTGTTTCAGGATCACAAACTCTTGTACGACCGCAGCGTTGCCGACAACGTTTCACTGCCGCTCGTCATTGCCGGCGTCGGCAATCGTGAGGCCGGCCGTCGTGTGCGTGCTGCGCTCGAGCAAGTCGGTCTACTTCATAAGGAAAAACGCAACCCGGAAACGCTGTCCGCGGGCGAACAACAGCGTGTCGGTATCGCCCGCGCGATTGCGACTCGACCAAAATTGCTCATTGCCGATGAGCCAACCGGCAATCTCGATCCGGATTTGTCACTCGAAGTCATGCGCGTGTTTCGGCGATTTAACGAGTTTGGCGTGACCGTTTTGATCGCCAGTCACGATATCGACTTGATCGACAAACTTGGCTGCCGGCGAATCGCGCTCGAAAACGGTCAGCGAATCCACGATACGCACGAGAGTTTCCACGACGAATCTTTGGTCGTTTCTCCATCGGAGGACAATCCGTGGCAGTGAACCGCCACTCGGACGCGGCGGCACCGGTTCGTTCGGCAGGCCCCGTGTCCATCTGGTTTCGACGCCACGTAGAAACGGCGACGGGCTCGCTTGGTCGGCTGGCGCGGCAACCATTCGCGAGTCTGATGATCGTGCTGGTGATCGGCATCACGCTTGCATTACCGGCCGCATTGAATCTCATCATCAAGAATGCGGCAGCCGTCAGTGGTGCCTGGGATGACGCGCTCGACTTTTCGGTCTTTCTCGATCGCCAACTGACGTTGAGCGAAGCGGAGGGTTTGGCGCAGCTGATTCGACAGCGTGCCGACGTCGAGGCCGTGACCTTGGTCTCTGCCGACGATGCCCTTCTTGAGTTCAAACAACAGTCGGGGTTTGGCGATGCAATGGATCAGCTGTCGCACAATCCACTGCCGCATACACTCGTCGTACGACCCAGCCCGGCGAACACCGGCCAATCGATGATTCTGTTGCGTGAAGAGCTCGCCAATCTTCCGGAAACTGAACTGGTGCAGGTCGATACCGAGTGGGTACAGCGTTTTCACGCAATACTTGACATCGTTCGACAGGCGATATTTATTGGCGGCGTTTTATTAGCGGCGGCGATCATCGTCATTATCGGCAATACAATTCGTCTCGACATCCAAAACCGTCGCGACGAAATCGAAGTGACAAAACTGATCGGCGCGAGCAATGCGTTTGTCCGCCGGCCGTTTCTCTGGACCGGGTTTTGGTATGGCCTGCTCGGTGGATTACTGGCGATCGCGCTCGTCCAGTACGGCATTTATTTGCTGCAGCCACCGGTCGCGCGTTTGGCCGGGTTGTATCAAAGTGGGGCGGCCGTGCTGACGTTCGACTTGGCTGAGGTCGGGACCATCATTGGCATCGGCGTAGGCCTCGGCCTGGTCGGATCGTGGTTTGCGGCCGCCCGGCACATGCGTCGAATCGAGCCTCGCTAGACTGCCAACCGGCGAAATCTCGCCTTCTGGCCTCATAACTTGCTGTTTTTAGGCCAGTTGTCGTCCGGCGCGCAATGGAACCAACGACTGCTGTTAGCACTCTAAGGTGGCGAGTGCTAAAATAGCTTGTGCCATCGGAGGAGAACGAATGACCGCTACAGTTGCGTCCACAAACCATGACCTCGTACTTGCCGGCCCGGTCGGCAGCCTTGACGCCTATATACAGGCAGTAGGCAGCGTACCCGTATTGAGTAAGGAAGACGAGCAAGCATTGGCGCACCGCTTCCGCGACGAGGACGACCTCGACGCGGCACGTGACTTGGTCTTCGCACATCTGCGCTTTGTCGTGCACATCGCCAAAGGCTACATGGGCTACGGACTGCCGCTTGGAGATCTGATTCAGGAAGGCAACGTCGGCCTGATGAAGGCGGTCAAGCGATTCGATCCGGAGTACGACGTTCGTCTGGTGTCCTTCGCCGTACATTGGATTCGTGCCGAAATTCATGAGTTCGTCCTGCGCAACTGGCGCATCGTCAAGGTCGCGACAACAAAGGCGCAACGCAAACTGTTCTTTAATCTCCGTAAGAACAAGAAGAGCCTCGCCTGGTTGTCGCATGACGAAACGCTAGCCGTCGCTAAAGATCTCGGTGTCAGCCCGAAAGACGTCACTGAGATGGAGAAACGCTTGAGTGCGCGTGACGCGCTATTCGATCCGGCACCTGCTGCAGACGACGAGCGAGTATTTTCGCCCGCTGCGTATCTGCCGGCGCCCGACTCGGACCCGGCAACACTGGTCGAAAAAGCTGACACGTCTGATGACGCGAGCACGCGCATGGCCGAGGCGATCGAGACACTCGATGACCGCAGTCGCGACATTATCGAAAGCCGCTGGCTGACTGGCGACAAGAAGACGCTGCATGAGCTTGCCGATGTCTATGAGGTATCGGCGGAGCGTATTCGTCAGATCGAGGCAAACGCGATGAAAAAAATGCGTGCGGCCATGACCACCAGCGCTGCTTAGTAACGCGCTACGATAGGTCCTACGAGTACGTTTTTCTGCCGTACCGAATCCAGCCGCCGTCTTCGATTCCTAAAGGGTCGTGGTGCGTCCAGTGCACCAACCCGCCCAGGTCATTGTATTCGTACATGCCGCGAAACGACACGCGATCGCCCATACCGACAGGGACCCGCTTTGCGAGCTCAATATTATGGGCGATCAGCAGCGACTGCTTGTTGTTGAGACCGATGATAAAGCGTTGATGCCTCGAGCCGTCATTGTCGTCCAATAACAGCCGACGAATGTAGCCGCTGTCTTCAATCCATTCGCCGGAGTCGGCTTTGCCGTAGTTAGGTTTCATCGGCACCAAAAAAACGCGGCGCCCCATCCGTGGGGCGCCGCCATTCGTTGCTTTGGCTGTAACGCTAACCGGCGGTGACCGGTACCATCGTAATCTCAACGCGGCGATTTGCCTGGCGACCGGAAGACGAAGTGTTATCGGCAACCGGACGAAGCTCGCCCATGCCGACGGTAATCACACGCTGATTGGAGACGCCCTGCGTCTGCAGGTAGGTCGCCACCGACGTTGCCCGACGCTCCGATAGGCTCTGGTTGTGAGACTCGCTGCCTGTGCTGTCGGTATGGCCGGCGACCTCGACGACAGTCTGGTCATACTCACCCAGTACTTTGCCGACCGAAGTCAGTACGTCGAAGAATGCCGGGCTCAGGTCGGAGCTGTTCGTTGCGAAAGTGACATTGCCGGGCATATTCAGCGTAATATTGTCGCCAATGCGTGTAACGCTGACGCCTGTGCCTTCGAGCTCGGCGCGCAACTGCGCTTCCTGGCGATCCATATAGTAGCCAATAGAGCCGCCCGCCAAGGCGCCGACACCGGCAAGAATCAATGCGTGTTGGCGACGCTCAACAGCATCGTCACCCGAGACCAGGCCTACGACGGCACCGGCAGCGGCACCAATCAATGCGCCCTTGGTCGCCTTGCTGGTCTCTTCTTCCCGCGTATATGGGTCCAGCGTCTGACAGCCCGTTACGAGCACCGCGAATCCGACAACGAGCGATAACGCCCGTACCGATTTGATATTCATCATTCTGTCCTTTAATTGCCTGCGAAGTTTACGAGCGAATTGTACCCAATTACTGGCTGAACAAATCCTGAAGTACGTCACGCTTATGTAGAATAAACGGCCCGGATCAGGGACCCCGTCATGAGCGAAACCCACAGCTGGCTCGAGCGATACGAAAGCAATCACCGCAACCTGACCTACCCTTGGGTTTACTGGGCAGCTGTACCGATGGTGGTGCTCGGCACCGTCGGGATACTTTGGACCCTGCCGATTCCGGTACAGTTTTATGAGATATCCCCGCTCTTAAACTGGGGCAGCGCTTTTCTGATGGTGACCGCGGTGTATTACTTCATCATTTCGCTGTCGCTCGCGATCGGCTTGTTGCCATTCATTCTCGGCCTCGCTTTCTGCCAGCTGTGGCTGCAACAGTCCTCGTTCGCGCCGCTGCGCGTGTCGATCGGTCTGCTGGCTGCCGGCTTGATCGGTCTGTGGCTCGGACACCGTAATGAAAAGGGTTTTGGCGCAATTATTGAGGATCTGCAGACCATAATGATTGGCCCGGCGTGGTTGCTATCAGTGATTTATCGCCGGGTCGGCATTCCCTTTTAGCGAACGCAACGGATCCATGTATGTTAGCGGCTGAGGATTCGTCTAGAATCAGCGCCGCAGACGAATCGCCACCATTTCTAAGGACCGCATCGATGGCCACTTCCAGACTTGATCCGATGGACCTCTACGACATTCACTCGGAATTCTCCGATGACGAATTGATGGTCCGTGATTCTGTCGCCCGCTTCGTGGACGCAAAAGCGCTGCCGCTAATGCGAGAAGCCTTCGAACAACACACGTTTCCGCAGGAATTGGTTCCACAGGTTGCGGAGCTCGGCCTACTCGGTAGTTCGATCGAAGGCTACGACTGTGCCGGACTGAACAGCATTTGCTACGGCTTGATCTGCCAGGAGCTGGAGCGCGGCGATAGCGGCCTGCGCAGTTTTGTTTCTGTCCAATCGAGCCTTGTTATGTATCCGATTTATGCCTTCGGTTCGGATGAACAGAAACAACGCTGGCTACCGCCGATGGCGCGCGGTGAAGCTATCGGATGTTTCGGTTTAACCGAACCGCAGGGCGGGTCCGATCCGGGCAACATGAAAACTCATGCACGGCGCGATGGCGGCGATTGGATACTGAATGGCGCCAAGATGTGGATCACGAATGGCACGATCGCCGATTTGGCATTGGTTTGGGCGAAAACCGACGAGGGGATACTGGGCTTCATCGTCGAAAAAGACATGCCCGGATATACGACGCAGGAAATCGAGAACAAGTTCTCGCTGCGAGCCTCGGTGACGTCCGGCCTGTTCTTCGACAACGTTCGCGTACCTGAGGGAAATGTATTGCCAGGCGTCAGCGGGCTGCGCGGCCCGTTGAGTTGCCTGACGCAAGCCCGCTACGGCATTACTTGGGGCGTTATTGGCGCGGCGCAGGCCTGTCTTAGTGAAGTGCTTAACTACACTCAGGATCGCGTGCTATTTGGCAAGCCATTGGCGAACACACAGACGATTCAGATTCGACTCGCGGATATGAGCCGCAGAATTACGACTGCACAACTGTTATCGCTGCGACTCGGCCGAATAAAGGACGCCGGCAAGCTCAAACCGACACAGGTGTCGCTAGCGAAATGGAACAACTGCCGCGCAGCAATCGACATTGCGCGCGACTCGCGCGACATTTTGGGCGGCGCGGGCATCAGTGCCGAGTACGTACCGATACGTCACATGCTAAATCTTGAAAGCGTCATTACCTATGAAGGTACCGAGACGATTCACCAGCTCACGGTGGGTCGGGAGCTGACCGGCGTTAATGCCTTCGGTTGACGCGCGTTGACTGACCGCGCAGTACCGCGCGACCGTGACGTCTGGCGCATTGCGGCGCCGATGATCCTCTCCAACATCTCCGTGCCGTTACTCGGCATGGTGGACACTGGCGTGACCGGTCACCTGGAGAGCCCTGTATATCTCGGCGCAGTTGCGATTGGCAGTGTGCTTTTCAGTTTTTTGTACACCGGCGTGAATTTCCTGCGAATGGGCACTACCGGCATCGCGGCGCAGTATTTCGGTGCCAACGACTTTGATGGATTGCGCGTGTCTCTCGGCCAAGCAATCATCGCTGCGCTCGCCATCGCATTGACATTATTGCTGCTGCAGTGGCCGATCAGTCAGCTAGCGATGCAACTGGTCGGTGCCGAGATACGCATCGAACAGTATGCGCTCGAGTATTTCTTCATTCGTATCTGGAGCGCGCCGGGAACGCTGGCCAACATGGTTCTGATCGGCTGGTTTCTTGGATTACAGAACGCGCGCGTGCCGTTATTAATCTTTCTAACGGTCAATCTAATCAATATTTTTCTTGACCTGTTATTTGTTGTCGTACTCGGCATGAAAGTCGACGGCGTGGCATTGGCATCGGTGATCGCCGAATACTCGGGACTTGTGGTTGGACTCTATTTTGCCGCAAGGGCGATACGAAAACATGGCGGCCGATGGCCAGTGGCAAAGCTTGTCAAGATCAAGGAATACGGCGCTTTTTTTGCAGTTAATGCCAATCTTTTCGTTCGCACGATGGCGTTGATGTTTGCAATCGGGTTCGTTACGGCGCAGGGCGCGCGAATGGGCGAAGTCATCCTCGCTGCGAATGCGATCATGATGAATTTTCAAAACTTAACCGCATTCGGGTTGGACGGTTTTGCACATGCGGCCGAGGCACTCGTCGGTAAGGCAATTGGCGAGAAAAATCGCGAGGCGCTGCAAACTGCTGTGCGACTGAGCCTGAAATGGTCGCTGTATTTTGCGGTTGGTTTCAGTATTTGCTATGCGATTGGAGGTCCGTTCCTGATAGCCCTCCTGACCGATCTACCAGAAATTCGTGATGCGGCGACCCGGTATCTGCCGTGGATGATCATCTCGCCATTAATCGCGGTCTGGTCATTCCTTTACGACGGCGTATACGTCGGCGCAACGCGCGCTCGCGATATGCGCAACATCATGATCGTATCGACATTTATCGTATTTCTGCCGGCCTGGTACCTGTTGCAGCCTTGGGGTAACCATGGCCTATGGCTTGCCTTCATGGTGTTCTTGGCAAGCCGCGGAATCGGCATGCATGTCGGCTATCGTCGAAAGGTATTGCTCGCGATGTGATCCTGTCAGTCGTCCGTGCACAGACGATGCGCAGCGGCGCGTGCCCAAATATAGGCGCCAATGCCGGACACGATGTTGGCGACGGCGTAAGCCGCAAAAATACCGATCACGCCGAAAAATTTCGCTCCGATGAGTGCCAGCGGCACATACAAAACGAAGGTGCGAGCAACGCTAATCCACACACCCGGCATCGGTTTACCCAAACCATTGAAAGCGGCGTTCATGACCATGACCATGCCGTAGGTTCCGTAGCTGACAGGAACTACCCACAGAAATAGGCGGGTAACACTGATGACGTCTTCGCTCTGACTAAACAGTGCCGCAATAGAGCCCGAAAACAATGCGAGGACAATCGCAATAACCAACCCGCTCGCGATGCAGAATATTGCGCATAACCACAGCGCGTGGAGAATTCGCCTTTCTCGACCGGCGGAAAGATTCTGCCCGACGAACGGGCCGATAATCGACGACATCGCATAAAAAATGACCAGTACCGTCGATTCGATGCGGCTGGCCACGCCAAATCCGGCAACGGCATCAGCACCGAAGCGCGCGATCATTGCAGTAACGACAACGGCGGCGAGCGGCACGATCGCATTGGTGCCGGCTGCCGGTAGGCCAACGTGCAAGACATCCACCCAGGATTTTCGTAACTCCTTTGGATCGGGTTTGTTGAAGCTGACCATATCGAGACGCATCTTCATCAAATACAAAGTTCCAATGAAAATCGTCGCACGCGCCACCAGTGCTGCCATCGCCGCACCGTTCAATCCCATTGCCGGTACCGGCCCAATGCCGAAAATAAGAATCGGATCGAAAATCACATTCAAGACGGACGCCAGCACCATCAACATGCTTGGCAGACGCGTGTCACCGGTTGCGCGCATGCTCGCCATACCAACCATGCCGACAACGATGAACGGCACTCCCGAGTAGAGAATCAACATGAAGCCGCGTATCAGCGGCAACATGTCTTCCGGCGCACCGAGAAGCCGAAACAGCGGATTGATCGTCAGCATGCCGATGGCGCAAATGACGAACGTGATCAGGAACGAAAGAATCAGGCTATCGGTTGCAAGCCGTCGTGCGCGGTGATGATCATTGGAACCAATTGCCCGTGCAACCACCGACGATGTTCCGGCCCCAAGGCCGATCGCGATACTGGTCACGATCATTAGTATCGGAAAGCCGAATCCAAATGCGGCTAGCTCGCGGTCCCCGACCCGGCCAATAAACCACGTGTCAATCAGGCTCTGCGTCATCATTGTCGTGATGCCGAAGAGAACGGGAACGGTCATGTCGACAAGGTGTCGTCCGACCGGGCCGTGCGTGAGCCGGGCTCTGTGCTCTGTCATTGGCGTCCGGATTGCAAAAAGACGGCCCCGCAGCGGAGGCCAACAACCACTATGAACGACTTCAGAGGACCAGGCAATCGTCATTGATTATTCGCCGGCTGCGGTATCATCTTTGCACCTCAGACCGCAGGTGAACGTTCATGAGCTGGAAAAAGATCGACTCTCGTCTCGTCTACGAGAATGACTGGATGCAGGTGCTCGAGGACAAAGTTATTAATCCACGCGGTGGGCGGAATGACTATGGCCATATTCATTTCAAGAACCGCGCCGTGGCGATCTTGCCGCTCGACGAGAACAACAATACGTGGCTGGTCGGACAAGATCGCTACACCTTGGGCGAATGGTCCTGGGAGCTGCCGATGGGCGGCGCCCCACACGATGAGGACCTGCTTGCTGCGGCAAAACGTGAGCTTAAGGAAGAAACCGGACTTACTGCAGATTGCTGGACTGAATTGATGCAGTTACACCTGAGCAACTCGATTACAAACGAGCTCGGCGTCGTCTTCATTGCCGAGGAACTCAGTGCGGGTCGGACCGCGTTTGACGAGACCGAGGTGCTCGAGGTTCGAAAAACACCATTGATGGATGCAATCGCAATGGTTGGTTCGGGAGAAATCACGGACGCAATGAGCGTCGCGGCGCTATTGCGTGCGGCTTTGATGAACGCTGACTCGTTACGGTAATCGTCTGGCCGTTACAACGTAACGCATCGGCCCGCCGGTATCGGACGCATCGAACGGATAACAGGTGACGAGACTCAACATCGGTTCGTCACTGTCGAGCAACAAGCTGCTGCGCCTCGAATCGACGACATCGAGATCTATGATTTCGTACAGGTGCGCATGCCCGTCCGCCGTCTCGATCCGTAGCGCCTCTCCGAGTGCTAGGTGCTGAAGAAACCTGAAATGAGTATCACGATGTCCAGCGATGACGCTATTACCACGCTTGCCCGGTAACGAACTGGCACTGAGATGGCCCGGACCGAAAGCCAGCGTTCGTCCGGAGCCGCCGGCTAGCACAATTAGGTCGATCTCGCCGCCTTTGGCCAACAAGCGTGCCACCGGCCAGGTGTCGGCCCATGGCCAAGGCACCGGATTTATTGCACCGTAGCCCGCACGATCCCACGCGCGCAGCATCAGCTCCTGCGCAACCCAGGCTTTCGCCGGAATGTAGGCCCCCTGGCCCAAAGCCAAGAAACCGAGTCCAAGAAGGCAGGACACAATCCAGCGCCGTCGTCGCTTATTGAGCCAACGCACGCTGGCCACGCCGTCGAACGCGCCCGAGTAGCAGCATAAACATCGCCGCCAGCATGCAGGCCGCGCCGAACAACTGTAGTTGTGCGGCATTCGTCGCCGTCGCCGGAAATCCGAATATCGCATGGCTGCTCTGTCCATAGGCCATCCGGTTCGGTACCTGGTCACGTCGCAGCAACTCGCCGGCAACGCGAGCCGGCGTCTTATCGACGGCGATCAGGCTCGTATACTTGCTGACGAGGTGGTGTTTGAGCGCTGTCGAGACAACTTCGTCGCGAATCTCGGACGCATCGGCGCCGCGCCGTCCCATATCCATCAGTTCACCGATGCGAGCTCTTGCCCACAGCGCGGCGACGCCCGGGCTGTCAGCGCCATCCGCAATCGCCAACTCGCGAACCCACGCGCCATTGACGGTGTTCCCACTGATGCCGACAACGTCCGTGTCGTGCACTACGCCGCTAATTTTTGCTTTGACCGATACCGGCTCATTGACGTAAAGATCAGGTACGACATCAGGATACGCATCGACGATTACACCACTCGGCCAGTCGATTGAAATGTTCGTTACCTGGGGTTGTTCGATTTTGCCGAACAACAAGTCCATCCTTTCGCCGACTTCATTTAGAGCACTGATCATCGTGTAAGTACCGCGGCCGGTCTCGGCCGCTTTGCGCATGAACCAGCTGTTCGGCGCCGAGCCGATTCCTACGGTAAACAGTCGCCCGTTGCCAAGCCGCCGATCGATCAGTTTGAACAACTCGTCCTCATTACCGACGGCCCCATCGGTAATGAACACAACCTGGCGTAGATGAGTCTCTGCAGGCGGATTACCAAGCGCGAGTTCGAGCGCGGCGCGCATCTCTGTGCCGCCATTGGCTTGAAGCGAAGCAACGAATGCATCGGCAGCAGACATGCTGCCGCTATCGACCGCGACGCTGGTTGGGAATAAGGCATTGGGCTGTGAACTGAATGCGATGACGTTGAAGCGGTCGCCGGCACGCAGGCGTTTCAATGCGCGGCCAAGTGCTTTTTTCGCCTGTCCGATCGAGGTTCCGTGCATCGAACCCGATGTGTCGATGATGAAAATCATCTCGCGCGGCATCAGCTGTTTGGCGGCAGATTCCGTTGATGGCGGCATGACCATCAGTAAATAGTGAGGTTCACCGTCTATCGTCTCTGTAAATGCCATAGCCTGTGGCGCAGCCGCAGCTAACGGCTTCCAGATGAGCTCAAAATCCTGGTCCATCGGCACCGTCTGACCGGCCAGCACAATGTCGTAGCGGCCGCTCTGCTGTGCGACGTTGACCGGGTGATATCGACTGGCGATGATTTCGAGTGGTACGCCGACGTTCAAATCTATTTGTATGGATGCACGGTGTGCACTCGAATTTGCAACCATCGGCGGGGAAATCAAAGATGCGTTGTCGACTTGTGTCGTATCCGCAGACCAACCGCTGCCCTGCCGATCCGGCAACGGCGTTCCGGGGATATACCTGGGCGTCAGCGTCATCGGAAATCGCAAGCTGAACATTCCATTTGCGTATTGCAGGTCTTCGAGATATTCGATCTCGACGACGACACGTTCACCGGGCGCGATATTCGCGACCGATGTCGTAAACATGTTTGGTCTTTGCTGTTCAATTAGGCTGGCTTTCTTGCCCTCGGCTTTCGCCCGCTCATATTCCTTCCTGGCTTTTTCTTTCTCTCGAATTTCGCCTTCGATGAAACGGTCGCCTATGTGCAGACGCATGCGGTCAACTGCGGCCTTGTCCGGCAAAGGGAACACATAGATTCCCTCAACCCAGTCTTGACCCGTGTTCTCAAATTCTTGGCGCACTTTGACGCGTGCAACGAGGCCACTGATTTTCATCTCTACATCGGTGTTCATCAGCGTCGCAACGCGATAGCCCTGCTGCATGCGCAACAACAGGCTTCCTGATTGAACTTGTTCTGGCTTGATTTCACTAGCGAGTGCGCTGGCCGCAGCTATTAACATCCATGCGGTCGTTAGCGCGCGCCCGGCCAATAGCCTTATTTTTCGTCGGTGCATTGCAGCTCTCCCTTTGCGGTTATCAGCATTGCAACAGACCATTGGGCCGATCTATCGACCTGAGCGTGGCAATGCACAGGCGTAATGTGGCAAATTGTGGTCGTAATCAACGGAGCAGCTTGTGGCCAAACGCATTGCGATCGTCGAGGATGAATTGGCGATCAGAGAAAACTACGTCGCGGCGTTTCGCCGTGAGGGTTATGTGGTCGACGCTTACGACGCGCGTGCGCCCGCCCTGGAGGCGTTCGCCACGCGGCTGCCGGATTTGGTCGTGATCGACATCAATCTCAGAGACGATGTCGAAGGTGGCTTCGAGTTGTGTCGAGACCTGCGCTCACGCTCCGCCGATCTGCCCATCATTTTCTTGACCGCGCGCGACAGCGAATTCGACGCGGTCTCGGGTCTACGCCTCGGCGCGGACGATTATTTGACAAAAGACATCAGCCTGCCGCACTTGATGGCACGGATTGCGGCACTGTTTCGTCGACTTGACGCGCTACAAAATCCGAAGCGAACCGAAAGCCGAATTACGCGCGGACTGCTTGAAATCGATACCGATCGGATGGCGATCGCGTGGTCCGATCAACCTGTCGGCCTGACCTTGACCGAATTCTGGCTTGTGCACGCGATGGCTCGCTACCCGGGCCACGTCAAGAATCGCCAACAACTGATGGATGCCGCTCAGGCCGTACTCGACGACAATACGATCACGTCCCATATCAAACGTATTCGCCGCAAGTTCGTTGCAATCGATCCAAATTTTAACGCCATCGAAACCGTCTACGGTATGGGTTACCGCTGGTTGTCCGAGTAGCGGACGTTTAAGCGATGACGCTGAAGCGGCAGCTACTTCTGGTCAGCCTACTCGCATTGATGTTGCCATGGGCCGGCTGCGAATTTATTCGTGAAACCGAATCTGCATTGCGTGCTAGTCAGCAACAGATGCTGGCAAGCACTGCTAGTGCGTTTGCAGACTCGATGGAGCAGTACGCCGAAGAATTTCCGGATATCGGCAGCAACGACTACTTGATTGGTGATCAACTCTACGGCCACCAACTCGAAACTGCGCCGTTAATCGATGGTTATTTCGATGATTGGACGATCGAAAAGCCCGCGCTTCGCGACTTGCCGGGGCCGGACGGCCCGATCCGCTTCGCGATCGGATTGCATCAACAGTTTGCCTATCTATATGTGTCAATTAGTGATCACAATGTTATTTATGCGAATGCAAACTCGCTGATACCGGGTGATGGCGCGCAGCACGCAGATCGCGTTCGTCTGATTAGCGCGAACCCACCGTATCTCGAAGAGGCGTTATCTTTCGCGGCAGAGGCGCCGGGGTCAGTTGTTACGTATATGCAGAATGCCTTCGGCTTTGCGCCGGAGCCCACGATTCGCGCGTATTGGCAGGATGTGCCGGGCGGCTACCAACTCGAGGCACGCATGCCATTAAATCAGCTCGGCACCCATTTGGGCCTAATCGTCAATAACACGGCTACGATCGACCATCCCGGCGTACGCAGCGCAAGTTTTTCCGCGCGGTCGCCCGGCGCATTCGTTAGCACGTCACAGGCGCTTACCAGAATCGCCGAAAACTTGTTAGTGCAACCGGGTATGCGAATGATCGTTACCGACTTCTCAGGCTGGCGCATCGCAACCGTCGGAAACTTGCGGAGTTCATCGCAGCCTGGATCAACGGCAACGTCCAACTGGCTAAGGTTCGCCTACGGTGCTGTCGTTGAACCCGGCAAAACTGCGGCATTCGCTGAGCCTGATCCGGGCGGTCGCGAGCAACAACCCTATATCGCGAGCGCGCTTGACGGGCGTCGGGATGATGAATGGTTTCGCAGCGATAACAGCGGCAAAGCTGTTGTTGCTGTCGCCGAACCCGTCATGTCTGGGAATCGCCCTATCGGCGCGATCGTTTTGCAACAGGGTACCGATGCGATACTGAGCTTGACAAACCAGGGCCTCGCCCGACTTATGAACGTGACCTTGATCGCGATGCTGGTCGTCGCCGCCAGTCTGCTTGGATATGCGACCTGGTTGTCACGAAGAATTCGGCGCTTGAGTATCGCGGCCGAAGCCGCGCTCGAGAGCGATCAGCTACGAAGCACCCTTCCGAGCTCGAACGCTGCAGACGAGATCGGCGACCTCTCACGCAGCTTCTCAAATGTTCTTATCCAACTTGGCGACTACAACGAATATCTTCGGACGCTTGCGTCAAAACTCTCGCATGAGTTGCGCACACCCCTGGCAATCGTGACATCCTCGCTCGAGAACCTCGAACACGAAAAACTAAACGAGGCTTCGGCCGGCTATACGGCGCGGGCCAAAGATGGTGCCGAGCGACTGCGACGAATCCTAACCGCAATGAGTGAAGCGAGTCGCGTTGAAGAGTTGATGAAAAATGCCGAGCCCGAGCGCTTCGATTTGCGTGTCGTCGTCGAATCCACGGTTAACGCATATTGCGACGCCTATACAGTGCGCCGATTCGAATTCGTATCGACGGCTACGGAGTCCAGTGTTGATGGTTCTCCCGAACTAATCAACCAGATGCTCGACAAGCTAATCGAAAACGCAGTTAGCTTTAGTGCGGACGGCGATCAAATCGATATTGCGCTGACTGTCGAAGGCGACGATCTGCGACTCGACGTCAGCAATCCCGGGCCGCCCTTGCCGGAACGCATGCGCAGCCAGTTGTTTGATTCATTAATTTCAATGCGGGAAAAAAAGGACGACAAACATCTCGGCCTTGGCTTATATATCGCAAAACTTATCGCCGACGGGCACAACGGCCACATCGACGCCGAAAACACAGACGAAGGCGTCAAATTCTCAGTATGGCTGCCAAGGTTGTAAAGCCATGGGTTTGAGGGCGGTGCTTGCGGGGCTTCTCTCCCTCATGGCTCACTGCGTTGCGCTTTACTTCGGTCGAAAAACCCCGCAAGCGCCGCCGTAATACCGGAAAGCGAAACAGTGCTTTGGCCGTGGGTGCGATGCTCTTCAGCGGAAGTAAAGCGCAGCGTAGCGAGCCATGACGATGAGGAGCATCGCACCCACGGCCAACTCGACTACCAAACTCCAAGGTATTTAGAGATGCCCTTGGCAGCCTCCCGCCCTTCGTACACGGCCGTCACAACCAGATCGGAACCTCGCACCATGTCGCCGCCGGCAAACACTTTCGGGTTCGTCGTCTGGAATGCGAACTCGCCATGAGTCGCAACGCGCACGCGTCCACTCGGCAGGGTTTCGATCGCATGCTCGTCAAACCACGATGGCGGATTGGGTCGAAAACCAAACGCGATGACGACGGCATCGGCCGGCAGTACTTCTTCAGTACCGGGCACCGTCTCTGGCTGACGACGGCCGTCCGGACCGGCTTTGCCGAGTCGCGTTTCGACGACTTTTACGCCGGTCGGACTGTCGTCACCCAGAATCTCGATCGGTTGCCGATTGAACAAAAAGATGATTCCCTCTTCTTTACTGTTTGCCACCTCGCGCCGTGAGCCCGGCATGTTTTGCTCGTCACGGCGATACGCGCAGGTCACGCTCGCGGCACCTTGGCGTATCGCGGTGCGGTTACAGTCCATGCCGGTGTCGCCGCCGCCGAGCACGACAACGTTTTTGCCCTCGAGGCTGACGAAGTTTGCGGTATCGATGCCAAGCTCGCGATTGATATTCGATACCAGGTACGGCAACGCATCGTACACGCCGGGTAACCGCTGCCCCGGCAATTCGCCGTCGACGTACTTATAAGTGCCCATGCCAAGGAACACGGCGTCATACTGATCGACCAAATCACCAAACTGAATATCGTCACCAATTTTGGTATTCAATCTAAACTCGACGCCCATGCCCTCGAGTATCTCCTGGCGGCGCCAGACAACTTCTTTTTCGAGTTTGAACGGTGGAATGCCGAACGTCAGCAGTCCTCCGACTTCCGAATAGGCATCGAAGACAATCGACCGTATACCCTCCCGTGCCAATATGTCGGCGGCGCCGAGACCCGCCGGCCCGGCACCGACGATCGCAACGCATTTGCCGGTATCGCTAACGTTCGACATGTCCGGACGCCAGCCCTGCTTGTACGCTTCGTCGGTAATGTAGGTCTCGATACTGCCGATCGTAACAGCACCCATCTCATCGATCGTGCATGCACCTTCGCACAACCGGTCCTGCGGGCAAATGCGGCCGCAAATCTCAGGCAACGAGTTAGTTTGATGAGACAGATCAGCGGCTTCGAATAATTTGCCTTGTTCGATCAAATCGAGCCAATTCGGAATATAGTTGTGAACAGGGCACTTCCATTCGCAATACGGATTGCCACAGTCAAGGCAGCGGCCAGCCTGCTGTGCTGCGTCAGCGCCGTCATAGCTGTCGTAAATCTCGCCGAAATGCTGAATGCGCACGTCAGCGGGCTGCTTCTCAGGCTCGCGGCGCGGGACTTCGAGAAATTGTAGTGGATGCTTTGGCATGCGGTCGTTTACGCCGCCCGTCGCAGCGATTCGATCAGCGAGCCTAGCTCGGCTGCCTTCGGCTTGACCAGCCAAAATTTCGGCAGGAAGCTACGATAGTCGTCGAGAATCATTTCTCCCCATTCGCTACCGGTAGCCTCAACATGTTGCACGATCAGCGAACGTAAGTGATGCAGATGCGCTTCCATGCTTTCTGGCGTAATTCGATGAATATCGATTAGCTCGTGGTTATAACGATCGACAAAATCGCGTTCAATATCGAGTACATAGGCAAAGCCGCCAGTCATGCCGGCGCCAAAGTTCACGCCGCTTTGTCCCAGGACTACGACAACGCCATCTGTCATGTACTCGCAGCAATGATCGCCGGTGCCTTCGATTATGGCCGTCGCACCCGAGTTTCGAACCGCAAAGCGCTCTCCCGCCTGACCGGCCGCAAACAACTCACCGCCGGTCGCACCGTAGAGGCAAGTGTTGCCGATGATTGCCGTTTCGCGGGCAACGAAGGCAATACCGGCAGGCGGCCGAATAACGATGCGCCCGCCCGCCATGCCTTTACCGACATAGTCATTTGCATCACCGATCAAATCGAGATTGAGGCCCGCCACGTTCCAGGCGCCGAAGCTTTGCCCGGCAGTACCAGTCAACAGTACGTCGATAGGCGAATCGCGCATTCCTTCGTTACCGTACAGGCGGGCAATCTCGCCCGACAGTCGTGCACCAATTGAACGATTGAAATTGCGAATGTCGAAATGAAACTTCCCGCCGCTCTTGGCGGTAATTGCGGGCAGTGTCGCTGCAAGCATTTCCTCGGCAAGCTCGCCTTTGTCAAACGGCACGTTGCGCAGATCGGTGCAGTATTGCGGAGTGTCGGCCGACAGCCCATTGTCAGAAATGATGGGTGTCAAATCGAGTCGCGTCTGTTTCTCGGTCGCGCCCGCTGTAGGCTCCAACAAATCGACACGCCCAATGAGTTCGTTCAGTGATCGAACGCCAAGCTCAGCCATTAACATGCGAACTTCTTCAGCCACGAAACGGAAGAAATTGATGACCATCTCCGGCAAACCGATGAAGTACTCGCTGCGAAGCACATTATTCTGCGTCGCGACGCCGGTAGCGCAGTTATTCAAATGGCATATGCGCAGGTACTTGCAGCCTAACGCGACCATCGGCGCGGTGCCGAAACCGAAACTTTCGGCGCCGAGCATTGCGGCCTTGACGACGTCGACACCGGTTTTGAGCCCGCCATCGGTTTGCAGACGAACTCTATGCCGCATGTCGTTCGATCGCAGCACCTGGTGAGCTTCAGAGAGACCAAGCTCCCAGGGGCTGCCCGCATACTTGACCGAGCTCAGCGGACTGGCGCCAGTACCACCGTCATAGCCTGAGATTGTTATCAGATCCGCATATGCCTTGACGACGCCGGCGGCAATGGTGCCAACACCTGGTTCGGCCACCAATTTGACGGACACCAGCGCGTCCGGATTCACCTGCTTCAGATCGAAGATCAACTGCGCGAGATCCTCGATTGAGTAGATGTCATGATGCGGCGGTGGCGAAATCAAGCCAACTCCTGGTTTCGCATAACGCAGTCTTGCTATCAGGTCGTTGACCTTGTGACCCGGCAACTGTCCACCTTCACCGGGCTTCGCGCCCTGCGCGATCTTGATCTGCAAGACTTCGGCATTGACGAGGTATTCGGCGGTAACGCCGAAGCGACCTGACGCCACTTGCTTAATCTTGGATGTGCGTTCGTTGCCATAGCGCGCTGGATCTTCGCCGCCCTCACCCGAGTTCGAACGTGCACCGATTCGATTCATCGCGATCGCGAGCGCTTCGTGCGCCTCCGGCGACAACGCACCGAGTGACATACCTGCGCTATCGAAACGCGGCAGAATATTCTCGACAGGCTCGACCTCGTCTAAGGGAACCGGCTCGGCTGCGGCCTTAATACTCATCAAGTCGCGCAAGGTTGCGACGGGTCGCTCGTTGACGAGTTTCGCGTATTCCTTATAACGATCGAATTCGCCCGAGCGTACAGCGGCCTGTAGTGTTGCAACGACATCTGGGTTGTAACAGTGATACTCGCCGCCATAAACGAACTTCAGAAGGCCGCCCTGCGTTACCGGTTCGCGAGGCTCCCAAGCCACATGGGCGAGCGCCTTTTGATCGTCCAACAGGTCATCAAAATTAGCCCCCTGAATTCGCGACGTCGTACCCTTGAAGCAACGCCCAACGACATCTTGGTGCAGGCCGACGATTTCAAAGAGCTGCGCCCCGCGATAGCTCGAGATCGACGAGATGCCCATCTTCGACATGATCTTAAACAGGCCTTTGCGGACGCCGCGCCGATAGCTGCGACCAAGCTGTTGTTGCTTGCTTAAATTGCCGCGGCGAGCAACGTCGTGCAGTGACTGATAGACCAAGTATGGATAGACAGCCGTGGCGCCGTATCCGATCAGACAGGCAACATGATGCGCGTCGCGTGCAACACCCGTTTCGACAATGATGTTTGCATCGCAGCGTAAGCCAAGGCCGACGAGATGATGATGAACTGCCCCGGTCGCGAGTAACGCGTGTACCGGCAGCTTAGCCTTGTCGATATAGCGATCGCTAAGCATGATCAGTAACTTGCCACCGCGCACCGCCGTTTCTGCCTGCTGACATATTTGGTCGAGAGCCTCCGGCAGACTCATATCCTTGTCAATATTCAAGTCAATGAACTGTTGACTATTCTCGTACATGCCTGGTCCGAGTAACTGCCGCAACTTGAGCTGCGACAACACCGGCGAATTTATGATTACCTGCTCAGCATGTTGTGGCCCAATATCGAACAGGCTCGACTCGCGCCCAATATTCGTCTGCAGCGACATGACGATGCGTTCACGTAGCGAATCGATCGGCGGATTGGTAACTTGTGCAAACTGTTGTCGAAAATAGTCGAACGGCGATCGTACTTTGCTGGACAACACAGCCATCGGTGTGTCATCGCCCATTGACCCGACAGCCTCCATTTCAGTTTGCGCGAGCACGGCGACAATATCTGACAATTCCTCGCGGCTCATGTTGAACATTTTCTGATATGTCGCGAGCGTTGCCTCATCCATTGGCTCGGCCGCTGTGTGCGTATCGACGAGTTCAGAGTCGAGATAGCGCACGCCCTTCTTAAGCCACTTTTTGTATGGCGCGCGCGTCTTTAAGATGTCGTGAATATCGTCGCTGTCGAGCAGTTGGCCATTTATCAGATCCACGGCCAGCATTTCTCCCGGCCCCAACCGTCCCTTCATCACAACGTCTTTTTCTTCGTAGTCGTAGACGCCGACTTCGGACGCGATCGTGATATGTCGGTCACTGGTGATGACGTAGCGAGCAGGCCGCAGCCCATTGCGATCGAGACAACAAGCGGCATAGCGTCCATCGGTCAATACGATTCCAGCAGGACCGTCCCACGGTTCCATTTGGCAGTCAAAGAACTCGTAAAACGCCCGTACGTCGGGGTCGATATCATCGACTGTCTGCCACGCAGGCGGCAACAATATTCTCATCGCCTGCAATACGTCCATCCCGCCGGCGCGCATAACTTCGAGCATGTTATCCAGGCTCGACGAGTCGGATCCGGTCAGCGAAATAATCGGGTCAAGGTCCGAAATATCGTCGAGCTTGTCTGACTGAAAATTCTTCGCGCGAGTTTGCGCCCAGTTACGATTTCCCTGAATCGTGTTAATTTCGCCATTGTGGGCAAGAAAGCGAAACGGTTGCGCAAGCCGCCATTCCGGTAATGTATTTGTCGAAAAGCGTTGATGAAACACACACACGGACGACTCCAGCCTTGGGTCGCGAAGGTCCGGATAGAAATCAGCCAACGCCGACGGCATGACCATGCCTTTGTAGCTGATGGTTACGGACGATAGGCTGGCGACATACGTATCATTATCATCGATGATATTTTCGGCGCGCCGCCTTGCCAGAAACAGCCGGCGGTTAAAACGTCCACGCGGCATGTCGTCCGGCGCGTTGACATAGACTTGCTCAATGCGCGGTATCGTTTTGAGGGCAAGTTCGCCGCAGACCGATGTGTTCGTCGGCACAACACGCCAACCCGCGACTTCGAGACCAGTTTTGCGAACGGCTGTTTCGATCTGCTGACGCGCATTCAGCGCGCGTGCTTCATCGTTACTGAGAAATACCGTGCCGGCTGCAAAGCGTTCGCTAATGTTGAAACCACACTCTGTACCGACCTGACGCAGAAAGTCTCTCGGTAATTTGATTAGTAGCCCGCAACCGTCACCGGTTTTGCCGTCGGCCGCGACTGCACCGCGATGTGTCAGTCGAGCGAGCGCGGAAATCGCTGTTTCGACAAGCCAATGACTCGGCAAGTCATCGAGGTTCGCGATCAACCCAAAGCCGCAGCTGTCATGCTCGAACGCCGGATCGTAAAGACCATGGGTCAATGGTTTTTTGTCAAAGCACTCGATCATAACTTCCCAGAAGCACGCACAGTGCGTGCCCCGATTTATTAAGAACTCTTGAAATGGCGTTCGTGGCGCCACGGTGGGCTGCCGAAGATGCCTAAAGCAAGCCCTAGCCGATCAGTATAGGTGTGGCTCGGGAATGGCCGTTAATGGAGTGCACGATTTCGATTGAAACTTGCGCGGTGACAATAGCTTAGGTGAGCCTGCCAGCGCTTTGTCCGGCGCCATCGCAATGGTTACGCGCGTAACGGCTAGTGCGGCTTTCGCCGGAGAAATCAGTAACTTGAGGCTAGAGTTTCGCGGCCTGCAAGCGTATCAGGCCATCATTTTGAAACCTGACGGGCTTCGCGTATGGGATATCGACACCCAGTTGGCCTTCAAGCCCATAGGGAATATCCCGATACACGCCGTCACGCACAATGTACAACAGCTCAGGCGCCGTTTTCAGCAGATTAATATTGACGCTGATCGCAAACTCGCCGTCGCCGCTCGCCGGCACGGTAAACGAGCATGGTGTCTCACCGTTTGCAAAGCGATGGCCGTCAAGTTCGATCGCATAGCTAATCATACTGATCGGCAGCGGAAACGGATTTGGATTCGTGACGTCGAAAGACAACAAAAACGATTGTTCGGTGAGATCGAGTCGCTCAACCTGAACATTACGGAGGCTCACGCCGGGCGCAGTGACAAGATGCTCAAGCGACGCGCAGCCCGACGTTAGCACCGCCGCCAAGACCAGGCTCGTGTGAACGAGTAGTCGTCTTTTCATGTTACGCACCTCACCGGACAACCTGCCCAACTTCACCCCAGCGAGCGGAAATGAGCTTCCAGTGCTCACCGTCAGCTTCGAGCTCAAGCTCAAACCGGTACGCGTCAGCTCGAAGCCCAAACGCGTTGTTGTTCGTTCCCGCCATCGCCACTGTCAACGACACCTCAGCTACTGTGCCATCAATGATCCTGATCTCGTCGACGTTTGGAACCACAGCGATTCGATTCTGGCGCAGGAAATACACACGCAGAGTATTCTCGATGTCGTCGCGACTATTGCCCCGCGCATCGATATACGACGGCGAAATCCTATCGACTATGTCACTCCGGTCTTTGGCTTCTGCTGCTGCATGCATCTCATCGATCCAAGCCCTCACCTGAGCCTCCGGGCCTTCAGCCTCTTCGGCGCAGCCGACGATCGCCGACAGCGCCAAGATCGCTGCAAACAGCACCGCCAATCGGGTGACCGTCGTCGTCATCTGTTAAAGTCTACTGTTATTAGGCGCCTATGCGGTCGACGTTATTCAGAATCGTGATCTGGTTCGCACTTTGCGACGGACATACCCCCCGATGAGCAAGATCCGCGGCCTGGAAACCGTTCCGCAATCTCAGCCCTCGCGCCTGCAGGAGTAGCAAAATGTCGGTAAAGCTTCTCAGTGAATCAGTCGATGCGACGATTACGGACGATGACCAGATTCGAATTCAGGCAGTCCTGTCGTTCTGGTTTAAGGAAACGGAGCTTTCCGCGCCGCAAATCGACCGACGCATGGATATCTGGTTCGGTGAAGATCCGGTCTTCGATCTCGAGATCAAAAAGGAATTCGCCGACGATATCGAACGGGCGTCTGAGGGAACACTAGACCATTGGGCACATCAACCGCATGGGCGACTCGCGCTGATTCTGTTGCTCGATCAATTTCGTCGCAACATCTATCGCAATACGGCAAAGGCTTTCGCAAAGGACAAAGCGGCGCTCAAACTTTGCGTCGAAGGCGCAATAGCGAAAAAAGACAAGGGACTTACACCTATTGAGCGAGTGTTCTTTTACATGCCGCTGCAGCACACTGAATCAGCAAAAGTGCAGGCCAAAGCCTGCGAACTCTACAACAAGCTTGCCAATGCGGTTTCGCCAACCCATCGCGAGACCTTTGAGACGATTGCGCAATTCGCGGAACTGCATCGCGACATCATCGTGCAGTTCGGACGATTTCCACACCGAAACAAGCTGCTTGGCCGCAAGAACACGCCGGACGAAGACCAATACCTTGCCGGCGACAGTGTCGACTTCGCTCAGGGTGGCGAATAAGCGAACAAATACGCCTTCGATAACATCGCATAGCGCCAAGTCAACAGAATCGCGGCAACACTAAGGCCGATTACAAAACCGCCCCAGATGTAATTTGGCGGCATCGTGTAGGTTATGGCGGCGAGATATGCGAGCGGAAACGCGAGTACCCAATAGGCAAAGGTGTTGATCAGCATCGGCATGCGTGTGTCTTTATAGCCACGCAGCGCGCCGGCCGCGCCAATCTGAATGCCGTCGCCGATCTGGAAGATGGCGGCCATCAACAACAGACTTATCGCGATTCCTTTGACGATCGGATCGTCGGTGTACAAGGTGACCACGGCATCACGAAACACCAGCAAGAAAAGCGCCGAACAGCTCATGAAGATACCACATACAAATATGCCAAAGCCGCCCGTGTAGCGTGCTCGTCTATGATTGCCGGCACCAAGTTCGTGTCCGACCCGAATCGTAATTGCCGAACTTAGCGCCAACGGAACCATGAACATTGTCGCTGCGAAGTTAATCGCAATTTGATGTGCGGCTGTTATTTCAGCACCCCGCGTACCCATAAGGATTGCGACGACATTAAAAAGTCCAATTTCCGCGGTGATCGTCACAGCGATAGGAATTCCGACCGATGCGATCTCCTTCAAAACATGTAATCGAGGTGGTGCCAGTCTTGCGAATATCTGCAACGGCCGGTACGTTCTGCTTATCACAACGTACGCGGTAAGGATGCCCGCGATTAACCACATTGTGATTGCGCTTGCGAGGCCACAACCGATCGCGCCAAGCGCCGGCGCACCGAAGTGTCCAAACATCAGCACGTAGTTCAAAACCGCGTTACAAATCAATGCGAATATCGATGTGTACATGATTGGTTTGGTAACACCAATGCCTTCGGTCGTAAACCGCAACGCCAAGAAAACAAACATGCCCGGTGCGCCCAAGGTGATCGCTTTGATATAACTAACCGTCAATTCGCGGAATTCGGGATCGATACCGATCAGCTCGAGCAGTGGTTGTACGGCGTATTGCGCTGCGAAAATGACCGGAATCGCCAGCGCCAATCCCAGGTAAATCCCTTGCCGAGTGTATCGCCCAATTAGCTGCGAATTACCGCCGCCGTGGTGCCGCGCCGCGATTGGCGAGATTGCCATCAGCATGCCGAGACCGATCGAAAACGCGAACATCCACACACTGCCACCAACCGCAACGGCCGCAAGCGCCTTTGCGCTAATACGCCCGGACATCACCGTATCGGCAAACTGCATACCGGCGATGGACAGGTTATTGACGATGAGGGGCCCGGCCAGACGCAGCAGACGCCCGGTTTCATTTGACCAGTTTGGATTGTTTTCGGTGGGAGTCACGATCCCTGTCATGCGGCCGATCGATGGCACACATGATGTCACGAGCGACCGTCGTGTAAAGCCCTTAGTCCAAAACGTGGCCTAGCGTGCCGGGCCTACGGTTTGCCCAGCCAATGGTGTAAAGTTCTGAGCCGACGCAAAGCTGAACGCCGATGGAGGCAATCATGTTGCATGACGGGCGAGCGCTACGAGTTGCCGTTGTTGGCGGTTCACGAATTCCGTTCTGTCGATCACATTCGGTCTACCGAAAGTGTTCGAATCAGGAAATGATGACGGCCGCACTAACTGGTGTCGTCAACAAATTCGATCTCAAGGGCCAGAAACTCGGCGAAGTCGCACTTGGCGCCGTTATCAAACACTCGAAGGATGCGGCGCTTGCCCGCGAGTCACTGATCGATTCCGGACTATCGATGCTGACTCCGGGGGTCGATTTGCAGCGTGCTTGCGGCACAAGCATCGAGGCCGCCATTGTGATTGCTAACAAAATTGCACTCGGACAGATTGACGCAGGCATCGCTGGCGGCGCCGATTCTGCAAGTGACGTTCCTATCGTTTTCAAAGACCAGTTTCGTAGTATTTTGCTGGAGTCTTACGGCGCTCGCTCGTTTATCGATCGTGTCAAGCCGTGGTTTCGCTTGCGGCCAAGTTATCTTGCGCCACACTTGCCGGGCATGGAGGAGCCACGCACTGGTCTAACGATGGGTCAGAGCACTGAAATTACGGCCAAGCAATGGGATGTCCAACGCGAGCACCAAGATCAGCTCGCGCTTGCCAGTCATGTTAGAGCTGCGGCGGCCTATGATGCGGGTTGGTACGACGACCTTGTCGTTCCATTTAATGATGCCGAAGAAGACAACAACATTCGTCGAGACACGTCGTTTGAAAAATTGTCGTCTCTTAAACCAGTGTTCGATAAAGGCGAGGATGCGACGATGACAGCGGGAAACAGCACGCCGCTAACCGACGGCGCCGCGGCAATTCTGTTGGCCAATGAAGATTGGGCGCGCAAGAAAAATCTACCGATTCTTGCCCACCTGACATTCGCGAAGGTGGCGGCTGTCGACTACATTAACGATGAGGGTCTGCTGATGGCGCCGGCGTATGCCGTGTCCGAAATGCTGCAGCAGGCCGGACTCGAATTGCAAGATTTCGATTTTTACGAAATTCACGAAGCGTTCGCCGCACAAACGATAGCAACGCTCAAAGCTTGGCAGTCGGAAGAGTTTTGTCGTAATCGGCTCGGTCGAAACAAGGCGATGGGGCCGATTGATCTGTCTCGACTCAATACCAAGGGTGGAAGCATTGCTATCGGCCATCCATTCGCCGCAACCGGCGCTCGAATCATCGCGTCGATCGCCAAAATGCTCGATGAAAATGGCTCCGGCCGTGGGCTTGTCTCGGTATGCACAGCGGGAGGGATGGGCGTCACGGCAATTCTGGAGGCCGCTCCGACGGCGACATAGCCGTCTGGTGACAAACAAATGGGGGACATTAGCGCCGTATTGGCAGCGCTCAACGCCATTCTCTGGCATGAGTACGTGCTTTACGCGATCGTCGGCACCGGCGTTCTATTCACGATCTGGAGCGGCTTCTCGCAGTACTGGGCACTGCGACACGGGCCGGCCGTTGTCCGTGGCGAATATGACGACCCGAACGACCCGGGCGCGATCAATCATTTTCAAGCGCTTGCAGCAGCTTTATCGGCGACGGTGGGGCTGGGCAATATCGGTGGCGTAGCACTCGCTATCGCGTTGGGTGGCCCAGGCGCCGTGTTCTGGATGTGGGTCGTCGGTTTTCTCGGCATGGCGATCAAACTAACTGAAGTTACCTTGTCGATGTTGTATCGCAACACCGAGGACCCGGACAACCCACATGGTGGGCCGATGTGGGTCGCAGCTCGCGCGCTCGGGCGACGTGACTGGCCCCGGCTGGGACGTACGATCGGCATCATTTTTTGCGTCTCGATGCTCGTCTCGACGGCAACTGGCGGCAATATGTTTCAGGCATGGAACGTCGGCGAAATTACCCAGGCTTACTACGGCGTACCCAGCTGGGCATCCGGGATCGTACTCGCCATCATCGTTGGCAGCGTAATCATTGGTGGCATCAAACGCATCGGGAAATTTGCTGCGACAATCGTCCCGCTAATGGTCGCTGCCTATTTATTAGCCGGTATCTGGGTGCTTGCGGCCAATGTGTCTGCAATCCCTGCCATGTTCGTATTGATTGTCGAGTCCGCATTCTCACCAGCGGCGGCGGCCGGCGCGTTCGTCGGCGGATCGGTATTTTTCGCGTTTCAGATCGGTATGAAACGCGCGATCTTTTCTAACGAAGCAGGCCAAGGTTCGTCGCCGATGGTGCACGCGGCCGCGAAAACCGACGAACCGGTTCGCGAAGGTGTCGTCGCGGGCCTCGAGCCGTTTATCGATACGATTGTCGTCTGCACATTTACGGCAATCATTGTCTTGTCAACTGGCATCTGGAATCGCGCGCCGGACATCGCATTCGACGAACCGCCGGTTTTCGCCGCTTCGGCAGATGGATGGACGCTGCCGAATACTCATACCCCAGGTGTTGACTGGATTGACGGCGACAGCACGTTTGTTGTCGTCAGTGCACACGCCAGCGAACAAACTGCCAACAACATGCACAAACTTGCAGGCACGGCGGTGGCAACGGCAGCAGGATTCGAGATCGTGTGGAGCCCATTCGTCAGCGATCAAATGCCTGAGATCATCGGCGACGGCTACTATCGAAATTATGTCGGCGCCACTTTGACGGCGAAGGCCTTCGACTCGGTCACGCCCGGTCTCGGCAAATGGGTCATCGTGATCGCAACGTGGCTGTTCGCAATTTCGACGATGATATCGTGGAGTTATTATGGCGAGCAGGGTGTCGTGTTCATGGGCGGTGAAAAACCGGTGCTCGCGTACAAGCTTGTCTACTGCGGCCTAATTATTCTTGCAACACTCGGCTTCGTTAAGACCGATGCCGACCTCGACAACGTCATCGGTATTGGCACCGGTATTATCTTATTCGCCAACATTCCAATCTGCTGGATGTTCGGCTATCAGGCAATGCGCGCGTACAAAGACTATATCTCGCGGCTTAAGTCCGGAAAAATCGGTCCGGACCACCCACCGCCACACCTCGATGACCTACTATCCGGACGAGACATTGAGCGTGACTAGTGTTCCGGGCTACTCGCTTGCCGAAAAATCGAGCATGGTCGTTTCACCGTTGACGATCATCACACCCGTCGCAACGACCGGAAAGGCGATGTCGTTTTCAGCCTCCGGCTCATCATCGCTTGCCTGACAAGTAAACGCCGCGCTGTATTCGCCAACTGACAGGTAGCTCACTTCATATCGATAAACGTCATCAGTACCGATGCTGACAGTCGAAGTTACCAGTGGATCAGTATCCGCACCACGAATGTCGACTGGGTCGGCAACCTCTCCCTGATAGATATACACGGCGTTGCCAGTGTCATCCGTCAAATTATTGGAACAACTATCATCGTCGACCAGCGCGAAGTCTACCGTGCCACGCAACGTGCCAAAAGCTGCCATATTGGTCACTCGAAGCGCTGGGCGAAGATGCATGCCGGGCTGACCCGGCGGGTCAGACAAGGCCTTGCGCAAATCCCAGTCCAGTACGATATTTGTCGACTGATCTTGAGTGATCGTGAATCCGCTAACCAGTTTTAACCCATTCTGGCTGCCGCTCGGTATGCGAAGCTCAACTTGGGTGCCGTCGACACGCAGCGCATACGAGTCGAGTACGTTGTCAAATTCGGCACTTACGCCCAGCCGAATCCAGTTGTAAGGTCCCACAGGAACTTGCGTATCGGGCAGCAATTCTGCGGTTTCGCCATTCTGAAATTCAAGAAGGTTAATGCTTTTCGGACTATCAAAAGCGAATTCCATCTCGTCGCCGGACTGCGGCTTGATCATTACACCGGTGAACTCGACCCATACTTCAGAAACATCATCGACAGAAGCATCCGTCAATCCGATGTTTATCGTACCGGTCGGATTTTGTTCCGACGAAGCGGTATCGCCACCGCCACACGCCGTCAACGACATCATTGCGCCGCACACAATCAGTAGTTTTTTCACGCTATCCCCCTGACAACGGAAATCTCAAGTGACCAGCATAACAATCCTCACAAACATACAACGTGCTCGTTTCACATAAGCCACTGGCTCACTCGTCGGATTTTTCTCTTCGTTGTAATGCGCTTAGAGCCCGGTCTATGCGTTCTTTGGCCTGCGCCGTAACACCGCCGCGTTTGTATTCGTCGACGACGAACGATTCCATACGGTGAACGATGTCATCGATGCTGGCGTCGCCGAGGGCCTCATCATGCGCTATGCCATCGGGGGAGTGTTGGTAAGCGGCAAATAGATCGATCCAGCGCTCGCTTCTTTTGCCGACCGCTAGTAGCCGGTAAAAATGTGGTCCGGGCTTGCCGTTATCGCTGGTGACAAGGCTTACAATCGCTGCGATCAGCGATGCAGGCACCAGCACCAGATCGCGCAAGCCGTCGACCACCAGTTTGACCTGCAATACCGCCGCATCGCGTAGCAACATCCAGCGATCCGATTCTGTGGTTTCTGGGAGATTTTCTTTCATTATCCAGCCTGCGCAACAAAAGCCTTAGAAGACAATGAATTATAGCGGCTGGCGGTGGCACAGTACCGGTCTTTGCAGTACTGTTACTGCCATCCAGTTCCGTTCGGATGATTATGCCGACGTTTCAGTCATCCCCTGCCTACGAACATGGCCTTGCGGAGGCCCTGGGCGTGCTTCTTGTCAATCTCGGCACGCCCGAAGCGCCAACGGCATCAGCCGTACGTCGCTATCTCGCTGAATTCCTGTGGGACCGGCGTGTCGTAGAGCTGCCGCGGGCGCTTTGGTGGCCGATTCTACACGGGGCCATACTTCGTATTCGGCCGGCGCGCTCAGCACGAGCATATGCCAAAATCTGGACCGAACACGGCTCACCATTGTTGCTGCACTCGTCGGATATTACCGCCGCGGTCGAAGCACGAATGTCGACGCGCCTGGCCGGCAATGTTAGCGTCGCACTCGGCATGTCTTATGGCCAACCATCGATTAGCTCCGCGTTGGATCAACTGCATGTTGCAGGCGCGCGCCGAATAGTCGTCTTGCCGCTCTATCCGCAATATTCGGGAACCACAACCGCATCGGTTTTTGACGCGATCACTTCTGAACTAGGCCGACGTCGATGGGTACCGGAACTGCGTTTTATTAATCATTACCATGACGCGCCCGGTTACATCGCCGCGGTTGCCAGTAGTATTCGCGACTTCTGGGACCAGCAAGGGCGCGGCGACAAGCTGATGTTCTCCTTTCACGGCCTGCCGCAACAAACTTTGCTCGATGGTGATCCCTATCACTGCCACTGCCGGAAGACCGCACGACTGGTCGCGCAAGCGCTGGAACTTGGGGATGACGATTGGGTTACTTCCTTTCAGTCGCGTGTTGGACGCGCCGAGTGGCTGCGACCCTATACGGACGAGACGATCACAGCACTCGGCCAGCAGAAACTCGGTCGACTCGACGTCGTGTGTCCGGGTTTTGCCGCTGACTGCCTCGAGACTCTTGAAGAAATCGCAATGCAGTATACGGCGCTCTTTGTTGAATCCGGTGGTGGGCAGCTCAACTACATTCCGGCTCTAAATGCACGCGACGACCACGTTGCCTTCCTCTGTCGCCTGATCGAGAAACACGTCGGTGGTTGGCCCGAAGCATCCACGGACTGGAGTGAAAGCGAAGTCGCGCGCGATCGTGACAAGTCGCGGACACGAGCGCTTGCAATGGGTGCGAGTCAGTGAGTGGCATCGGTCGGTTTCTTGAGTTCAGCGTTTATACGCCGGACATCTTGGAATCTCTGGAATTCTATAAGAGTCTCGGATTTTCAGAGCTCGAAATTGGTGACGTATGGTCACACAAATACGCTGTTGTCAGCGACGGTGTTTTGAGTATTGGTTTGCATGACCGTGACTTTACAGCACCTGCGATAACTTTCGTGCAGCAAGAATTGGCGAAGCATGCGCGCTCAATGGCTGACCACGGCTTCGATTTTACGCAGATGCGTCTGGATGAGGATGTGTTCAACGAATTGCATCTGATCGATCGCGACGGTCATACGATAATGATGCTCGAGGCGCGCACGTATTATGGCGCTGACGAAGACGACAATGACTCAGTTTGTGGTACGTGGTTTGAACTAACACTGCCGGTTCGCGATGCGATGCGCTCTGCCCGTTTCTGGGCGCCAATCGCGCCGCTTGTATTGAACATGCGCGAGGAACCGACAATGCACATGCGCTTTGACGCCGGCGGTATTGCCCTTGGTCTTTCCGAAAGCATTGCGTTGCACGGCCCGTCTCTGTGTTTCAAGTGTAATGACAGAGCCAAGATTTCGAAACTCTGCAAGCGATTTGGATTCACAACCGAGAAATTTCCAGGTTTCGAGGGTGCCTTCAGGGCAATCAAAGCACCCGAAGGGACTTGCCTGTATTTGTTTGACGAGGATTTTCTTGGCGAAGGGATTGAGGTCGACGAGTCGGACGACCTCAGCGAATTCCCAGGCTAGTGGCCGTTGCCACCATGAGGCCAGTATTCCTCACATAGCCGTGAAAATTCTGGCAGCACCTTTCCTCCGGCTTGGGATCGCGCTTGCCGTATTTGCTCTTGCCCGCTTGACCTCCGCGACGGCAACGACTTTGGGGCTTAAAGATGGCGACAAAGCTTGCGTAAACTTTTGATTGCGCTACCTGCGTAACCGCCGCCGAACAGGTTCACATGATTCAACAAGTGGTAAAGCTGATATAGCTCGCAGCGCTCTTCCGCGCCTGCGGCTGCCGGCCAAGCCTCTTCATACGACTCATAGAAGGCCGCTCCGAATCCTCCAAATAATCGGGTCATTGCAAGATCTGATTCGCGATCACCATAGTAGACGGCAGGATCAAAAATGATTGGTCCGCCGTCTGCCGATGCCCAGTTACCGCCCCACAAATCACCGTGCAACAGCGACGGCACCGGATCGTAATCCGCGAACAAATTCTGTAGGCCGTTGGTGAGCTTGCGCCCTAGGTCCTGTATCTCTCCCGTGTATCCGCTTGCCTTTGCAAGTTCGAGTTGAAACAACAGTCTGTGCTCACGGAAAAATTCAACCCAACTATCCGTCCACGGGTTATGTTGTGGCGTTCGGCCAATTGTATTGTCTCGATACCAACCGAATCTGTCCGCCGTATGTCGATGCATTGCCGCTAGAGCCGAACCAAGTTTGCGCTCCGTGCGTGTGGACACCGGTTCGAAGTTCACCCATTCAAGCGCAATAAACGCATCCGGCCCCGCCGGACCACAGGCATGTACTCGTGGCACACGCACACAGGCTGCCTGTGCGATTTCTCTTAGGCCGTCGGCTTCGGCTGCAAACATGTCGACTGCGGACAGCGGCCCTGTTTTAATAAACAAGCTTACATCTGTGGCATTTAGACGCCACGCGGCATTGATGTCGCCGCCACTGACAGGTCGCGGGCTGCCAGCCGTGCCGTCCGACTGCGTCGCTATTTCAATACCGTGTTCAATGAGGGCTGCAGATATAGCCTGCCAGTTCGGCATGATCAGCCGCTGTACAGGTCAGCAACCCGTTCGGCCTGGCGCCGTAACGCGGTACCGATATTGGCCTCGTCGAACAGCGCGTTGATGGCGCCGAGGTCTGGTTTCGACGGACGCATAAACTTTTCTGCGTCGGCAATTGGTGCATCGCATGCGATGCCGGTCAGCTTGCGTGCCAATATCGCGGCATCGCGGTGCGTTTCGAGTTTTGCGCCCAGCGTTTTTGCGCCGCGCACCTGCACCTCATGTACTTTGTCGAGGTTCTCATAAATCTCTTCGAGGTCGCGGAAGTGGTTTAGCAATGCTCCAGCGGTTTTCTTACCGACGCCAGGCACACCCGGAATATTATCGACGCTGTCGCCGGCAAGCGCGAGAAAATCCGCTATTTGCTCCGGCCACACACCAAACACTTCCGGAATTTTGTCGTAACCGAGCTTTCCTTTACCGGCGAAATCCCAAAACACGTCATCACGCGACAATAGCTGCGACAGATCCTTGTCGCGTGTCACGATCGTCGATGGACGCCCTTTGCGGCGACCATGTTCAACGAGCGTGCCGATCAAATCATCTGCTTCATACTTTGGGTCGGCGCACTCCATTAGGCCAAGCGCACGGGAATATCGACGACACTGTGAAAACTGACGCTTCAGCTCCGGCGGCGCCGGCTCGCGGTTCGCTTTGTACTCGGGATAAATCGTCGTACGAAATGACGTTGTCAGACTTTCATCATAAGCAACGGCAATATGCTGCGGTTTGACCTGCTCCATAAAGTCGCCGAGGAAACGACAGAAACCATACAACGCATTAATCGGATTGCCGTCATCGTCGACCATATCGTCAGGCATAGAATAGTAGGCCCGGAAGACGTAGACGCTGGCATCGATCAAATATTGCATCTACCTAGTATAGCTGACTGAGTTGTGGCAGCGGACAGCATGCTGCTCAGAGGAAGTAAAGCGCAGCGTAGCGAGCCATGACGATGAGCAGCATGCCGTCCGCTGCCACAGCCCAGGCTGATGTTTCTGTAATATCTAACCGTGGAAGTGGGTGTCGATGACTTCTTCTCCGGAGAAGAGGTGATCGGTCAGGCGTGCATGTAACGGGCTGGAGCGCGGAATATGCGCCAACAGATATTGCATCTGGTCGGCGAGGACACGACGGCCTTTGAGGTAAATGTATTCCGCGTAAGTCGGCGTGAATGGTACCGCGATTAGTTCCATCGATGCCTGTTCGGGCGTGCGCCCGCCTTTGAAATTATTGCAGCGACGACATGCCGTTGCGACGTTGTTCCAGACATCTCCGCCACCATGTGAAATCGGCGTGATGTGATCACGTGTCAGGTCACGCGTCGGGTAACGCATTGCGCAGTAAAGGCATAGGTTGGCATCACGCTTGAACAGCGTTCGATTGTTGAGCGGCGGCACGTATTTGTCACGATTTCGAGACAAGCTTTTGCTCGTGCCGTGTGTAGCAATAATTGAGTTAACGTCGACCTTGCTACGACAGCCGTCCATTGAACAATAACCACCGAAGACGGTATACAGCCGGGTGCCGCAATCGTAGGCAACCTGTTCGGCATGGTACAAGCGCACAGCTTCCCTGTAGTCGATCCACTCCAGTGGCATACCGGCTATATCGGTTCGCAATACCTGTTGCGAAATATCGGAAGCCATTCCAGCGAGCATCGGCGTACCTCGATTGCCGTCCGTATTCAGCCTGCTTCACGACGCACAGGCCGGTTACACCGCAGTTTGCCCCACCCGTCAGAAAAATCAACAGCAGGGTCGACGTTTATAGCACCTTGAAGACCGCGTCTAGACTGTCTTTGGCATCGCCGAATAACATTCGTGTGTTTTCTTTGAAGAATAGCGGGTTTTGCACCCCCGCGTAGCCCGTCGCCATGCTTCGTTTCAAGACAATGGTCGTATTGCCCTTCCAGCACTCGAGCACCGGCATACCGGCAATGGGGCTATCAGGCTCCTCTTGCGCTGACGGATTTACGATGTCGTTTGCGCCAATGACGATCGATACATCGACCTCCGGGAAGTCGTCATTGACCTCGTCCATTTCGAACACGATATCGTACGGCACCCTTGCTTCGGCCAGCAAAACGTTCATGTGGCCCGGCATTCGCCCGGCAACAGGATGAATGCCGAAGCGCACATTGATACCCTTGGCGCGTAGTGCGGTCGTGAGTTCATGAACGATATGCTGCGCCTGTGCGACGGCCATACCATATCCCGGAATGATCATGACTTGCTTCGCGCCAGCAAGCATCGACGCGGCTTCGTTGGCATCAATCGCAACGACTTCGCCTTGTTCCTCCGTACTGCTCGCCACGGTGCCACCGCCGGTACCGAAGCCACCGGCGATAACGTTTAGGAACTTGCGATTCATCGCGCGGCACATGATGTAGCTTAGGATCGCGCCACTGGAGCCGACAAGTGCGCCGGTGACAATTAAAAGGTCATTGTTCAACATGAATCCCGTTGCCGACGCGGCCCAACCCGAATAGCTGTTCAACATTGACACGACCACCGGCATATCGGCCCCACCGATTGCCATCACCATATGAATGCCAAACAGCAACGCCACTACAGTCATGACGATTAGCGGCGTTATACCGTCGCCCGCTGCAGACTGAATTACAAACTCACGGCCGAACCAGATCGCTGCAATTAATAGCCCAAGATTCATCCAGTGACGGCCAGGCAGCAACATTGGTTTACCGCCGATGCGCCCAGACAACTTTCCGAAAGCGATGACCGAACCGGAAAATGTCACGGCGCCGATCAGGATGCCCAGATAGGTTTCGATGTCGTGAATCGTCAGCTCGACGCCTTCGAAGTGCACAGTAGGATCCATGAAGTTCGCGAAGCCGACTGCAACGGCGGCAAGACCGACAAGGCTGTGCAAAATCGCGACGAGTTCCGGCATTTGGGTCATCTGCACACGACGCGCGAGCAAAATACCAACGCTACCGCCGATCAATAACGCGACCAGCAATATTGCGTAATGCTGAGTAACTACGCCGAAAATCGTTGCGAGTAATGCGATCGCCATACCGACGATGCCGTACCAATTTCCACGGCGCGCGGTTTCTTGATTTGACAGACCACCGAGCGCGAGGATGAACAATATCGTCGCAGCGATATAAGAAACGGTTACGATGCCGGCGCTAATCATGTCTTACTCACTTGCGGAACATTTCAAGCATGCGACGAGTAACGGCGAAGCCGCCGGCAATGTTGACGCTGGTTATCATCACGGTGAGCGCCGCGATCCACATGATCACTTTATCGGCCGCGCTGATTTGCAACAGCGCACCGATGACGATAATGCTCGAGATGGCATTGGTGACACTCATTAGCGGCGTGTGCAGGGCCGGTTTGACGTTCCAGATCACCATGTAGCCGACAAAACACGCCAACACAAATACCGTGAAATGCGCCATGAACGATGGCGGTGCAACCGCACCGAGACCAAGCAGCGCAAGGCCGCCGACGGCCGTTGCTATTATCGGGCCGGCGATCGACGGTTTCTCGTCAACCGGCGCCGGCAACGGTTCAGGTTCTGCTTGCGGTGGTGCGGCCGACAGTTTCGGCGCAGGCGGTGGCCACGTAGTTTCACCGCCCGTGCAAATCGTTGCGCCGCGAATCACCTCATCATCCATGTCAACGACGATGTTGCCGTCGTTCTCCGG
The DNA here is from genome assembly GCA_029861535.1 of Gammaproteobacteria bacterium. Classification (GTDB taxonomy): domain Bacteria; phylum Pseudomonadota; class Gammaproteobacteria; order Steroidobacterales; family Woeseiaceae; genus UBA1847. Next base: position 59,299 of record JAOTZC010000002.1, read on the forward strand.
CGTCATCTCCGTCAGCAGGTGGCGTAGATTAGTGCCATATAACTGGCTCGACTGTGCCGCCAGGCGACTGGGTAAATCGGTGTAACCGATGATCGACACACCGTTTTTCAAGACCACTTTGTCAGCCTCGGTTAGCTCACAATTGCCGCCCTGTTCGGCCGCTAAGTCGACGACGACGCTGCCATCCTTCATCGACTCGACCATGCTGGCGGTGATTAGTCGAGGTGCCGGTTTTCCAGGGATCAACGCCGTCGTAATGATGATGTCGACATCCTTTGCCTGTTCCGCGAACAACGTCATCTCAGCCTTGATGAATTCGTCGCTCATGACCTTCGCGTAACCGCCCTCGCCCGAGCCATCCTCTTCGTCAAAGTCGAGCATCAGAAACTCCGCATTCATGCTCTCGACTTGCTCTTTAACTTCAGGACGAGTGTCGAACGAACGCACAATCGCACCCATACTTTTCGCGGCGCCGATTGCGGCCAGTCCGGCGACGCCCGCACCAATGACGAGTATTGTCGCCGGTGGCACCTTGCCAGCTGCCGTGATTTGTCCGGTAAAAAAGCGACCGAAGTGTTGCGCCGCTTCAATGACCGCACGATAGCCAGCGATATTTGCCATCGAACTCAACGCATCCATTTTCTGCGCACGAGAAATGCGCGGCACGCTGTCCATCGCAATTGCTGTCGCGCCGCTGGCTGTCAGTTTTTTTAGCAGCTCGGGATTTTGCGCTGGCCACAGGAAGCAAGCCAAGGTCTGCTCGGGCCGCAATGTGTCTGCCTCTCCGGGCTCAGGCGCACGCACTTTGAAAATGATATCGGAGGAACTCCAGATTTCGCCGGCCGATGAAACGATCTCACAACCTGCCGCTAGATACGCCGTATCGGAAAAACTGGCTGCGCTGCCGGCGCCGGTCTCGATGGCAACCGAGTATCCGAGCTTAATGAGCTGCTTCGCGACATCCGGGGTCGTCGCGACGCGTCGCTCGCCAATGTGTAATTCTTTCGGTACACCGATCTTCATGATCCCGCCTCCAACTGGACCGGCGTACTCTATCAACATTGCTCTGCCACGCACATACGAAAAAGCCCCCAACGGGGGCTTTCTTACTATTGGCTGTTGGGGCAACGCTTGTCATCGGAAGTAAAGCGCAACGAAGTGAGCCATGACGATGAGAAGCGTTGCCCTCACAGCCAATCTAGTCGCGAGTCGTAGGTTGGGGGCGCTTACGATCCTTCATGCGGTCCCGGGCGCGTTGCCGTTGCGCCGGTGTCAGATTCCGCCAACGATCTCTGAGCTCGATTTGTCGATCGCGGCTCATGTCATGGCGGAAGCGCCGGAAATTTTCGCGAATTCGACGCTGTTGATCCACCGGCAAGCTGCTGTAAATTTCCCAGCGGTCTCGGATCTGGTTGCGGCGGTCAACAGACAGGTCCCGCCAACGCTTGAAACGCGTTTGCGCTTGCTGGCGCTGATCCGTATTCATATTCAACCAGCGATCGGCGCCGGTTGCGAGACGCTGCTGGCGCTCAAGCGGCAATCCGTCCCAATTGTCGGCGAACTGACCGAGTACTCGTTGCTGTTGTTCCGTTAAGCTATCCCAGGCGACCCCATCGTCTGCAATAGCGGCACCGAACGCGAGAACGGCAACGGCTGTAAATATCAATCTAGCTTTCATCGTCTTTCTCCATCGATTCTTTGCCTTCCGGCACGGGATCGATCCGCTCATCGGACTCAACCGCGGTCTGTTCAACCTGTTCGTCAAAAACTAGCCACTCTTCGTCCGATTCCTCCCACATACCCAAGTACTCTAAAAACTCAAGCTCCGGTACTTCGTCGTCTGCAGCAAATGCTGCAGCGCAGATTGCGAACAATATTCCTGGTAATAGTGTCGCGAGTTTGTACCTACCCGACATTGTCTGGCGAATCCAGTTCAGCCATATCAATCCAGCTGTAAAACTCAAGCTCCTCAATCATTTCGAGGCTGTCACTGCCAAGCAGTATTTCGAAATCACTGTCCGTTGATTCCAGTGCGACCGGAAAATCGGGGACGCCGGGTCCACGTAACATTACGACAGCAATCACCGCTGCGGCCGCAAGTCCGCCAGCCGGCATCCAGCGCATCCACCGCTGACCCGATTGTGCCGGGGAAACCTCGGCCAGTGCTGCCTGACGCCTCTGGTTGAGCTTCGACAACGTTGCCGCGTCAATACGCTCAACGCTGTCTTCAAACAAATCTTTCGCACTTTGTGCGAATTGTTTGTCTCCCGTCTGTTTCGGGTCGTTATCAGTTGGCGTGTTCATTGCCAGTGTTCTCCCAAAGTTTCCCGCAACGAATGTACTGCGCGAGAGTAGTGTGTCTTTACGCTGCCTTCACTGCACCCCATTGCGACAGCGGTTGCGGCAACATTTAGTCCCTCAAAAGTGCGCAGCATGAATGCTTCGCGTTGCCGGGTCGGCAATTCGCCGACTGCATGCTCGAGTTTGACCATTGCCTGCTGGTTTGCCAGCTCCTCATCGGGCGTGCGGCCGCTGGGATCAGGCGCCTCGACGATTGGATCGTAGCTCGAATCATCCTTTGCACCTCGTCCGAACCAGACCATCACGCGGTTACGAACGTTTTGACGCCGATGCCAATCGCGAATTCCATTTTGCAGAATCCTGTAGAATAGCGGCGTCCATTCATCGGTGGGCCGCGCCATGTAGTTTCGCGCGAGCTTGATCATCGCATCCTGCACCAGATCGAGCGCGTCGTCTCTGTCACGCACCGCAATTTCTGCGATTCGCAGAGCACGTCGCTCCACTTCGGCGAAGAACAGATTCAGTTGCCGTTCGGTCTGCAGCGTTTCCGCTCCCGTCGATTGCTCGCAGGGCGACGATACCGCAAAAACACCGACGTAGGCGCTCATGAGGCAGCTCTCCCTGCTGTGGCGTTCAAAGTGCGCATCCCTTTTGCCCTCTTGACTCCATCACGAGGTCATCTAACGTGTCCTAGCTAAAATAACGTCTGGACGACAATCCGGTTGACAGCTAATGGAGCGTATTCAGACACTGACATTATGTAAAATCCTATCGTGTCGCTGTAGTCTAACCCATTGTTTTTAAGGCACTCTTGACCCAAGAATCGATCCTCAACGTCGCCGTCAATGTGCCGCTTTCGCGGCTTTTCGACTATCTGCCGCCGGCGGGCAACAGCCGCGTCCAGGCCGGAGCCCGGGTGCTGATACCGTTCGGGCGCCGCGATGTGGTCGGCCTCGTTGTTGGCGTCAGTGACACCAGTGGCATCCCGTTTCCTCAGATCAAGCGTGCGCACGCGGTGCTCGACGACAAACCGCTGCTTTCCGACGAGGCTTTGTGGTTGATCCGCTTCACCAGCGACTACTACCACCACCCGATTGGCGAAGTTGCAGCTGCCGCACTGCCGGCCCTGTTGCGCAAGGGTCGGGCGCTGCATCCGCGCGTCGAGTTCATTGCAATAAGTGATACCGGCAGCAATGCCGACATCGAGCTGTTGGCAAAACGTGCCCCGAAGCAAGCAGAGCTTTTGACGGTACTCGCGGACGCGGCTGGCAATGGCATCGACGTCGAAGCGCTTACCGAAGCATTACCAAATTGGCGTCGAGTGGCAAAGCCGCTTTTGCAAAAGGGTCTTGTCACCCGTTTTGAGGGGCGCGCCGACAACAAAGACCCGGTGCACGATCTCGTGCCTGCCGCCGGCCCAAAACTCAACGATGAGCAGCAGGCCGCGGTTACCGCGGTTCGAACCGCAAGCGGTTTTGCCGCGTTTCTTCTCGACGGCGTAACAGGCAGCGGCAAAACAGAAGTTTATCTGCATCTAATTGAAGACGTGCTCGACAACAACGATCAGGTACTCGTGTTGGTACCTGAAATCGGGCTGACCCCACAACTTGTGTCTCGATTTCGTTCGCGATTGGGACTGGAGCCGGCGCTACTGCATTCCGGGCTCTCTGATCTCGAGCGTCTATCTGCGTGGCGACGAGCACGCTCCGGTGAAGCAAGACTTGTTGTCGGCACGCGCTCGGCCGTGTTTACACCGCTGCCGAATGCCAAGCTGATCATTGTTGACGAGGAGCATGATCATTCGTTCAAGCAACAGGAAGGTCTTCGCTATTCCGCCAGAGATCTCGCCATCGCGCGCGCCAATCACTCGGCGATTCCTATCGTACTTGGTACAGCGACGCCGACACTCGAAATGCTTAAACATTGCGGTGACGAAAATTACACACACCTGTTGTTACCGCGACGGGCGGGCGGAGCTCGGCCGCCGGTGATGCGTATCATTGACGTAAGCCGCACGCCGACAGAAGATTCGCTTAGTGATGTTCTGACCAAAGCGATTACAGAGCACCTGTCAAACAATGGACAGGTGCTGCTATTTCTAAATCGGCGCGGTTTTGCACCAACGTTGATATGTCCCGCTTGTGGTCACGTCGCCGAGTGCCGCCGCTGCGATTCGCGGATGACGGTACATGCTCGCGCACAACAACTACGCTGCCATCACTGTGCCGATGCGCGGCCGCTGGATGATACTTGTAGCGAATGCGGCAGCGCTGTGCGACTGCTCGGTGCCGGCACCGAAAGGCTTGAAGAAGCACTGATCCGCCGCCTGCCGGGGCGAACGATCAAGCGCATCGACAGTGACAGCACGCAACGCCGCGGCGCCATTGATAAGGCCTTGTCCGAGGCGACTCTCGGCAACGCCGAAATTCTTGTCGGCACGCAAATGTTATCGAAGGGGCATCATTTTCCAAAGCTGACACTGGTTGGTGTTATTAATGCCGACCAAGGATTGTTTGGTACCGACTTCCGTTCCGACGAACGCATGGCACAGTCGATCGTTCAGGTTTCCGGACGTGCCGGCCGCGAAAATATTCCGGGCGAAGTGCTCATTCAAACGGCGTTTCCCGAACATCCGTTCTGGCGCCGATTGATTGACGGCGGATATGCCGGCGTGTCTGCAGACGCTCTGGAAGAACGTGCGGCTACGCATTGGCCACCGTATTCGCACCTTGCGTTGATTCGTGCGGCCGCCCACAAGCGCGTCGATGCGCACGCATTCCTAAACACAGCCAAGCGTCTATCCGAGGAAGTCAGCATAACCGATGTTCGTTTGTTGGGACCGGTCGACGCTGTTATGGCGCGCAAGGCCGGTCGCTACCGTGCCCAACTGTTGTTGCAAACCGGTGACCGCAAAGCGCTGCACGCTCTGCTGCGACAACTTCGGCCGGCCCTTGAATCAGAGCCGGCGGTGCGCAGAGTACGCTGGTCTATCGACGTCGACCCGATCGAACTATTTTGACCCAGCCGTGATTAACTATCGTGATTAACTATTTCGTGGCTGTACGCTGTAGAATCCCGGTCCGCTCATGAAGTCCCTTGTCGCCAATCTCGTGTCTGACGCGCTAGCGTCGCTGCCGGAGCTCTCCGCTGCAGCGAAGAGCCTATCGACGATAAGCACAGTCGAACGCACCCGTGACGCCGCGCACGGTGATTTCGCGACAAACATTGCGATGCGTCTTGCGAAACCGACGAAAAAAAACCCGCGTGAGATCGCGAACAATATTATTGATGTGCTGCCGGACAGCGACATCATCGAAAAGGTCGAGATCGCCGGTCCCGGTTTTATCAACTTCTACCTGAGTCCAGCCGCGTTTCATGCCGAAGTCGTAGCTATTCTCGAGCAGGGCGAGGAGTACGGCCGACAGCCGACGAGAGACGGCCCGAAAATTTTGCTCGAATTCGTTTCGGCTAATCCGACCGGTCCACTGCATGTCGGTCATGGTCGCCACGCTGCCTATGGCGCGACGATCGGCAATCTGCTTGAAGCGATGGGCTACCCGGTCAGCCGTGAATACTACGTCAACGACGGTGGTCGGCAGATGGACATCCTCGGCGCAAGCGTCTGGATACGTCTATTGCAGAACCAAGGCATCGATGTTGCGTTCCCGCAGGGTGGCTATCGCGGCGATTACATACGCGACATTGCCGAGAACATCGATACCGATGGAATTGCGCCAGTCTCGGCCGACGACGTCAACGACGGCTTGCCGAACGATGCGCCCGCGGGTGATAGGGAAGAGTACATCGAAGCGATTATCGAGAAAGCAAAGAGTCTGCTCGGCAACGAAGGATTCGACCGCATTCGCCAGCAGGCACTCGAGTCGATTCTTGTCGATATCGAAGACGATCTTACCGAATTTGGCGTAAGTTTCGACAGCCGTTATTCGGAGCAGAGCCTGGAGAAATCAGGTCGTATCGATGCCGCAATCGACGTGCTCAAAGAGCGAGACATATTGTACGAGAAGGATGGGGCATTGTGGTTCCCAGCGACACAGTTCGGCGACGAAAAAGATCGCGTCGTCGTCCGTAAGAACGGGGCTAAGACTTATTTTGCGTCAGACATTGCCTATCACTTTGACAAGCGCGAGCGCGGCTTCGACCATCTTCTGGACATTCTCGGTGCTGATCATCACGGCTACGTGACACGCGTTCGCGCCGGCCTAAAAGCAATGGGCTACGAGGGCGACGATCTCGAAGTTGAGCTTATGCAGTTCGTTACGCTGTATCGAGGCGGTCAGAAAATGCAAATGTCGACGCGCAGCGGCGAGTTCGACACCTTGCGGCAGCTGCGAGCCGAAGTCGGCAACGATGCAGCGCGCTTTTTCTATGTTTCACGATCGAACGATCAGCACCTCGACTTCGATCTCGATGTCGCGAAATCACAATCAAACGACAATCCAGTCTATTACATTCAATACGCGCACGCGCGTATTGCCAGCGTATTCCGCCAGTTGCGGGAAAAAGAGCTGCGCTACGACGGAACGAACGGACAGAAGAACCTGGATGCGCTGACAGAATCGCAGGAGAAATCCTTGCTAACGTCGCTCAGTCGTTATCCGGAGGTAATCGAGCTGGCGGCGAACAATCGCGCACCGCAACATCTCGTGCACTACCTGCGAGATCTCGCCAATGATTTCCATAGCTGGTACAACGCGCACGTCTTCATTGTCGACGATGCACGAATTCGTGATGCGCGCCTGACGCTTTGCGCCGCGACCCGGATTGTCATCGCAAACGGGCTTGCAATTCTTGGCGTATCAGCACCGGAGTCCATGTAATGGCCAAACGTCGAAAGCGTCGAAAAACTCGATCCAAGGCCAGAACAAATCAGGAATACCCCGGCTGGGCTTACGGCTTATTCGGCCTCGCGATCGGCCTGTCGGTTGCAGCGGCAGTCTGGGTCAATGATCGGCGACCCAACAATACGTCAATAGCAGCGGCACGCGAACCCGCCAGTCTCGACAGCGCACTGGATGACAACAACGAACAAAAAAGCGCAGCCGCATCCGCAGAACCGAAAAAGAGCCGCTTCGATTTTTACGATGTACTACCAAATTTCGAGGTCATCATCCCAGAGCAAGAACCCGACGTTGCAGCCGATATTGAGCCGAAGGCGGTCGTCGACCCTGGGGTCTATGTTCTGCAGGTCGGCTCCTTTACAGCCTATGTGGACGCCGATCGGCGCCGTGCGGAACTGGCGTTGCAGGGCATCGAATCGTCTATCCAGCGCGTAACAATTGACGACAAGACTTACCATCGCGTACGCATCGGCCCGACGGACGACCTCGATGAACTGAACATGCTGCGCAGTCGCCTAAGGGCGGCCGAGATCGATGCGCTACGAATACGTCTTGGCAACTAGGGCACATAAGGCAATTCTTAACCTGCCGCTGCTTATGTTGGTAGGCTGCCAAACAACAACGTCGTTACCAGAACCCACACAAGACGAACCACCTCCGGTTGTCGCCCCGCCAGGCATCGAGGTCGCGCCGCCGCCAGAACCCGACAAGTCAAAACTTCGCATCACGATCGCATCCGTCGGAGACATGATGATTGGCACCGACTATCCAAATAATCATCTTCCAGACGACGATGGCGTCAGCTTTTTTGCGGCTGTAACACCGTGGTTGTCCGCTGCCGATGTTGCTTTCGGTAATCTCGAAGGTGTGCTCCTTGATGGTGGAGAGCCTGGGAAAAAGTGCAGCAACCCGAATGCTTGTTACCTGTTTCGCAGCCCGACACGCTATGCCGAGCTATACCGTACAGCAGGCTTTGACGTCTTAAGCCTCGCGAACAATCACGCTCGTGATTTTGGTGAGGAAGGCCGCACGTCCACAATGCAGGCACTCGACCAGGTGGGCATTCATCATTCCGGGCGCATCGGCGAGTTTGCAGCATTCGAAGTGCATGGCCTGAAGGTGGCCGTACTGGCTTACGCCGTCACCAAGAACTCAAACATGATGCTCGACTATGCGTATGCGGTGGAAAATGTCTCAACGTATGTAAGCTCGCACGACATCGTCATCGTTTCGTTCCACGGTGGCGCCGAAGGTCGCGATGTCACTCGCATTCCGTTTGATGAAGAAGAATACTACGGTGAGCCACGCGGTGACGTTGTGCGCTTCGCACGCGCGGTGGTTGATGCCGGTGCCGACCTGGTCATCGGCCACGGCCCGCACGTCGTGCGCGCAATGGAACGCTACAAGGGCCGTCTAATCGCCTACAGCCTTGGCAACTTCGCGACTTACTACGGCATCAGCGTTGCCGGAATCAAGGGCGTTGCTCCAATACTCTTTACGACGCTTGATGGCGCCGGCCATTTCGTCGACGGCGAGATTGTTTCGACCGTACAAATCAGGCCGGCGGGCCCGTCGATTGACGCGACGAATCGCGCGCTGAGCCTGCTACGACGACTAAGTGCTGAAGACTTTGGCAAGCCGGGACTATTGTTTCAAGCAGACGGCAAAATTCTTCCTGCCGACCGGCCGCCGGTTGCCGAAAGAACGTTTGACGAAAGCAGTTTCGGCGAAGGCGGGCCGGCGCCCTGCACGGAGGCTTGGTACTGGTTGCTTGAATCGAAAGTGTCGAGCGGCGACGGTATGGGCCACGGACCGGACCACGGCTCCGCCGAGTGGCAGTCGGTAATTGAATTCAAGCTCGGCGTCCGCGACGATACCACAGTACCGCCTATCGACACGCCAGCGTGGTGTGATTACATTGACCGGCTATTTATTAGTCGTCAGAACTAATCGACTTAAAATCGACTCCGAGCGAGCGAAGTTTACGATACAGGTGCGTTCGCTCCATCCCAACTCGCTTGGCAAGCTGACCGACCTTGCCATCGCAAAGAACCAGTTGTTGTTGTAGATACGTGCGCTCGAACTGTTCGCGTGCTTCGCGTAGCGGCAACGCGAGCAGGTCCTGCTTCACAAGCGGTTCATCCGTTTGTGCGCTGCTGCTGATTTCTGCTTCAACTTCCTGCAGCGATATGTCGGCATCGGACCCCGTGAGCAACAGGCGCCGCACCAGGTTCTTGAGTTCCCGAACATTATCTGGCCACGGATAATTGCGCAGTCGATTCTGCGCCGCAACGCCGAACCGGCGAAACGACAAACCCTCCGAATCGACGAGCTTATCTACGTAGTAGGTCAGTAATTCCGGCACGTCTTCAGCATAATCTCGAAGTGGCGGCACTTTGAGACTAAGTATTTGTAGATGCGATAACAGATCGCGGCGCAGCTCACCTGCCTCAATTCTTGCGTCATAGTCGGCGCTAACGGTTGCGACAACGCGCGCTTCGAGCCGTACTGGCTCGGTACCACCTACGCGCGTGAATTTGCCATCCTCAAGCACGCCCAAGAGAATTCGCTGCCCAGTCGCATTTAGATCGGCGAGTTCGTCAATAATCAGCGTGCCGCCCGCAGCGCGCTCGAATGCGCCAGCATTGATCTGGCCTTGAGATTCGCTGCCGAGCAGCTGTTCTTCGACATTACTCTCGGTCAGTGACGCGGTGGTCACGCTTGTTAACGGTTCCTCCGCGCGTCGGCTCAGCGCGTGCATGTAGCGTGCAAATGCACCTCGACCGGTTCCCGTCTCACCGCTCAGAAGCACGCTCGCGTCATGTCGCGCGTACTGTTGTACTTTTTCGCGCAACGACTGCATCACCTCGCTGCGGCCGACGGGCGTCAGCAACGATGGCAACATGCTGCGCGCTTTCATCGCAGTCGTTCCGGCGGAGTCGAGAGCGCCCTCAACTGTTCTTAACAGCTTGGCGAGCGACAGCGGTTTCTCGACAAAATCGAATGCGCCGAGTCGGGTCGCTTCTACCGCCGTGTCGACCGTGCCATGACCGGACATAACCACCACCGGACAATTCATCTCGCCAGTGTCCGACCATTCACGCAACAACGTAATGCCGTCGGTATCCGGCATCCAAATATCGAGCAGCACTAGGTCAAATTTCGATGCCCCACGCGCGGAACGCGCTTCTTCCGCGTTTGCCGCAACCGTGACACCGTGGCCTTCTTCACTGAGAATTTCGGATATCAGCGCTCGAATATCTGCTTCATCATCGACTACCAGTACCTGACTCACGCTCTTTCCCTCCTCTGTTCGGGTCGTCCTAAACCCTTGGCAATCATCGCTTCGCGCGCCGCCTCATCCTTCGGTAAGCGAATGCTGATGAGCGCGCCGCCGTTTTTGCGATTTTCTGCCCGAATTGTTCCCATATGCTCGTCGACAAGTTTCTTAACGATCGCGAGCCCGAGGCCCGTGCCTTTGGGCTTGGTTGTTACATACGGATCGAACACCTGGCTAACCGAGCCGGTCTTGAATCCCGGTCCGTTGTCCTCGACTCGAATCTGTGCGATATCGATGCCGTCTATTTCTGCTGCACACACCTGCACATCGATGCGGCCGTCCTTCGTATGCTCAAGTGCCTCCGCCGCATTCCGCAACAGGTTATGCAATATTTGTCGTACGCGGCCGACGTCCGCTTCGATTAATGGCATCGTCGGATCGGACGATACGACGATGTCGACATCCGGCTCCTGCGTGCGGTAAAGATCAACAACTTCATGGACGAGTTTGTCGAGATCAAATCGACCAATATCGATGTCCGGCGCACGCGCATAGTCGCTGAATGCGTTCACCATTTCTTTCATCGCTTCGACCTGCTGCACAATCGTGTGTGTTGCTCGATCAAGAATCTGCGCTTCGTCTTCGTTCATAGACTCTAGGTATTTGCGACGCAAGCGTTCGGCGGATAACTGAATCGGTGTCAGTGGATTTTTGATCTCGTGCGCCAGACGTCGAGCAACCTCGCCCCAGGCGGCGTCGCGCTGTGCCTGCAACAATGCGGTGATATCGTCGAACACAATCACATAACCTGCGGGCGTGTCTTCATCAGACGGCAGCGTGGTGCATGCGCAGGTTAATACTCGACGGCCGACTTCACCGCGCAATACGATCTGTTCGCGCCATTCGGTTTCGCCGGCATCAAGATGTACTTTGGCAACATCGACAAACTGATCGAGCAGTGGTTGGTTAATGGCAATATCCGTTAACTGCTCTCCAATCCGATTCTCCAAATTGACGTTTAGGATGGCGCCCGACGCCTGGTTCGCGGTTCGGACCGTCAGATCGGCATCGAGTGCAACAACGCCGGTGGAGAGTCTGGCAAGAATAACCTCGAGGTTGGCGCGCTCAGCCTCGACCAACGCCTGACTCAGGCTTGCCTCGCGACGAGCCGTCGCCAGACGCTGCGTCATGTCATTGAATGAACTGATAAGAAAGCCGATTTCGTCACGCGATGGTGTTGGCAGGCGAGTGTCAAAATCGCCTTTGGCAACTGCTCGCGTGCCGGCAACGAGGTCCTGAATCGGTGCGACGAGGCGTCTCGACAATACGAACGCACCGTAAATTGCCGCAAGCAAGCTGATCATCAGCACGACCGTCAGCGTTAAGGACAGTGTGCTCTTTAGCGGCTCACGTAAGAACACCATTTGTTGGTATTCGGATATAGATTTTTCGACCGCGTTAATCATACGACCCAGCCGTTCGGTAACCGGGAAAAACGCCTGGATGACGCCCACCGGTTCCGCGCGCCCGCGAACAGTAAACAACACCGCCGTTTGAATTTCATAACGGCCGTTTTCGAGCGGGTACAAGTCGACGAACGGTCGATTCTGCTGCGTTTGCAGAATCAGTTCTTCGCTCAACGGCTTTGGCAACGATGCCGACGAACTGTCCGAACTCGTCGCAATGACGCGCGCATTTGCGCCAAACAATGTCATCTCGCTTGCGCCGCTCTCGCGCCGAAGCATGCTGAGCTCAAGAACGAATTGCCGTTCATTGACTGTGCTCAATCGTCGCGCAGCCTGCTGAGTTGCGTACAAGTACTCACGCTTTTGAATATTGAGCACAGCCTGGCTTAATTCCAGCGCATTATCGAGGCCTTCTTCAACCTCCACATTGAACCAGGAATCGATGCCTCGATTGATGAACTGATACGAGAAATAGAAAACGACCAACAAAGGTAAAACCGCCAGACCGACAAACATGCCAACGATTCGTGCTTTGAGTTTCGCGCCCGGAACATTGGTACGGTACTCACGAAGCAGCCGAGCCAGGTTACCGACCAGAAGTGCGAACAGCACCAGCACACCGACCGCGTTGATTGACAAGATGACGATGTGCAGACGTCCGAAGTCCTCGGAGTTCTGTGCGGTACGGCTTAGTAAAAACAGTGCAACGAGCGCCAGACCGATGCCGGTCATGGCGATTAGTGTAATGATTGCTCGTTTTACCGTTCTAGATTCCATTCGTACCATTCACTTTGCAGTTGCCACTGGCTGCGCCAGAAGAACAACAGTCGCAGCGGTGCTGGGTATTGCTGTGTTTGCAACATCGCTCGCACGCGTATGCGGTATTTCTTTTTGGCCTCGAGCAATGCATCGTCGATGATCGGCAGGTCGGTAATGCGACCCAGATTGTTCAGCGCGGAATACAAGGTTGGGAATGAATCCTGGTGACCGCTGTTGAGATTGCGGACGATGTATCGCTGACTTAGCGGTCGATACTCAAGTTCGAAGCGCACTTGCAATTCGGCGCCCAGCGCATCCATATAAAATCGGCGCACACGGATAACCTGCATTTGCAGTTCAATCGTTAGCGGTACGCCGCTATTCAGCGCCTCAAGCGCCTCGCTGGATAGCACCAGTTGCAGACGCGAGTCGAGCAGGTGCACGCCGTCGGACAGCACCGTTGCCGCCGAACGTACTTCGAAATAGCCCTCGCGCTCGATTGGATCCTGCGCCAAACTCGTCGCCGCAAACCACAGCAGCAATATCGTGGCGATTCGAGGCCGTCGTGAATTCGGTGTGTGGTTTGGGGCTATCGACATTGTTCAAGGAGTCTTTACGAGACAGGCGTAGTAGAACCCGTCCATGGCGGCCGTACCGGGCAAAATCTGGTACCCGAAAGTCTTGCGGCGCATTACATCGCGGATGTTGTTATTTTGCAACATGTCGTCTTCCCGTGCATCCTCGCATGCATCGAGAAACGCGCCGACAACCGCGTCATTCTCGTCTGCCAGAACCGAACAGGTCACATACAACAAGCGCCCACCCGGGGCCAGCAGCGGCCAAAGCGCGCTCAAGATCTCGCCCTGCCGGCGTGCCAGCACATCGATGTCGGTGGCGCGGCGTAGTAGTTTGATGTCCGGGTGGCGCCGAATTACGCCACTGGCCGAACAAGGCGCATCGAGCAGAATGCCGTCAAACGGTTTCTTATCCCACCACTCACCAGGTTTCGATGCGTCGCCAGCGCGAACGGTCGCAGTCAGATCGAGACGTCGCAGGTTTTCGTTGACGCTCTGCAGCCGGCCAGGATCAATATCAATACAAGTCAGAGCATCACCGCCAGCACCTAGTTCCAGTAGATGTGCACTCTTCCCTCCTGGCGCTGCGCACGCGTCCAGTAATCGGCCACTGCAATTTCCGAGCAGCCACGGCGCCGCAATCTGCGCAGCGGCGTCCTGGACTGAAACATCACCCGCGGCGAACCCCGGCAACTCGATGACTGGCGCGGGTTCGTGCAGTCGTAGTGCCTGGTCGAGGCCAGGCATCGACGAGGCCCTAATACTCGCCGCCTGCAAGCGCTGCTGATACGACTCCCGCGAGCCACGGCGCCGATTGACGCGCAACCACATTGGCGCACGCTCATTATTCGTCGCAAGAATCCCTTCCCAGTCGTCTGGCCAGTCTCTCCTAATTGCCGCAATCAGCCATTCCGGATGATCGTAGCGCGCCGGATCGCTTGCCGGCGGCTGCTCACTCATTTGCTCGCGCATGAAGCGCCGCAATATCGCGTTCAATAGTCCGGCGTATTTCGGTTGCCGAAGTAAGCGCGCCGCCTCGACGGTTTGCGAAACTGCAGCGTGATCCGGAATGCGCGTTTCGATCAACTGAAATAGCCCGACAGCAAGCAGCGCACGAATAACGCTATCGCGCTTCTTCAGTGGCCGATCAAGCAATTCATCGATCCAACCCTGCAGACGCCAATGATGTCGCACACAACCGAAACAGAGCATGCGTAGCAGAGGTCGATCGTCTGGAGCTATGCGTTTTTCGAATGCTGCAAGGGCATCGTCGAGTGAACGGCCCGAGCTGACGACGGCATCGACAGTTTCTGCCGCGGCCGCCCGGACGCGCGCGCCCTTTTTGCTGGTCTGCATTGGCTCAGCTCAGCGTCGTGCCAGCGAGCTTGAGCTGCGAATCGACGGCAGTGGCATTGATGACACGCTTGCCCGGGCGTTGCAGTTCCTGCATCGCGAGCGCGGACGTGCCGCAGCTAACGACGACGCTGTCTTTCGTCACATCGACGACCTTCCCCGGCGGACCGCTGTCGTCTGTCATCGTTGCCCGCCAGCATTTGATTCGTTCATCGTCGTGCATAAACCAGGCACCTGGCACCGGGTTGTAGGCTCGCACGCTGCGCGCCAGCTCGTCGGCCGGCCGCGACCAGTCAAGCCGCGCATCTGCCGAAGTGATCTTGCCGGCATAAGTCGCGCGGGATTCGTCCTGCGCAATCGCTTCCAGTTTGCCGTCCAGGATCGCAGCAAGTTCGCGCAGCAATAGCTCGCCACCCAATGTCGCGAGTCGATCGTGTAGCGCGCCTGCGTTCTCATGCGCACCAATATCGATTGCGGCCGTTGCAAATACGGGACCGCAGTCGAGCCCGGCGGTCACCGACATCAGGCTAATTCCTGTCTGTTCGTCGCCCGCCAAAATCGCGGCCTGTATCGGCGCCGCGCCGCGCCAACGAGGCAGCAAAGATGCGTGTACATTCAAGCAGCCTTGCTTGGGAATATCGAGCACCGCTTGCGGCAGAATCAGCCCATAGGCTGCGACGATCATCAAATCCGGCTTTAAAGCCGCGAGTTGTTTAACGACTTCTTCGTCACGCAAAGTTGTCGGCTGCAGCACCGCAATATTCTGCTCAAGCGAATACTTTTTGACCGGACTGGCGGTCAGTTTTTTACCGCGACCAGCCGGCCGGTCCGGTTGCGTTAACACAGCCACGGGAATGCAACCACTTTCACAAAGAGCCTGCAGCTGCATAAGTGCAAACGCCGGTGTGCCGGCAAAAAGCACTCGGGAATTATTCATGCTCGTCAGGAATTCGCGTCAGTCACATAACCGCCGCGGCCGAATGATGCCGGCGGTCGCGTTCAAGACGCTTACGAATTCGACTGCGTTTCGCCTCGGACAAATAATCAACGAAAAGCTTACCCTCAAGATGATCCATCTCGTGCTGAATGCAAACAGCGAGCAATCCCTCGGCCGCCATCTCGACCTCATCGCCGTCGCGATTCAGGAAAGACACTCTAATGTGCTCGGCACGCTCGACCTCTTCATAGTATCCGGGTACTGAAAGACATCCTTCCTCGGTTACCGCGATGCCGTCCTTTTCAAGAATCTGCGGATTTATCAGCGCGTACGGCTCCGTCTTTTCGGCCGACACATCTGTGATGAGCAAGCGTTTGTGCACGTCAACCTGGGTCGCCGCAAGACCGATACCTGGCGCGGCATACATCGTCTCGAACATGTCGTCGATTAGAGCGCGCAAGTCATCATCGACGACCTCTACCGGGGCCGCCTTTTTTCTGAGCCGGGGGTCCGGAAACTCCAAAATTGTCAGTTTTGTCATAATATTGCTGGTGCCATTTGGCCGAACGGGACTGAATATAGGGTCGAACTGACATATTAAAAGCATCAGCTTTTAGTGATCTTATCTACAAAAATCGCCTAAATGTTTGACTTAATTAAATAAGATGTCAGACAATGCGCGCAGATTTTCGGTCCGCACAGCCGACTCCAGGGCTGGAAATGTGACGTATTTGGCAGCCTCGACCACCCTGGGGCGACATATTATAGCAACGCCGAGAAACCACACGATTGCACGACGACACGGAGCGCTCCAGACATCATGTTTCATAAGATTGACAGCCTGAATAACTGGTTGCGGCTTGCCGCCGTTGCCGTGTCCACGACGTTAGCAGCATGCTCGCTGAACCCGTTTGGGGGTGACGATGAGCCGCGCAGCGCCGCGCCAGTCACGACGAGCGCGCCAGCGCCAGCGGGCTCGAGTTCCATGAACTCGGGGGCTACTACCGACAGCTACGAGCCTGCATTGGTCCGCGTTGGCGAACCGGTGCCGCTCGCATCCGGTCATCCCGATGAATACGTCGTCAAGGTCGGGGACACATTGTGGGATATCGCCGCGACGTTTCTTAAAGATCCATGGTTCTGGCCCGAAATCTGGTACGTCAATCCTGACATCGAGAACCCGCACCTTATCTACCCGGGTGACGTTCTCGGTCTGGTTTCCATTGACGGTCAGCCACGCATAACCAATGTTCGAGCATCGACCTATCGATTGTCTCCGCAAGCTCGGGTCACGCCGCTAACGGAAGCGATCAACAGTATTCCTTACGAGGCTGTTGCTTCGTTTCTGACCACTGGAGTCGTCCTCGAAAAGGGCGAAGCCGATTCCTTACCGTACCTGCTGTCGTCGCGTGGCGCTCATCTGGTCGCGGCGGCCGGAAATGAGGTCTATGTTCGTGGCACCGGTCCCGATCCGGTCGGCACGCGCTTCGGCGTTATCAAAATAGGCGACCCACTTGTCGACCCCGACGATAATCGCGTCGTTGGCTACCAAGGTCTTTGGGTTGGTCAGGGTACGATGCGTCGTGGCGGCGACCCAGCGACCATTCGGCTCAACGAAACGACGCGGGAGGCTAGCCAAGGTGATCGTCTGATTCCCGAGTCAATCGACATCCCATTAAACTTCTTCCCGAAGGCACCTAGCAGCCAAATCGACGGTCGCATTATCTCGGTCGTTGATGGCGTCACGCAGATTGGCCAGTATCAGGTTGTCGTATTAAATCGCGGCTCTCGTGACGGCCTTGCTGCTGGCGATGTGCTGACTGTCTTTCGATACGGTGAAAAGATCAAAGACCGTATTGGTGGCGGCAGCGTCAAGTTGCCCGATGAGGCTGCCGGCACGGTAATGGTCTTCAAGGTGTACGACGAGATCGGATACGGTTTGGTCATGGAGGCGACCGAGGTTATTCATATTCACGACGCGGTGCGTAATCCGATCTAAAGTGCTTTGAGCTTCGCCCTGCAGCCTTCTTATCGGAAGTAAAGCGCAAGGCACCGAGCCATGACGATAAGAAGGCGGCGGGGCGAATCGCTGTACGCGAGCGAATCACGGCGGCGCCGTCAATCCCAGCATACGATAACGCGCATCAGGTTCTAAACCGAGTACTAGCGGCCCTTCTTACCGCCTACATCAGAACAAATTCCCATCATCGACCTAGATTGCCGCGGCAATCGTCACGTCGTTGGCGGTATTATTCGGTCTTATGAGTAAGCCTGCCAGAGATCTCGATGCGCGCGCCATGGAATGGCTGCAGGCCGACGATCATTCGATTATTTCGCTTGGCGACAGCGACTACCCCGAACTTCTAACTCAGCTGAATGACCCACCACTCCTTTTATATATCAAGGGAGACCCATCGGTTCTGCACCTGCCGGCTCTTGCGATTGTTGGCAGCCGAAACCCCACTAGCGGGGGCGCACGCAATGCATTCGAGTTCGCGCGACATTTGGGAGCGAGCGGATTTTGCATTGTCAGTGGACTCGCCGCCGGCATTGACGCAGCGGCACATCGTGGCGCCCTTGACGCGAACGCACCCACGGTCGCATTTCTCGGTCACGGCATCGATATCATTTATCCCGCGCGCAATCGCGGGCTCGCGGAGGCAATCGCCAAGGGCGGGGCTGTAGTTAGCGAGTATCCGCTCGGCATGCAACCCAGAAAACCTTTTTTTCCGCAGCGCAACCGGCTCATCAGTGGCTTGTCGCTCGGTACATTGGTCGTCGAGGCGGCGAAACACAGTGGCTCGCTGATTACGGCGCGCTTGGCCGCCGAACAGGGTCGCGAAGTATTTGCTTTACCGGGTTCTATCCAAAATCCACTCGCGCGCGGCTGCCATAGGCTGATCCGCGACGGAGCCAAGCTCGTCGATTCGGCTGACGATATCGTCTCGGAACTCGCCGCACTGACGGGCCACGTTCTGCAAAACGCCCTGGAATCAACGGCGCCGGCTGATGCCGTCGTATACGATGATGCGGAGTATGTAAAACTGCGCGAACATCTCGGTCATGACCCAATCAGCATCGATGAACTTGTCGATCGATCCGGATTGACGATTGGCGAGGTTTCCTCCATGCTTCTGATCCTGGAGCTAGACGGAATTGTTGAGAAACTGACCGGCGGACGCTACGCAGTACTGTCTTGATCCTTAGACCCTTTATAAAACGGTCTTCACTCTTTCTATGAAATGGAGCCGCTCCAGGCATGAAAGAAAACGTTCTCGACGTACTCATGTACCTTTTTGAAACCTACGTCGACACCGAGGAAGAACCCGAACCTGACCAAAATGAGCTTCGCATTGAACTGGCGAAGGCCGGCTTTGGTGATGCGGAAATTGACCGCGCACTGGATTGGCTCGATGGTCTGACGGATCACCAGGACAACCTGGCTTTCAACACCCAGACGCCACATGGAATTCGCATCTTCAATCACCTCGAGCTGGAGCGCCTGGACGTGCCATGTCGCGGGTACATTACCTATCTGGAACAAATTGGAATTCTGTCGGCTCCGCAGCGAGAAGTCCTTTTGGACCGGCTGCTTGCGCTCGAAACACCGGACATCGACGTCGAGCAGATTAAGTGGGTTGTGCTGATGGTGCTGTTCAGTCAGCCTGGGCAGGAACTGGCCTACGCGCGCATGGAAGATCTTGTCTTTGAAGAGAACACAGGCGTCGTTCACTAGTGCCCATCCGGCTCGGTCATCCTAGGCCGCACTTGCGATTTTCTTGACACATCGTTGACAAGCATGTAATTGAACCGCGGCACTATCCGCGGTTTTTCAGTTGGGCACCATCTTTCAACCATAAACGTCACATCAAACATGTCTCAAAACCTGGTCATCGTTGAATCGCCAGCTAAGGCGAAAACTATCAGCAAATACCTCGGCGCCGATTTCGTGGTCTTGGCGTCCTATGGCCACGTGCGCGACCTGGTGCCGAAGGAGGGCGCGGTCGATCCATCTAATGGCTTTGCGATGAAGTATCAGATGATCGAACGTAATGAGAAACACGTTAATGCGATTATTCGCGCGTTGAAAAAATCGGACGCGCTTTATCTCGCAACTGACCCGGATCGCGAAGGCGAAGCGATTTCCTGGCACCTGATCGAACTGCTCAAAGAAATGGACGTCTTAAACGACAAGCCAGTACATCGGGTTGTTTTTCACGAGATCACAAAGACCGCGGTTCAGGATGCGATTGACAATCCTCGTGAGTTGTCGGGCGACCTGGTGGGTGCGCAGCAAGCTCGTCGCGCCCTCGATTATCTCGTTGGTTTCAATCTGTCGCCACTGCTATGGAAAAAAGTTCAGCGCGGCCTGTCCGCGGGTCGCGTACAAAGCCCCGCGCTGCGGATGATTGTTGAGCGCGAGCTTGAGATCGAAGCGTTTAAAGCACGCGAATACTGGACAATCGAGGCCGACGTCAGCAAGGAGGAACAGCCGTTTCTGTCACGACTTGTTGCGTACAAAGGTGACAAAGTCGAGCAATTCAGCTTCGAAAACGAGGACGCGGCGCGCGAAGTAGAGAAAACCATAGCGAATGCTGCGCAAGGTGAGCTGAAAACAGTCAGCGTGACGAAGCGACAGCGCCGCCGTAATCCAGCCGGACCATTTACGACGTCGACTTTGCAGCAAGAAGCATCGCGCAAACTCGGCTTCAACACGCAACGGACGATGCGCGTCGCGCAGAAACTCTACGAAGGCATTGAGCTGGAGGGAGAGGGCATCGTCGGCCTGATTACCTATATGCGTACCGACTCGGTCGCACTCGCGCAGGTTGCGGTCGACGAAATTCGTGAAGTCATCGCCGAACGCTACGGCAAAGAAAATGTCCCCGACGAGCCACGTGAGTTCAAAACCAAGTCAAAGAACGCGCAGGAAGCGCACGAGGCGATTCGACCGACGTCGGCGGCGCATTCGCCGGATTCGGTGAAGAGTGCCCTCGACGAAGATCAGTTCAAGCTGTATTCGCTAATCTGGAAACGTACGATGGCCTGCCAGATGATCCCGGCCGTATTCGACACCGTCGCCATCGAGCTGGCCGCGGGCGCGGAACAAGACGGACATCGCTTCCGAGCAAATGGCTCGGTCCTGGTTGTACCGGGCTTCATGGCCGTGTATCAGGAGGGAATTGACGACAAGAAAGATGACGACGGCGACCGACTTCTTCCGGAAATTGTTGAAGGCGACGTCATTCGCTTGGACGAACTCCGTTCGGAACAACATTTCACCGAACCACCACCGCGGTTCACAGAAGCCAGCCTTGTCAAAACGCTCGAAGAGTACGGCATTGGCCGCCCGTCGACGTATGCAAACATCATCATGACGCTGAAGAACCGTGAATACGTCGAGATGGACGCCAAACGCTTTTTCCCGACCGACATCGGCCGCATCGTCAATGGTTTCCTTACCGACCATTTCACACAGTACGTTGACTACGACTTCACAGCGCGACTTGAGGACGACCTCGATGCCGTGTCCTTAGGCGAGAAAGACTGGGTACCGCTGCTCGACAGTTTCTGGAAACCGTTTCACGAGCTGTGCGAAGAAAAAGAATCCTCCGTCACGCGCGAACAGGTCGCGATGGCGCGCGAACTTGGCACGGATCCGAAGAGTGGCAAACCGGTCACGGTGCGCATGGGCCGCTACGGTCCATTCGTTCAGATCGGCACCAAAGACGACGAAGAAAAACCGAAATTCGCCGGTCTTCGACCGGGCCAAAAAATGAATGAGATTACGCTTGAAGAAGCGTTTGAGCTTTTCAAGTTACCTCGCGCATTGGGCGAGACAGCTACAGGAGAGCCCGTCTCCGCCAGTGTCGGCCGCTTCGGTCCTTATGTTCGCTATGGCGACAAATATGTGTCGATCAAGGGCGACGATGATCCGTACACGATCGAGCTGCCGCGCGCACTCGAGGTCATTGAGCAAAAGAAAAAAGACGACCTGGAGCGCATCATTCTCGATTTCGAGGACGAAGGAATACAGGTATTGAAGGGCCGTTATGGTCCGTACATTACCGACAAAGCCAAAAATGCGCGTGTCCCGAAGGATCGTGAGCCGAGCTCGCTTACGCTCGAGGAGTGTAAGGAGCTGCTCGCCGCCGCTCCGTTGCGCGGTCGCCGTGGTAAGAAAAAAGTCGCAAAGAAGACCGCGAGCAAGAAAGCTTCGAAGAGCGCCGCGAGTAAGAAAAAGCCTGCTAAGAAGAAGAAAAAGAAGAGGGCTAAAAAGAAGGCCAGGAAAAAAACCGCCAAGAAGAATAGCGACTAACACGAGCACCGTCCGATGAGGATTTCAATCAACCGGGCCGCCGACATATTGCTCGGTGGCGGCGTGATCGCGTATCCAACCGAAGGTGTCTTTGGCCTCGGCTGTCTCCCGGACGTGCCGAGTGCGCTATTGAGAATACTCGCGATAAAGCGCCGCGACCCCGCTAAAGGCTTGATACTTATCGCCGCCATGCCTGAACAACTGCAGGGTTGGATCGATCCCGCCGACCTCGAAAGCCTGCCGGCACCGGACCCGACCAGGCCCGTAACCTGGATTGCGCGGCCCGGATTTGGCCTTAATGCGCTGCTCTGTGGCGCAAACGAAGGACTCGCGGTGCGCATTACGACGAATCCGGTCGCGCGTGAGCTGTGCGCCAGCGTGCAGTCGCCGATTACATCGACCAGCGCGAATTTCTCCGGTGGTCCGACCGTGCGCAACAAGATTCAGCTGCATCGACGATTCCGGCATTTAGTAGACTACATTGTGCCCGGCGATTGCGGCCCCGCTTCGGGCCCGTCAGAAATTCGCATGCTTGATGACGGCCGTTTACTGCGACCAAAATAATATGACCCAGATTGACGCCGTAAAAGAATATCTCCTGTCGCTGCAAAATCGCATTGTTGCCGAGCTCGAACATCTCGACGGCAAGACGGCGTTTCGGGAAGATGCATGGGATCGGGACGGCGGTGGCGGCGGCCGCAGCCGGATTCTTAAACATGGCGGCATTTTCGAGCAGGCCGGTGTCAACTTCTCACATGTGTTCGGCAACGAGTTGCCGCCATCTGCGTCGAAAGGGCGACCCGATCTCGCCGGCCGGGGTTTTCAGGCACTCGGCGTGTCCTTGGTGTTGCACCCGCATAATCCGTACGTACCAACCACGCACGCAAACCTCCGATTTTTTAATGCCGGCAATGACGGCGATAACCCGGTCTGGTGGTTCGGCGGCGGTTACGACCTGACACCTTATTATCCGTTTATTGAAGACGTCATCGAATGGCATAAGACGGCCTGCGCGGCCTGCGATGTGCTTGGCGGCGACACGTATCGACGATACAAGCAATGGTGCGACGAGTATTTTTACTTGAAGCACAGAAACGAGACCCGCGGGGTTGGCGGTCTGTTTTTTGACGATTTGAACGAACCCGACTTCGATACCTGTTTTGAGTTCGTTCAAAATGTCGGCGACAGCTTCATGAAGGCTTATGCGCCGATCGTCAAGCGTCGTTGCAAACACCCGTATGGCGAACGACAGCGCGAGTTTCAACTGTATCGTCGCGGTCGCTACGTAGAGTTCAATTTGCTCTACGACCGTGGCACCGTGTTCGGCCTGCAATCAGGCGGCCGTACAGAGTCGATTTTGATGTCCTTGCCGCCGCGTGTGCGCTGGGAGTATGACTGGCACCCGGAGCCCGAGTCTCCTGAGGAGCTTCTTTGCAAGGACTTTCTACGCTCGCGTGACTGGCTGGGAGAATTGGAATGACTTCACCTCTACAGCCGTTTCACCTTGCCGCCCCTGTGGATGGGCTTGACCTTGATAATAATTTTGTATTGGCCGACAGTTCGACGAGAGGAGGCCGCCTAAACCGCGGTAGAAAAACAAAATGTCCTGGATAGATGAAATCGAAGTTGATGACGCCGACGGAAAGCTCGCAGAAATTTACGCCGAGCTAATCGAAAAGCGCGGCAAAGTCGCAAACATACTCAAAGTTCACAGTCTGAACGCGAATGCGATGAGTAACCATCTCGATCTGTACATGACTCTCATGTTCGGACAATCCGGCCTAAGCCGCGCCGAGCGCGAAGCGATCGCAGTCGTCGTGTCTGCAGAAAACGATTGCGCCTACTGCGTCAATCATCATGCCGAGGCCTTAAGACGCTATATCAAGGATGAAGATACGCTTACGCTGCTGAGCAGCGCCGACGGCCTGGAAACACTTGAGCCGCGTCTTAGTAACATCGTCCGGCACGCCGAGAAACTAACCTCGGCGCCCGGCGCAATGACCGAGAGCGACCTCGGCGAGCTGCGCGCGGTGGGCTTGAGCGACCGGGACATTCTTGATTTAACATTGATCACAGCCTACTTTAATTTCGTTAACCGCATCGCTTTGGGGCTGGGCGTTGGCTTCACGGCCGACGAACTAAGCGGCTATCGCGACGATTGAGGCCCGCCGACGGCGCTGGCCGGGGTGCAGAGCAATGTGCTAAATTGCCTAAAAAACCGCGTCTTGTGGTGCACTTTGAAACTCATTCGACACCTATTACTAATTTGCGCATTGCTCGCACCTGGAGTGGGCATCGCCGATCTGGAAGGCCGGCGCGACCCGGCGGGGAGTCCTCGACCCGTCAATCTGATCAGCACAGACAATTCGTCTGAGGCCAAGGTTTACATCGTGCAACTGCGTGCGCCCGCGGCCGCCGAACAACACGCCAAAGCGGCTCGAGCGGCACAGAAAGTAACGCCGGGTAGTGCAGGCCGACAGCGCTTCGATAAGAACAGCACACTGGTACAGAACTACACGGCGAAGCTCGTTGCAGAGCAGGAAAAAGTTTTCGCCCTCGCCGGCAAGGGCAGCGAACAGATTTACAGCTACGTCTATGGCATGAACGGATTCGCCGCACGCATGACGCCGGCACAGGCACACAAACTTGAGGGCCTGCCGGACGTGCTGCACGTATGGGAAGACGAGATTCGTCCGCTGGCGACCAACTTCAGCCCCGATTATTTGGACGTATTCAATGCCGAACGCGGCCTTCGTGGTGCGCGTGGCCTTGACGGCGAAGACATCATCATTGCGTTTATCGACAGTGGTATTTATCCGGAGCACGAAGCACTCAGCGATACGCAAGAAGCCGACCGGCCGCATCTCTGCAGAATTAGCTGGGGTAGAACTTCGCTGCTGGGTAAATTTCTATGTCGGCGATACAGCCGCGCCGAAGATCGCGTTGTTTTTGTCGCGCCCGAGAATTGGAACGGCGTCTGCCAGACGGGCGAAAGTTTCGAGGCAAGCGCGTGCGACAATAAGCTGATCGGGGCGCGTTGGTTTATTGACGGCGCCGATTCGTCGGGCTCGATTGATGATGGCGAATTTCGCTCGCCACGCGATACCGACGGTCATGGCACCCATACGGCAACGACCGCGGCTGGAAACCGCGTAACGGCTTCAATTTACGGCACGCAAATCGGCACGGTGCAGGGCATGGCGCCGCGCGCACGTGTTGCCGTGTATAAAGCGTGCTGGTTGCGCCCCGGCGATCAGCGTGCCTCCTGCAACACGTCGGATCTCGCCAGCGCTATTGACGCTGCCGTCGCGGACGGCGTCGATATCATCAACTACTCTGTCGGAAGCTCGATGCGGCGCATCACCGCTCCCGACGATGTCGCACTAATGACGGCGGCGAAAGCTGGTGTGCTAACGGTCGTTGCGGCGGGCAATGAGGGTCCGAATCTCGGCACAATAGGTTCGCCTGCGGGCGGCCCGTGGGTCATTACTGCCGCTGCGTCGACACGTGATGGTCAGACCTCACTAGAAGCGATGCAAATCAATACGCCAGCCGCGATCGCCGGCAAATACAAAGTCAGAGAGGCCAGTTTTACACCACCATTGAAAGAACGCGACCCGATCGAGGGACAGCTGGTACTGGCCGACGACGACACCGACACGCTGGCGAACGGCGACGCCGGTACTACATCGGACGCTTGTGAAGCACTGATCAACGACGACTCGATGACCGGTAACATCGCCTTGATTCAACGCGGCGGTTGCGACTTCGACATTAAAGTTGCCAACGCGGAAGATGCTGGTGCGACTGCCGTTGTCGTGTACAACATCGCTGGTGATCCAATCGTGATGAACGGCTCGACTGGACTGTCGGATATTCCGGCGCTCATGGTCGGCCAGGCTGACGGAAATCTTTTTATCGAACAGTTTGATGCCGGCAACGAAATCACGGCCGTTCTCGACAAGGGATTTATCATAACGGAAGCCGAAACAGGCGACGTCATGGCGGCATTCTCTGCACGCGGACCCGGTCCGGTACAGGATATTTTGAAGCCCGACGTTAGCGCTCCAGGCGTCAACATACTCGCAGGTTTCACACCGGAGGCCGCAAACAGAATACCGGATGAAACTTACGGTTACCTAAGTGGCACATCGATGTCGACACCACACGTTGCCGGAATCGCCGCACTCGTCATGCAGGCACACCCGAACTGGAGCCCGGCTGCGATCAAGTCCGCGCTGATGACCTCAGCGCGGCAATCGATAATGCAGTCAGACAGTGAACTCGACGCCAATCCGTTCGACTTCGGCGCCGGGCATATCGTACCAAACGACGCGTTTGATCCTGGACTCGTTTACGACGCCGGTGACGATGACTACGATGCGTTCGCCTGCGGGTTCGAATTGACGTCCGTCCCGGATGAGCGTTGCGATGAGTTGGTGACCGCCGGCATGTCGCTGCTACCGCGAGACATGAATCAGCCTTCGATTGCGATATCGCGGCTCACTAGCCAACAGACCGTGACGCGTCGTGTGACGAACGTCAGCGACGAGGCAGCAAGCTTTGTAGTCTCGGTTACAGCGCCGGTCGGCATGCAGGTGTCGGTCAATCCGCCGACGCTGGCGCTCGCAGCAGGCCAATCGGCCAGCTATGACGTCACCATTACCTACCAATCCGGGCCACTGGATCTGTGGCGTTTTGGTTCATTGACCTGGACCAGCAACGATCACTCGGTTCGCAGCCCGATTGCTGTCAAACCAACGACGCTGACAGCGCCGGCCGAGGTAACATCATTTGGTGGCACCGGCTCGATCGATTTCGATGTCGAGTTCGGTTACACGGGCGCCTACAGCCCGCAGGTACATGGCCTAAACCTGCCGTTCGTGACACCCGATTTCGTCGCAAACGACCCGACGAAAACGTTTTCGTTCAGGTCGTCCAATGGCGTCACAGCACGCACACTCGACGTGCCACCGGGACAACTATACTTGCGCATTGCGTTGTTTGACGCACTTACAGACGGCGAAGATGATTTGGATCTGTACGTCTATTACTGCGCCGATGCCGTGGAGTTAACAGTGCTCACCTGTGCGAGCATTGGCGAGAGCGGCGGGCCCACCTCTCAGGAGCGTGTTGACCAGTTTAGACCCGCGGAAGGTCGCTATCTCATATTGGTGCACGGTTTCGACACCGACGAGGTCGCGGGCGGTTCGGGAACTGTGTATACGATGCTAAGCTGGTACTTTGGCGAGCTTGAAGACCAAGGCAATATGACCGTCAATGGGCCCGGTTTCGTAAACACCGGCACGACCCAAACCGTTACGGTTGACTGGTCTAACCTGCTCGGGAATACGATTTACTTCGGCGGTATCTCTCATAACACGCCATCCGGCCTGTCCGGCCTTACGCTAGTTACTATTGGTAACTAGCGTTAAATAACGCACTTACCTCAACAAGCCGCGTTTTTTTGCCGACAGCGCATAGAATATTAGCGCGATCGCAATAACCAGCACGGTAGCCTGGATGTAAACCGGCACCATACCGAATATCGCAACGACGTCTTCAAGTACAAACGCGTGCAAATCCTGAACCAAGATCGCCGCCAGCGACGCAATGAACAGCGGCACTGCAAGTGACTTTCTGAGAATTAACAACACGCTGGCTATGACACCCAGCGTGACCGATATCGCGTTCGCGGATGTCGCCCAAGCCGGGACCGCTTCCAAGAATGCGATTTCGGCCGGATTGTATTGCGCGGCCAGTTCTTCTGGTGTCGCACTAACCGTCATTACGTAGATCATCAAGCCAAATAGATTCCATATCAGCGCGGCACCGCCAATTAGCCAGTGCGACATCGGCGTGCCTTGATTTGTATATTGCTCATCAGACATTGGAATCCCTCATTGTTTGAAGTTTTTACGGGGTAGCAAGAATAATCCAACGGCCGAATCAAAAATGCAAGGCGGGCCGCCCTGCAACGCCTATTTGGCCAGCAGCTTACAGGGCTTATAACGAAAACAGCTAATGACGTGGTCGTTGACGAGGCCGGTGGCCTGCATGTGCGCGTAGACGATCGTGCTGCCAACAAATTTGAAGCCGCGCTTCTTCAGATCTTTGGACAAGGCGTCCGATTCGGGAGAGGTTGCGGGGATATCGCTATCCTTTTTGAAGCGATTTTGAATCGCCGCCCCATCGACGAAACCCCAAATGTAATCGCTAAACGAACCGAACTCTTTTTGCACCGCGAGAAACGCTTTCGCGTTAGTGACGGTAGATGCGACTTTTAGGCGATTACGAACGATGGACGGATCGCTTAGCAACTTCTCAACGCGTTTCTTGGTGAAACGAGCGACCTTTTCAGGATCGAAATCGGCAAACGCCTTTCTGTAGCCGGCGCGTTTGTTCAGAATCGTTGACCAGCTCAATCCGGCCTGGGCGCCTTCCAGTATCAGGAACTCGAACTGCAGCCGGTCGGCGTGGACCGGCACGCCCCACTCCTCGTCGTGATACTTGATGTAGTCGAGGCTTACGCCCTCGGCCCACTTGCATCGTTTAACCGCTTTTGGCATGGAACCTCCTACAGAACAAAACAGACTACCAGCATGCTTTTTTCTTCGGTATCACAATAATTACGATATATGGACCAATTATCGACGTGTTCTACTGCACAAGAAGAACCGTGTTTTTTGCCGTGCTTGCGGCCCAATCATCGGAATTTGTGTTTAGTTCGTTCATATGTCTAGCTCCTTTGTCGTAAAGTAAAGCATGCTTGACAACAACGATGGCCGTAATCGGTGAGTATGACTTACTGGGTAAGCGGCAAACAGCGCTGTTGGGCGTCAGAGCCCGCGAACGGCGTGAGACGACCCAAAGCCGGCGTTGCTAACTTAGTTTCATTAGACATTCATGGCGATGAATTACCTCGCCAGCCCTTATGATGTGTAAGTGCCAATATTCTCAATACCATGAACACCGGGAAACTGATCAGATGCTGCATCGCGCTAACATTCTTTGTCTGCGGCGTCGTTTATGCGTCAGAAGAAAAGCAAACCCGGACTGCGAATCGTACTTTGAGTATTATTCCTTACGTAAGGCATAATCCTTGTGCCGAGCCATATCGGCAGCTGGCGGCGTCGCCTCCGTTGCAGGGAACCAGCGATGGCGGCGAAGGTTTCCCATGGCGCATTTTATACGGATATTGTGTCGCGCAATCCGGGCGGATGTCACTGCATCAAGACTGGGTTGTTTCTTACCTTGACGCAACCCCGCAGGGTGATGCGCCGGGCGGCGACGGGGTTTCCTTTGGCACTGACTTTTCCGTGCAGTGGCGCCATAAGCGAGGTGCCTCTGTTACACCCTATTACGAATTGGGTGGCGGCGTTCAATATGCGGCCGGCACACCATTTCCGGCGCATGGCAGCCGATGGACGTTCACGACCAATGTCGGCGCTGGACTTCTGATTCTTTTGAGGCCGAACCTCCGACTCAATACGGCAATACGTTACCTGCATATCTCAAACGCTGGATTGTTTTCCGAAAATGCGGGCTATGACGCGTTCCACATGGTCGTCGGTTTACGTTGGTGAGCCTGAACTGGCCGACCACTGTTGGCGCGGGTATTGAATGTCGAAGTGTTTTCCTGAAGCGCTTCTGGCCTTTAGCTGCCTGCCATAAAACTAGGATTGGATCGAACCCTCCAACGCCGCGTCGATACGTGCAAGCACATCCGGATCGAGCGTTATTTCCACGGCACCGGCATTGTCGATTATCTGTTCCGGACGACTTGCGCCGATGATGGCGCAAGCCACGTTTTTCTGACGCAACACCCACGACAGCGCCAACTGCGCCATCGAGGCAGCGAGTTCGTCGGCGATCGGCCGCAAGCGCTGTACCGCCGTCAGTAGCTCGTTGTCATTGAGCCGGTCCATGAAGCCGCTCATCGCGGGACTGGCCGCCCGTGAATCGCCTGGGGCCGGATCGCCCGGGCGATATTTTCCAGTCAAGACGCCTTGTGCCAGCGGTGACCAGACGACCTGACTGATACCGTTAGCGGCGCACAGCGGCATGACTTCGGCTTCCGGATCACGCCACAACATCGAATATTGTGGCTGACTGGAAACGAATCGAACGACATCCGGAATATCGAGCGCAGCCTGGATCTCCTCTGCACGCCACTCGCTAAAACCCACATAACGCGCTTTACCCGCAGCAACGACCTCGGTAAGAGCCTGCATGGTTTCGGCCAGCGGTGTTTCGTCATCGTAGCGATGACACTGATACAAGTCGACGTAGTCCGTACGCAGCCGTAGCAACGACGCGTCGATCTGCTTATGAATCTGTTTCGCCGAAAGCCCGCGGTCATTCTCGGACATCGGAAAATAGAGCTTGGTGGCGAGGATATATTCTTTGCGAGAGTAATCGCTTAGCGTTGCGCCGAGGAATTCCTCCGCTCCGCCGTGCGCATAGACATTTGCGGTGTCGATGACGTTAATTCCAGAGTCAAACGCCTGACGCACACAGTCCCGCGCCGTGCCGGCATCAACCCCGCCACCGTAGGTCAGCCATGAGCCCAACGCGATTTCCGAAATGTTCAGATCGCTATTTCCGAGCTGTCGGTATTTCACGGGGCGATTGTAACTTATCCCGCACTAACCCCGTTTGACTCGGCTGCTTGTAGCCTCAACCGGCTACCGATAAATCGTCATGAAAATGCTGTTTGAGGCGAAGAACGCAATTATCGCCACAGTCGTGGACTTCAGTTTGCCGAGATTTTGCGAATAATGGATCGTGGCGGAGTACAGCACCAAATAGCAAACAACGTACGCGAGCATGTAGCCCCAAACTATGACGAGCAGTAGCCCTCGACTGGTGGCTTGCTGATATTCGGCAAACGGTACCCATCCGGTCGTCCACAACACACCCTGGATGAGGTCCGGAATGATGGCGAAATATGCGCTGACAATCGCCGCGATGCCAAATCCCCCGAGTATCGTATCGTAGGAACCATTGCCGCCGAGTGCCTTTGACAACACATAGGCTATGCCCCCTGCAAGGAGCCACACGATCAGAAACAGGGGAATCCCGAAGATCAGCTGATAATAATAGTATTGGTCGTCCGGAATCTTCAGAAAGGCAGGCAACGTGGGGGTGGCGCCGCCGAGAGCCCAGAGGAGTATTACGATTTCATACAGCAGCGCGAGGAACAAAATATGTTTGAATCCCACAAATGCCGCACGAGAATTACCTTCCATCTGCGCGATCGTCATCTTCGGCGATCGAACAAACTGCAGTTGTTCCTTAAAGATACTCATCGCTTTTCTTCTTAGTAAAACAGTACCGTGAGCTAATCCGCTTGTTCCGACAAGCACGTATCGCCTGACGTAGAATTGTTGAAGAAACAATGAATGATTCAGCAGCAGCGCACAATCCGTATTGCCCGCAAGCCCGAACTGCGTTGACTTGAATTCGCGGCGTTGCTGCGTTTCGGCTCGATGGAACGTCCCTGCGAAAACCGTCCATCGAACTCGATCCGATGGAACGCTGTCGGTAAATCGTCTCTTACGCTGTCACATAAAAAAGGCCCGCGCTGTTAGACGCGGGCCTTGATCTTGGCTGTAAAGCTCAGCGATGGTCAGTCAATTAAACTGAACCTCCGCACGAACCTTCACCGCACTTGCCTTCGGCTTCTTTGTCGCCGCCACAAGAGGCTTCGCCTTCTTTGTCGCCGCCGCAAGAAGCTTCACCTTCCTTATCGCCGCCACAAGAGGCTTCGCCTTCCTTGTCACCGCCGCAGGAAGCTTCGCCTTCCTTATCGCCACCACAAGCGGCTTCGCCTTCCTTGTCATGCGATTCGCCGCCTTCCTTATCGCCGCCGCACGATCCTTCACCACAAGTGCCTTCCGTTTCCTTACCTTCCTTGTCACCGCCACAAGAGCCTTCACCGGCTCCAAGCATATAGCCAGCACTCAGCGCAGACATCGTGAACGGGCTCTCGAGTGTATCAGCGCTTGCAACACTGGAAATCGCGAACGAGCTCGCGAGAGCCGCTCCAATCGCCAATGCAACTGGCTTTACAACTTTTCTATTGGACATCGTTTTATCTCCTACCGGGTTACGCCCTAGCGTGGGCATTCATTAATCAGTGCGCGGCCTAAAATCAGGTGCTCCACGTCACTGAGTTCTTCACGTTATTTTCAATTCGCTTTAGATTTTCACCGTCCTCGCCGATGATCGCGATGCTGCTATCGCCGACAGGAAGAATGACGCCGTTAATCGACTGCCCGGAAAATGACTGACGACTGTCGACTTTTTCTCCGGGCATAAGAAGGATCGTCACCGGGCCGCGCTCACCTTGAATAACCAGGTGCGGCACTTCCTTGCCGTTAATAACACAGCTTTGCGCATAGGTAATTAGTCCGATGCTGTGGTCCATCGTCGCAAGATCCGCCGGAATCACGCGCGCCAAACGAGAGTCGCTGACGCTCTTGTCGGTTACTCGCAGTGCATAGGGTTCGTGCTCGAGGTGCGCGACAATTTCGTCGGCCAGCGACGGATAGCTCAAGTCATTGCCAAGCATCCTGAAACCAAGCACAGCAGCAATGGCGACAGTTGCGGCAACGGCCAGCCATGCCGGCGTCGTCAGTCTGCGCGTTCGCAAGACTGAGACGATGCTCGAATCGACGTCCGCCAGTTCCGGCATTTTGAGTTCGGGCACAGAGATCGCCAGCGCGCGGGCTATTTTACTGTCTAGCGCCTGCATGTCCGTCTGAAACGCCTGACAAGCCGGGCACTGCGAGGCATGCGAATCTCCACCTTCGTACAACGGGTTCGCAGCAACGGCTTCTCTGTATTCTTCACAAGTCATCATGTCGTTCGTTTCCGTCAATACAAGGCATCCTCGCTTTGCACTGACTCCTTTAGCTTGAGCCTGGCGCGGTGCAGGCGCGTCAATATTGCACCTTGCTTGAGCCCCATCAGCTCTGCGATCTCGTTCGTGCTGTAGCCCATCAGGACCTGCAGTACGAGCGGTTCGCGATAATCGTCGTCGAGCCTGTAAATCGCCTCACGCAAATCGTCGAGCTGCTCATCCGGCGCCTCCGCCAGCAACGCCTCCTGAGACGGTGTCAGGTTGTCGACATCGACCGTTTCCAGACGCCGCCGCTCGAAATATCGTGCGTTTTCGCGTCTGACGATGGTCAGCAGCCATTGCTTCGCGGCAGCCTCATCGCGCAGCGCGTCGAGCGATTTCCATGCTCTCAGCAGTGCCTCCTGGACGACGTCCTCGGCAATCGCCTTGTCCCGGCTCAGCCACGCCGCGAAGCGATACATATCCTGGTGATAAACGCTCACGATGCTGTCAAACCTGCGCCGTCGATCCAGTTCGGCATTACTGCTATTCATTCGAGATGACCCGCCCGACCTGATTTTTATTACTTCCGCTGAAGAAAACGGTACTAAAGGCATGGAAACCCTACCTAAATACAGGGAAAATCGAAAATTATCCTGCTTTTTCTGAATAGCTATGAGTGCAACCGGACCCGGACAGTTCCCAGAAGTACGACTTCGGCGGGGTCGAAGGACGAAAAACCTGCGTCGCCTGGTCGCCGAAACGGATTTATCCAGCGCCGATTTTATCTATCCGGTGTTCGTACTGGATGGCGAGGGGCGTGAGGAGGCCGTGCCGTCGATGCCCGGGATCTCTCGCCGCAGCATCGACGGCCTGCTAGCCGAGCTTGCTGAGGCGGTCGCGCTCGGCATTCCCGCGGTGGCGCTTTTTCCGGTGATCAACAGCGATCTGAAGACCGAGACCGGTGACGAATGCGCGAACCCGGATGGCCTGGTGCAGCGCTCGGTCAAAGCGATTAAGGATCAGTTCCCCGAGCTTGCGGTTGTCACCGATGTGGCTCTCGATCCGTACACGACGCACGGCCAGGACGGAATCATCGATAGCGCCGGCTACGTGCTCAATGACGAGACCGTGGAAATGCTGGTGCGCCAAGCGTCATCGCATGCTGACGCCGGTGTCGATATTGTCGCGCCGTCGGACATGATGGATGGCCGCATCGGCGCAATTCGGGCAGCGCTCGAGGCACAAGGGCACACAAACACCTTAATTCTCGCCTATGCGGCAAAGTATGCGTCCAGCTTCTATGGGCCGTTTCGCGATGCGGTTGGCTCCGCCGCCAATCTCGCTGGCGGCGACAAGTCCACGTACCAAATCGATCCGGGCATGAGCGATGAAGCCCTGCGCGAAGTGCAGCTAGATATTGACGAGGGCGCGGACTTCGTCATGGTCAAGCCGGCGATGCCTTACCTCGACATCGTTCGTCGCGTACGTGACCGCTTCGCCGTGCCGACGTTCGCCTATCAGGTGAGTGGCGAGTATGCGATGTTGAGAGCAGCAGCAGCGAGCGGCTGGCTCGATGAGAGAAGCACTGTGCTCGAGTCATTGATGTGTATCAAGCGCGCCGGCGCAAACGCGATCCTTACGTATTTTGCAATGGATGCGGCACGTTGGCTGGCCGAGTAGGTATACTCCGTCGGCAGGCGGCGCCGGTGCCGCTGGAATGGAGATTTGATGACGGGGATTCCGCAGTTTGCACGATGAAACTCTAGTCATCGATCGCTATGGCGTCATGGGATACCCGGTGTCTCACAGCCGCTCACCCGTGATTCATCGGCTGTTCGCGCTACAAACCTCACAAGACATTCAGTACGAACTCTTGCAGGTCACGCCGGAAAAACTTGAGCAGGCGGTTCGACAATTTCAGCGCACCAATGGCAGGGGCCTCAACATTACCGTGCCGCATAAACGCGCGGTATTCAAACTGTGCGACCAGCTCAGCGAGCGCGCCAGCACCGCCGGCGTTGTCAACACGCTCGTATTTCAGGAAGGTGAGGTTTTTGGTGACAATACCGACGGTATCGGACTACTGCGTGATCTCGCCGTCAACCTTGGTGTCAACGTCGACGGCGCAAATATTCTAATTCTGGGCGCCGGCGGCGCGACCAGCGGCATCACCGGACCACTTCTTGAAATGCAGCCACGCGAGCTAGTCATTGCCAACCGAACGATCGATAAAGCACAAGCGCTGGTCGAACACTTCGAGAAACTTGGTCCCGTTTCTGCGTGTCCCTTCAATATGGTGCCGGTTACCGAGCCTTACGATTTGATCATCAACGCGACCTCGGCTGGTTTGCATGGCGAAACGCCACCGTATCCGGAAGCTGCGGTCTCGGCCAATACGTTTTGCTATGACCTGTCGTACGGGCTAAAACCGACGCCATTCAGCCTCTGGGCGCGCGAACATGGTGCTTCGAACTCGGTAATGGGCTGGGGCATGCTTGTTGAACAAGCCGCCGAGTCGTTTCATTTATGGCGCGGCATTCGCCCCGATACTGCACCCGTATTGAAGCAAATGAAGATCACCGCATAGTCACGAGTTCTTCGGCACTGGTCGGGTGTATCGCGATCGTGTCATCGAAATCGGCTTTGGTTGCGCCCATCCGCATCGCTACTGCGAATCCTTGCATCATTTCGTCAGCGCCCTCACCAATGACGTGGCAACCGACGACTTTTTCATCGTCCCCGACGGTGATCAGTTTCACTGTCGAGCGCTGCCTTTTGTCGCCGAGCGCATAAAACATCCCTGTAAACGAGCTTGTGTAGACCTTGACGTCGTCGCCATATTTCTTGCGCGCCGCGTCTTCGCTCAGCCCTATCGAGCCCATCGTCGGGTGGCTGAATATGACGGTCGGTATTAAGGAGTAGTCGAGATGCCGGCCCTCCATACCGCCGAACAGCCTGTCAGCAAGTCGGCGCCCGGCCGCAATAGCAACCGGCGTCAGCGCAGCGCGGCCGGTAATGTCACCAAGCGCAAAAACGTGCTCGACATTGGTCTGTTGATATTCATCGGTCGGCACGAACCCACGCTTGTCCTGTGTGACGCCGGCCGCCTCGAGATTCAGGTCCTCGCTGTTCGGTTCCCGTCCAACCGCCCAAAGCAGGCAATCGACCGGCCCGAAACGACGGCCGTCCTCGCTGATCATTGTTAGTCCATCCTCAGCTTTCTCGACACCTTGTGGAATGACACCGGTCGTCACCGGCAACCCGGATGCTCGCATCGCCGCCATTAGTTCGGTGCCAAGCAGCGAATCAAAGCCCCGTACGACGCCATCTTTGCGGACAACAATCTGTGTCTCACTGCCCAAGGAGTGAAAAATACCCGCCAACTCGACGGCCACGTAGCCACTGCCGGATATCAACACGCGCTGTGGCCGAGCCTCGAGCTCAAAAAAGTCATCGGACGTAATGCCGTGCTCTGCACCCGGAATGTCTGGAATGATCGGTCGGCCGCCGGTGGCAATAACGATGCGCTCGGCACTGAGTTCAGCATCCCCGACAAGCACGGTATGAGCATCCTTGAAGGCCGCCGTTCCAACGAAGCACTCGACGCTCCTTTTGTCGAGATTGCTTTGATAAATTCCATTGAGGCGCTTTATGAACGCGTCCCTGCGCGTCTTCAGCGCGCCCCAATCGTGGCCGTTGACCTCGATATCGAAGCCATAATCGACCGCATGCTCAAAATGCAGCGCATGATCCGCTGTGTACCACATGACCTTTTTTGGCACACAGCCAACATTGACGCAGGTGCCGCCCAACGGCCCAGACTCAACGACAGCGGCGCTCGCGCCATGCTCTGCTGCCCGCTGGGCGTGTGCGAGCCCCGCGCTACCGCCACCAAGGACGAGCACGTCAAAATGATTATTCACTTTTCTCTCCAGCTGATCGATTCTATGATGTACACGCCGTGGCGGTCTCCAGACCTTGTTGTGGTAAGCTTCTGCGCCTGAAAAGGATATCAGCACCGTCGATGACAAATCCGTTACTCGATACTTCCTCATTACCTCGCTTCGCCGACATTTCGCCGACCGATGTCATGCCGGCGCTGACGGAGACTATTGCGCATCACCGGAAGCAGCTCGATGCGCTGTTGTCCGACAACCCAGAGCCAGACTTCGACACGCTGATCGCGCCGCTCGAGGACATGGATCACGAGTTATCGCGAGTATGGTCGCCCGTCAGCCATCTACAAAACGTCCTCGGCTCCCGTGACTGGCGCGATGCCTACAACGAGGCCCTGCCGTTACTGACCGAGTACGGCACTGAATTATCACAAAATGCCCGTCTACAAGCTGCCTATGCAGAGGTCGACAGCCGCCTGCCGAAGGATACAGGCCGCGCGCGCCGCAGCGTCGTCGAACATGCGTTGCGGGACTTCCGGCTGGCCGGCGTCGATCTCGAGGATGCCGATAAGGAGCGCTTTCGTGACGTTATGCGAGAACTTGCAGCTGCGCAGGCCAACTTCGGTCACAACGTGCAGGATGCATCCGACGCCTGGCTGTTGCACATTGACAATGAATCGGAGCTCGAGGGACTGCCGCCCAGCGCAATAGCGCGCGCCGCTGCCGAGGCAAAACGGCGCAACACCGACGACACCACAATCGGCTGGGTGCTACTGCTAGACCACCCGACTTATGACGCAGTCATGAAGCACGCGGAGAATCGCGATCTACGCGAGATCTTCTACCATGCGTGGGTGACGCGGAGCTCAGACCAAAGCGCTGACCCGGACTGGGACAACAGTGACAACATCAAAAAAATTCTGGCGCTGCGTCACGAAGCCGCGCAACTGGTTGGCTTCGATACCTACGCGGATTACTCGCTGGCAACGAAGATGGCCGCGTCGACCCAGCAGGTCATTGCATTCCTAAGCGAACTCGCCGATCGCACACGTCCCTCCGCCGAAAAGGAACTTGCTGAGCTGCAAGCGTTTGCCAATATGGTTGTCGAGCCTTGGGATCTGCCATTCTGGCTCGAGAAATTAAAACAACAGAAATATTCAATCTCGAATGAAGTGCTACGCCAATATTTTCCCGCAGACAAAGCCATCAACGGCTTGTTCGACCTTGCCAGCAAGCTCTACGGTGTGTCGTTGGACAGTAAGGACGGCGTTGAACTCTGGCACGATCAGGTACGTTACTTCGAAATTCACAATCCGGATGGCGAATTAATTGGCGGCTTTTATGCCGACATGTTTGCGCGCAGCGGCAAGCGTACCGGTGCCTGGATCGACGATTGTATCAACCGCAAGAATCTAAACGGTCGGGCGACGCTACCGGTTGGCTACCTCGTCTGCAATTTCTCGCCGCCCGAAGATGGTCGCGAGTCTTTGTTAACGCATGACGACATAGTGACCTTGTTCCATGAATTCGGACACATGCTGCATCATTTGTTGACGCGCATCGACTATCCGAGCATTGCCGGAATCAACGGCGTCCCGTGGGACGCGGTCGAACTGCCGAGCCAATTCATGGAAAATTTTGCGTGGAACTACGAGGTGCTGGAGCGTTGCTCACGACACGCCGAGTCCGGTAAACCGCTGCCAAGAGAACTATTTGACCGCCTCGATGACAGCCGGCATCAGGGGGCGGCGCTTGCCATGTTGCGGCAGCTTGAGCTTGGTCTGTTCGACTTTCGACTGCACAGCGAGTACGACCCGGGAAATGTCACGGATCCGCTTTCGCTGCTGGCGGATGTGCGCGACGAAGTCTCGTTGATTACGCACCCGGCTTATAACCGCTTGCCGCATAATTTTGCTCACATCTTCGCGGGCGGCTATGCCGCCGGCTACTACAGTTATAAATGGGCCGAAGTGCTCGCTGCGGATGCCTTTGGCGCGTTCGAGGAAGCCGGCATTCTCGACTCCGATACTGCGCAGCGCTTTCGTCAGGAGATCCTGGAAATCGGTGGCAGCCGGGATTTTATGGAGGCCTACATCGCATTCCGCGGCCGCAAGCCCGAAATCGATGCGCTGCTGAGACACAATGGCATCGCCGCCTGATGAGAGTTGCGACCTGGAACGTCAACTCGCTAAAGGTCCGCCTGCCGCACGTGCTGGAGTGGCTCGCCGCACACGATCCCGATGTCCTTGTGCTGCAGGAGATCAAGCAACTCACCGAGGCGTTTCCGACAGATGCGTTAGCGGAAGCTGGCTACCAGTCCATCGCCAGCGGGCAGAAGACCTACAACGGCGTTGCCGTCGTAGCCAAACAGGCACCCAAGGATCCAGTCACCGATTTTCCCGATTTCGACGACCCGCAGCGGCGTATTCTGGCGACAACCGTCGATGACGTTCGAGTCATCAACCTATACGTTCCAAACGGTTCTGAGGTCGGCTCGGAAAAATACGCTTATAAGCTTGCCTGGCTTGGCGCACTGCACGGATTTCTTGAGAACGAACTGGCCGGCCACGACAAGCTCGTCGTGCTTGGCGATTTTAATATTGCTCCCGCCGATGAAGACGTTTATGACCCAGTAAAATGGGGTGACGCGATTCTATGCAGCCCGGACGAACGAGCGGCGCTGGCAAAGCTATTAGCTCTTGGGCTCAGCGACGTGTTTCGGCGTTTCGATCAGGCCGAAAAAACGTATAGCTGGTGGGATTATCGCAGGGCGGGCTTCCAACGAAACGCCGGCCTCCGGATCGACCTGATCCTGACCAGCAGCGCGATGACCAACGCGTGTAGGGCGAGCTATGTCGACAAGGAACCGCGAACCTGGGAGCGGCCGTCGGATCATGCACCGGTGGTCGCCGAATTCGACATTTGACAAGTTTTTCGACAGTAAACATAAACGCCTAAAAAGCTAGCGCCCTTTTGTTGTTCAGCCGGTATGATTAGTCTCCATGCCTTCGCATGCAATGCAGCTTTCCCAAGACCGTCGTAACGATTTTGACGTCACCAACACGGTCCAAGTCTCGAGCCCCGCGGCTGTGCGCAATGCGGTTCATGAGCTTTTCAGCGAAACTTTTCCAGGCACCTCTTTCGACAAGCTCTGGCTAGCGTTCTATGACTTCGAACGGCTGTTCACTGGCCGCTTTCCCGGTTATCTCGGCTGCGACACAACCTACCATGACATGCAGCACACACTGGATATGACGCTTGCACTGGCGCGCCTGGTCGCCGGCTACGAACGCAGCGTCGAGCAGGCCGACCGGCTTGGCCCGCGACGCGCATTGATGGCAGTCATCACGTCCTTATTTCATGACTCCGGATACATTCGCCACCAGGACCGCGATCAGGATTTCCAGAACGGCGCCGAGTTCACGCTATATCACGTGTCCCGCAGTGCCGATTTCCTGCGCCGCTACTTGCCTGATCTGGGCATGGCGAAAGACGTCGGCGTCGCCAGCATGATCGTGCATTTCACCGGATACGAGCTCGATCTCGACAACATTGAGCTGGACGACCCACGTGACATCATCTGCGGTCATTTGATCGGCACGGCCGATCTGATTGCACAGATGGCGGATCGCTGCTATCTCGAAAAGTGCCGGGACCGCCTATACAAGGAGTTTGTCGTTGGCGGCATCGCCGTAGAAAACGCCAAACCCGGTGAGTACATGGTGCGTTACAGCTCCGGCCAGGATCTGCTAGAAAAGACGCCGACTTTCTACCAGGAGGTAACACGCGATCGGCTGAACAAGAAATTCAATCGCGTGTACCGATACGTCGAAGTCCTGTACGAAGGCCGCAACCCCTATATCGAAGCGATCACGAATAACATTACGCATCTCGTCAAGATTATCTCAACCGGAAACTGGTCGCTGCTGCGGCGTCAGCCACCGTATTTCCTCGGCATCGTCAGCGCCGTGAAGGATATGGAGGTGCTCGTCTCCGAGCACCTTGCGTCGTTTACCGGTCGCGCCGTCGATGCCAAGAACGGTTTGTTAATGCCTGTTTAATCCGTCATCGCCACGAACCCATCCGTATCGCGCACCCGATCCAGCCATTTATTGATTTCAGGATATGCAGACAGGTCAAAGCCGCCCTCATGCGCGACTTGCGTATACGCGAATAGCGCAATGTCAGCGATGCTGTAGGCGTCGTTGGCAAAGAATTCGTGTTTCGACAGGTGCTCTTCCATGATGTTGAGTGCGCTGTAGCCGCCGGCTTTCTTGCCGTCGAGTTCGGCCTGTCGTTCTGGCGGACTCCCTAAATACTGGATAATGAATCGTGACGTCGCGATGTAAGGTTCGTGGCTGTACTGCTCGAAGCACATCCACGCGAGTACCGTTGCGCGCTCGAAGCGATCAACCCCGACCAATGGCGAGCCATCGGCGAGGTACCACAGTATTGCGTTGGATTCAGGCAGACAGCGGCCGTCATCGAGGACCAGCAATGGCACTTTGCCGTTCGGATTCAACGCGAGAAATTCCGGCGTATGCGTCTTGCCGGCCAAAATGTCCATTTCATGCCACTCATGCTCAATGTCGAGTTGTGCTGCTGCGAGTTTGAGTTTGTAACAATTACCCGAAATCGAATCGCCATAGATCTTTATCCTAGTCATCGCGAAAGCGCTCCTGCCAAATGCGCACTGCCTGATACTCGCGGCGCGTCAATCGGCGATTGGCGAAATAAGCGGCAATACCGGCGCTGCAAAAAGCGAACACGAAATCGGCTGCCGTCATAACCTCGTCGAAGAACACCGGCCATGTATACGTCGTCACGTTGCGCAGTATCGTGAACGTTCCGGTCTCGAATTCGCCGGCAGTATACGCCGCTGCCACGACGATATTGCCGAAGATCGAGCCCACAAACGCAAATGCCGCTGCGAGCACCGGGAAGCGCCAATCGACACCCTGACCGCCACGCCGAACCGCATAACCAAGCAGATAACCGAGCAATAAAGTCAGCCACGGAAAAACGCGTCCGAGCGCGACCGACAGCATCGCCCATATCGCGGCGAACAAGATTACGACAATGAGTGCGGCGATGAGCGCGTGTCGCGTTGACTGTGCGTCGACGAGGCGTGCGCCATCGGCCACATCCGGCTGTATATGACCGCCAGGCGCATGTTTTTTTCTCAGCCGTAATACCTGATTATTCGGGTCTATTGTCATTACCTGGCAACCTTATCAGAGCGCGGTGACTAGCTCGAAAGGTCCTTTTCGTACCAGGCGACGTCCCAGAATTTATCGAACTTATAGCCCACCTCTCGGTATGTGCCGATGTGCTCGAATCCAAGCTTCTTGTGAAGCGCGACCGATGACTCATTCGGCAGTGCGATGCCGCCGTAGGCCCGGTGTAGTCTTGGGTCACGAACTAACTGTGTCATCAGCTCTGTGTACAGGCGAGATCCGATGCCCTTGCCGGTCGATGACGGATGCAGATAGACAGTGGTTTGCACCGACGTATCATAGGCCGGTCTGGGTATTAAGCTAGAGCTCGAAGCATAACCCACCGCCTGGCCGTCCTGATCCGCAACGAACAGTCGGTGGGTACCGTCCGACGTGAATCCCTCGAACCACGCACGTCTCTGATCCACGTCGAAAGATCGCGTATCGAACGTGACTGCCGTGTGTTCGACATAGTGATTGTAGATTTGCACGAGCGCCGGTAAATCCGTCTTCAGCGCCAATCGAATGCTCGCTTCACCGGCCATACTTAGTGATGAATACCCAGCCGCACGATTCAGAACCTGGCGCCCTGGTTTCTCAACATCGTCTCAACCTGCTGCCGCTGGTAGCTCGAGATGTCCGGATCATCGAGCAATTCTCTGGCCTGCGCCGGATTCGATCGCATTAGGTTGTATACGCGCCGAAGCTTGGCCTGGCCGCGCTTGTCTCGGTCCTGAATGCTATCAATCAACGCCTGCTGCTCACGATCGGGCTGCGTCCAGTTTCCTGCCAAATGCATGATCGCATCGTCACGCGACGCACCGGCTGGCATATTCGCCACCCAGCGATTCGCCGCCGCCGGGTCGACGTTGTACCACTGCGCGGCAATTTGCGCCGTCGCAACACCTCGATAATGCTCGTCTGTTATCGATGACAACATCGCCGCGGCTGCGCGCGGATCCGTCTGTGCATTTTGACTAATGATCGCCGCATACGCCGCGTCACGCGCCTTGCGATCGGTCAGCTGGTCAGCCATTTGCCGCGCGAGCATCGTATCATTACGAGCGATCGCCGAGATCACCGTTGACTGCAACTGATCAAAGCCCTCCTCACCGTCGAATTGTCGGATGAAGTTTTGTGCCTCTGCCAGCGATCGCGAATTTGCCAGCCGGTCGGCGATCTGCAATCGCCAATTCTGCTGCTGCTGTTTGTTGAGCCTCGGCAATACGCGAATTGCAGCATCGACGTCGGTTCGCAGCAACCCCCACGCTGAATCATTTAGTAATCTGGCCACCGTCTGCTCATCCTTACTTAGAATCCATTCGAGCGCCGCATCTGGGTCCGTTCGTATCCAGTTCGAGGCGACGTGAGATTCTGTCTGGTCACGCAGTTGACGATTGTCGATGAGATCAAGAAACCCGATTGCCTCTACAGGGTTTTCTTGTACAAGCTGCGACAGGATACTCGAGACGAGCTGTTGCCGCGTTTGACTATTCTTTGATCGTAGTGCTTCTGCTATCGCATACTGCGGGTCCGTTTTCGCAATCTCTGCCAACGCGTTCATTTCGAGATAGTGATGCTCACCGCTATGATTCGCCCGTGCCCATTCCAGCGCTTCAGCCGGATTTCTACGTGCAAGCTCTACCACGACGACCGAGCCAATGCTCTGTTTTTCTTGCTGCGATCGCGCATGCGAGAAGTATTGCAAAGCCGCATCCAGATCTTTCTTGGCGAGTGCTCTCATCGCACTATAAAATTCGCCCCTGTCGTTACGCAGGCCTCCCGTGGCGAGAATTCTTTCGATTGCGGCTTTCGGGTCTTCCTGCGCAGCGTAGTTGGCCACCGTCCTGCGGTAACGTTTTCGAAAATCCGCGTTTTCGAATAAGTCCGCGTGACGAAGCGCGTCAGTCGCATCGCGAAGCGACAAATAATAGGCGAGCCAATTCACAAATTCCTGTTGCTCTTGGCCCGACGGCATGTCGTTGATGTATGCGATCGCTTCTGCGGGCGAGCGATCGGCCATCCGGTAGAGAAACCGGCTGCGCGTCGCGCGATCGGGCCCGATACCGAGTTCTGCCTCGATGCGATCCGTCGTTTCGTTATCCATGAATCCGAACGCCGCATACAGGCTTTGCGCGGCCGTGTTCTGATGCGCCCGCGACGTCTGCGTCTTGGCCGCAAACAGCGCGTCGTCCAGGTTCTTGCGGCCCCAAGAGCGCCAAACCGTAAATTCAAGCGCCCGGTTGCCCCTGAAATATTCCGTCCGCGACATTGCCAGCGCGGACTGCGGATCCTCTTCCGCTA
Organism: Gammaproteobacteria bacterium; assembly: GCA_029861535.1. Classification (GTDB taxonomy): domain Bacteria; phylum Pseudomonadota; class Gammaproteobacteria; order Steroidobacterales; family Woeseiaceae; genus UBA1847. The sequence continues at coordinate 103,413 of JAOTZC010000002.1, forward strand.
AGCGGAAGAACAGCACCGTCAGCGCGCCGTTACGACCAACTTCATCGGCGATTCGGTTAGCCTCGAAGATTAGATTTTGCACCTGCGCCGCGTTCGAGCGACCGGCGAGTGCATGCAATGCTTCCGAGCGCGAAAAGTCCGTCGGTAGCGCGTAAATTTCTTCGATCGTTGTCAGGTCCGCATAGCGCTTTTCGCGGTGCTGCTCGGCGACCGTCTCGGACATTTTGGGTACATCGACAATATCGCGTACGACATTTTCCGCGGGGCTTTTGGGCCCCGCAACAAACGCGACATAGCTAATGGCTATTCCGACTAACAGCCCACCAAGCACTGCGGTAATGATCTTGACCATGTTCCGGCCCTCTCGGATTCATCACCCGCCTGCCAACCAGTGTACCTAGATCGACGCAAGGCGGCGATATCGACAGAACATATGTCAGCCGTTTTTTGTGGCTACCGCGGCTGTAAATACGACATCCGTCGAGCTATTGAGCGCCGTTTCGGCCGAATCCTGCAGAACACTTATGACAAAACCAACAGCGACGACTTGCATCGCGACGTCGTTGGAAATGCCAAACAACGCGCAACTCAGCGGAATCAACAACAATGAGCCTCCGGCTACGCCGGATGCGCCGCAAGCCGATAACGCGGCGACAACACTGAGCAAAAGCGCTGTTGCCATGTCGACGTCGATGCCCAATGTATGAGTGGCAGCAAGCGTCAATATTGTAATCGTGATCGCCGCACCGCCCATGTTGATAGTAGCGCCGAGTGGGATCGAAACGGCATAGGTGTCCTTCTCAAGGTCCAGGCGTTCGCACAACGCCAGGTTAACCGGAATGTTTGCCGCCGAGCTTCGTGTGAAAAATGCCGTGACGCCACTCTCACGCAACGCTGTCAGCACCAGTGGATACGGGTTGCGCCGCGTCTTAACCCAGACGATCAATGGATTGATCAGCAGCGCCATGATCAGCATCGAACCGAGCAGTACGCTTAACAACTGCGCGTAGCCGCCAAGTGCTGACAGTCCGGATTCTGCAAGGTTGCCGGCGACCAGTCCGAAAATGCCGATCGGCGCAAGACGAATCACGATACGAACAATGTGCGTGACCGCATCTGCCGTGTCCTGAAGCATCTGGCGTGTACTGTCCGCCGCATGATGCAGAAATATGCCCAGCAAAACGCCCCAGACGAGGATACCAATGAAGTTGCCGGTCAAGATCGCGTTTACCGGGTTATCGACAAGCCTTGAAAGCAAGCCGCCCAGAACCTCGGCGATGCCCCGTGGAGCGCTCGCAGTTACTTCCGGCAGTGTCAACGCGAGTGTTGTCGGGAACAGCGTACTCATCGTAACTGCGAGCAAAGCCGCCGCGATGGTGCCGATCAAGTACAGCACGACAATAGGCCGCATTTGCGCCGTGTGGCTTGCTTTTCGATTTGCCAACGCTGACGCAACGAGCACCAACACCAGCACCGGAGCAACTGCTTTCAACGCCTGCACAAACAGGTTGCCAAGTAACATCGCATTTTTTGCCGCACTCGGCGATATTTGCGACAGCGCGACACCGGCTACGATGCCGACGACGATTTGCAATACCAGGCTGCCGCTCGAAATTCTATTGATCAGTGTTCTTGTTTTTGTTGCGTTTTGCATTCGTTTTCGCCTTTACAGCTCCAGTCGCATTCCTTCGTATGCAACGCGGAAGCCGTTTTCTAAGACCAAGCGCTGTGCTTCGCTATCTTTTTGCAGTAATGGGTTGCTGTGATTCATATGTATGAAAATGACGCGTGCTTTTTCGTCATCGCTCATGCCGTCGAATAATGCCATGCTCTCGGACACGAAGGGATGCAGAATGCTACTCATGTCTCGGCCCGGCAATTCACCGTCCGCAAAAAACGCTGCATCGAGCAGCGCGTAATCCACCGAGCGAATAACAACTCGTATGTCTGTGTCCCATCGTTCCCATTTGTCAATGTCAGGAATGAAAACCGCTGACTTGTCGGGCCCATCGATTCGATAACCAACCGTTTCGGAGTACTCATCTCGATGGGGCACGAGAAACGGTGTGACTCGTAGCTGCTTGGACGCGCGCACCGTCACATCATCGTGCAGTGGGTGTAGACGAATATTTTCATAGCGTACCAGTTGATCCCATGGCCCATTTTGCGATAGGAACTCGTGCATTCGCGGCATCGCATACACCGGAACGCCATTCGCACCCATCGCCTCGTGGCCGAAGTGCATCAGGCCCGTGTAATGGCCGATATGCGCGTGCGTTAGGAACACGCCGTTTAGTACGTAGCTGCCATCGGGGGCGACTTGGTGCAATCGAAACAGTTGCTCGCGCATGTCCGGCGTCGCATCGAACAGGAATTTGCTGTGCGAGACCTGGTCGACAACGGCAATCGAACTCGTTGTCCGCCGTAATTCTTTGTCCTCCCAGGCTCGCATGCAGTGCGGCTGGTAGCAGCCTGCCTGTGGATAGCCGGCATCCTGGGCAATACCGAGCACATAAATATAGGTGTCGTCATCGGCGAAGGCTGTCGCGCTACCAAGCAGCGCAACGCTTACGACCAGTGAGCAGATAGCTTTCATAACAACACTGTGCATAATTCCGACGGAGTATGCACGATTTGGCGCGCGCCGGATGCCGTCAGTTCCTCGACCGAACCATATCCATAGCTAACCCCAAGCGCGTCCATGCCATTGTCCAACGCGCCAACGATGTCGTGTTTTCGATCACCGACCATTGTAGCGGTCCTGCCGGTCGAGTTTTGCGGCAATGCCCACCGCAGCAATTCCGTCTTGTTCACCCGTGTACCATCGAATTCAGAACCAAACACCGCTGTGAAAAAGTTTCCCATAGCAAAATGTTCCACAATTTTTTCGGCAAATATCCAAGGTTTGGTCGTCGCAACGAACAATGTATTGCCTGCCGATTGAAGTATTCCGAGCGCTTCATGTATACCAGCATAAGGAATGTTTTCCCTCCAGCCGACATCGGCGAATCGCTCACGATAAAGTTCTAACGCTCGTCCAGCCTGACCTGCTCCAACCAGCTCAGTAAACGTCACCTGCAGCGGTGGGCCAATGCAGTCCCGCAATTTCTCTCCGTTTGGAGGCACCGCATCGAAGTGTTCGAGTGCGTATAGAATGGATTTGGTAATGCCCTCGAAAGGATCGGTTAGCGTTCCGTCAAGGTCGAAATATATGTGCATCGGCATTACCGTAGGTTAACAGCCTTGTCGCGGCTGCGGTGCATGCTATTCTTCCTTTATGAAGAAACGCAAATCTACATTTGCGATTCATGGCGTTACTGCACTGACACAGCAAATTCTGGGGATCAGTCTTGTCCGATAGTAAGCCGCACAAAATACTGAAAAACTCTTTCCTATTTATCGTTATTTTTCAAGCGCTGCATTCACTCGAAGAGTTTTGTTTCAAATTGTGGGTTCAACTTCCACCGGCGCGATTCTTGAGCAGCTTAATCAGCGACGACCTGTCAGTCGGCTTTGCCGTATTAAACTTATGCATCGTCGCATTTGCCGTTTGGTCGTACCTGGTCCCCATAAGGCGGGGGAGTTCTTGTGCATTCCCGCTGATGTGGTTTTGGGCCTGCCTCGAATTTCTCAACGGATCTGGCCACCTGTGGTTCGGCCTTAGCGCCGGCGGCTATTTTCCGGGCGTCCTCACGGCACCATTTTTGATTGCGACTTCGACCTATTTGGCATTTCAACTGAGCACCAATCGTCAGCCAGCCCAATAACAGGCCCAACTAAAATTCCAGATATCGGGTGGGCCGTTCTCGGAACCATTTGGTGACAACCCACTTTTCGCCCTTCTCGACGGTTTCGCCAGCATGTAAGCTGCGATCGTCCACCTGACCATCGTCGAAACAATTCCTAAACCAAAGCGTGCTACCAGCGATTGCTGGAACGGATAGCTTCAGTCTCGGAAAACTGGTACCGCCTCCGGCCGACGGCGCAGACAGATACGTTACCGCCGATGCCCGTCTCTGCCCGCCGTCTTGAAGCAGTTTTTCGGCGACGTCGAGCTTCGGGTTGAAGTAATCAACGTGGGGTCGATAATACTGTCCCGGCGCGTAGCGCAATATCGACATCGGCTCGGATGACTCGAGATTCTCGCCAATTTCGCCAATGATCTTTAGTTCGATGCATCGACCGATGATGTCGACAAGATCAAACGGGAGGTAGGTGTGCATACTCGTTCGCACGTCCGAGATCATTCCCTCTCCCTGGCTATCGGGGTCGATCACATCGGCACGTTTTAGGTGGGGGCGCGACAGAAAAATCAGGTAGGCGCAATCGACAATATCCAAGACGTTCTTGAAAAGCGCGACGGCCGGGTCCGCATTCAAGTCTTCGCGATCAGCGCTTTGCGATTCTGGATAAAGTGATAACGAATCGTCTAATGCAATCGTCTCCTTGGATATTTGTGGTGGCGCCTCTGCGCTCACGCCGTGCAGCGGCGCTAACAAGGTTTCAACAATCGGATATTGCGCGCTAGCGGCACGCTGCAACCAATACACGGCTTCTTGCTTTACATCTTCGCTATCTTGCAGCAGCCACCAACCCAGGTTAAAACTCGAAACCGGATCACCAGCACCCGCGGCTCGCCGCAGGCAGTAAACAGCAAGATCTTTTTGTGACGCCTGTTGCATGGCCAGGTAAGCGATGACGCGAAGTGCAGCCACAAGCTCTGCGTCTGCGGCCGATTGAAGCAGCGCTTTAATGCGCGTTTCGTTATCGGCTCCGTCACGCGACTTATGCAACAGCTCCGCTTCGTGATAGGCGGCAAGCGCGGAACCGCCGCGAACCGCCCGTTCGTAGTGCTCAAGTGCCAGCGCGTAATCTTTGGCTACGCCCATACCCTTTTCGTAACAGTGACCGAGGGCGTCCAATGCATCAGAGTGTTGTTTTGCGCTTGCGGCCAGCAACCAATGGACCATCCCGTCGAGATCTCTGTTCTGCAGGCAAATCTGGCTTAGCAAAAATTGCGATTCGGGTTGGCCGTCTTCAGCCTTCGCCTGCAGTTGTTCAAATTGAGGAGTGGACATAAGCGAGGATGCTTCATGCTGCGGTCGTCATGGCACATCATCCTGCAAGCCTTGTTTGAAGTCCACGCCGTAAGCTGGCCTGGTGCCTATTGCATTGGCTGCGGCCTCACCAGATACTGGCGCAATGAAGGCCATTTGGAATAATCAGGTCATTGCCGAATCCGACGACACCGTCGTCGTTGAGCGGAATCATTATTTTCCCAAGCGTTCTGTTGACTCGGCGTACCTCCTGGAGAGTGACCACACGTCATACTGCCCATGGAAGGGCACGGCGAATTACTATTCGCTCAATGTCGATGGCGAAACGAACGCCGATGCCGCCTGGTATTACGAGAAGCCGAAGCGCGCTGCCCAGGAAATCCAAGGACACATCGCCTTTTGGCGCGGGGTTGAGGTCACGGAGTAGTTGCTTCGCGAAATGTTCGGGTTGTAATCGTTATTCGACCGTAACCGACTTCGCCAGATTCCTCGGCTGATCGACATCGGTGCCTTTCAATACCGCGACATGATACGCGAGCAATTGCAGCGGAATCGTGTACAGAATTGGCGCCTGGAAATCCTGAATCAACGCTGGCATGCGCATCGTGTGAATACCGTGACGGTCGCCGAATTGCACGCGTGGATCAGCGAACACGAAAAGCTCACCACCACGCGCTCGAACCTCCTGCAAATTACCCTTAAGTTTTTCGAGTAATTGATCGTCTGGCGCGATAGACACGACCGGCATGTTTTCATCCACAAGCGCAAGCGGTCCGTGCTTGAGTTCGCCCGCGGCATAGGCTTCGGCATGAATATAGGAGATTTCTTTGAGCTTCAACGCACCTTCCATCGCGACCGGATTTTGCACACCGCGGCCCAGGAAAAGCGCATGCTGTTTGTCGACAAAATGCTCGGCGAGGGTCTCGATCGAGGCATCGAGTGACAGCACTTGCTGAATCAAGCCCGGTAATTCCGAAAGCTGTGCTACCAGTGCTTTTTCCTGCTTTTCCTCAAGTCCGGTGCGCCGCGCGATCGATATCGTCAATAGTGCGAGTGCCGCCAACTGAGTCGTGAACGCTTTTGTGGATGCGACGCCGATCTCCGGGCCCGCATGCGTCATCATGACCAATTCCGATTCGCGTACCATCGAACATTCCGGCACGTTACAGATCGTTAACGTCGAGACGTAACCCATCTCTTTCGCCGCCCGTAACGCCGCTAGCGTATCGGCTGTTTCACCGGACTGGCTGATCGTCACGAACAAGGTATTGTCGGGCACTACCGGCGACCGGTAGCGATACTCGCTGGCGATCTCGACCGTGCACGGGATTTTGCAGAGTTGTTCGATCCAGTAGCGAGCAACCAGGCCGGCATGATAACTCGTGCCGCAGGCGACTATGTGAATACCCTTCGTTTGGTCGAGCGCGTCATTGGCTTTTGGCCCGAATGCCGCATCAAGCACTTTGCCGTTGGCGATGCGCTCGTTGAGCGTACGCGCGACAGCCGCCGCTTGCTCGTGAATTTCTTTTTGCATGTAGTGTCGGAAGTTGCCACGCTCGGCGGCATCGGCACTCAACTCGCTTTCCTTAACGGCACGTTCGGCAATATTGTCGTCAACGTCCCAGATCGTGACCTTCTTGCGTTCTACGTGCGCAATGTCGCCCTGTTCGAGGAACTTAAAGTTTCGCGTTACCGGCAGCAGCGCCGCAACATCGGATGCTACGAAGTTTTCATCGATGCCAATGCCAACGACGGCCGGCGCGCCGATGCAGGCTATGACCAGTTCTTCGGGATGCGCAGTACTCATAGCGGCGAGCGCATAAGCGCCTTCGAGTTCTGCGACCGTTGCTTTAACGGCGTCGACAAAAGTGCCTGACTTTTGCAGATTGAAATGAATCCGATGGGCGATGACCTCTGTATCCGTATCCGACGTAAATGTGTAGTCGTGCTTCTTCAGATCCTCGCGTAGTTCCTCGTAATTTTCGATAATACCGTTGTGAACAATCGCAATTTCGTCAGCGGAAACGTGCGGATGCGCATTGATTTCGTTCGGTACGCCGTGCGTCGCCCAACGTGTGTGCGATATTCCGGTACCGCCGTGGACCGGCGTCTCGTCAAGGGCATTTTGCAACTCCTGCACCTTGCCAACACGGCGGACGCGTGTCACCGCATCATTGTCGAGCACGGCGATGCCGGCCGAATCGTAACCACGATATTCGAGCCTGCGCAGGCCTTCCATCAGTATCGGAACAACATTCCTTTCGGCTACCGCGCCGACGATTCCGCACATGCAGTCTAGCTCCCTTTCTTGACCGGCCGTTTCCAGCCTTTCACGATCGTCTGTTTCGAACGCTCCAGCGCCAGTTCGTCATCTGGCACCGGTTTCGTGATTGTCGAGCCCGCGCCGATCGTCGCACCACTGCCAACTTCAACAGGGGCAATCAGATTAACACCCGAGCCGATGAACGCGCCGTCGCCAATCCTGGTCCGATGTTTGTTCGCGCCATCGTAATTGCAGGTAATCGTGCCTGCCCCGACGTTGACCTTAGTTCCAATGTCGGTATCACCTATGTAGGTCAGATGATTCACCTTGCTACCGTCGGCGACGTTGCTGTTCTTGATTTCAACGAAATTGCCGACCTTGACGTTGTTCGCCAGCTCCACACCGGGGCGCAGACGGGCGAACGGCCCTAATTCACAGTTCGCGCCAGTTGTCGAACGCTCAATGTGGCAGTTTGGATGAACAACGGTGCCGGCGCCCAGACGGCTGTCACGAATTAGATTGTTGGACTCTATGACGACGCCGTCACCGAGATCGACATCCCCTTCGAAAACGGCGTTGACGTCGATGAATACATCTTTGCCGCAGCGCAACGATCCGCGGATATCGACGCGCGCCGGGTCAGCGAAGCCAACTCCGGCGGTCATCAAGTCACCAACCAGTCGCGCCTGCAGCGCACGCTCGGCCTCGGCCAGTTGCTTCTTGTCATTGATTCCCATCATTTCTTCCTGATTCGTCGCTTTGACGCCGTGCACATCGACACCATCGGTGACCGCCATCGCGATGACGTCGGTCAGATAATACTCGCCTTGTGCGTTGTCGTTGCCAAGCCGGTCCAGCCATTTTTTTAGGGCGCCAGCCGGACACAGCATGACACCGGTGTTGATTTCGGTAATCGCCTGCTCGGTCGAACTCGCGTCTTTTTGCTCGACGATGCGAACGACGCTGCCGTCGGACCGCACGATGCGACCGTAGCCAGTTGGGTCGTCCATGTCGACCGTCAGTATGGCCATATCGGCATCGCCGGTGACCTCGATGAGCCGCGCCAGTGTTTCCGGTAGCGTCAGTGGTACGTCACCGAATAAGATCAGCACGCAATTGCCGTCGGGTATCTCGGGCATCGCCTGCATGACGGCGTGACCTGTGCCCATTTGTTCGGCCTGCATGGCCCAGCGGAGCTCCTGACCGTCAAGCGCTGCCGGGACCGTGTCGCCGCCGTGACCGTAAACGACACAAATATCGCTCGGCTTCAGCTTCCGGGAACAATCGACAACGTGTGACAGCATTGGTCGACCGGCCAATGGCTGCAGCACTTTGGGCAGATCCGAACGCATGCGCGTGCCCTGACCTGCAGCAAGAATGACGATACTCAAACCCAAGCCAATCAACCTTTATGGGCCCTCCCTGACAGCCTGCGGATGATACAGGAAGTCCCGCCAGGCCACAGTTTCAGGCCTTATTAAGCCATCTCAAGTATGCTCCCACGATGGCCCGGACTTTGCTCATTGTGACGCTTCTCGCCGCGACGTTACTAATCGTCTGCGGCTGCAATAGCCAAATCTACGTGCATGACGGCGTCACCGACGGCGATACATTTTACTTGGCGGACCGGGCATTCTCGGATGACGATCCGGTCCTGCAAAGCTGGGTTGCCTACAGTCTCTCAAGAAGCGCCTGTCAGCTCGAGATCGGCGGCGACAATCCGGCGCGCGTAAATTCCTACGGCTGTGAGTTTTCAGCGCGGCAGATGTTACTAGACAGCTGGGAGGGCCATCGTCACGATGATCCGTCGATTCGACATAAATACTTCGACGAATTGCTGATGGTTCGCCAGGCGGGCTTCCTCGACGAATATGTCGTCACCTACTTCGGCAAACGCAACTGGCAAGTGCCTGCAGAGGTCAATGTGGACGACTTTCGTCGCTGGCGCCGCGAGCATCTTCGTGGTCACCGTCCGCAAACACGGATCATTGGTTCCTGGAATTACGCCACCGGCCCCCGAGAGCGGTCGCGCTAATTACAGGCTACTTACCACCGGCGTAATCGTCGATGAAATGCTGAGCGTGGGTCAATTGTTTTGTGCATTGCGTGCTTGCTGTTACGCTGCGGCTACGAATGAGTGAGCAGGCAATAATTTTTACCGGCGTCGCGATCTATATCGCGATCATGGCTGGCGTAGCTGTTTACGCATCAAAGCGCACTCACACCGCCACCGAATTTGTTCTTGCCGGTCGCAGCCTGTCACTCGGGCTTTGCACAGCGACGATTGTCGCGACTTGGTTTGGCGGCGGCATGCTGATGGGCGGCTCCGGCGCAGCCTATGATGACGGCTTGCTCGGCGTCATCGCCGACCCGTTCGGCGCAACACTGTGCCTGCTGTTGACGGGCCTGTTCTTCGTCCGCATCTTTCGGCGCCTAAAATTTTTCAGCTTTATTGAATTCGTCGAGCAGCGCTTTGGTCGCATAGCAACCATCGTCACCTCTGCCGCGTCACTGATGTCAAATATCTTTTGGGTGGCTGGTATGCTCGTCGCGTTTGGAATCATTTTCGAATCGCTGACGAGTACGCCACTCGTTATCGGCATTATCGGTGGCGCTTTCGTCGTTATCGCGTACACATCCATTGGTGGCATGCTTGCCGTCGCACTCACCGACTTTGTGCAGGTCATTATTATAGCCGCCGGCTTGGTACTGCTGTTCGTTGTCGTTTTGTACGATGCCGGTGGTTGGTCGAGCGTATATGCACAGATACCGGAGACCGCCTGGCGCATGATTCCCCTTGAGCACACCGGCGAGCGGTGGCTCAATTATCTTCGGGCGTGGTTCATCTTCGGACTTGCCGACCTCGCATCGCAGTCGTTGCTGCAACGTGCAATGGCCGCCAAGAACGAGCGCGTCGCGCAAAATTCATTTTATCTTGCTGGGTTTGGCTATCTCGCTTTCGCGATGATCCCGGTGACGCTCGGCATCATTGCCAGCGTTACGATGCCGGGGCTTGCCGATTCGGAGTCGGTGCTACCGACACTCGCGATCGAGCATCTACATCCGGTTGCCGTTGCTATTTTCGTCGGCGCGCTGCTCGCCGCCATCATGAGTTCCTGCGATAGTTCGTTGCTTGCCGCAGCAACGGTTATCAGCACCAATATATTGCCGTTTTTCAAAAAGAATCCAGCCGACACAACCAGCCTCGCGGTCGCGCGTTGGTCGATACCGATCTGCGGCATTATCGCCGTAATCGGCGCACTCAACGCGCAGGTCGTTTTCAATACGATGATCGATGCGAACATGTTGATGCTCGCGGCCGTCATCATGCCGTTTATTCTTGGCGTCTATTGGAAAAAAGCGAATCGCACCGGCGCGCTTGCCGCAATGGCCGCGGGCATTGCCGCATGGATCGTGTCGTCGTCTTTTTATCCAGACTTACCCGGCGATCTAATCGGACTCGGCGCCTCCCTCGCGGTAATGCTGATCGCAACGCCGCTGAGCCAGAAATTCGACCCGCCACGCACACTGGTCGACAGAGACGGAAATCCGGTCGAACTAACGAACCGATTGGGAATACTGCGATGAACGATTTCGAGTATCTTTTCTGAAATATCGATGATGAAAACCTACAAGAAACAAGACGCGCCGGCGTGGGAACGAAAGTTGACGTTGTTTGTTAGCGCCTTGTTCGGTGCGACCCTGCTGCTGTTCGCAGCATGGGCGGTCTTGCTTTTTATAGACGGGGACAGAGTCAACGACTGCCCGAACAACGGCGAGAGCTACGACCGTGAACAAAACGAATGCGTTGTCGAACCCGAGGAATAATGAGATCAGACCCTACTTTTTCAGTCAACCAAGCCCCACGATTCTCCGATTGGGTATCGTCAATCTGTTGTCGCCATTACTCAAGCCACTGTCTGAGTATGGCAGTTGCCGAATGTCCGCTTTGACCAAGAGCGGTCATTAGATCAGGCCAAACTCAGCTAAATCGAACGGCAGCTAACGGCCAGAAGCAGACGGTCAGTCGTGTCTGTTTCACTCTCTATTCTAGTTTCTTGCGCAACTCATCCTGAATCTGAGGGAGCCGCTGACCGATAGGTCGAGCGGGCCCTAGCGCGACAAAGAACTCGCGTTCGCTGCTCCACAATCGGGTCGCATCAACGTGGTTCATTTGGATCTTCGCACTTCGGAATCGGACATCGTAAAGAGATCTTGAGGATTCTCCTGACGAAGATACGCCCGATAATGCCGGCAGGTACCAATCATATGACCCCTCTAACTGCTCAACTAACCGGGCCTCTGCGATTTCCCGCATGTCGCCGTTCCTGGTCTCAAGGTCTTCTATCGATTTGTTATAGATGCGCCCATTTTTCGCGATGACATAGTAAAGCTCGTGAATGAATGCTTCATAACTAGAAAAGAGACTGAGTACCTCGTTGATGCTCAATGGCGCAGCGAACGTCGCTACGTAAGTGCTCTCACCTGCCGGATTAAATTGGCGCAACGCCTCGCGGTGCCTGTCCTGAAAATCTGCCTCAATGGAACCGCGACCTCGAAAAGCGCTGTGCTCCTGATACTCTCGAAACAACGATTCATCCTTCGGTGATGAGGCCAGCCGGGCGCCAAGCTCATCCCACGGCTTCATTGGGAAAGGCTTTCGATCTATCGACCCCTCAACATCAATCGCTCGAATAACGCGTCCAAATCGGGCATCTACGTAGATATCAAGTGTTGCAGAAACGAAGTCTCGTGTTTCGAAGACGGCTCTGGATAGCAAGGCGAGTTCGAACCCTTTTGGATCATCCACGGCTCTGAACATAGCGGGGCTTGGAGGACTGGCCTTGAGGCCAACATCCTCGCGGGCCAGCAAGTGCCCGCGAATGAATCGTTTTACGGAACTAACAGCTTGCTCATCGGAAATATCGCTCTTCGGAAGAACGACATCCTCCCGCAAGCACTCGCACCAAATTCCTCGAATGTCATTTTCGGAAGACCAAAGTACGACTTTTAGGCGGAATCCGTAGGCGGGAATGCCTTGTACGTGATGCTGCGCGCACCGGAGATATCCCATCGAGTCATCGCACTGGATTTGCTCGTTGCCAGTAAATCCCAGCCGTCTGAGAAGTGGACCAATCTCGCTTTTGTCGAAATATACGGTGTTCGGAGGAAAACACAGTGCGGTATCGGGACATACAAACTCTCGTTTGCTATCCCAAGGTGATCCGATCGCCACGTCCAATCGGCCTAGTAGCGCAATCAAGCAAAGCGTTGTTGTCACAATTCGCATCAGTCCACGACCGTTTGCTTTGGGTCAAAAGCAGCCTGTCACCATCATATCAGGCGAGCGGCTGGTTACGGCCAAAAGCGGTCGTTGCTAACAGCCCGCACACACTTCAATCACCCCCCCGAGCCCGCTGAAACGCCCAAACCCTGTCTTACGCGGATGTCTGTGTTTTCCAATGGTGTCGTGTACTCTAGCCGAATGAAAAACTGCAACTCATGCGGCAAGTGTTGCGAGAAGTGGGGCAATGATGGTTTGTCTGCTTCAACAGAAGAAATCAATTGGTGGGAAACATACCGACCGGACATAGCGCGCTACGTCCAAGATGAGAAGATCTGGATTGACCCCGCAAGCGGTGAATATTTTGCTCGTTGTCCCTGGCTGCAGAAATCGACGGACGGCAAGAAATTCACCTGCGATATCTATGACGTCCGTCCCGAAGACTGTCGGCACTATCCTGTCGATATCGCTGAGATGGTTCGCGACGACTGTGAAATGCTTGAGCAGCGTGACCTTGTTGATCTAAGACGTGCTCGAAGAAAGCTCGACGAAATTATGATCGACAGCCGACCCCCAGCTGGCCGGTATCCTTGATCGTCTGCTTTTCCTGAAACTGGCCGTTCAAGCGTCGATTTTCAGAGATTCTGACTGTCTGCAATCGGCCATTTCCGGACCATCGTTGGTTCTGTCGCCAGCTCGCCTGGGATATCGGCGGCCCAATAGCACCAACTGTTAGGTCGTCAGGCAGTATTTAGATAAGACATGGTCCTTAGGCGTGTCGAGGAGACGTCGTGGAAAAGGCCAGTGGATTGAAGAGAGTAAGCTTCGCGTCCCTGCTGCTCGTCTTGCTATCGGGATGCTCCATTATGGAAGTACGCTACGTCAATCAGGACAGTCCCACGCAAATGGCTGGCGGTTATGCGGACGAGAAGATCAGTGACAAGGAGTACATCGTGAGCTTCGAAGCGAACGACTTCTCGACTCCCGAGACTGTCAGTAACCATCTGAACAAGAGGGCCTCGGAGCTATGTGGCGTTGATAACTATAGGATGTTCGATCCGTCGAGTGAGGGTGATAGTCATATGATCATGGCGGATGGGATGTTCGTATCCGTACCGACAACCGCCACTACAGTTAACGTCAAATGTAATACGACAAAGAGAGAGTATCTGCTTGAGAATCTAACCGGAGATCAGACAGACTATTGCGACATTCGGATATTCAATCCAACGAACTACCTGTTAACGTCAAGTACCATCGATGTCTATGTCAATGACGTATACATCACATCTCTTGGCTACAAGCAATTCGCCATTGCGCCTGTGCCAAAGGGAAGCAGCATCGTTACTGCCTCGAAGTCGTACTCTACTAAGATGCAGCAACTCGAGATCGAAATTAGTACGTGTTCCGAACAGATAAAGGTAAGCCAAAACCTCTTCGAAGCGGTCCAAATGGAATTTCTGACCGCGGGGCCGGACCCGGCGACAAATGGATACAAACCCAATATTCTGTGACGCTCCGATGTAACCCAATACGTCTTATCCGACTTGAATTGCCGCTTCGGGTCAGCAGCAGCCTCTGAGCCTGGTTCTAGCTCAACGGCAGCTATTGGGTGTAAGGCGGACAATCAAATCGTCAGATAACGTTCCAGGTGGACTGTAAGAAATATGCTGATATTTACTATCCGCCACACCGCGCCAACAGCATCAATATGACGATGCCGATAATCGTACCGATGTAGAGTTTCATAGACACGGTTTTTCCTTCCATACTTGCCATCGCATCGGAAGCGCCTTTCTTGACACTAGCGAGTGGGTCAGGCCCCTTCGTAAACTTCGGGCCGCTTGGGGTCGAGTTCTGCGCATTCTCTTTTGGCGCTGGATCGTTCTCTGCATCGTTACTTGTAGGCGCTTCTGTGGGTTCGTTTTTATTGTCATCGCTCACGGTTTGGTCTCCAATGGTTTTGAGGCGGTACGACTGTCGGTAAGGACCTATTTTGGCACACGCTGGCTGGGATATAGGAAGTGAAAAATCATTTCCATAGCGAAAGCAGACCCTTTTTTTCGTAGCGCGGTGACGAGCGCCCTTATGGCGACAAATCGAATATAAGTTTTTGCCCCACCACCCCCCACCGGATGGGCCCCATTTTCAGCCTGAATCGTGTGCGTCCGCTTTGGGTCATTAGCAGCCCCTCAGTACAATACTAGCTCAATGGCAGCTTTCGAGCGCAAAGTGGACGTTCAAACAACCTGAGAAGCTGCAGGAATTTTTCAGGGCTTATTTCTGGAGCCGCAGTTATCACCCTCAAGTATGGTAAACAGTTGATTCATTTGTCGAAGCCACTGTCTGAGTACAGCGGTGCTAAATGCTTGCGTTTGATTGTCAGCACGTAGCTAAGACGCGCCTGAATAAGACTCCAGGACAAGCAACCGATAGCTTGAACTAACGTTTGCCTTTGAGCTTCTGCGCCGCTCGATAACGTGCTTCGGCTTCGGCCAATTCGGCCTGCGCTTTCTTGAGGTCGGTTTCGACTGTTATGCCGTCAAGCGCTTTTTCCGCTTCCTGTTTTGCCGCAAGCGCGGCCGCTTCGTCGAGTTGGTCGCCACGCAATGCTGTATCCGCCAGCACCGTTACAAGGTGCGGCTGTACCTCGAGCATGCCGCCGGTAATGTAGAAGCTCTCTTCTTTGCCGTCCGTGGTTTCGACACGCACCTCGCCGGGGTTTAATGCCGTCAGCAGTGGCGCATGCCGCGGCGCAATACCCACTTCACCCATTTCCGCCGGCGCAAATACCATGCGGGCTTCGCCTGAATGGATTTCGCCTTCCGCGGATACGATGTCGACCCGAATTGTCGCCATTAGCTCGTCTCTTTACCTATTGGAAGTTCTTTGCATTTTCGACCGCTTCCTCGATTGTGCCGACCATGTAGAACGCCTGTTCCGGAATATGATCGTAATCGCCGTTGACGATGCCATTAAAGCCACGGATCGTCTCCGCCAGCGACACATATTTGCCCGGCGAGTTCGTGAATACTTCGGCGACGAAAAATGGTTGTGACAGGAAGCGCTGAATCTTGCGAGCCCGGTTAACTGCCTGTTTGTCGTCTTCGGAAAGTTCGTCCATGCCCAGAATCGCGATAATGTCCTGCAATTCCTTGTATCGTTGCAACACGGCCTGCACGCCGCGTGCGCAGTCGTAGTGTTCCTGGCCGATGATGTTCGGGTCGAGAATACGCGACGTTGAATCGAGCGGGTCTACGGCCGGATAGATGCCGAGCTCGGCGATGTTACGTGACAGTACGAGCGTCGCATCAAGGTGAGCAAAGGTTGTAGCGGGTGACGGGTCGGTAAGGTCATCCGCCGGTACGTATACGGCCTGGAATGACGTAATCGAACCGGTCTTCGTCGATGCGATGCGCTCCTGCAGTATGCCCATCTCTTCAGCGAGCGTCGGCTGGTAGCCCACCGCGGACGGCATGCGGCCGAGCAATGCCGAAACTTCGGTACCGGCGAGCGTGTATCGGTAAATATTATCGATGAACATCAGAACGTCGCGACCTTCGTCGCGGAATGCCTCGGCCATCGTCAGCCCGGTCAGTGCGACACGTAAGCGGTTGCCCGGTGGCTCGTTCATCTGGCCGTAAACCAGCGATACCTTGTCGATAACGCCCGAGTCGGTCATCTCATGGTAGAAGTCGTTGCCCTCACGCGTACGCTCACCAACACCGGCAAACACGGAGTAACCACCGTGCTCTTTCGCGATGTTGTTGATCAACTCCATCAGCGCGACCGTTTTGCCGACGCCCGCGCCGCCGAACAGACCGACCTTGCCACCCTTGGCGATTGGCATAATCAGATCGACAACTTTAATGCCGGTTTCCAACAGTTCAGTCGTCGCCGCCTGCTCTTCATAAGACGGTGCTGGACGATGAATCGGCAATTCCTCCTCAGCGCCGATTGGGCCGGCATTGTCGATCGGCTTGCCCAGCACGTCCATGATGCGACCGAGCGTCTTCTCGCCCACCGGAACTGCGATCGGCTGGCCAGTATCCGTGACCGACATCCCCCGTTTCAGGCCCTCGGACGAACCCAT
The DNA here is from genome assembly GCA_029861535.1 of Gammaproteobacteria bacterium. GTDB lineage: Bacteria > Pseudomonadota > Gammaproteobacteria > Steroidobacterales > Woeseiaceae > UBA1847. The sequence continues at coordinate 120,110 of JAOTZC010000002.1, forward strand.
CGCAATCGTGCGAACCACGCCGTCGCCCAGCTGTTGCTGAACTTCGAGCGTGATTTCAGCATCATCGATGAGAAGCGCATCGTAAATTTTCGGGATCTGCCCTGCCGGGAACTCCACGTCCACAACAGCGCCGATGACTTGCACAGTATTTCCGGTGCCCATTTTCGGTTCCTTAATTTGATACAGCGGCCGCGCCGCCAACAATTTCTGAAATTTCTTGCGTAATTGCAGCCTGTCGTGCCTTGTTGTACTGCAGCTGCAACTTGTCGATGATCTCGCCGGCGTTATCGGTTGCCGATTTCATAGCAACCATCTTCGCCGCCATCTCGCAGGCAAAGTTTTCGACCGCGCCTCGGTAAACCTGCGACTCGATGTAACGCATCAATACGTCATCGAGTAGTTCGCCGGCATCAGGCTCGTAAATGTAATCCCAATGATCCTGCAATGACTCTTCGCCGAGATCGATTTCGCTGACCGGCAGCAGTGTAGACACCTCAGGCTTCTGGCTCATTGCACTGATGAAATCGTTATGAACGAGGTACAAGCGATCGATCTTTCCTTCCTCGTATTCGCTGAGCATGATCTGGATCGCGCCGAGCAAATCGTTGACCTGCGGCTTGTCGCCAAGGTGTGTCGCAGTTCCGACAACATTGCCGCCCATGCGGCGGAAAAAATTCACGGCTTTCGCACCGACTAACGCAAGATCGACTTCAATCTTTTGTGAATCCCATTTGATGAGATCCGCGATAACGCGCTTGAACAGATTGACGTTTAAGCCACCGCACAAGCCCCGGTCTGTTGAAATTACTATGTAACCTACACGCCGGACTTCGCGCTCGGTCAAAAATGGATGTTTGTAGTCCGGATTTGCGTACGCCAGGTGGCCGATTACACGACGTATCCGTTCCGCATACGGCCGCGATGCTTCCATTTGATTCTGCGCTTTGCGAATCTTACTGGCTGCGACTTTTTCCATCGCGCTCGTGATCTTCTGCATGTTCTTTACAGAACCGATCTTTGAGCGTATTTCTTTTTCACCCGGCATACTAGATCTCTATTTCGTCCGTTTGAGATTCGTTCGAATCGTGTAGGAACATTGAGTCGTATTCTTCGATGTATCGATCGCGTACCACAAAACTAGTAAGCACCCTTCTCGGCAAACGCTTCGCAAATGCCCTTCAGCGTTGCTGCAACGTCGTCGTTGTAATCACCGGACGCGTTAATGCTGTCGAGATCTGACTCGTTATTCGTGCGCGCGAAGTCATGCAGACCCGACTCGTAGTCGACGACTTTCTCAACGTCGACGTCATCGATAAAACCTTCGTTAACCGCGAACAGGGACAGCGCCATTTCTGCAACCGAAAGCGGCGAGTACTGCTTCTGCTTCATCAGCTCGGTCACGCGTTCGCCGCGTTCGAGCTGCTCGCGTGTCGCTTTGTCGAGATCGGATGCAAACTGCGCGAACGCGGCCAGTTCACGATATTGAGCTAGGGACAGGCGAACACCACCGCCAAGCGTCTTGATGATTTTCGTCTGCGCGGCCCCGCCAACACGCGATACCGACAGGCCGGCATTAATTGCCGGACGTATGCCAGCATTAAACAAGTCAGTCTCGAGGAAGATCTGGCCGTCGGTAATCGAAATGACATTCGTCGGGACGAATGCCGACACGTCACCGGCCTGCGTTTCAATGATCGGCAGCGCGGTCATCGAGCCGGTCTTGCCTTTGATTTTGCCACCGGACACTTCCTCGACGTGTGCGGCATTGACGCGCGCGGCTCGCTCGAGCAAGCGTGAATGCAGGTAAAAAACATCGCCCGGATACGCTTCGCGGCCAGGCGGACGTCTTAGGAGCAGCGAAACCTGGCGATAAGCCCAAGCTTGTTTGGTCAGGTCATCATAAATAATCAGTGCATCTTGACCGTGATCCATAAAGTACTCGCCCATCGACGCACCGGAGTAAGGTGCGATGTACTGCATTGCTGGGCTGTCCGCGGCGGCAGCGGCGATAACGATCGTGTGCTCCATCGCGCCTTCTTCTTCAAGCTTGCGGACGACGCCGGCGATGGACGAGGCCTTCTGACCAATCGCGACGTATATACACTTAATGCCCGTGCCACGTTGGTTGATGATCGTGTCGATCGCGACAGCCGTCTTGCCGGTTTGGCGGTCACCGATGATCAGCTCACGCTGACCACGGCCAATCGGCACCATCGAGTCGATGGACTTCAGACCGGTCTGTACCGGTTGACTAACCGACTGACGCTGAATAACGCCCGGTGCGACTTTTTCGATCGGCGATGTTTCAGTGGCGGCGATCGGGCCCTTGCCATCGATCGGCTTGCCCAGGGCATCGACGACGCGACCCAACAATGCTTCGCCGATCGGCACCTCGAGAATTCGCGCCGTCGTCTTGACCGTGTCGCCTTCCGAAATGTGCTTGTAGTCACCGAGGACAACCGCGCCAACCGAATCCTGCTCGAGGTTCAGCGCCATGCCAAAGGTATTGCCCGGGAACTCGAGCATTTCACCGTAACGTGCGTCGGCCAGGCCGTGTATGCGCACGATGCCGTCGGTCACGGCAATTACTGTGCCGACGTCACGCGCTTCCACGGTCGCCTCGAAGTTCTCGATACGCTCTTTAATCAGCTGACTGATTTCAGAAGCTTTGAGTGCCATTTTGTTTTCCTCTTTAGTTGATCAGCCGCTTACGTGATAAGCACATTCGCCAGGCTCGAGAGCCGTGCACGCAGTGATCCATCAATGACGACATCGCCGGCCTTGATGACCGCACCACCGATGAGGTTTTCGTCTATTTCGGTTTCGAGATTGACACTGCGCCCCAGACGAGCCTGCAATGCCGTCGATATATCGAGTTGCTGAGACGCTGATAGCGGTGTTGCCGAGGTCACAATAACGTCAATTGTGTTCTCAACCTTCGCTTTCAGTGCTTCGAAATGCTCGGCGATCTCGGGTAGGGCGGCGATACGTCCATACTCCAGTAACAGCTTCAAGAAATTTGTGCCTTTCTTGTCCGAGCCCGACAGTACGCGGCCGCCCGTCGTCGCGAACAAGCCTGTCAAAAATTCGAGACGTCTGTCGTCGCTCAGTGCCGGGTTGCTCAAGTAGTCGGCAACCTGACCATCTGCGAGCAGGTCGCGGGCCGCGCCTAGCGATTCTGACCAGGCGCTTAGTTCGCCCGATTCATGGGCAATTTCGAAAGCAGCCTGTGCGTAAGGTCGTGCGACTGTGCTGTTGTCCGCCATGCCAGCCTACAGCTCTTTCGCGAGCTTGCCGAGGATGTCCTCGTGCTGTGTCGCGTCGATCTCACGATTCAAAATCTTTTCTGCGCCGGCAATTGCGATTGCCGATACCTGGCCACGGAGCTCTTCCCGGGCGCGATTCGCTTCCTGTTCGATCTCTGCCGTTGCCGCCGTAAGTTGGCGTTCGCGTTCTTTGCTGCCATCGGCCTTGCCGTCTGCGACGATTTCGATTGCCCGGGCATTCGCCTGATCGAGAATCGTCGTCGCCTGGCGACGGGCTTCGTCGACAACTTCATCTGCCTCCGCTCGCGCTTGCACTAGCCTTTCCTGACCGCGATCTGCGGCGGCGAGACCGTCCTCGATCTGCTTTTGGCGAGTTTCAATCGCTTCGAGAACTGGCGGCCAGATGTACTTCATACAGAACCAGACGAATACGATCATCGCGATCGACTGCCCGATAAGAGTTAAATTAATGTCCACACGACACCCCTAACGTGTATCCGTAAGGCCCGTTCGCTCAAACGAGCGACGGTTCTTGTTATCCGGCTGCGAGTGCGTTCTGCAGCTGACCGATGAACGGATTGGCAAACGCGAAGAACAGCGCGATACCGACACCGATCATGGCGACCGCGTCGAGCAATGCGACGACGATGAACATCTTCGTCTGCAGCATCGGCGCCAGCTCTGGCTGACGTGCGGCACCTTCGAGGAAGCGGCCGCCTAAGAGGCCCATACCGATGCCGACGCCCAGTGCGCCAAGACCGATCAGAAGTGCGACAGCAATCGCCGTGAAGCCAATAACAGTTTCCATCAGTTTCTCCTAACGAGGATCTAGTCCAACCTATTGATTTTAATGATATCCGTACTAATGCGTTTCCGATGCCAGGCTTAAATAAACTATGGTCAGCATCATGAAAATAAAGGCCTGCAGCGTCACTATCAGCACATGAAAAACGGCCCAGCCAAAGTGCAGCGGCAGCTGATACAAGCCAAGTATCGCGATTAAAATGAAGATGAGTTCGCCGGCAAACATGTTGCCGAAGAGTCGCAGTGACAGCGACACCGGCTTCGCCAACAGCGCAACCGACTCGAGAATGAAATTAAACGCGATAATAAACGGTGCTGCGATCAGGCCCAAACCTTTCGTTGGCGGCGCGATCGGATGCAGCGTCAGTTCCCCGATAAAACCGGTTATGCCCTTGTTCTTGATCGTGTAAAAGATGATCAGGAAAAACACCGAAATCGACATGCCGAACGTCACATTGACGTCGGTCGTCGGCACAACCTTCATGTATTCGATGCCGGCGAGTTTCGACAATGCCGGAATCCAATCGACGGGTATCAGGTCCATCAGATTCATCAGGAAAACCCAGACGAAAACCGTCAGCCCCAGCGGCGCAATCAGCCGCGACTTGCCTTGAAACGTATCTTTGACCGAACTGTCGACGAACTCGACGATGATCTCGACGACCGCCTGCCACCTGCCGGGCTTATCTTGCGAAGTTTTCTTGGCCACGTTTCGAAACAGCAGAACGAAAATCAGGCCCAGAAGGACCGACCAGAACATTGAGTCGACGTTAATTGCCAGCGGATTGCCGGCGCAGTGATTCCAAACCCATTCGCCTGAGTCCGCTTTGCAGACCTGGAGGTTTTGGAGGTGATGGGAAATATAATCGCCGGAAGTTTCGGGGCCGTGTCCGCCTTCACTCGCCATCGCTTATGACCGTTTCCTGTTCTTCAATCTCGTCGCGGGAGAGGAGGCCGATCAAAGGCACCAATGCCGTGACAATAAATGTTGCAAACAATGCTGCGACCACAAGCGGTCGCACCATGACGAAGACGACGCCGAACAACAGCATGGTCAGCGCCCATTTTCCCAATTCGCCAATGTAGGCCGCCTGAATCAGGGCTTTCGCGCCCTTCTCCCGGCGTGGCAAGCTGAGCCTTAGTGCCAGAAACGCGTTTGGAATCACTGAGATCAGGCAACCCAGCAAAGCCGAATAGCCGTGAACGCTTCCAAACATGCCCCAAAGCACGGCAGCGATTGCCGCCCCAAGCCCGATTTGTCCCACAAGTACCGTCAGCATTGTCTTATCGGATGAGCCGTCTGTCGGTCTCGTCCATTTTGCTTGCCTCCGGCACTAAAAACGCCACGTCCATCGGGCGACTCCCTCGGCTTGTGGCGCTTCGTTTGCGGTGTTTCCAGGCGGACCTGTTGTTTTAGCGAGCGCATTATAGTGGCAGGCCCGGGCCTAAGCAATAAGAACCGGTCTTCTCCGTCAGTGCGAATTAGTCACTTTTCCCCGGGAAATATAGCAGTTTCGGTGCCGATGGGCGGCGCGCTTCAGGCGAAGAATTCCACTCGAGTTTCTGGCCTAAATATGCGCCCGCCGCTGCCGATATTAGCCTAGGAGGGACGTCTTAAGAATCTTGCCAGGGAGTTAATATGCAGCTGATCGCCACCGAGGCCATTCGTGGGTCGCATGCACTGAACGATGTAGTCCGGGAGATGAGCCTGTCACTGAGCTTTTTCTCGGATCCCGCCAAATTTGCTGTGTTGATGGCCGGCCCGCCGCGCCGGATCGTGTTACTCACCGACAGTGACATTTGCGAAGACATCGTTGAACAGCTGCGCGTCGCCAACAGTAGTTCGCCAGTTGGCGTTATCATCGCCGCGGATCGCCCAAAACTGCGGTCCAGCGAGAAGCTTGGGCTTATCGACAAACTTGTCGAGCTACCCAATGTCGAGTGGGTCGGCGCCGAATTCGATTTCGACCGCCTCGCCGCTTCGGCGCGCCACTGCCGCAGGCGCATGCTCAAGGTCTCCCGGACAGATCTTCATCGGGCCTTCGAAAATTCCGAATTCTTCGTCCAATATCAACCGAAGGTAGAGCGCGACACCGGCGCCGACTGGGTAACACGCGAGGCCGAAGCGCTGATTCGCTGGCGACATCCTGAACATGGCGTAATCGGTCCGCTGGAGTTTCTACCGGAAATCGAGGCGTTCGGGATGATGGCGGATCTGACCGAGTTTGTACTACGCACGGCGGCGGCACAGCTGCAGGAGTGGCACGAACAAGATCTCGACCTAAACGGCTGTATCAATCTCGCCCCGAGTCTGCTCAATGACCAGACGCTCGGCGAACGTTTTGCGGCCATCGTCAATGAATACGGCGTCGCCTGCGAACGCTTCACGTTCGAGCTTGTAGAACAGGAGCTCGCCAATCCGGAAGCGCCGCATCTAATCGCGATCAATGGTTTGCGTGAGAAAGGCTTTCGCCTGTCGTTGGATGACTTTCGCGTTGCCGCGGCGTCACTGTCTACTTTCGAAAAGTTGCCGTTTGACGAAATCAAGATTCATGCATCGGCACTCCGCGACGCGAAGCACAATACGGCATCGTTGCATGTGCTTGCCGCGGTCGCCGGTCTCGCCCACAACCTGGGCATGTCAGTCTGTGCGGAAGGCGTCGAGGACGAGGAAATGTTCAACTTCCTCGCGATGATTCAGTGCGACAAGATGCAGGGCTTCATGATTTCCGAGGCTGTACTGCCGCACATTATCAAACGCGCATACTCTGCCAAGGAAACCAGTAGCGATGTCGCATGACCGGTGGCCAAATAGTTGCGCCTACGGCTGTCAGCGAAGGTAGGTCTTGGACTACTGTGCGTGAATGACGCATGGATCATCTGACGAACGAGTGGGCTTCCGAGCGAGGAAGTTGTCCCATGCGTCGTTCGAGTCGGACGCCATCGAAAGGCAACCTCTTACTGGATGTGTTTCAGGATCCCGTCCAACTCATCGAGGTTGTGATACGCAATAACCAGTTTCCCCGAGCCCTTCTGTGTGTGTTCTACGCGTACCTTGGCGCCGAGTTTTTCTGATACTTCGATCTCAAGTCGACGAATGTCGGCGTTACTCGAGCTTGCCGGCGCAGACTTTTTCTTTTTGCTTTTCGCGTCGAGCATGTGCTTGATGAGTCGCTCGGTATCGCGCACCGACAAACCCTTGCGCACAATGTGTCGAGCGATATCGTATTGTTGAATCGAATCCGCAATCGATAACAACGCGCGTGCATGTCCCATGTCGAGTTTGCGCTGCTCCAACATTGGCTTCACTTTGTCGGCGAGCTCCAGCAGGCGCAGCAGATTGCTGACCGATGCACGCGATCGGCCGACAGCGTTCGCCGCGTCAGCATGTGTCAAATCGAATTCCCGAATCAGACGATCGAGTGCGCTGGCCTCTTCCAGCGGATTCAGATCTTCACGTTGGATGTTTTCGATCAACGACATCGCGATGGCGTCTTCATCGGCCACCGAACGAATAACCGCTGGTATTTCAGGCAGCTCCGCGAGCAGCGCCGCGCGCCAACGACGTTCACCAGCGATGATTTCGTATCGCTGCGAAATGCCGGTCTTTCCAATGGGCCGTACGACGATCGGCTGTACAACGCCCTGCGAACGAATTGAGTCCGCCAGTTCGTCAAGGGAATCTTGACGCATATCGACGCGCGGCTGATATTGGCCGCGCTGGAGCAACTCGACCGGAATATTTTTCATCCCCTCGTCGGCTACGGCACCGCTGACCAAAACGGTATCGCCTGTCGGTTTCGAAAGTAATGCATCCAGGCCGCGGCCAAGTCTTTTTTTTCGGGCGCTCATGATTCTCCTAAACAGCTTGTGCGACGTGGGCGTCTTCACGTCGCAGAATTTCCCCGGCCAGTGCAAGGTATGAAATAGCACCGCGCGACGAACGATCATGCAGTAATACGGGGCGCCCAAAGCTGGGTGCCTCGGCAAGGCGAATATTTCTCGGAATTACGGTGCGAAACACCTTTTCGTCAAAATGTTCGAGGAGCTGCTGAGAAACTTCGTTCGACAGGTTAATCCGAGGGTCGAACATCGTTCTCAGGATGCCATATACCTGCAAATCCGGATTGACCGAACTATGAACTTGTTCAATTGTGTTCAATAGCGCGCTCAAGCCTTCGAGCGCATAGTACTCACACTGCATCGGGATTAAAACGCCGTCGGCCGCCGTCAGTGCATTTACTGTCAACATGTTTATTGACGGCGGACAATCGATCAAAATGAAATCGTAAAGCCCGGCAACCGGGCCCAAGGCTTTTCTGAGCTTCATTTCGCGACCGATTTCCTGAAGCAGCTTGACCTCGGCCAGCGTCAGGTCCTCATTTCCGGGCAGTACCGCGAAACCGCCTTCCGGTGGCGAGACGATGGTGTCGGCTGCGCTCGCGTCGCCGAGCATGACATCACAGGCGGAGTATTCGACTGTTGTCTTGTCGATGCCACAACCCATCGTCGCATTTCCCTGCGGATCTACGTCCACGACCAGCACGCGACGCTGTGTCGCCGCGAGCGACGCCGCCAGATTGACGCAGGTCGTTGTTTTACCGACCCCGCCTTTCTGATTTGCTATAGCAATGATGCGTGTCATGGATCTAATCCGATTCTCAGCATACGCAGAATTTAAGCCTCGCGTCGCAACAGCACGGCGTGCCGCGATCCCTTTTCAAGACGCGGCACAGTAAGTTCTCTTACTTCATACCCCCACGGATGGGATATTTGTTCTAACTCATCCGCCGGGTATCGGCCTTTTAGGGCCACAAATACCCCGCCCTCTCCTACGTGGTGACCGGCGATTTCAAGCAGCCGCGGTACGCTTGCGACCGCCCGGGCAATCACCGTATCAAAGCGGTGCCCGGGTGCATAGTCCTCAATCCGCGCCTTGACCGTGTAGGCATTATCCAAACCGAGCAAGCCAAGCACATGCTGGACGAACATGATCTTCTTATTATTGCTGTCAACGAGATCGAATGCGCAGTCCGGCGCAACGATCGCGAGTGGCAAACCCGGAAAACCTGCTCCGGTGCCAACATCGAGAACACGTTTACCATGCAGCAGCGGGCGGACAACGAGGCTGTCGAGCAAGTGCCCGGCAATCATATCGTCGTGGTCGCGAATGGCAGTCAGGTTGACCTTACTGTTCCAGCGCTCGAGCTCTCGAAGTAAGGTCGCCAGCTTAATTACGGCATTCGAGGAAACTTCAAAATCAAGTTCGGCGACCGCGTCGCCGATTTGTTGCTGCAATGGCGGCACCGTTATCAGCAGTATGTACGCGGACTAGTCACTGTCTAACACGTGCTCGCGCAGAAACAACACCGTCGCTTGCTGATAGATATCGCGATTCTCTTTTTTCCGGTATCCGTGGCCTTCGTTCAGCGCATTCATGTACCAGACATCGTGTCCCTGTTCGCGAAGTGCCTCGACGACCTGTATCGACTCGGTAACCGGTACGCGCGGATCGTTCTCGCCTTGCACTATAAACATCGGCAAGTCGATCTTTTCTATATTGTTCAATGGACTGATGCGTTCCAGGTGCGCTCGCATCTTAGGGTCTCGCTCATCGCCGTATTCAGCGCGGCGTAAATCGCGGCGGTAATCCTGTGTGTTTTCCAGAAATGTCACAAAATTGCTAATGCCGACGATATCCACGGCCGCTTTCAGCCTATCACTGAAGTGCACGGCGCTGGCCAGCACCATGTAGCCACCGTAGCTACCACCGAACACCGCGACGCGATCCGAATCGAGGTCCGGCTGCGAATCGATCCAATTCAGCAGTGCGCCAATATCGCGCACCGAATCTTCGCGCCGAAAACCATTATCGAGGCCGAGATATGTCTTGCCATAGCCGTTGGATCCTCGAACATTTGGTAGCACTATCGCGACGCCGAGTTTTTGCAGCCACATTTGATAGGTGCTGCTGAATGTCGGTCGCGATTGACTTTCCGGTCCACCGTGAATTGAAACGACAACCGGAAAAGGCCCATCGCCGTCGGGTTTGTATACCCACGCCGGTATTTTTCGTGGTCCGCCGGCCACTTCATCAAAGGTCGCGTACGTAATCAGCTCCGGCGTACGAAAGCCACTGGTATCGAGGCCACCGACCTCACTATTTGTCCAACGCGTCAGTTCACCATATTCCAACGGCGCATCGCCGAGAGAGAGAACGAAGGTATCGCTCGGTGTCGCCGCTGTATTTAGCGTCATCGCGAGTCGCGTATTGTTGGGGCTGAAACTGAGTCCGAACGCGACGCCCGTTGGAATATTATCAACGCGCCGATATTCGCGCGTCCGGATATCGAACAAATAAACGCCTGATCGCCCATTTTCATTCAGCACAAATGCCATTCGACGTCGATCTTCGCTGATGACGGCATCGGTAACGTCCCACGACAGATCCTCGGTAAGAATTTCGGGCTCCGCACCCGGTTCGAGCGACTGCCATGCAAGCCGCTGAAAGTCGCTGCCCTGGCTCGTAATCAGCCAAAAGCCGTCCGCGGTATCGTCAAACGCTATGGGATAGTTTGTACTGATGTTGCCCTCGCCGCCGGCGAGCAACGTGACGTTGCCAGAGTCCAGATCAACAACCTGTGCACTCGAATCCGTGATGCTGACGTAATTTGTTGCCAACAAACGGCTGCCGTTTTCAGAAAATTCCGTTGGCCCCCACCAGCTACCATCCGGCGACGTCAGCACGATTTTCGTGCTATCCGGATCGTCCGGATCCATCAGCCAAATATCGTTTGCTGCGCCGTTACGTCGGGTGCTCTGATAGGCTACGCGGTGCCCATCCCGATCCCACACCGTCACGCCATTGCGCGATTCGCCGTCGGTCAGCATCGTCACGCTACCCATTCCCGGATCCAGCAGGAATATCTGCGAGAATTCACTACCGCCCGCGTCACGCGTAAATATCAACCGCGAGCCCTGCGGCTGTGATGCCACGCCACCGATCGGTTCTTTGAAAAACGTCAGTTGATGCCGCGCACCACCGGGCATGTCGACGCGGTGTAATTGATCGACATCGGCGAAGCGTGTCGAGACATAGACGCCGGAGCCATCCTCCGTCCAGGCTCGAAAATTCGCGCTGCGAACATTTTGATAGCGATTCAGATCGTCGACGATCTGTGCCGGTATGGCAGGTACGTCCTCCATTAACAGATTACCGTTGTTGGCTTCTGTTTGCGAAACGGTTTCAGCATTAGCAACTAATACGGCCATTGCGGCCAGGCACGCGAAATATTTGCTTGAGACTTTCATGCTTATCTCCGTTCGATGTGAGGTTCGTCGCGTCGCCGGCGACGTGCTTGCAACTTACGCGACAAGTAATGCCATGAAGTCATCGACCGGCGTCGCAGCGAGTTTTTTGCGCTCCGCGCACACAGCATCCAGTTCGTTCCATTGACCGTCTCTAAGTTTCGTCGACACGCTGTCGACAAACTTTTTCTTTAATACTGGAATGCCTTCGGCGCGACGTTCACGATGACCAATCGGGAAGTGCACTTCGACGCGTTCAGTATTCGTTCCATCATTAAAAAACACTTGTACTGCATTGCCAATGTAGCGTAACTCCGGGTCGAAATAGTCGGTAGTAAATTGTTTATTTTCGCGAACTTCCATTTTGTCCCGTAATGTGTCGATGCGCGGATCGTTTGCGACATCGTCTTCGTAGTCTGCGGCAGTCAATCGTCCGAAAATCAACGGCACTGCCACCATGTACTGAATGCAATGGTCGCGATCGGCCGGATTGTCGAGTGGCCCGGTCTTGTCGATTATCCGCACGCCGGCCTCTTGCGTTTCGATAACAATTCTAGCGATGTCGTCGATGCGATCCTTGACCTGTTCGTGCAGTGTCATGCCAGCCTCGACGGCCGTTTGCGAATGAAACTCGGCCGGAAACGAGATTTTGAATAAAACGTTTTCCATTACATAACTGCCATACGGCCGCTGAAACTTAAACTCCTTGCTTTTGAAGAGTACGTCGTAATAACCCCAGGTCTTCGCCGACAGTGCCGATGGGTAGCCCATTTCACCAGTCATCGCGATCAGTGCGAGTCGCACGGCGCGACTCGTCGCATCGCCGGCCGCCCAGCTCTTGCGCGAGCCCGTGTTCGGGGCGTGACGGTACGTGCGTAGTGCACCACCGTCGATCCACGCGTTCGATACCGCACTTAAGACCTGTTCGCGATCACCGCCGAGCATTCTGGTGACGACAGCAGTTGATGCAACGCGGACCAGCAACACATGATCGAGTCCAACCCGGTTATAGCTATTCTCGAGTGCCAGGACGCCTTGAATTTCGTGCGCCTTGATCATCGCCGCAAGCACATCCTGCATCATCAGCGGATTTCCGCCATTGGCGCGCGCCTGTCTGCTGAGATAATCCGCGACGGCAAGAATGCCGCCGAGATTGTCGGACGGATGGCCCCATTCTGCCGCCAGCCAGGTGTCATTGAAGTCCAGCCAACGATTCATCGCGCCTATGTTGAATGCCGCCATAACCGGCTCGAGCTCATAGGACGTTCCCGGTACCCTCGCGCCGCCCGGCAGAGTCGCACCCGGAACCACCGGTCCGAGCAGTTTCGTACACGCCGGGTAATCCAGTGCCTGAAAGCCGCAGGCGAGCGTATCCATCAGACAGTAATGAGCAGTCTCGAACGCGAGATCTGAATCGATGTCGTAATCGCAAACATAGTCAGCGATATCGACCAGCACCTGGTCCCAGTCCGCTCGCTTAGCCGATCGGATATCAACTCTGGACATGCAGGTCTCTCCTTAGGCGTTATTTCTACTGTCGCTTTTCGATCGGCACCCAACTCGTAAGCGGCGGGCCGACGTATTCGGCGGCTGGACGAATCAGTTTATTATCGGCTCGCTGTTCCATAATGTGCGCCGCCCAGCCGGTGATCCGAGAACAAACGAAAATCGGTGTAAATAGATGCGTCGGAACGCCGATGAAGTGATACACCGTAGCGGCATAAAAGTCGGCATTAGCGAACAGCTTCTTCTCGTCCCACATGACTTTTTCAATCGCCTCAGATACCGGATAAAGCACCGTATCGCCAGCTTCGTCCGCCAGCACTTTCGACATTTTCTTGTTGACCGCGTTACGCGGATCCGATGTCGTGTAAACCCGATGGCCGAAACCCATGATCAAGTCTTTGTTTGCGAGCATTTGATGAATGCCGGCTGTCGCCGCCTCCGCCGAATCGAATTTTTCGATCAGCTCCATTGCTGCCTCGTTAGCGCCGCCGTGCAATGGGCCGCGCAATGCACCAATCGCGCCGCTGACCGCGGAATGCATGTCGGACAAGGTGCCGGTGATCACGCGACTGGCGAACGTCGATGCATTGAATTCGTGCTCGGCATACAGAATCAGCGTCGTGTCGAGCGACTTCCGATGCACCTCGCTTGGCGCTTTGTCATGCAGTAGGTGCAGGAAGTGGCCGGCGATGCTGTCATCGTCGGTTGCCGTGTCGATTTTCACGTTGTCTGCATGAAAGCGATGCCAGTACAACAGCATCGACGGCAGGCACGAAAGCAAGCGATCGGCGACGTCGGACTGATTGGAAAAATCCCCCTCGGGCTCAATGTTGCCGAGGAACGAGACACCGCTGCGCAACACATCCATCGGGTGCGCGTCGGCCGGAATCAATTCCAGCACCTGTTTCAGTGCAGCCGGTAGGCCGCGATTGCCTTTGATCTTGTTAACGTATCCATCGAGTTCGGCTTGCGTCGGCAACTTGCCGTGCAATAACAAATACGCCACCTCCTCGAAACATGCGTTATCAGCAAGGTCGTAAATATCATAGCCGCGGTACGTCAGCCCAGCGCCCTCCTTGCCGACAGTACACAAATGCGTTTCGCCTGCGACAACTCCTGCGAGGCCACCTGTCTTTTTAGCTGCCATGTTTTCCTCTCTTCGCTCGTGTATTTGTCATTCTTTTCCGGTATTGAGTCCCTGTTCTGCAAACAGCGCATCGAGCTTGTCTTCATAAGCCTGGTAGCCCAGCACATCGTAGAGCTCCTTGCGCGTTTGCATCGCATCGACTGCCGCCTTTTGCGTGCCGTCATTTTTAATAGTTTCATAGACACTGAGCGCAGCCTTCGACATCGCGCGAAACGCACTTAGCGGATACAGCGTCATTCGAATACCAACGCCTGCGAGTTCCTGTGCTGTAAACAGCGGCGTCTTGCCGAATTCAGTCAGGTTTGCAAGCACCGGTACCTGAATTGCGTCGGTGAACTGTTCGTATTCATCCAGCGTCGTCAACGCTTCAGCAAAAATCATGTCGGCCCCGGCGTCAACATAGGCGGCTGCACGATCGAGCGCCGCCTGCTGTCCTTCGACCGCGTGTGCGTCGGTACGTGCCATGATCACGAAGGCGTCGTCGATGCGGCCATCGACCGCCGCCTTCAGCCGATCGCACATCTCATCCGTTTCGACAAGCGCTTTGCCGGGACGATGTCCGCAGCGCTTGACGGCAACCTGATCTTCGAGGTGACAACCGGCGGCGCCGGCCCAGGTCATTTCGCGAACGGTGCGAGCGATCATGAATGCGCTGCCCCAGCCTGTGTCGGCATCGACAAGTAACGGTGCGTCAGTGACCGACGCGATGCGACGGATGTCTTCGCAGACATCGTTTAGCGTTGTGATCGCGAGGTCCGGCAAACCAAAAGATGCGTTGGCAACGCCGGCTCCGGACAAATAGATGGCTTTGTGACCGGCCCTTTCGGCCAACAGTGCCGTATAGGCATTGATCGTACCGACGATCTGAAGCGGGCGCTCAGTCTCGAGCGCGGCCCGGAAACGTGCTCCTGCACTCATCGCGAATCCTTTGAAACCGTTTGGTTTGGCCAGATCCAGGGGTTTTAATCCCGATTAAATCCGGCGGGGGAAGGGATTCTAAACCACTGGATAGGCGTTTCCCAAATAGACCGACTAGAAAATATTAATTCGGCCCGTCAGGCGGCGAGTGCGGAGGATGCCTCACCGAGCGAGTTCCGCGAAGCGATGTTTGAGCGAATGAGGCGCCTCCGTGATCGCCGCCTGAACCGCCAAATTAGCCGATTCGGACAACGGTCCGTCCGGTTACTTTGCCATCTAGGTACGCTTGGAAATAATCGGGAAGCTGTTTGAATTCGATCGTTTGACGGCCGATTCGATCCAGATGTTGTGGCCGCAGGTCGTTCGCGATTCGCGACCACACGGCGAGGCGCAAGGCGCGCGGCGTATCCACCGAGTTGATACCCAGCAAACAGACGCCGCGTAAAATAAACGGAATTACCGTTGTTTTCAGCGCAGGACTCGCCGCCAGGCCGATACTTGCGATATTGCCGCCATATTTCATCGTGCGTGTCAGCCACGTCAGATATTCACCACCGAGGTTGTCAATCGCTCCGGCCCATTCTGCTTTTTCCATCGGCCGGCTGCCTAATTCAATTTGGTCGCGCAACAAGATTCGTGTTGCGCCGATCTCGCGCAAATAACTTTCTTCCGTCGCTTTGCCAGTGACAGCGGCGACTTCGTAGCCTCGACCGGAAAGCATGTCGATCGCGATGCTGCCGACGCCTCCAGTTGCACCAGTGACAACAACCGGCCCATTCTCGGGCAGCTGAGAGTTTTGCTCCATACGATGAATCGCGAGCGCGGCAGTAAAGCCTGCCGTACCGATCTGCATCGCCTCAAACTCCGTCATCCCATCCGGAATCGGCACCAAGCAGTCGTTCGCAACGCGTGCGAATTCGGAATAGCCGCCGTCAATAGTCTCGCTCAGTCCGCAGCCGTTTACGAGCACGGACGAACCCGGCAAAAAGTTTTCGTCATCGGAGCTGATGACTTTGCCCGCGAGATCAATGCCGCCGTTCAACGGATAACGCCTCAAAATACTTCCGGCCCCGGTTCCCGCCAGCGCATCCTTATAGTTGATTGTGGAGTAACTGACTTTGACGACCACATTGCCCTCGGTCAGGTCATCAATCTTTAGCTGCTGAAACTCGGCGACGATCTTGTCGTTTTGTTTGTCGATGCGAAACGCCCGGAAGTCTTCCACTGCTTACCCCTAATGTTCTATTGCCGTCAATATGCCTATTTATTGCGGCGCTTCTGGCGGCGATCGAGCCAGACGCCGAGACCTTTGGCGTTCAAATCGACATCAATGCCCAGCATCGACTTCATTGCGTCGTTACCGCCGCGATATCCGTGCGCAGTCAGTCGGCCCGCCAAATAGTCGAACATGCTTTCCTCGAGCGCCGCTTGCCGGTTTCTGGCCGTAGCGCAATCTAGCGCTATTTTCCGGTACGCCTCGATGTCGCCATGCAGGTCGGCCGCCAGACGTTCAAGATCGGCGACCCGGCTGTAATGAGTCAGATAGACGAAATCAGGTTCACACGCAAGAATTCGATCATACGCAATGTGTGCCGCGTCCGGATCAAAATCGATAGGCGTCGCCGACGGATAAATAAACTCGCCGGCGACTGTGTCGAGTTCGCGATAGGAAATGCCAAAACTATCGCCCGTGAATACGCCACGCGATGATGGATCATTGAGCACATAATGATGTCGCGCGTGGCCTTCAGTATAGATCGTTTGCATCGCACGGCCGTTCAGCTCGAACCACATCTCATCGTCGGCCACAACAATACGATCGGCCGCAATCGGTTCCAACACGCCGTAGACTTGGCGCGTCTCTTCAATGCCGTACACCGCTTCAACGCCGGCGATGAGTTTCGACGGCTCCACCATGTGCGGCGCACCGCGCGGATGAATAACGCAACGCGCGTTTGGCAGCGCGCCCATCAGTTTGCCGGCGCCGCCAGCGTGGTCAAGATGTATGTGCGTTAAAAAAACGTAATCGACGTCACCGACGTCGAGCTCTTGTTGTCCCAGTGCATCGAGCAAAAGCGGTACGCTGTCATTGACGCCGGTATCGACGAAGGCCGCGCGACCGCCTTCGATAATCAGGTGGCTCGCATCCAGCAACGGGCGCGCGAATTCCGTGTCGATCGCAAGGATCCCGTCGTTGAGATGCGTAATTCCCGCCGGCGGCATGGTGGCGTCACGCACGGCGCTATTCGGGCGACGTCGTCTCGAGGCCTTCCAGCCTCGAGTTAAAACGAGCCAGCAACTTGACGTCGGCGTCTGTTAGCGGTGCCGCCATTTGCGTTATCACGGCTTCCTTGCGCGTGCCGTTACGATACTGATTCAGAGACTCAATCAGATATTCTTCGTGCTGGCCCGCGAGCGACGGCCATGCCGGCGATACGCTGATGCCATTCTGGCCATGACAGGCAACGCAAGTCACCGCAGCCTCCAGACTTACGTTTTGCGTGCCGCCGTTTTCGACAGTGTCGCTATTGAGCATGGCGAGATACGCGGCGATGTCCTCTATGTCCTGGTCGCTCAGGCTCGTCACCTGCGCTTGCATCGTCGGATGTTCGCGCTCGCCATCCCGATACCCTTGCAAAGCGGCAACAATGTAGGCTGCTTTTTGGCCACCGAGCTTCGGCACTCGGTAAGACGGGTAGGCATTGCGATAACCTTCAATACCGTGACATCCAAGGCACGTGTATGCAGGTATCTTGCCCCGCGCTGCATCGCCGGAGGCGTTGGCCGGCGGCACAAAAATCGCGTAGCCGAGCACCAGCGTCACCAATACGGCTGCGGTTTTCATCTTCGTAAGCATTTGAAATTCTAGGGTAATGTGCCGACCCGCGATATCGACCGACCGACCGGAGGCGCTATGGTAGTGAGACTTGGCTCCGAATTCCAGACATTGCGCACGGTATCTTTGCGCTAAGCTGCTAGCATTCCACCGAATATTCTGCCACCTCGCTCAAGGAATTCCCGTGAAAAAAGGCATCGTTGCAATACTCGTCATTCTCGCGTTGATCGTTCTGGTCTCCCCCGGCCTTGTCGGCCGGCTCGCCGAAAAGTCGGTCGACGAGCAACTCCAATGGGCTGCCACGGAAAACAAAGAGGTTGTCATCACCTCAGAGAAGTTTGATCGCGGTTGGTTCTCGTCTGAGGGCCGCCACCGTATCGAGCTTGGCAAAACCGGGCCGGGCATGAAACTTCGCGAGCAGCTTGGTTTTCCCGCAGATGGCCCATCGCCGGCCGTGATTATCGAAACGCGCCTTGATCATGGTTTGATACCCGTTTCATCGATTACTCGCGCCGAAGGTTCGCTTGCGCCGGGCCTCGGTCGCGCCGTATCGACCGTCAGCATCGAATCCATAGACGGCGACGTGACAGAACTGCCCGGCACCATTTACAGCAAGGTCGGGCTCGATGGTGGGCTTGCGTCGCATTACTTTCTAGATGCCGGGTCGATGAAAGATATGAGCTGGGGTGCTGGCGATGTCGAAGTCAGTGCAGACACTGGTAGCGGCCGTGTCATTATCGACGGCGGTTTCGATTCATTTACTATGGTAAGTCCCGACGACAACAGCTATAGCGTCGGCAAATTCGAATTGTCCAGCGACATGACGATGACCGACTATGGGTATTCGGTTGGCGATATGGCGTTCGTGATTGACTCCATGAATATTTCGTCTGAACAGTCAGACGTCACTATGGGTCCTTTCAAGCTTGATGCAACGTCGGAGCTTGATGACGATCGCGTTAACGTCAAGACCAAGATGAACTTTGCAGTAGCCAGCTTGCCGCCTATCGGCGACATTGCTTGGTCGATGGACATGGTGCTCACCGGATTGGACGCGGCCGCCACTGGCCGCTTGCAAAAAGCTCTTGAGCGCGCGCAAGGCACACAAGATCCGACAATGTTGCTTTCCATGGTCGAAGACGATCTGATGGATTTGGCCGCCGGCGGATTCGAAATGCGCTTCGATCAACTCGATGTCACACTGCCGCAGGGTACAGTCTTTACAAAGTTTGCTTTCGACCTTCCAGCATCCGATCGCCAATCGTTCGCTTGGACCGGTGTACTACTGTCGCTCGAAGCCTCCGCCGACATCAAGATTCCATCGGAGCTGTACGACATGGCGACGGCGATGAATCCACAGGCGAACATGGCCGTTGCCATGGGTATCTTAAAAAAGAACGGCGACACCTATGAAATGACGGCCGAATATAAAAAAGGATTGCTGACCGTTAACGGCGCGCCGATGCCAATTCCGCTACCTGGGTCGTAGTACCCGGCCCGCGCGTGTCGCACTCCTCATCGTCATGGCTCGGTCCGATAGCAGCCATGCGCCACATATTGGTTGGCACCTTGTTGAATACGCTGCGCTTTACTTCCGCTGCACAGCATCACACCCGCAGCTTAAGCCTGCAAATCAATCTCGGTGGCGCGGTGGCAGCATACTGTCGTCGCGCCGATAGCGGTCGGCGCTGGTAACTCTGTCGTGCATCTAGATTCTGCGTATGCGCAACGCGGATGAAACGCGCAGCCTGTTGGTGGTGACAATATCGATGGCACTTCGCCGGACAAGGACGTATGCGCGATTCCGGCCTCAGGATCGGGAACCGGTACCGCGTCGATTAACGCGCGCGTGTATGGATGTTTCGGCGAGCCGAACACTGTCTGGCCATCGGCACACTCGACAAGCCTGCCCAAATACATAACCAACACGCGATGACTGATCGAGCTCACAACGCCGAGGTCGTGAGAGATAAACAGTATCGAAAGTCCAGTGCGGCCTTGTATGTCTTGCAGCAGCTTAAGAATTTGTTCGCGCACTGTGCCGTCGAGCGCTGCAACCGCCTCGTCACAAATCAGCACCTTCGGCTCGACGATCAGCGCCCGCGCGATCGCGACTCGCTGCGCCTGGCCGCCGGATAATTCGTGCGGATAGCGCTGTAGAAACTCGGCGCCCAAGTCGACCTGCTCAAGAATTCTGATAACCCGCTCGCGACAAGCTCGCCGATCGAGCGAGGGCTCGTGAACCGACAGCGGCTCGACAACGATGTCGCTCACTCGCATTTGTGGATTCAGCGAGCCGGCCGGGTCCTGAAAAATAAGTTGCAGCTCGCGGCGTATTTGTTGTCGCCGAGAGCGGGCATCCCGCGGCAGCGTTTCACCGAGAAAACTGACCGCGCCGGACTCCGCCGCTACCAGCCCAAGCAAGGCCCGCACAAGACTTGACTTGCCAGAGCCCGACTCGCCGACGATGGCGACAGTTTCGCCCTTTCTTAAGGCCAGGTCCACGCTTTTGACGGCGTGCAGCCGCCCGTATCCCGGCTCACGATAGCTGACCGACGCACCATCAACGCGCAGCAATGCTTTGCCGGACACCGGTTGCGGGGCAATGCTCTGCTTGAGCCGCGGCGCCGCTTCGAGTAATGAGACAGTATGTGCGCACTTGGGTGTTCCGAACACCTGACGCGTTGCGCCAGATTCTACTAGGCCGCCATTTTCCAGCACCAACATGCGATCGCAATGACCGGCCACGACGCCCAGATCGTGCGTAATCAACAACAGGGCGGTGTCTTTGCGAATAGTGTCGAGCAGTTCGAGAATCTGTGCCTGCACCGTAACGTCCAATGCCGTCGTCGGCTCGTCGGCAATCAACAGATCGGGGCTGGTGATCAGCGCCGACGCGATCATTGCGCGTTGTCGCATGCCGCCAGATAGCTGGTGCGGGTAGGCGCCGCTTTGTCGTTTTGGGTCGGGCAGACCAACAGACTCGAGCGTCTCAATCACGCGAGCGTCGGCTTCTGCTCCTGCGGCGATGTTGTGTGCGATCAGGATACGCCGCAGCTGTTCGCCAATTCGAAGATACGGGTTAAGTGCCTGCGTCGGATCCTGGAATACAATCGACACACGCGTTGCCCGCAGTTTGTCGAACGCCCTATCGTCCGCGCCGACGAACTCCTCACCGGCAAATTTGATACTGCCGCTAATCTCAGCCGTCGCCGGCAATAAACCAAGTATTGCCAGCGCCGTCTGCGTCTTGCCCGAACCAGATTCCCCGACGAGTCCTACCGACTCGCCGCTATCGATCGCGAACGAAAGATCGTCAACGGCCACGACATCACCGTAACGTATGCCGAGCTGACAGATGTTTAACAGACTCATCTGTTTTGCCTCGCGTCGAACAGGTCGCGGAGTCCATCGCCGAGAAAATTGAAGCACATCAATATCAATGCCAGCAGACCGCCTGGTATCAGCAACATCCACGGCGCGCTTTCCATCTGATTAACGCCGGCATTAACGAGTGCGCCCAGCGACGTCTGTGGCTCCTGAATACCCAAGCCTAGGAAGCTCAAGAAAGACTCGACTAAAATTGCCTGCGGAATCGTCAACGTTACGTAAACAATGACGACGCCCATTAGGTTTGGCGCGATGTGTCGCAAGATGATGCGTGCGGTCGAAACACCATTCAGTCGCGCCGCTTCGACAAATTCCCGCTCGCGCAAGCTCAGTGTTTGACCGCGAACAATGCGCGCCATATCAAGCCAGTTTATCGCGCCGATAGCGACAAAGATCAGCAGAAAATTTCGCTCGAAAACAACCATCAAAAGAATGACGAAAAAGATAAACGGCATGGCATATAGCGCATCGACAAAGCGCATCATCACAGCATCCACGCGTCCGCCGACATATCCGGCAAACGCTCCATAAAGTACGCCGATTACGAGGCTGACAATACTCGCAACGATCGCGACCAGCAGTGTTACGCGGATGCCCATCATTGTGCGCACGAACAAATCGCGGCCGAGATCATCGGTACCAAACCAATGCATGTCAGCCAAGCCGGGCGCCTCGAGAATGCGGCCGAAATCAGTTTCCAGGTAGTTGTTCTGACTGACTAACGGCAGCAAGACAGCCAAAACCGCGATCGCCGCAAGTATGCCGCCGCTGACATTGACTGCTCGGTTTCGCCGTATGCGTCGATAAAGACGAAGCACCGCGCTCATCGGTAACGCACCCGAGGATCGATGACGCCATACAAAATATCGACGATCAGGTTTAAGAGCACAATCAGCGCCGCATAAAAAATCACAATACCGAGCACCAGCGTGTAATCGCGATTCAATGCGCCGGTAACGAAGAACTGTCCGAGGCCCGGAATTCCAAATATTTGTTCGACAACAACCGAACCGGTCAGCACCGACGCGATGGCTGGGCCCATGTAGGACAACACCGGCAACATCGCTGGTTTCATCGCGTGATAACGGACAACGGCATAGGTGCCAAGACCTTGTGCCCGGGCCGTGCGTATGAAACCGCTGCCCAGCACGTCGATCATGCTGGCACGGGTTAGTCGAGAAATGTACGCGATCTGTGGAAGCGCCAGTGCGATTACCGGCAACAACATCCGCGATACACCCGACGAGCCACTCCAGCCCGCGGGCAACCAGTTCAGCTTCACCGCCAGAAACAACACCAACAGTGGCGCGATAACAAATATCGGTATCGAGATACCACTCATCGCAAAGCCCATTGCGACCCGATCGGTAACGGTATTTTGCTTCAGCGCTGCGAGCGTTCCGAGGCCGACGCCAATAACGACACCGACTATGATCGCCATCACGCCCAGGCGGATCGACAACGGAAATGCATCGGCAATGAGTTCGCTGACCGTATGGTCGCGGTAACGATAGGAAGGACCGAAGTCGCCTTGAAGCACGCCGCTCAAGTAACGCACGAATTGCTTCGGCAATGATTCGTCAAGATGATAATAGGCTTCGATATTTGCGGCGACAGCATCGGGCAGAACCCGTTCTTCATCGAACGGGCCGCCCGGTGCGGCATGCACCAGTAAGAATGAAAGAACGACAACGAACAGTAAGGTCGGAATCGCCCCCAGCAGTCTCTTCAGTACGTATTGAGCCAACACGTCTCCGTTGGGTGTGCCGCGCTCAAAAGCTAATGTGCGGCGCTGAGACTCAAGTGCCGACTGTAATGGTAATCCAGCACATTGTCCTCCCAGCCATGCACATCCGGGTGTACCAGGTGTTTGCTGACGTAGAAATACAGCGGAACAATGGCATGGTCGGCAAGTAGAACGCGCTCAGCCTCTTCGAGATAAAGGCGTCGGCGATCGAGGTCAGTCTGCTCGGCAGCACGATGCACCAGCGAATCATAAGTTTCATTCGCATAGCCCGGCATGTTCGATGGGCTGTCGCTGAGCATTAGCGCCAGAAAGCTTTGTGCGTCGTCATAATCGCCAATCCAGCTGGCACGAAACATCTGTGTCGTGTCGCGGTCGTGTATGTTCTGCAGCAGAACCTGAAATTCTTCGCTAATCAGTGTCGTTTCAACGCCGAGGACGTCACGCCACATTGCCTGCACGGCAAGTGCAATACGCTTTTGTGTGTCGGACGTGTTGTAGCGCAGCTCTATGCGTGCCGGGTTCTCAGCACTGTATCCGGCCTGTTCGTAAAAACTACGCGCGATCACGTTGCGGTCGACTTGCGGCAGCTCCGCAAAACCAAGCTGCGGCGGCGTGTAATTGTAGGTCCCTGGCGGGACCCAGCTATACGCGGGTGCCTCGCCGCGGCCGGTAAATTTTTCGATTAGCACCTCACGATTAATCGCCATCGACAATGCCGAACGCAAGTCAACATCGTCTTTGAATGGCGGCCGTGTCAGATTGAAGCCGTAATAATAAACGCCCAGGTACGGCGCGACACGAAGCTCGTCGCCATACTGTTCACTTATTTGTTTGAAATTCTCCGGCGGCACGCTGCTTGTCACATGCAGCTCGCCGGCGCGATAACGGTTTAGTTCGGACATCTCTTCAGTCAATACATGGTGATACACGCGATCGATTGCCGTGTTCGCGTTGTCCCAATAGAACTCGTTTCGCGTTAGCCTGAGCAGCGAGCCCGGTTCCCAAGATTCTAATTTATAAGCCCCGTTTGAAATCAATGCCCGCGCAGAATTTCCGTCGTTGCTCGCATCGTACGCCGGGTGCGCCGGAAACGTGCTTGGGT
This sequence comes from Gammaproteobacteria bacterium, assembly GCA_029861535.1. Taxonomy (GTDB): domain Bacteria; phylum Pseudomonadota; class Gammaproteobacteria; order Steroidobacterales; family Woeseiaceae; genus UBA1847. Next base: position 144,134 of record JAOTZC010000002.1, read on the forward strand.
GCGTCAGCAAGCTCAGTAGATAAGGTACCGGCCGCCGCAACGTAATCTTGAGGGTTCGCACATCTACTGCTTCGACGCCCAGCGATTCAACCGCAAGCTTACCGCTGATAATGTCGTTGGCATTTACCACATCGGAGACTGTCTGCGCATAAAACGACGCGACGGCAGGATCGACAAGGCGCCTGAGCCCCAGCACGAAATGTTCCGCCGTTAGTGACTCGCCCGACGACCAACGCGCCCCTTCGCGAATCGTAAACGTGTAGATCAAGCCATCGTCGGACACCTGCCAGCGTTCGGCGCCACGCTCGACCAGCTCGCCGTCAGGCGAATGGCCAAGCAATCCCTCATTGATATCTCGCAGCACGTCGGCCGCCTGAACGCTGCGCGCTTTTTGTGGATCAAGCGATTCAGGATCCGTGCCCAGTCCGCGATGCAGCGTGATCTGGTGGTCGGCCGAATCGTCAATCGTACAGGCCGCAAAAGCGGCAATTGCCAAGCACAACAAACCCAGCAGCATGCGCACGGAATACATTACGCGGACTTTTTCAGCTGGCGTTTCTTCAGGTGAATCAAGATTAACGAGACGGCCGACGGCGTCATGCCCTCGAGCCGCGACGCCTGGCCAAGCGTTGCCGGCCTGGATGCCTCAAGCCGTTGCCGCGCCTCGTTCGACAAACCATCTACGGATGCATAGTCGAGATCCGCGGGCAGCCGCAACGATTCCTGTTTTTCCTGCTTCTTTATTTCACGTTGTTGGCGCTCGATGTAACCCGCGTATTTGGCCCGCACATCGAGCTGAAGTGCGATTTGCTCATAATCTTCGTCATGTAAGTTGCCGTCGCCGTTTTTGTTGGCGTCGTGGTCGCCGCCCTGAGTCACGAGACTACCGACCATCGACAGGGCTGACACATTTGTATAGCCAAGCTCCGGGCGCTTTAGGAGATCCGCTGCAGTCGATTCCCGCGTCAGCTCGGTGCCGAGCAGCGCTTGGTCTGCCGCGGTAAGCGAATCGGGTCGAATCATGATGCCATCGAGTCGCGTTTGCTCACGATCCACAGCTACACGCTTTTCTTCGAATGACGCCCAGCGTTTGTCATTGACCAGGCCCAGCCTGCGGCCGATGGGTGTTAGGCGCTGGTCGGCGTTGTCTTCCCTGAGCGTCAGCCGATATTCGGCGCGACTCGTAAACATGCGATACGGCTCACTAACGCCGCGCGTAATCAGGTCGTCGACGAGCACGCCAATATAAGCCTCGTGGCGTTCAGGAAACCAGGTCTCCTGACCGGCCGCTTCGTGTGCTGCATTGATGCCGGCGAGCAGACCCTGCGCGGCAGCCTCTTCGTAACCGGTCGTGCCATTAATCTGACCGGCGAAGTAAAGACCATTGACGAATTTCGTCGCCAGCGTCGGTTTCAGGTCACGTGGATCGAAATAATCGTATTCGATCGCGTAACCGGCCTGCGTGATGTGTGCGTTTTCGAACCCGGGTATCGAACGGACAAAGCACACCTGCGTTTCATAAGGCAGGCTCGTCGAAATACCGTTCGGATATACCTCGTGTGTCGAGAGCCCCTCTGGTTCGACGAAAATCTGGTGCGATGCTTTGTCGGCGAATCGCACGACTTTGTCTTCAACTGACGGGCAGTAGCGGGGTCCAACACCTTCGATTAACCCGGAGTGCATTGGCGACTCACTGAGAGAGGCGCGGATAATATCGTGCGTCTGCTCGGTTGTTTTGGTGATGTGACAAGATACTTGCTGCGGATGCATCGAGCGCCTTCCAATGAAAGAAAAGACCGGCGTCGGCGTATCGCCCGGCTGTTCCTGCATCACGTCGAAATTCAATGTCTTGCCATCGAGCCGCGGTGGCGTGCCGGTTTTCAGGCGTGCAACGCGAAACGGCATTTCGCGCAGCCGATCGGCGAGCCGATTCGACGGCGCGTCACCGGCGCGACCGCCGGCGGTTTCTGTTCGGCCAATCAATATGCGGCCGCCGAGAAACGTACCAACCGTTAGGACAACGGTCTTGGCGAAAAAGCGCAGACCGAGGCCGGTAACGACGCCCGCCACCCGATCGCCGGCCGCGCCATCGTTTTCGATGATTAGATCCTCGACCGACTGTTGAAAGATTGCGAGGCCCGGCTGATTTTCGAGCATGTTGCGAATAGCCAGGCGATAAAGCTGTCGGTCAGCTTGCGCGCGAGTCGCACGCACGGCGGGACCTTTGCTCGCATTCAAGGTGCGAAATTGAATGCCGGCTTGATCGATCGCTACTGCCATCGCGCCGCCCAATGCATCGACTTCCCGCGTCAAATGGCCTTTGCCAATGCCGCCGATCGCCGGATTGCAGCTCATTTGCCCCAGCGTCGCGAGGTTCTGCGTGATCAAAAGTGTTTTTGCACCAGCGCGCGCGGCAGCCAACGAGGCTTCCGTACCAGCGTGACCGCCACCGATCACTATGACGTCATACATGTCAGACATTGATCAAAAATTGAACAACGAAGGCCGCGCATTTTAACGGCAGCCGGCTTTACATGCACGGCCCTGGGCCCCAAGATAGCGCGCCAGAAACCATCAGATGCGGACTCGAATGACCCGAACTGGCCCGCTCGTACCGTTAATCCTTGCCCTAGTAATGCTGAGTCCAAGCGCTACCGCGCTTGAGCTGACGGATTGTCGCATCAGCGCAGGGGCCGCGTATCCGAGCATGAAGGCCCGCTGCGGAACGCTCGCCCGCCACGAGAACCCGGACGATCCAGACTCGCCGCTGCTCGACATCCGTGTCGTGGTCGTACCGGCACTGAATCTCAAACCCGAAGCCGACCCGGTCGTGCCGCTGGCCGGCGGCCCGGGACAGGGCGCCGTGCAGTTTTACGCCTCGTACGCGCATGCGTTCGAATACGTGCGCCGCAATCGCGACATTTTACTTGTGGATCAGCGCGGCACCGGCGAATCCGCGCACATGGGCTGCCCGATCGACGAGGAAATTATTTTGGGACAATTTTCGATCGAGCAGACGGTCGAATTCACGCAGGAATGCCTCGCTGAACTACCGCACGATCCACGGTATTTCACAACCAGCGTCGCGGTACACGATCTCGACGCTGTGCGCGAGGCGCTGGGTTATCCAACGTTAAACTTGTACGGCGTTTCGTACGGCAGCCGGGTCGCACAGCACTATGCTCGCCGCTATCCGAATTCGACTCGCACGATCGTGCTCGATGGCGTGGTGCCACCGCAGCTTGCACTGGGTCCAGAAATCGCAATCGAGGCGCAAAAAGCGCTCGACAACATTTTCCGCCGTTGCGAAGAAGACGCGGACTGCCGTGATCGCTTTCCGGATTTAGCCGAATCTTTTTCGACGCTGAAGAACAAGTTGAGCGCGAAATCAGTGCGTTTACGTGTCGCTCATCCTGTTACAGGCACCGATGAGTTCCTTAGTTTCGGCAACCAGGAACTTGCCGCGGCCATTCGGCTGCTAGCGTATCATCCCAATACAATCGCAATGATCCCGCTGCTGATTTCCGAAGCTGCCGACGGGAACTATCGACCGTTGGTCGCACAATTCCAAATGACGATGCTCGATTTGTCCGAGTCCATCGCTCTCGGCATGCACAACGCGGTCATGTGTACCGAGGACGCGCCGTTCTATGACGAGTCGCGTTTCGACAAGCAAGCACTCATTGGCAGCTACCTCGGGTCCATGCAAGTCGACGCACTGACGGCCATCTGTTCTGCCTGGCCCGCCGGCCCGATCGACGATGATTTCAAAGAGCCGCTGGCCACCGACACGCCCGCGTTGTTGTTGTCTGGGGCGGCCGATCCGATTACACCACCCGCGTATGCGGACATGGCCGCGATGAATTTGCGCAGGGCATGGTTGCTGACGCTCGAACACCAGGGACACGGTCAGATTGGCGTCGGCTGCATGCCGCGCATTTTCGAGCAGTTCATTGTTGCCGCGGGTCTCGACGAGGTCGATATCGACTGCCGCGATCGCAGTTTTGTCATGCCTTTTTTTCTCGACTTTTCAGGGCCCACCCCGTGATTAAGATCGCTGGCCTTAGTAAGTCTTTCGGCAATGTGCACGCCGTGCGGGGCGTAAGTTTTGAGGCGTCGGACGGCAAGATCACCGGGCTGCTTGGCCCAAACGGCGCGGGTAAATCGACCACACTGCGGGTGCTGTACACGGTGCTGAAGCCGGATGAGGGTGCTGCCAGCATCGACGGTCACGATGTCGTCGACAACAGTCTGGATGCTCGGCGGGTTACCGGCGCGTTGCCGCATGGTGCCGGTTTATACCCGCATTTGACTGCGCGTGAAAACATCGCCTACTACGCGAGCCTGTGTGGCCTTCAGCGTAAAGATATTCCACAAAAGGTCGACAGCATCATCGAGTTGCTCGAAATTCAAGACTTCGCTCATCGCCGTACCAAAGGCTTTTCACACGGTCAGCGCACCAAGGTCGCCCTGGCACGAGCACTAGTGCACGATCCACAAAACGTCATCCTAGATGAGCCGTCGAACGGTCTGGACGTCATGGCGACGCGTTCGCTTCGAGATTTAATACTCAAGCTCAAAGACACAGGGCGCTGCGTGCTGTTTTCAAGCCATGTGATGCAGGAAGTTGCAGCGTTGTGCGACGACATCGTCATCATCGCTAACGGACAGGTTGCGATCGACGATTCGGCCGACGGCATTCGCGAAAAGACCGGCTGCAACGACTTAGAAGATGCGTTCGTCGAAGCGATCCAAATGGTGGCGCGGGACTAATGCGTACTCTATTCACGGTCTTTCGCAAAGAAGTGGTCGATAATTTTCGCGATCGTCGCACGATGGCATCGGCGCTGTTGATGGGGCCACTGTTTGGGCCGATTCTGTTTGCGTTCGTTATTAACCTGTCGGTTGAACGCTCATTGTCCGACGTCGAGAAATCGCTTGAAGTCCCGATACTTGGCGTGGAGCATGCGCCCAATCTCGTGCGTTACCTCGAAAGCAAGAATCTCGACATTATTGCTGGGCCTGAAACTCGCGAACTGGCGATCGAAGCGGTTACTGCCGGCATTCACGATATTGTCGTCGTGATCCCGGAAAATTTCGGTGCGCAGCTTACTGATGCGATGCCCGCAAGGATCGAATTGATTTCCGACCAGGCCAATACGACGGCCGATCGCGATGCGCGGCGGGTACGCAACGCGCTCAGAAATTACAATGACGAGTTGGCGACGATCCGATTATTAGCCCGCGGTGTCAGCCCGCTGGTGCTGCGGCCGCTAAACATCGACGACGTAGATGTCTCAACAGCGTCCGGGCGGTCCGGTATCTTGCTCGGCATGATGAGCTATTTTTTCTTATTTGCAATGTTGATGGGCGGTATGTATCTGGCGATCGACACGACCGCCGGCGAGCGAGAACGAGGATCACTCGAACCTTTGCTAACCCTGCCGGTAACTCGCGATAAGCTGATCCTTGGCAAAATTATCGCTACCTGCGTATTCATGGCGCTGTCACTAATGCTTAGCCTGACATCGTTTTTCTTCGCGCTGAAATTCATGCCGCTGGAGGAACTTGGCATGACGCCGAATTTCGGCCCGGACGTTGTTGGCAAGTCGTTTCTGTTGCTAGCACCTTTTATACTGATCGGCGCATCGGTCATGACGCTCGTTGCCTCATTCACAAAAAGCTATAAAGAAGCGCAAACCTGGCTTAGTGTCGTTCTACTTGCGCCGACGCTGCCGATTCTTATCGTCAGCCTCTTGACGCTGAGGCCGCGGCTTGAATTCATGTTTATTCCCAGCCTGAGCCAGCACTTATTGCTGATTGATTTGATCAAAAACGAGCCCGTAAATACTGCGCACCTCGCGATCTCGGTCACCAGCACGCTGCTATTCGGCGCAATGTTGACCTGGCTGTGCGCCCGCCTGTACCGGCGTGAAGGCCTGCTGGTTTAGCGGATCGCATTCGCATATTGACAATTGCCGTCGTTCGCCCAAGATGTAGGGCCCGGCGATAATTACAAAACTATGGCCATATTCTCTGAGCTCCGCCGTCGCAACATACCGCAAGTTGCTTTTGTCTACGTCGTAGGTGCTGCGCTGGTGTATTGGCTCGGCGTCGTCGTGCAAACACAGCTCGATTTGCCGTGGTGGACAAACAGGCTCATTGCGACAGTGTTAGTTATCGGCCTTCCTCTCGCGCTGATCTTCGCCTGGGTCTACGAGATTACGCCGAGCGGCTTAAAAAAGGCCGTCGATGTCGACCAGACACAATCGATAGTCTTTAAGACCGGTCAAAAACTCAATGCGGCGCTTGCGGTTCTGGTCGTGCTTGCCGGCGTTGCGATGGTAGCCGATCGCCTTTTGCCGGAGCTCGCGGTCGTCGAGCCGCCGCCGGTGCCCGAGCGAGTGTTCGACGCCCCGGTCGGTGACAAGGTTCCGGCGGAGATTCGTAGCTTTACACTTGATAATGGCCTGCAAATTATCGTTTGGCCTGACCACGACATTCCGAATGTCGTCATGTACAACTTCATTCGCGCCGGGGGTCGAAATGAATACCCCGGCATTACCGGGCTGGCACATTTCTTCGAACACATGATGTTCAACGGCACCGAAAACCTGGAACCGGGCGAATTCGATCGCGTCATGGAAGCGGCCGGCGGCGCCAACAATGCTTATACGAGCAACGATATCACCGCCTATATGGACTGGTTTCCGCGCAGTGCGCTTGACACGATTTTCAATTTAGAGGCGGATCGACTCGCGAATCTGTTATTCACTCCTGAGGTCGTCGAAAGTGAGCGCGGCGTTGTCTCCTCGGAACGCGGTCGTCGTGTCGACAATGACAATTTCGGCAAGCTTTATGAGCAAATGAGGGCGACCGCTTTTGTGGCGCACCCTTATCAGTTTCCGGTACTCGGCTGGCCGTCGGACATCGCCGCATGGACGCAGCTCGACCTCGAAACTTTCTACCGCATCTACTACGCACCGAACAATTGCACGATGGTGTTTTCTGGCGATGTGACGCCGGAAGAGATCTATTCACTGGCGGAGGAATACTTCGCCGACATTCCGGCGCAACAAGCGCCCGCCGCTGTACGCACTGTTGAGCCGGATCAGTTAGGCACTCGCCGCCTCACTCTCGAGGCGCCGGCACAGACTCCGTTACTGCATATGGCATTCCATGCTGGCAGCGCAACCGACCCGGAGACACTGCCGTTGGAGCTGCTGCTGCATATTCTGGTTGGCGGCGACTCCTCGCGATTGCATCGTTTGCTGGTCGAAGAGCTCCAAGTGGCGATTTCGGTGGGGGGCTTTCAACGCGAGGGCTTCGATCCCAGCCTCGTGTATTTCTACCTGACCTTGCCACCGGGCGGAGACCCGGCGGTCGTCGAGGCGCGCGTCATGCAGGCACTCAACGAAGTTGCCACGGAGGGAGTTAGCGACGCCGAGCTCATGAAAGCGCGCAACATCATTCTCGCGGACTTCTGGCGTGAGATGGCAACGATTGATGGTAAGGCATCGTCGCTCGGTAACTTCGAAGTTTTCCACGGTAACTATGAAAAATTGTTCGACCTGCCGTCCGACATCGAAAATATCAGCAACGATGCTTTGCGTGACGTCGCCGCGAAGGTGTTTCGCAGCAACAATGCAACGATCGGCATGCTGATTCCGCCCACTGAGGACGCAGAGTGATGTTTACGTCACGCATCGTATGTGCGCTCTTTTGCTGCGGATCGTGGGGTCTCGCGCTGGCGCAGGGGGTCACTCTTCCGGCCACCGAGCGCGTTGTGCTCGAAAACGGCACAGTACTGATATTGAACGAGAAGCCAGATGTACCGATGATCGGCGTACAGGCCGTCTTGCGCGGCGGCGCCGTAGCCGATCCGGACGGCAAGAGCGGGCTGGCGAGTCTGTTTGCGGCGCTGATCGAAAAAGGTGCGGGTGAACGCGATTCGGCGGCGTTCGCGGAAGCCATCGACGCGGTCGGCGGCAGCTTATCGGCACGTGCCGGCCTCGAAGGCATCACGATCTCGGGCGATTTCCTCGCCCGTGATGTTGACTTAATGCTCCAGCTGCTTGCCGACATGCTGATGCGCCCGTCGCTCAAGCGCGCAGAGCTCGATAAGCTACGTGCGCGCTCGATCAACTTTATTCTCGCCGCCAAGGACTCGAACCCCGGTGACTTGATGCCGATCTACGCCGGCGGGTTTTTGTTCGGCGATCATCCTTACGGCAATTCGGTGGCCGGTAATGAAACATCGCTTGCGGCAATCTCGCATCGCGACGTATTGCGTTACTACGAACAACAGGTCGGCGGGGACCGCCTAATCATTTCGGTCTCGGGTTACTTCGATGCCGCTGACATGCGCGACCGCCTGACCGCGGCGTTCGCGGACTGGCGGGCAGCAAGTGGCGAGATGGCCGAGGTGGCCGCATTGGAACTACAAACGGGGCGGCGTGTGCTGTTGATCGACAAGCCGGGCGCGACACAGACTTATTTCTGGATTGGCAACGTTGGCGTAGCGCGTAACTACGAACATCGCCCCGACCTTGACATCGCAAACACGGTTTTTGGCGGCCGGTTTACATCGATGCTGAATACGGCGCTGCGCATCGAGTCCGGCCTGACCTATGGCGCGAGCTCTCGTCTGCTGCGGCCGTCCAAACCAGGATCGATTGGCATCAGTTCGTACACGGCCACGGACACCACCGTCGAGGCGATCGACATGGCACTTGGCATTCTCGGCCAGCTGCGCGATACCGGCATTGCTGAGGACATGATTAGCTCCGCACGCAACTATGTTCTTGGTCAGTTCCCGATGCGACTCGAAACCGCCACTCAGCTCGCGGCGCAGTTCGCTGTGTTGGAGGCCTACGGCTTGACAAACAGTTACATCGACGACTACGGCGCCGCAATAAGCGCCGTCACCGTCGAGTCAATTACTGCCGTCATCGATGCCGTCTATCCGCAGCACGATGACCTGGTGTTTGTGCTGCTCGGCGACGCCGCATCGATACGCGAGACGGCAGCAAATTACGGCCCCATGACCGAAATGTCGATCACGGAACCGCGATTTCGTCCATCACAGTAGCGGCGCTCAGTCGAAGAACACCCGCGCGCCAATGCCGTAATTCCTAACGTCGTCGCCCGCGCCGACTTCGAAACCGATTGCGACGCTGTCAGTGAATTTGTACCAGGCCTCACCACGAACTGACGTGTCATCATTGAGGCTGTCGAGATCGACGTAGTCAACGAAGGCGGCGAGTTCGATTCGGTCCGCCGCCAAGCCGCGCAGGCCCAGCGACGCACTGTAGCCGTCATCATCGAACGAAAAACCCTGCGTGCTGGCGTCGAAGCGCGCATACGCAAGTTCGGCAACGAAATCGAGATTGTTGCTCAATGCGGTGTGAAAGCCGCCGCCGACTAGCAGTTCGTCAATATCCACATCAAAATCTAACTCGGTCGAGTCGAAGCTTGCGAATACGTGCCAAACGTCGCCGACCTCGAATGACCCGGCGATGCCGAAACCATCACCATCGACGTCAACAAATGAGTCGTCGATATCGATACGCTGATAGCTGCCCTCGATATAGTTGTAACTCGGCCCATCTGCCATTGCCGGCGCGACAAACGCCAATAGTGCTACTGCCGTTATCGAACGAATCATAATGTACTCCTTCATGCTTTTTGCCCAAGCGGATCGTGGCCTGCATAGGATGCACAGAAATGATGTACGGCAGATGAATAGCTGATGCTTATGTAATGCCGCTATTTGCCAATACAAAACGACGAAAAGATTTGCCCGAGCAGATCGTCTGACGAGACGGCTCCAGTAATTTCGCCCAAGCTTTTCGCGCATAAACGCAACTCTTCCGCCAGCAACTCGCCGGCTCGGCTTTTCTCTAGCGCTTCTTTGCCCGCTGCAAAATGCGTTGCCGCAAGCTGCAACGCATCGACGTGCCGGCGCCTCGCCGTAAACGCGCCCTCACCTAAATTGCTGTAACCCGCGAGCTCTCGCAGGTGTTCTCGTAAGCGGTCAATGCCATCACCGGTTTTCGCGGACAATGACACGACAGTGTTACTCCCGTGCTCGACAGTGCCGGTAAGGTCGCTCTTGTTACGTACAACGAGCACCGGAATTCCGTCGGGTATGTTTTCGGAAATTTCACCGGGTTCGGTATCGGTCGCATCCTGAACCCACATTACTGCGTCCGCGTTTCGCATTGCCTCACGTGCTCGTCGAATACCTTCTTGTTCGACAACGTCGGGGTTGTCGCGCAGGCCGGCGGTATCGATAAGCTCAACCGAAAGGCCGTCCAAGTTGATTTGTTCACGCAAAATATCCCGAGTCGTTCCAGCAACTTCGGTGACGATGGCCGTCTCCTCTCCGCTCAGTCGGTTCATCAGGCTCGACTTACCGGCATTCGGTTTTCCGACCAATACGACCTGGTATCCGTCTCGTAGCACACGGCCCACGGTTGCGCTGGTCAATAACTCAGAAAAAGTCTTGTCGCAATCGTCGAGGCGATCGAGCAATGCCTTGTCCGACAAAAAATCAATCTCTTCTTCCGGGAAATCGATCGCCGCTTCGACATGCATACGAAGCTTGGTCACTTTCGCGACCAGCGTGTTGACAGCCGCCGAGAACTCCCCGGACAGCGATCGCAACGCGGCGCGCGCGGCTTGTGATGTGCCGCTCTTAATCAAGTCGGCGATGGCTTCAGCCTGTGCAAGGTCAAGTTTGTTGTTCAAGAACGCGCGTTTGGAGAACTCGCCGGGCTCCGCACGGCGGGCACCGAGCGCGACCGCCGTATCGATCAGCATGGCCATGACGACCGGACCGCCATGACCATGCAATTCGATTACGTCTTCGCCGGTAAACGAACGTGGCGCGGGAAAGTACAACGCAATGCCGGTGTCGACAGCATCGCCATCGGGCGCCTTGAACGAACGCAACGTCGCAACCCGCGGCTCCGGCAGGCAACCCAAAATACGCTGGCCGATGCTGCCGGCATCCGCGCCGGAAATTCTGACGATGCCAACGCCGCCGACACCCGCTGGTGTGGCCGTTGAAACAATGGTGTCGTCTGTTGACGTCATAGTCGCAATGAAAACATAGGTGGGCTGATGTTGCAGAACGAAGGCACTGCACTGTGGCGTTTCGCGGCCTTGCACGCCTTGTGTTAAGTGTTTGATTGTAAACACGGATAAGCAAAGAATCAGACAAGCATCAGGCCCTGCTCAGCCTTCAGGCGCGCAAATTTGCGACAAAACACCGTAGCGGTAAACGCCGCCGATGTGTTTTAGCTTTTTGAGGTTTGACGCGTATGGACGAGGTATTTTCGACGCTGGCCGGTCTCCACCACCTGCTGCCTGATCAGCCGCTAGCTATCGTCTTTGCTGTCGGCTTTGGGCTTCTTTTTCTTGCCGCCCTTCTTGGCCTTGGCTTCTGCGTGGACCACCTTGTTGATGTTCCACTGCTGCGCAATCGACAGCAATGTGTTGGTGACCCAATAGAGCACGAGGCCTGACGGGAAAAATGCGAAAAACCCCGTGAACATGACCGGCATGATTTGCATGACTTTTGCCTGCACCGGATCTGCCGGTGCTGGATTCAGCTTTTGCTGAAACAACATCGCCGCACCCATGATCAGCGGCAAGATGAAGTACGGGTCCCGCGACGAAAGATCGGTAATCCAAAGCGCAAACGGCGCCTGCCGCATCTCAACCGATTCAACCAGCACCCAATAGAACGCGAGGAAGAATGGCATTTGAATAAGAATAGGCAAGCAACCCGCCGCCGGGTTGATCTTCTCGCGTTTGTACAGATCCATCATGGCCTGCGACAACGCCTGACGATCATCCTTGTAGCGGTCCTGCAGTGCTTTCATGCGCGGTTGAATCTCGCGCATCTTGGCCATCGATCGACCGGACGACTCGGTTAGTTTGTAGAACACACCTTTAATCAGAATTGTCACGCCGATGATCGACCAGCCCCAGTTGCCTACAAACTTGTGGATCCATGACAGCAACCAGAACATCGGCTGCGACAGAATCGTCAGCCACCCGTAGTCGACGCTGAGTTTGAGTTTGGGGTGCACCTTTTCGAGCTGCGATTGCAATTTGGGGCCAACGAATAGCGCCCGCCTAAAACTCGCAGTCTGTGCTGGACCGATTGCTTGCGGTGCACTTATAACGCTCGCTGTTAAGCGGTTGCCATCAACGCGCGCCTGGAAAATGTTGGTCGCTGGTTCATCGGGAACGATCGCGACCATGAAATGATGCTGGATGGACGCATACCAACCATCCTCACTGGTGAAGTTGACCGGCCCGTCGTCTAGAAGATCATCGCGCTTTAGCTTGTCGGCTTTACTGCCGTCGTAAATCAGCGCGCCATCGAAGGAATACGAATCGACATTGAACATCGATCGTTCCTGGGTGAACGAGCGCTTGACAAGCTGCGTAACCTGATCGCCCCGCCATACGGCATCGCCACCATTAGTGACATTTTGCTCAAGCGCTATTACATAGCTGCCGCGGCTAAACACAAAGCGTTTTTCAAAATCGACGCCTGCGTCATTAGTCCACGTAAGCGGCACAACCAGAGTATCTTCACCATTAAGCTCGTAGCTTGTTTTTGCCGCATCGAAAACCGTTGCAGCACCCGGCGCAGATGTGCCCTCACCCTTGCCGCGCAGCCAGCTGCGAATTTGCCCGAAGTTCTCTTCGCCGCTGTCGAGCAACATAACTTTCGTATCCGGCATGTCTTTCGCCACCGGATAGTTGAGCATTTTTGCTTGCGTGACTGTACCGCCGAGCGTGTTAATTACGATTTCAAAAACATCGGTTCGTACCGTAATACGCTCGGCATCGTCCTCGACCGCGGCATCGGCAACAGTGATCGGCGCTTGGGGATCGACCGTTGGCAGCTCGCTAAGGTCTTCGTCCAGGTCCGGCAGACTATCGAGGTCGGCCGGCGCGTCGCTCACCGGCAATGCGGCCTCCCCCGGCGCGGCGTTAGGCTCGGGCGGCGGCGGTGCATGATCTTGCATCCACGTTTGCCAGGTCAGATACACCATAAAGGCGAACAGGCCCCAGATGATTAGTCTTTGGTTGTCCATACCCTCATTTCCTGGCCGTTTGGGTCTTCTTGCAACGTCGCCAGTGCATATCCAGACTACTGAATAGCTCCTGGTTCGTGGCAACTGCAGCCGGCGGCCGGTTCATTACGACGATATCCAGGCCGTGTAGCCCCACTTGGTGCTGTCGGAACGATTCTCGAACCACGCGTTTAATCCTGTTGCGCCCGGCTGCCTGCTTGCAGTTCTTTTTCGAAATCGCGAGCCCCAGTCTTGCGAGCTCCAGATCATTATTGCGGCATAGCACCGTAAACCAGTTGTCGCGGCTTCGCGATGCTTTGTCAAAGACACGCGTGAACGATGCAGCGTCCTGCAGCCGGTGATCTTTCGAAAACCGCTGCGTCGGCTTGAGTTCCAAGTCGGGAGTTTTTATGCTGTCGCGGCGGGCGCGGCAGATTACGGCGCTAGCTTCGCGCGGCCCTTAGCTCGGCGGCGCTTGAGTACGAGGCGGCCGGCCTTGGTCGCCATGCGCGCACGGAATCCGTGCGTGCGTGCGCGCTTCAATTTGCTGGGCTGATACGTGCGTTTCATCTGCCTGCTACCTACGTAAAATGACGGGCGTCGACCCGTCCCGACGAAAGGGCGGCAAGGGTACGCGGGCGCCCCGGCAGTGTCAATAGACGGCGTCGTTGCTGGGATTCTGGCCGAAATCGAGCTTCGCTCTGACGCTGTGGCGGCATCACGAAAAGCGGTATAGACTGCCCGGTCTTCACCCGTTCAATAACAAAACGACTAAGGAAATTGGGGACTCCGTTGCCGGCTGATACAACGCTATGGAATCGCTGCATTCGCGACTTGCAGGCGGAGCTGCCCGAACAACAGTTCAACACCTGGATTCGCCCATTGCAGGCCATAGAGGATGACGGCCAGCTCAAATTGCTGGCGCCGAATCGATTCGTTGTCGACTGGCTGCAAGAGCACTATATCGAGCGGATTCTGCAGATTGTCGATGGTTCCGGATCGAGCACCGAGGTTGTTGTCGAAGTGGGCTCGCGGCAAAAGCCGGGGGCGGCACTTGATGCACCACCACGGCGGTTCGTCCCCAGTGGCAAGACGCCACCGCCGGCGGTTGCGTCGCGACTTAGTCCGAGCTTCACGTTTAATAGCTTTGTCGAGGGTAAAAGCAATCAGCTTGCGCGAGCGGCGGCGAGCCAGGTCGGCGAGAATCCCGGCAAATCTTATAATCCGCTGTTTATCTATGGTGGCGTCGGGCTCGGCAAGACCCATCTCATGCATGCGGTAGGCAACACGATCTTGACGAACAACCCGGTAGCACGGGTTGCTTATGTACATTCGGAGCGCTTCGTCGGCGATATGGTCAAGGGCTTGCAACACAATACGATCTCCGAATTCAAGCGCTCGTATCGGTCACTAGATGCGTTGTTAATCGACGATATTCAGTTTTTTGCCGGCAAAGAGCGCTCGCAAGAAGAATTCTTCCACACGTTTAATGCCTTGCTGGAAGGCCAGCGGCAGATCGTGTTGACTTGTGACCGCTATCCCAAAGAGGTCAACGGCCTTGAGGAACGCCTGAAATCCCGTTTTGGTTGGGGTCTCACCGTTTCTATTGAGCCACCGGAACTCGAAACCTCGGTTGCCATTCTAATGAGCAAAGCCACCGCTGAGCATGTTGAGCTTCCCGAAGAAGTAGCTTTTTTTATCGCCAAGCGTATTCGCTCAAATGTCCGAGAACTCGAAGGAGCATTGCGGCGCGTCATTGCAAACTCCAGATTCACCGGTCGACCCATAAATCTCGATTTTGCGAAAGAAGCACTACGTGATTTACTGGCTTTGCAAGAGAGGCTCGTTTCTATCGAGAATATTCAAAAGACCGTGGCCGACTATTTTAAAATTCGTGTCGCCGATCTGTTATCCAAGAAACGCAGTCGCTCCATCGCGCGGCCGCGGCAATTTGCCATGGCGTTAGCTAAAGAGCTGACGAATCATTCTTTACCGGAGATCGGTGATGCTTTCGGCGGTCGGGATCACACGACGGTGTTGCACGGCTGCCGTCGTATTGAGTCGTTGCGCGAGACAGAAAAGCGTGTCGATAACGATTATTTGAATTTGTTAAGAACCTTAACGGGATAATTTGGCAGCATGCTCTGAATAAGCTGTGGATAACCGCCGGTCGCCTTTTTATCCACAGGCTGCACACAGGCAGTCGACGAGTCCCCAAGGCTTTGCACAACGACAGACTATATATCAACTTATTGATTTTACTAGTGTTTATAGAGTTATTCACAGGGCTTCGTTGCCCTAGTAATAACAATAAATAACTAATTTCCAATATTTATTAACAGGTGGAACCTATGAAATTGAGCGCCGCGCGCGACGTCCTCCTAAAACCCCTGCAAGCCGTTATTGGTGTTGTAGAGCGACGACAGACGATGCCTATTTTGTCGAATGTGCTGCTGGTAGCACGAGATGGTGTGTTATCGGTGACTGCGACAGACCTTGAGGTCGAATTGGTTGCGAAAACCGAGGTGGACGTTGAGACAGGCGGTGAAATTACCGTGTCTGGGCGCAAATTACTCGATATTTGTAAGGCACTACCAGAAGGTGCTGAGATCGGTATCAATGTAAGTGGGGAAAAGCTCGGTGTGCGCTCTGGGCGCAGTAAATTCACCTTAGCAACACTGCCGGCCGCTGAATTTCCGACGGTTGAGGACATAAAAGCGGGTCAGACGATTACGGTGCCGATGGACGTACTTGGGCGATTGATCGAGAAAACTCACTTTTCGATGGCGCAGCAGGACGTGCGGTATTACTTGAACGGCATGTTGCTGGAAACGGGTGGGCAGCATTTGCGCGCAGTTGCAACAGATGGACATCGCTTGGCGCTTTGTCAGGCCGAGCTCGGTGGGGAAAAGCTCAGTGAACAACAAGTTATTGTGCCACGCAAAGGTGTGCTTGAGCTGCAGCGTCTGCTCGGCGGTGATGGGAATCTCGATATCGAACTCGGCGCTAATCACGTTCGCATCCAGTTAGACGGAATTCGCTTCACTTCGAAGCTGATCGATGGTCGTTTCCCGGAGTACGAGCGTGTCATACCGCAGGAATCGAGCAACGAAATGACGGCGGACAAGGAAGTCTTGCGCAGCGCGCTACAGCGGACGGCCATCCTATCGAACGAAAAGTATCGTGGTATTCGGCTCGTCATTCGCGACAGCGGGGTGGTGTTGCAGGCTCATAATCCAGAGCAAGAAGAAGCAGAGGAGGAGGTCGAGGTCCAATATAGCGGTGATGACATCGAGATCGGCTTCAACGTCAATTATTTGCTCGATGCCATCGGCGCGGTCGAAGGTGACGAGATTACGCTATCCGTCGTTGATAGCAATTCCAGTTGTCTGGTGCGTGAGCCTGGCAATGACGACGCCAAATTCGTTGTGATGCCGATGCGGCTATAGTCGCCGGAGCGGGCGCTCGTGGCGGTTCAGCTGTTCCGGGCGGAAAACTTCCGCTGTCTGAAGAAAATAGAATTCGAAGCAGACCCGCAGTACAACTTGATCTACGGGGCCAACGCCTCCGGCAAGACAAGCTTGCTGGAGGCGTTGGCATATCTGGGGCGAGGTAAGTCGTTTCGCGGTGCGCCAACGAGCGCGCTGATCCGGCACGGAGCAGAGGATTTTGTGCTCTTTGCCAAGGTCGAACGGGGCGAGCGAGTAGCGACGATTGGCGTGCGCAATAGCCGCGAGGGCCTGGAGACGAAGGTGGACGGGGCCGCCGACGGCGGCAGCGCGGCGCTCGCCGAGCTATTGCCGCTAGCGGTTATTGACCCAGATGTTCATAACCTGGTGGCCGGCGGACCGGAACAGCGGCGCCGCTACCTGGACTGGGTGGCGTTCCACGTGGAACAAAGCTTTTTGCCCGATTGGCGTCGCTATCGGCGGGCGCTGAAGCAGCGTAATGCGGCGCTGAAATCGGACGGTCAGGGACTCGATGCGTGGAATGCCGAATTCATCGAGCTGGGGCTTAAGATCGATGCGGCGCGGCAGGCAGTGCTCGAGATTTGCGTCGATAGCCTAGAAGAACAGGGCTCAGCCCTTCTGGGTAGCGACGTGCGCTATGAATATCGGCCTGGCTGGGGCAAGGATCAAAGCCTGGCAGAGGCACTATCTGAGGGCCTGGAGCGGGATTTGGCCCTCGGCAGCACCCAGATGGGGCCCCACAGAGCAGACATCCGGCTGTTTTTTGACGATCGGCAGGCCCGGCGGCTGGTCTCCAGGGGCCAACAGAAACAGCTGGCCTGTTCGATGATTCTGGCGGCGACGGAAGTGGTACAGACCCATCTGGAGCGGCCGATGCTGCTGTTGCTGGATGATCCGGCGGCGGAGCTCGATCATGACGCGCTCGGGCGACTAATGAATCAGGTCTTTGGGTTGGGCTGTCAGGTACTTGCCACGACACTGGAGCCGGCGGCATTGACGTTTCCACAAGAGCCACGGCTGTTCCACGTGGAACAGGGCGTTTTGACGCGGCTGACTTGAGCCTGAAAGCCTTATAAATAAAGGCCTTAGGGGTCCTTTCCGGGGCGCCATTTTGGTACAATAGATCGGTTATCGCCTGAGAAAGTTGAATGACCGACGAAACAGAATATACTTCCAGTAATATCAAGGTCTTAAAGGGCCTCGAGGCTGTCCGCAAACGCCCGGGAATGTACATCGGCGATACCGACGATGGCACCGGTCTTCACCACATGGTTTTCGAGGTTGTCGATAACTCGATTGACGAGGCGTTAGCGGGTCATTGCGACGTCATCACCGTGACAATCCATGCCGACGAATCGGTGACCATCAGCGACGATGGCCGCGGAATTCCGGTGGATATGCACCCGGAAGAAGGGCGCTCGGCCGCGGAGGTCATCATGACGGTGCTGCACGCGGGCGGTAAATTCGATGACAATTCCTACAAGGTGTCCGGCGGCCTTCATGGGGTGGGCGTGTCTGTCGTCAATGCGCTGTCGGAGCAGCTCCTGCTGACCGTGCACCGCGAAGGCAAGACGCATCAACAGGAATATCAGCACGGTGAACCGCTGGCACCACTCACGGTGGTGGGTGATACCGACCGTACCGGTACGACGCTGCGCTTCAAGCCGAGCCCCAACACGTTCACGAACATCGAATATCACTACGATATCCTTGCGCGGCGCCTACGTGAGCTGTCCTTCTTAAATTCCGGTGTTCGTATTCATTTGGTCGACGAGCGCGATGAGCGCGAGGATCTGTTCGAGTATCAGGGCGGGATCAGGGCCTTCGTCGAGCACTTGAACCGCAACAAGACGCCCATTCACAGCAATGTATTCCACTTTTCGACGACGCGAGATGACGTTGTTGTCGAAGCCGCGCTGCAGTGGAATGACGGCTATCAGGAAAACATGTTCTGCTACACCAACAATATTCCGCAGCGAGACGGTGGCACGCACCTGGCCGGGTTTCGCACCGCGCTGACCAGAACGTTAAACACCTACATCGAAAAACAACTGGCCGGCAGAAAAGACAAATTCACGCCGTCCGGCGACGATGCGCGCGAGGGCCTAACGGCGGTGCTGTCGGTGAAGGTACCGGACCCGAAGTTCTCGTCTCAGACAAAAGACAAATTGGTTTCATCTGAAATTAAAGGCATCGTGGAACATGCGATGGCCGGGAAACTCGAGGAATATTTACTCGAACATCCTGTCGAGGCGAAAGCGATCGTTTCAAAAATCATCGACGCTGCGCGAGCTCGTGAGGCAGCCAGAAAAGCGCGTGAGATGACCCGCCGTAAAGGCGCGCTCGACGTTGCCGGCCTGCCCGGTAAGCTTGCCGATTGTCAGGAAAAAGATCCGGCACTGTCCGAATTGTTTTTAGTCGAGGGTGACTCGGCCGGCGGATCTGCGAAACAGGGCCGCGACCGCCGAACTCAGGCAATCTTGCCGCTGAAGGGCAAGATCCTGAATGTCGAGAAAGCGCGTTTCGACAAGATGTTGTCGTCGGTCGAAGTCGGCACGCTGATCACTGCGCTCGGTTGCGGTATTGGACGCGATGACTTCGATCCGGACAAGCTTCGCTATCATCGCATTATTATCATGACGGACGCGGACGTCGATGGTTCGCACATCCGCACGTTGTTGCTGACGTTTTTTTATCGACAGATGCCCGAATTGATTGAGCGTGGTCACATCTACATTGCGCAGCCGCCGCTTTATAAAATCAAACGCGGCAAGCAAGAGGTCTACGTTAAGGACGACACCGAGCTGAACGCGTACTTGCTGAGCGCGGCGCTCGACAATGCCGAATTGCACGTTAATGATACGGCGCCGGCGCTTTCTGGCGTGGCCCTAGAGTCGCTCGCCAAAGAATTTATTGCCGTCGAAAGTATTATTGCGCGCCTATCCGGCCGCTACGATGAGGTGGTGCTACGCGCGATCGCAAGACTTCCGGCAATCACGCACGGCGACACCGAAAATCTCGATGCACTCGAATCCTGGAGCAATGCGCTATCCACGATCTTGCCGCAGGCCAGCGGTGATCGTGCGCAAGGCGGCAACGGTGGCAGCTACTCGGCGACACTGGAGCGCGGCGATGAAGACGGCGAAGGCGTTCGTATTAGTATCAACAGGGTTCAGCACGGCATCGGCGCAACGCGCTACTTGCCGCGCGAGTTTTTCGATACCAATGAGTATCGGCATATTGTGACGCTTTCCAGCAAGCTCGACGGGCTGTTGGAAAACACCGCGTTCGTAAAACGCGGCGAGCGTCAGTCGCCGATCACGGAGTTTAGCGAAGCCATCGAATGGCTGATGAATGAGGCCCGCCGCGGCCAGTCGATTCAACGCTACAAAGGCCTCGGCGAGATGAACCCCGATCAGCTTTGGGATACAACGGTAAATCCGGAAACGCGGCGGCTGATGCAGGTAAAAATTGAAGACGCGGTCAAAGCCGATGAAATATTTACAACGCTGATGGGAGATCAGGTTGAGCCGCGCCGTGAATTTATTGAAAAGAACGCATTGACTGTAGCCAACCTCGACGTTTGATGACCGACAAGCGCGCGTTCGTTCACACGGTTTTTCTGTTCCTGCTGCCGGTCCTCGTGGCATGGTTTGGCTGGTCTGTGCTGACAGCCGTGGGTGTCGTGTTGCTGATGCTCGTCTGGCGCTGGATGATTTCGCTAAGCACCTTTGTTGCGCCGGAAAAAGTACCGGAGCTGGTGTTGGAAACCATTTCTGTCAGCCACTTTGTCGAAAAAGTACGCTGGAACCTGGACGCGACCGATCTCGACTACGTCGAGCGCACTGCGGGCGGCACGCTCGGCGCATTCTTCCTGGGAAGAACGGTGCCGCGGCTGAAAGTGCGCACCGGCGCGGTGCGCTCGGAAATCGGAAATTCCGCAGAAATTCTTCGCTACCTGTGGGGCGCCTACGCGGCGACGCAGGGTGAAAAAATAAAGCACCTCGAGCCGACGGCCGAGCGCCTCGAGTTCGAGCAACGGCTCGATCGTTACGGCGTAAGCCTGCAAATCTGGATATATCACCACATTCTCGAGGATCGTGAATTGGCGCTGCATGCCTGGGGCGTCAACAACCCGGCCGTACCTATTTGGCAGCGCTGGCTATTGCGGTTGCTATTTCCGCTTTTGGCGTTTCTAATTCGTCGCTCGTTTCGCATCACAGCGGCGAATTATGAGAAAGCGTGCCATCGCATTGAAGAGCTGCTGGCCGACATCGATACCAGGCTCGCGGACGGCCGCGTATCGATACTCGGCGACAAGGCGCTGAATTACACGGACTACAGCTTTGCCGCATTCACCGGCGCGTGGTTGCAGCCGGTGGGTTATGGCGGCGGCAAGGCCGATTCGGTTCGGATCGAACGAAGCCGGGCCCCGAACCCGATGCGTGCCGACATCGAGCGTTGGGTCGAAGACTATCCGCGCGCCGTCACCTGGGTACAGCGGCTGTATGCTGAGGCGCGCTAGATATGCTGACTATGGTCGTGGAAAACGCCTAGATAAAATGGCCGAATCCGTGAAACCACCGTTAAGGACTGCGGTCAAACATCGACGTCAAGCACAGAGGTGAACGCAATGAAAACCAAGCTATTTGTTGTCGCCGCGCTATTGTCGATAGCGGCATGCGGGACAATAGACGATCCAAGGGAGGTTGAGGCGGTTCGTGATTTCGTTGCATCGACCGAGCTGCAAGAGGTCGACAACATTCGCCTCTTCACGCAACTGCATTACACCTATGTCAATGATTTCTACGTGACGGTTCCGACGCGGCGCGGGGATTATCTAATCGAATTCCGCAGCCAATGCCGCGCACTGCGGCGCACAGAGTTCACATCGGAGATGGTGGATTACCGCAGCGACCCCAGCATCGTACGCACAAAATTCGATACGATTCGCGGCTGCCACATCGACAAGATTTACGAGGTTACCAAGGAACAACGGCAAGAGCTCGAAGACCTAGGTGACGCTCCGGGCGACGAGGTATATTTACCCGACGAGGAAGCGGCCGGCGAAGAAGCACCCGACCAAGAAATGCCCGACGCGAAATAACTCGACGCGGAATATTTTGATAACGACATTGCAGTGATACCTATGATTCAGGAATACCACGGCACCATCGCGTGAGCCGTGCACGAAGGGGAAAAAAGTGAAACAGAAGTTAATAAGCGCGATCATGTTGATGGCACTGGCGGCCTGCGGACAACAATCGGCGGACACGACGGCCGATGCAAGCGCCGCGAAAAGCGAACTGACCTCGGGCTTGGCGCTCGAGAATATGGATAAGAGTGTTCATCCTGGCGACGATTTCTTCTCATACATGAATGGTGTCTGGCTCGATCAGGCAGAAATTCCAGCCGACAAAGCGTCCTACGGCGGCTTCGCCATTCTGGCCGATGAGGCACAAGAGGACGTTAAGGCCATCATTGAGGAATCGGCAAGCGGCGATTTCAAGACGGGCACCGATGAGCAAAAAGTTGGCGATCTATATCGCTCATATCTCGATATCGACACCCGTAATGAAAAAGGCGTAAGCCCGCTCGCGCCCGAAATTGATCGCATCGAATCGATAAACTCCTACGATGATCTCGCCGTGTATTTCGCGTCGGCTGTAAAGCGCGGCTACGGCGTACCATTCGTGCTCGGTCAGTACGCGGACATGAAAAACCCCGAGTACTACATGATCTACACATGGCAGGCGGGTCTCGGTCTTCCGGATCGCGAGTACTATTTCAACGACGATGAAAAATCGGCGGAAATCCGCGACCAGTATGTCGCACACATCGAAAAGATGTTTGATCTGGCTGGTCGGCCGAATGGCGCACAGGCAGCAGCGACAATCATGGCGCTGGAAACGCGGATGGCCGACGCGCATATGCTAAAAGAAGATGCTCGCGACTTCGCTGCCAACTACTCGAAGATTCCGCTTAATGAATTAAATGAGCTGATGCCGAATTTCAACTGGGACGGCTACGTCGCCGAAGTTGGAATTGGCGACATCGACGGGCTCGTCGTCATGATGAATGATCATATGGCGGCATTGGACCAGATCATCGTCGACACGGAGCTCGATACCTGGAAGACCTATCTTTGCTGGGTCGCGCTAAACACGGTCGCGGGCCGGATGAACGAAGATCTCGACAATCAAAATTTCGAGTTTTACGGTAAGACGCTATCCGGTACCGAAGAGCAACGGCCGATGTGGCGCCGTGCGGTCAATACCGTTAACGGCTCACTCGGCGAAGTCGTCGGCAAAGTGTATGTCAAGAAGCACTTTCCACCCGAGGCGAAAGAACGCATGGATGGGTTGGTCGCGAATCTGATTGCCGCCTACGAAAAAAGCATCAACGAACTCGAATGGATGAGCGCAGATACTAAAGTCGAGGCGCTCGACAAATTATCGAAGTTCACACCCAAAATCGGTTATCCGGACGAATGGCGGGAGTATGACTTCGATATCGAGGCAGACGATTTATTCGGCAACCTCGAACGTGCGACGGTGGCCGAATACGAACGGCAACTGGCCCGGCAGGGCGGCCCGGTCGATAAAGGCGAATGGGGCATGAATCCGCAAACGGTTAACGCCTATTACAGCCCGGCGCTGAATGAAATCGTGTTCCCGGCGGCAATTCTGCAACCGCCGTTTTTCAACCTGAGTGCTGACGATGCGGTCAACTACGGTGCGATTGGCGCGGTCATCGGCCATGAAATCGGTCATGGTTTCGACGACACGGGCAGCACGTTCGATGGCGACGGCAAGTTGCGTAACTGGTGGACCGACAGCGATCGTGAAGAATTCGAAAAACGCACCGCAACACTCGTCGGCCAGTACTCGGCGTTCGCGCCGTTCGATGATCTTAAGGTCAACGGCGAATTTACGCTCGGCGAAAACATCGGCGACCTCGGCGGGATCAGTATTGGATTGTTGGCGTACAAGATGTCACTTAACGGTAAAGAGCCAAAGGTCATCGACGGTTTCACCGGTGTTCAAAGAGTGTTTCTGGGTTACGGTCAGGTTTGGCGGAACAAGTACCGCGACGAGGCGCTGCGGCAGTTGATTCAGACGAATCCACATGCGCCATCGATGTATCGAGCGAATGGCGCAGTGCGCAATGTGCCGGAGTGGTACGACGCGTTCGGCGTGACCGAGCAGCACGCGCTGTACTTGCCGCCAGAGGAACGCGTCAAGATTTGGTGATTGCGATTGGGTTAGCGGCAAAAAGGGGCGTCCGATGCGGCGCCCCTTTTTTAGTTTGGCCCAAAGCGCTCGCCGAAAAAGTCGCCTTCATTCCAAGTCGGGCGCGCGGCGTCGTTCGCGATGTAATAACCAATACGAATGTGTGAGCGCGTGAATCGCACGACCGATTCCCAGTCGACCGGGCGCGTCAGGTCGTCACTCGGCTCGTGGTAGTGATCTTTTAGATGCTCGCGAAACTGCGCTTCGCCGTCGATTTCGGGGTCCGAGGACGTAAATCCCGGTATTAGATAGATCGCCGGAATGCCTTTTTTGACAAACGAATACTGATCACTGCGTACGAACAGATTTTCCTCGGGCAGTGGATTCGGCGTGAGCGAAAACCCCTCCGACTCGGCCGCTGCCTCGACGACGGGTTCGAGTGAGGAATGCTCAGATCCGAATGCAACGAGATCGGCGATCGGGTATAGGAATAACGGCATGTCGAGATTCACGTTCGCGACGATATTGGCCATCGGCACTGTCGGATAGTGCGCGAAATAATCCGAGCCTAGAAGGCCGCGTTCTTCGGCGGTCACCGCGACAAACATGACGGACCGTGCCGGCGGGTGCTCGCCGAATATCTTCGCGGTCTCGAGCATGATCGATATGCCCATCGCGTTATCGTAGGCGCCGTTGTTAATGTCATCGTCGGTCTCGGGCGCCGGCGAAATGCCGACATGGTCGAGATGCGCTGTGTAAACAACAAATTCGTCCGCGAACTCGGGGTCGCTGCCGCGAACGATGCCGATGACATTCGGGCTCTCGATACGATCGTGAGAGGTTTGTCGCGACAAAGTCACCTCGAAATCCAGAGGCGTCGACGCCGGCGTATCCGCCGCTGCGGCGTCGAGCGCTTGTTCAAAACTAATCGGTGAGGCTGCAAACAACTCGGTCGCGGTGGCGGCGCTGATCACGATGCCACCTTTGAGTTCCGGAAAATAACCGGACGCTGCGCCGGTTTCGCTGACCCACGCCATGCCGGGCCGCTTGCCGGTCAGTTGTTTGAAACGCTCCCACGGCGTTTGCTCCTGAATTCGCCGCGATCGCAGGCCAACTGAGCCGATGGCGCCGCGGGCAACGGCCTCCTGAGCTTTCGTGCGACTCGAAGCGTAATACGCACGCTGGGCATGAGAGAAAGTACTCGGCGCGCCGCCGAAAAGCGCAACGATTTTGCCGCGCACGTCGATGCCGTCGTAATCCGAATACGAAAACTCCGGCGCATGTACGCCGTAGCCGACATAGACAACGTCGGCGCGCACGCTGTTGGTTTCGCGCACCTTGTCGGGCGACATGCCGTAGTGCTCGCGATAGATTAATTCGCGATCCTTATCGTTGCGGTGAATGACGACAGAAGGTGTCTCCGTGTTCAGCTGATACCGGACCAGCGGCACTTGCTGGAACCATGCATCGTCATCGTCGGGATTACCGTCGGGGTCAGCGCCAGGCTGCAGGCCAAATTCTCTGAATTGTGCAGCAACATAGGCCGCTGACGCGTCGTAGCCAGGCTCGCCGGTCATGCGACCCTGACGTTTATCGTCGGATAGCCAGGCAACATGCGCGTGCAGAAATTTTGCGTCGATGTCCGTAAGCGGGCCAACAAGCGGGTCTGCAACGCGGACAGGCACGTCTCGAAGCTCTGTGCAGGCGACGAGAACAAACGCAACGACGAGTAGCCATGATGTGCGTGTGATCATAAAGTTTCTCTTGTTACCGCACACACAGGTGCGCCGTTAGTCCGAGACTTGTTTTTGTTGATAGACGCGACTGATCTCTTGCATTTTGTTTTCGATCCAGTTTTGCGCGATCAAGTTAGTTTCTTTGGGCGACTGCAAACTCGCGTCGATCGGTGGGCCAATGCAGAAGCGTACCGTCCCGGGTTTTTTCTTAAATGATAATCGCGTCCAAAAGTCACCCGCATTATGTGCCACCGGCACGATCGAAACATTGGCCTCTTGCGCGAGCGCTGCGCCGCTAATGCCATATTTGCGCGTCTCGCCCGGCGGCATGCGCGTGCCCTCTGGAAAAATGGTCACCCAGATCCCGTTCTCGAGTTTCTGTTTGCCTTGGCGAATGACTTGTTTGACTGCGGACGCACCGCTTTTGCGATCGATAGCGATTGGCTCCAATGCGAGCCCGATCGCCCAACCGAAAAGAGGCGCCCGCAGAAGTTCACGCTTTACGACCCAAGCGGCCGGCGGGAAGTAAGTAACCTGCCACAGTGTCTCGAGTGTCGACGTGTGTTTGATCAAGATGACGCTTGGCGTATCAGGTAGGTTCTCCCCACCTTCAACGACGGATTTGATGCCACAAAAGAAATTCGCGCTCCAGACCGCGAGACCACACCAAGCGGCGCAAAGACCGAAGCGAACGCGATACGGCGCCCAGAACAGCAGCAACAGCATGATCGAGACAATGAAAACGGTGCTGAAGCCGAAGATGTTGTAAAACAGCGAGCGAATTATCAGCACGGCTCAGGCCCCACCAATCAGACTATCGGCGGCAGCGGCGAGATTATCGAACACGTCAATATTAGCCAGCGGGCCGGCGAGCGAGCCTTCTGTCTTTCGCCCGTTACCGGTGCGCACCAGGATTGGTTCGGCACCCACGCTCATGGCCGCCTCAAGGTCACGCAGCGAATCGCCGACGACAGGCACGCCGTGCAGTGACACTTGGTAATGGCGCGCGAGCCGCTGTAAAAGCCCGGGCTTTGGCTTGCGGCAGTTGCAGCCATCGTCAGGTCCGTGCGGACAAACCACGATGCGATCCACGTGACCGCCGTGTTTGCCGACTAGGCGCCGTAGCTTGGAATGCATGGCCCGAAGGGCGCGGCGATCGACAAGCCCGCGCGCGAGCCCGGACTGATTTGACGCCACCGCAACGGTAAAACCCGCCTTCGAAAGCGCGGCAATAGCCTCAATGCTGCCCGGCAGCGGAATCCACTCGTCGACGGATTTGACGAAGTCTGCAGCGTCGCGATTGATCACACCATCCCTGTCGAGTACGACCATACGTATGCCGGCGCGACCCATCTCTAAGCAATAGCGAGCCGCGAAATGTCCGCAACATCGAGAAAAAGGGCACGAAGTTCGCCTAAAAGTGCCAAACGGTTATTTCTGACGGCTTTGTCGTCAGTCATCACCATGACGTCGTCGAAAAACTTATCCACAGGACCTCTAAGGCCCGCCAAAGCGCTCAGCGCCTCGGTATAACGGCGAGCTTCGAGCAGCGGCCGTAGCGTTTCGGCGGATTTTCGCATCGCCGCAAAAAGCGCCTGCTCGGCATCATCCGACAGTAGCTTTTGTTTGACGGCAGGCGCCTCCCCAGCATCAGCTTGTCGGAGGATATTGGCGATCCGCTTGTTCGCGGACGCCAGGCTCGCCGCCTCGTCCAGCTCAAGAAATGCCTGCACGGCCCGGAGGCGATTGTCGAAGTCGACCAGTGACGATGGGCTGCGCGCCAGAACGGCATCAAAGGTTTCGGTCGCAAGCCCGGCGTCACGATCAAGGAAATATCGGCGCAGCCTATCGGCAACAAAAGAGGTCAGCTCGGCGGCGACCTCTCCGGGTTCGAGTTTGCCAGTCCTGCTGCCACTGAACGGTGGCTGCGAGTTCACGGCAGTGTCGATCATTGCATTGAGGTCAATGTCCAGCTCGCATTCGACCAGGATACGAATAACGCCTAATGCAGCACGCCGCAGACCAAAGGGGTCGCGATTGCCAGACGGCCTTTTGCCAATGGCAAACACGCCGGCAAGCGAGTCGAGTTTGTCGGCGACGCTGAGAATCTGCCCGTCAATAGAGGCCGGCAACGCGTCGCCAGCGAATCGCGGTCGATAGTGTTCGCCGATGGCCTTGGCGACGGCGGCAGGCTCACCGTCAGTATCGGCATAGTAACGGCCCATAACCCCCTGTAGTTCTGGAAACTCGCCGACCATTCCGGTCAACAAATCGCACTTGCACAGAATCGCTGCGCGGCCGACATTATCGCTAGCGACGCCGAGCAAGCCAGCAATCGTCTGCGCGAGCGACGCGATTCTTGCAGATTTGTCATGCAAGCTGCCGAGCCCTTGTTGATAAACAACCTCGTGCAGCGCTTCCTGCCGACTTTCGAGCGATCGGCGCCTGTCGTTATCCCAAAAGAACGCGGCGTCTGCAAGACGCGGTCGAATCACGCGTTCATTGCCGTTTCGGACCTGGGCGGGCTCTCGGCTTTTAATGTTCGCAACCGTGACGAATTTCGGCAACAGCGTGCCGTTCTTGTCGGCGATCGGAAAATAACGTTGATGAGCAGACAGCGTCGATATCACTGTTTCGCGCGGCAATGCCAGAAACGCCGGATCAAAACTTCCCAGCACTGGAACTGGCCATTCGACCAGTGCCGTCACCTCATCGTAAAGCGATTCACCATCGACAATCTCCCCGCCAGCCTTTTTCGCCGCGGCCGCGACGCCGCTCACAACAAGCTCGCGACGTCGCGCGAAATCCGCGATGACATGGCCCTCATTGTCGAGCGTTTGCAGATAGTTACCGGGTTCGCTGATTTTGATCGCGCCCTCGGAAAGGAAGCGATGGCCGCGAGACTTATTGCCAGCGGTAACGCCCATGACGCTGGCCTTAACGACCTTCTTGCCGTGCAGCAACACAATCCAGTGCACGGGCCGTACAAATTCGGCCTCACCGGCGCCCCACCGCATGCGGCGTGGAATCGGCAAACCGGCGAGCGCCTTTTCGACCAGCCCACCGATTAGCTCATCGGCTGAGCTGCCCTTCTCGATAGCGTCATACGATAACCACTCGCCCTTGTTGGTTTTGCTACGTTCGAGCTTTGACACGGCAACGCCGCACTTTTTTGCGAACGCTTTCGCAGCCGGTTGAGGCTTGCCGTCTGAGTCGAACGCCACGCTCACGGGCGGGCCTTTATGCGAAACCTTGCGATCTTCTTGGGTCTTGGCGAGCGCTTCGATAATGACGGCAAGACGACGCGGGCTCGCATACCCGTGAATGTCACCGTGCGCCAGCCGGGCATCGTCTACCGCAAGCTTCATGTTTTCGGCGAACGTGTCCATAAGTGAGCGCAGCGATTTCGGCGGCAGCTCTTCCACGCCGATCTCAACGAGAAAGTCGGCGTGCCTCACTTCTGTCTTCCGGCGGTCTTTTTCTTGCCCTTGACCGATTGAACCATCGGAAATCCAAGCGCTTCGCGACTCGCGTAATAAGCGTCGGCGACCGAACGGGCCATTTCGCGGACGCGCAAGAGGAAGCGTTGCCGCTCGCTGACCGAAATCGCTTGGCGCGCATCGAGCAAATTGAAAAAGTGCGATGCCTCTAACATGCGCTCGTATGCCGGCAACGCCAGGCCTGCTGCAATCATTCGCTCACAATCATGTTCGGCGTGATCGAATGAATGGAATAACGTGTCGATATCGGCTTCTTCAAAATTGTATTTTGATTGTTCGACTTCGTTTTGGTGATAGACATCGCCATAACTAATACGGCCGAGCGGACCGTCCGTCCAGACAATATCGAAAATACTCTCAACCTCCTGCAGATACATTGCCAGACGCTCGAGCCCGTAGGTGATTTCGCCAGTCACCGGATGGCACTCGAGACCACCGACCTGTTGAAAGTAAGTGAACTGTGTGATCTCCATGCCGTTTAGCCACACCTCCCAGCCAAGCCCCCATGCGCCCAACGTTGGTGATTCCCAGTTGTCTTCGACAAAGCGGATATCGTGCACGGTCGGATCGATGCCGAGCGCGCGCAGCGAGTCGAGATAAAGTTCCTGGATGTCGTCCGGTGACGGCTTGATGACGACCTGGTATTGATAGTAATGCTGCAGCCGGAACGGATTGTCGCCGTAACGGCCGTCGGTCGGTCGACGGCTCGGCTGTACATAGGCGGCACTCCACGGCTCTGGTCCGATCGCCCGCAAAAACGTCGCCGGGTGAAAGGTACCGGCACCCATCTCCTTGTCATAGGGTTGCATGACGACGCAACCGCGCTCCGCCCAGTATTGCTGCAGACGAAGAATCAGATCCTGAAAAGAGAGGCGAGCGGACGCCTTTTTGGGGCTCATAGGGGCAATATCGACAAAGAATTGAGGCCGTAAAGGCGCGCAGTATATCGACTTTTTAGACATAGGCACCCCATTGACGCGATGGATAAACGCTACAGGGGATGACCGGCAGGGGGCTTCTCATCGTCATGGCTCGCTTTGCTGCGCTTTACTTCCGATGAAAAGCCCCCTGCCGGCCATCCTGTTGATCTCGACGATCGCGTCAACGGGGTGCATCGGGTGCTAATTTGCACTAATATTGTGCGCCGCGGCACTCTCGTGCCCTCTTATGGTGCGCCAAAGGGGCTGTGGATAAATTCAAGTGTATTAAAAACAATGGCTTATGCGTAGCACCATTTTGGCACAAATGCTGCAATAAGCTCTAGACTCGCTGACCAAAGCCAGGTCCTACTTAATGCTCGAACAAAGGAGAAACCCCCATGACGCCCGCAGAGGTACTCGCCCTCGTCAAAGACAATGAGGTGAAATTTGTCGACTTTCGCTTCACGGATACGAAAGGTAAAGAACAACATGTAACCGTGCCCGCCCATACAGTCGACGAAGACCTGTTCGAAGAAGGCAAGATGTTCGACGGCTCGTCAATCTCTGGTTGGAAGGGCATCAATGAATCGGACATGATCCTGATGCCGGAGGCAACAACCGCCGCACTCGATATCTTCACGGACGAAGCCACGCTGAACCTGCGCTGTAATGTCGTCGAACCCGCGACGATGCAAGGTTACGACCGTTGCCCACGCTCGCTCGCGGAACGCGCCGAGGCGTACCTAAAGTCGACTGGCATCGCCGACACAGCTTACTTTGGCCCTGAAAACGAATTCTTCGTGTTTGACAACGTCGCGTGGGACGACAACATGCAGGGCGCGTTTTATAAGGTCGACTCCGATGAAGGTGCGTGGAACACCAATCGTTCGATCGCGGATGGCAATACCGGTCATCGACCGACCGTCAAAGGCGGCTATTTCCCGGTTCCGCCGGTCGATTCGCTGCATGACATTCGTTCGGCAATGTGTCTCGCGCTCGAGGACATGGGCGTCAAGACCGAAGTGCATCACCACGAAGTTGCGACAGCCGGGCAATGCGAAATAGGCGCGATGTTCAATACATTGGTCAAAAAGGCCGATGAAGTGCAGCTCCTGAAATACGTCGTCCACAACGTTGCGCACGCCTACGGTAAAACCGCGACGTTCATGCCGAAGCCGCTGGTCAATGACAACGGCAACGGTATGCATGTGCATCAATCACTGACGAAAGGCGGTGAAAATCTGTTCTCGGGCGACGGATACGGTGGTCTTTCGGATACCGCGTTGTATTACATCGGTGGCGTTATTAAACACGCAAAAGCTATCAATGCGTTCGCAAACCCGGCGACGAACAGTTACAAGCGCCTGGTACCTGGCTTCGAAGCACCGACGATTCTGGCCTATTCAGCACGCAATCGTTCGGCGTCAATTCGAATTCCGTATGTCGCGAATCCGAAGGGGCGGCGCATCGAGATACGTTTCCCGGATTCGATGGCGAACCCGTATCTGGCATTTGCGGCAATGATGATGGCCGGCCTCGACGGCATCCTGAACAAGATGCATCCGGGTGATGCGATGGACAAAGATCTGTACGACTTGCCGCCGGAGGAAGAAAAAGACTTGCAGCTGGTCGCGTTCTCGCTCGACGAAGCACTTGGCGCGCTCGATAACGATCGCGATTTCCTGAAGGCTGGCGACGTGTTCTCGGACGACCTGATTGACGCCTATATCGACCTGAAAATGGACGACGTCACGCGCCTGCGAATGACGACGAATCCGGTCGAATTTGACATGTATTACAGCCTGTAAAAATGTCAATTATGTGAACCGGGCAGCACTTTTTTACGCCCGGTCACTGGCCCCAACCCGGTTTGCATTGCTATGCTAAGAATATGGATAAACGCCCGATATTGTTGCTTGCGAGCCTGTTCGCGGCATCGACCGTCATGGCCGAGGCCTACCGCTGGGTCGACGCAGACGGCGTGGTCCACTATTCCGATCGACCAGAGGAGGGCGCGGAACGAATCGACCTTCCAGAGTCGAACATCGTGCGCGTGCGCCGATACGCCCAGCCGGCTGAGGCCGCCAACGCAGCAGCCGAACCCGCTGGCGAGATTCGCTACGAAAGCATCGCGGTCGCAGCGCCAGCCGCCGAAGAAACGCTATGGAATATCGAAGGCGTTTTGAACGTCAACATCGCGCTGTCACCGGCCCTGCAACCGGGCCATCAGCTGCGGGTGTATTTCGACGGCGAGCAGAGGACAGTGAGCGGGACGTCGTTCCAGATCGAGGAAGTCCATCGCGGGGTTCACAACCTGCAGGCGGAAGTGGTCGACGAAACGGGTCAGCTGAAGATTCGGAGCCAGCCCAACCGGTTCTACGTACAGCAGAATACGATCAGACAACGCTAGGCCGCGACAAGCCAAACTATAAACCTAAAAACGGTCCCGGTGACGGCGGCATCGGCGAGCGCGATTCGCACACGATCCTGGATAGCCTCAATTCAGGCATCATTCTTCTCGATCGCTCGTTGCTCATTACTGCCTTAAATCCGGCGGCTGAAAACATACTTGGAATTAGTTCGCGGCGCGCAAACGGTGAGTCGTTGTTACGACTAGTGGGGGACGAGCCGGAGTTGCGGGACGTTTTGAGTCGCGCAATCGAAACGGGCGAGATCTACGCGAATGAACTGCGCTTGCCGCCGACGGAGGCTCATTCCGAAGAGCGCATTATCGATTGTCGCGTGTCGCCGTTGCGGACAGAAACCGCGGCCTTACTCGTTGAAATGACCGACGTAACGCGGCGCACCAAAATTAGTCGAGAAAACGCACTGCTGATTCAACACGGTGCGGGCCGGCAAATGATTCGGCAGCTTGCCCACGAAATAAAGAATCCACTTGGCGGAATACGCGGTGCGGCGCAGTTACTCGAACGCCAGCTCGAGAGTAAGGAATTGAGTGAATACACCGACGTCGTCATTAGCGAAACCGATCGCCTGGCTGGGCTTGTCGATTCTTTACTCGGCCCAGGTGGCCCGCCGAACAAGAAACCGCTGAATGTCCATGAGTTGCTTGAATACGTTGTTCGAATCGTCGGCGCAGAAGACCAGAAATCACTGCGCATTCATCGCGATTATGATCCCGGACTTCCGGAAAT
The DNA here is from genome assembly GCA_029861535.1 of Gammaproteobacteria bacterium. GTDB lineage: Bacteria > Pseudomonadota > Gammaproteobacteria > Steroidobacterales > Woeseiaceae > UBA1847. The sequence continues at coordinate 177,247 of JAOTZC010000002.1, forward strand.
CGAACTCGATCGGGATCAGTTTGTGCAGGCCCTGCTGAATCTTATGCGAAACGCGGCAGTCGCACTCGACGGGCAGGGTACGATCACGCTGCGCACTCGTGCGGAAACCAATTTTACGATTGGTGACTGCCGGCACAGAGTCATCGCGAGTATCGAAATCGAAGACGACGGCCCGGGTATACCGCGCGATTTGCAGGATTCTGTGTTTTATCCGCTGGTGACAAGCCGGCCCGAAGGTACCGGGCTTGGATTGCCGGCAGCGCAGGAATTGATCAGCCGTCACGGCGGCCTGATCGAATTCGATAGCCGACCGGGCCGAACCGTGTTCTACGTGCGGATCCCGCTGACGCCGCTAGAGACGAGCACGCCATGAGTCCGGGAAACAACGATCGACACATTAATGTCTGGGTTGTCGACGACGATCAGTCGGTGCGCTGGGTGCTGGAGAAGGCATTGCGTCAAGCAGGTATGGCGCCGCGCAGCTTTGAGCGCGCCGAACATTTACTCGAGGCTATCGAGCACGGATCTCCGGATGTGTTGCTGACCGACGTGCGGATGCCCGGCATGAGCGGTATCGCATTACTCGAGCGATTGCACGATGCGTGCCCTGACCTGCCAATTATTGTGATTACGGCGCACTCGGACTTGGAAAACGCCGTTGCGGCGTACAAGGGCGGTGCGTTCGAATACCTTCCCAAACCCTTTGATATCGACGAGGCGGTCGAACTCGTGCATAAAGCTGCACGGCAATCCGGCATAGTCGACGCGGCAGCTGATGCCGCCAACGGTAGCGTAATTCCGTCCCTGATCGGCCAGGCGCCAGCGATGCAGGAAGTGTTCCGGTCCATAGGTCGACTCGCAGGCTCAAGTATGACGGTGCTGATCACTGGGGAGTCTGGCACCGGCAAGGAACTCGTTGCCCGCGCGCTGCACGAACACAGCCCGCGAGCGGACAAACCGTTCGTTGCATTGAATACGTCGGCGATCGCATCCGAGCTACTCGAATCCGAACTATTCGGCCATGAGAAGGGTTCGTTTACCGGTGCTGACGTGCGCCGCATCGGGCGCTTTGAACAAGCTGACGGTGGCACATTATTTCTCGACGAGATCGGCGACATGTCACCGGCGTTGCAAACGCGGCTGTTACGCGTACTCGCCGAAAGCGAGTTCTACCGAGTCGGAGGACAGACATCAATCAAGGTCGATGTCCGCGTCATTGCCGCGACCAATCAGGATCTGGCGCGTGCCGTCAAGGAATCTCGTTTTCGCGAGGACTTGTTCCATCGGCTAAACGTCATTCGCATTAACACGCCGCCACTCCGTCAACGCCGCGAAGATATTCCGCTGCTGCTGAAGCACTATTTTTCTGAAGCGGCAAAGGAGCTGGACGCGCCGGCAAAGTCCGTCGACAGCGAAGCGATGGGTGTGCTGCAGAATTTTGATTGGCCCGGCAACGTTCGCCAAATCGTGAACGCCGCCCGGCGATTGACGGTCACCGCACCGGGTAACGTTATTACGGCCGAAGACATTCCGTCCGATCTCGGCGGCCAGGAGTCGACACAGGTTGCCGCCCAGGACTGGACCCGCAGCCTCGCCGCCTGGGCAGAGTCACAGCTTGGCGGCGAAACCGCGCTGATTGACACCGCAATGCCGGAATTCGAAAAGACGCTAATACGAACCGCAATGGCGAAGACGAACGGACATCGCCAGGAAGCGGCTAAACTACTCGGCTGGGGAAGAAATACGCTGGCGCGAAAAATGAAGGCGCTACACCTGGATTAGTTCTGTAACATGCGTCGCCCGACGACGCAATGCTTGTCCTCATGGCTCGCTACGCTGCGCTTTACTTCGGCCAAACAACGCGTCGTCGAGCGACACAATGCGCGCTGGATCAAGTCTGTAAGGTGCCGACAATTTCTCGCGCGGACCGGAAGTCATGTCTGTCGAGGTAGTCGGCGATACCGGCGTTGATCTTCTTACAGATGAGTGGGTCGTAAAACAGCGCTGTACCGATACCGACGGCGGCTGCGCCCGCGATCATGAATTCAATGGCGTCGTTAGGTGTCGTAATGCCGCCCTGGCCGATGATCGGTACATCGTGGTGTTTTGCGACCTCGTACACTTGATGGACTTTCAGTAACGCGATCGGCTTGATCGCCGGGCCGGATAGGCCGCCCTGCGTATTGCCGATGATGGGTTTGCGTTCTTCGACGTCGATTGCCATGCCCATTAAGGTGTTGATGACGGCGAAGCCGTCGCTGCCGGCTTCAATGCACAGCCGCGCGTTTTCACTAATATCGGTCTGGTTCGGAGAGAGCTTTGTAATGATCGGCTTCGTGGTCTGTGCGCGGCAAGCCGCGACGACGCGCGCCGACATTTCAGGATCGTTACCGAACTCGACACCCCCTCTCTTGACGTTCGGGCATGAGATATTGACCTCTATCGCATCGATCGGTGAATCGTCGAAGCGTTGCGTAACACGCTCGTATTCGTCGATTGTCGAGCCGGACACGTTGGCAAAAAAGCGCGTCTCGGAGAAATCCAGGCCTGGCAGGATTTCGTCGACAACCTTATCGACGCCGGGATTCTGCAGGCCGATTGCATTCAGCATGCCCATCGGCGTTTCGTAAACGCGATGCGGTGGGTTGCCGAGCCGCGCATCGCCGGTCGTGCCTTTTAGCACGACTGCGCCAACGTCGCGATTTGAGAAACCGTCGACGCGCGTGTATTCCTCGCCAAAGCCTACGCAGCCGGATAACAGCACGATCGGCGAGGTCATTTCGACGCCACAAAGCTCGGTACGTAGAGATTTTTGGTTTTGTGTGGCCATCGGATGCGGCATTCTACAGCAATGTTTTCCGTCATCCTCTACGAACCAGAGATTCCACCGAACACCGGCAACATCATCCGGCTGTGCGCGAACACCGGAGTTGGTCTGCACCTGATAGAACCGCTCGGTTTCGAGCTTGACGATACCCGGCTACGAAGGGCCGGCCTGGACTACAGGGAATTCGCCGATATCTGTGTGCACCAAAACCTCGATAGCTGCCTGCGGGCGCTGTCACCATCGCGCATTTTCGCAATCAGCACGCGCGGCAGTACCCCTTATGATCAGCCAAGTTACGTGAAAGGCGATGCATTTTTGTTCGGCCCTGAAACGCGCGGCTTGCCGGAAGATGTGTTGATGGCACAACCCGAGGCGCAACGGCTGCGGCTGCCAATGCGCGGCAACAGCCGCAGCTTGAATCTTTCCAATGCGGCAGCGGTTGTCGTTTACGAAGCCTGGCGGCAGCTGAAGTTCGTCTAGGTCGCCGAGTCGCTTTCGGACTTGAGCTGGCGGCTCATCAACGCGCCAACCGCCTCACGCGGCGACGCGCCCTCGTACAGGATTCGATACACCTGATGACAAATGGGCATTTCGATGCCGAGCTCATTTGCCACTTCTATGACCGCTTCAGCTGCCATAACACCTTCAACGACTTGTTGAATTTCCGTCTGCGCCTCTTCGACAGTCTTGCCACTAGCCAAGGCCAGGCCCATGCGGCGGTTACGCGACAGGTTGTCGGTGCAGGTCAGTATCAGGTCGCCCATGCCGGCAAGGCCCATAAAGGTTTCTTTTTTCGCGCCGAGCGCGACGCCAAGGCGCGTCATTTCGACCAGCCCGCGCGTAATCAGCGCAATGCGCGTGTTCGCGCCAAAACCGAGGCCGTCCGACATGCCCGCGCCAATCGCCAGCACGTTTTTTATCGCGCCACCGACTTCGACGCCGATCATGTCGTCTGATGTATAGGCACGAAAATAGTCACCGGAAAGCGCGACGGCGAGCTCCTGCGCAAATGTTTGATCATTCGCAGCGATGGTCATAGCCGTTGGCAGCCCCTCGCCAACCTCTTTCGCGAAAGTCGGACCCGACAATACAGCGACCGGTTGCTCGGCGCCGAGCACTTCTGCGGCAACTTCGTGCGGTAGTTTGCCGGTGTGCAACTCAAATCCTTTGGTTGCCCAGCACACACGTGCGTCATGCTGTAAAAAAGGCTTTACCGCAGTAAGGATCTGTCGAAGGCCGTGGCTTGGCACCGATATCAATATGTCGCGCACATCCGCGACACATTCGCGCAGCTCAGTGAAGGTGACGACGTTTTCGGGGAGGCTCGCGCCCGGCAGATAGCGAGCGTTGACACGATCGCGTGCCATGCTTTCAAGCTGAGCCCGATCGCGGCCCCAAATGTTCACCCGCAGGCCGCTGCGAGCAAATTGCAGAGCGAGTGCGGTTCCCCAGGAACCGGCACCAACAACAGCGATCGATCCGGCTTTTATTAGTGCGTCTCCATCTTCGGCGTCTCAGCTTGTTGCTGCTGAACGGATTGCGAGTAAAGAGCATCGAAGTTGAGCGGTTGAATAACGAATTCCGGAAATCCACCTTTCTGAATGATCGATGCGATGGATTCGCGCGCATACGGAAACAAAATGTTCGGGCAAAAGCTGCCGACGAGCACGCCGAATTCATCTTCGCCATAGCCGGTAATGTCAAACAGGCCGGCCTGATGCAGTTCAACGAGAAATAATGTCTTGTCGTCATCCTTGGCTTTGGCTTCGATCGTAATCGTTAACACGACCTCATGAAGCTTTTCTTCGACAGCCGTATGCGTACTGCGCAGGTTGAGATTAGTCTGCGGAGCCCACTGTTCCGAGCGAAAAATCGCCGGTGACTGTGGTGATTCGAAAGAAAAATCTTTTACGTAAATTTTTATGATTGACAGCCGCTTGTCTGGGCCAACCTGTTGTTCTTCTGCCATGTTTGTTTCCTGCGTTAAATGGATGTCCGCGGCCTAAGAGTCCGCGAGGAGTTTGTCCAGTTCGCCGCTTTTGTCGAGATCACACAACTCTTCAAAACCGCCGACATGTTTATCGCCGATAAAAATCTGTGGTACCGAGCGCTGTTGACTGCGGGCCTCCATCTCAGCACGTTTCTCGGCGTCATTACTGACAAGTATATCTTCGAACTTGATGCCCTTTTTGGTCAGCAGCATTCGAGCCGCGCCGCAAAAGGCGCAGGACTCGTTTCCGTAAATTGTAATCGTGCTCATCTGCGCCGCTTCTTATTTTCGTTTCTTGGTTTTTTTGCCGGTGACCACGGGAAGCCCGGCCTGGCTCCAACCGTTCATGCCGCCTTTGAGGTCATAAACGCTTGCGAAACCGGCGTTGCGCAGCGTCTCGACTGCCTTGCCGGACGTGACGCCTGCTTCACAAACGATAACAACGGGTTTCGATTTCAGACTGCCGAGCTTGTCGAGTCGTGCGTCCAGCTCGTCGGACGGAATGTTGCGCGCGTTCACGATATGCCCACGCGCATAGGCTTCAGCGCTTCGCAGATCGATAACCGCCGCATCATTATTGACAAGCCGGACCAGGTCCACGGCTTCAACCGATGACACGCCTTTCGCCTTTCGCCGCAGCTCGGAGAATACGACCAGCAAGAAGCTGGTCACGAGAGCAAATACCAGCAACGTATGATCGCCGGCAAATTCCAGAATTCTGTCCATGGTTCGGTATCGGCGGCGCGAGGAGCCGCGCCAGTGGCAAAAGCGGCATTATAGCAATACTCTGCGCGTATGAAGCCCATGTCCTTTGCGCCACTGTTGTTGCTCGTCGTGGCCGTAGCGCCGCTCTTGGCCGACGATGAGCTGGCCAAGGTCAAGGAGCAGGAGCTAGAGGATGTTCGCGAACAGATCAGCGATCTCAAGCAAAGCATGGACAAAGCTGCCGAGAATCGGGACCGGCTGACCGGCGAGTTGCAGAAAGCCGAAGTTGCGATTGCGGAAAAACGAATGCGGCTGAAGGACCTTGAGCGGGACCGAGCATTCACCGAAAAGCGCCGAGCCGAGCTTGATACCGCGGTCGCCGAACGTGAGGCCGAACTCGATAGCGAGTCTGAATTGCTTGGCGCACAGTTGCGCGCCGCCTATATGAGCGGCGACCAGGAACGGCTAAAGCTGCTCTTGAACCAGCAGGACCCGGCGACGCTCGGACGACTGATGACGTACTACAGCTACCTGAATGAGCACCGATCCGACAACATCAAAACCGTGACAGCGCGCATTCGCGAGCTTGCGGAATTGCGGAGCCAAGTCGCCGCCGAAGAAGCGCGGCTCACATCGATCGCGAAGGAGCGCTACGCGGAGCTAACAGAACTCAATGGGGCTCAGGAGCAGCGGCAAACCTTGCTGGCGTCGCTCAAGGAAAGGATTGCGGATGAAGGCCGAGCGATCGACCGACTCGTTTCACAGGAGAAGGATCTCGCGCGCCTCATCGCGGAATTGACCAGCATCTTATCCGACTATCCGATTAGCTCGGAGGAGCCGTTCGCGGCACACAAAGGACGACTGACCTGGCCGGTTGTCGGAACCTTGTTGCATGACTATGGACAGCCGCGCGCCGGCGGGCAACTGAAATGGAACGGTGTCGTTCTAACGGCACCGCGTGGTCAGGAAGTTCGGGTTGTCTATCACGGACGCATCGCATTCGCGGACTGGCTTGCAGGCATGGGATTGTTGGTCATAGTCGATCACGGCGACGGCTACATGAGCTTGTACGGTTACAACGAGACAATTCTTAAAAACGCCGGTGACTGGGTTGCGCCAGGCGATGTCATCGCGACGGTTGGCGATAGCGGCGGCCAGCCGCAGTCCGCGTTGTATTTCGAAATTCGACGCAACAAGCAAACGGTTAACCCACGGCAGTGGGTAACGCGGCGACCCGGCGGTTGAGAATCGCTGAAAAGCCGAATATTTGTCGGCAATGCCGGTCCAAAAGCGTGACGGACACCGGTAGGCGCACCGTAGACGCTGTGCTATCGTCGATGGTACCGCTTTGGGCGGTGCCACGCGGAGTGATTCGGAGAACTGTATGTCATTGAAGACCAGAGCAATTCTGGTTGTCGTGGTCGGCCTCGTCATGGGCTTCAGCCTGTCCATAGGCGGCGGGTTGCTGGCGGCTGGGAAGCGGCCGGATCAACAAGAGCTGGCCTGGGAGCAGGCGCGCCTGTTTGCCGAAGTGATGGAGCGGGTCAAGCGCGATTATGTCGAACCGGTCGAGGATTCTGTGCTTTTGGAAAGCGCGATCCGCGGCATGGTCGCCGATCTCGATGCGCACTCTCAATACCTGGACGCGGACGAATATCGCGACATACGGATTAGCACCACGGGTACCTACACCGGTGTCGGTATCGAGGTTGGTGAGATCGACGGGGAAATTCGCGTCATCACGCCAATCGTTGGATCGCCCGCCGCACGCGCAGGAATACGCAGCGGCGATACGATTATCGCGGTCGATGGACATGCCGTCGAACCCGGCAAGCTGCAGGAAACGATCAAACGCATGCGCGGCCGACCGGGGTCGGAAATCAGCATCACTGTGCTGCGAGGCTCAGAAGCAATCGTGCACGAGATGCGCCGCGAAATCGTTCGCGTCGCGAGTGTGTACCATGAACTCCTCAATCCATCGTACGGCTACGTACGTTTGAGCCAGTTCAGCGAGACGACGTCACGCGAACTCGGCCGCGCAATAGACAGCATGCAGGATCTGAACGAAGGCATGCTCGACGGATTGATTTTGGATTTGCGAAATAATCCTGGGGGCGTTCTCGACTCGGCAGTTGATGTGTCCGATCTATTCCTAAACGCTGGGCTTATCGTCAGCGCCGACGGTCGCACGAGCGATGCGCGTTTTTCCCGCTCAGCCCATCGGGGCGATGTGCTCGATGGCGCGGAAATGATCGTACTCGTCAATAGCGGTTCGGCATCAGCCGCCGAAATCGTCGCCGGCGCGTTGCAGGATCATGGCCGTGCGACGGTAATCGGGACCGACACATTCGGTAAAGGCCTGGTGCAAACGGTCATGCCACTGTCCAAAGGCCGTGCAATCAAATTGACAACGTCACGTTACTACACGCCATCGGGCGACTCGATTCATGAGACCGGAATCACGCCGGATATTTATATCGAAGATACGCCGGGATATCCGGACCTGAGCCTAACCGGCATTGTGAATCGTGACGCCGACACGCAACTGGTCGAAGCACTCGACCGATTGCAGCGTCGCGGAGTCATGCACAGCAAAGCTAAATGACGCGCATAGCATTCCTCCTTGCCGCTGTTTTGGCGGCGCTCAGCGGCGTTGCGATCAGTGCGGAAGCACCACGCATTGCGATAATCATTGACGATCTCGGTTACCAGCTTGCCGCCGGGCGACGCGCAATCGCGCTGCCGGGGCCGGTCAGCTTCGCGATTCTACCGGGCGCGCCGCGTACGCACCTGCTCGCGACCTCGGCGACAGAGTCCGGCAAAGAAGTGCTGCTGCACCTGCCGATGCAGGCGTCGATCGATGATGACATCGTCGAGCCCGTTACTTTGACGCTCGACATGAGCCGGAGTGACTTCGCAGAAACTTTCGATGCCGCGATTGCCGCGGTACCAAGTGCCGTTGGCATCAGCAACCATCGCGGCGGCCTGATAACGCGCCATCCAGGTCATATGCAATGGCTCATGGAGGAGATCCATGCGCGCGATACGCTGTTCTTTATCGACAGTTATACGACGCATGAAAGCGTCGCATTACAACTCGCCGCCGAAACCGGCGTTGACGCAATCAAGCGTGACGTGTTTCTCGATACCGATCCGGCACCGGACACCATCCGGCGAGAGTTTGAGCGCCTAAAATTGCTGGCGAGGCAACGCGGCGCAGCTGTTGGCATCGGTCATCCGTATGCAACAACACTCGCATTCCTCGAGGCCGAGCTGCCGAAGCTCGCCGAACAGGGATTTAAACTGGTGACCATTAGTGAGCTAGTCACGAACTAGTTTCTGTAACGACACTCTAATAACAGACTGAGTCGATAGCGGGAGCGGCAGTATCAATACGGCGGCAACACGAAATACAAACGTACAAACACGCGTACGAACAACAATGCTCGTAAGCGTGGGACTGCTCGTGTGCGCTGGCGCCCTTGCCGCCTATGAGGACGAAAGTCAGGTCACGGCGGTTGACGGAAGCCAGGTCACGGCGGTTGACGAAAGCCAGGTCACGGCCATTGATGAAAGCGAGACAGCGGCCGCAGTTGCGGACGAAATCGCCTGCACGATGGAATATGAGCCAGTTTGCGGCGTCGATGGCCAGACATACAGTAATGCTTGTGTCGCTGGCGCCGCCAGCGTCGAGATCGATCATGAAGGCATTTGTCCGGACGCCGAAAGCGACGGCTGCCCAGAAACTTTTGATCCGGTTTGCGGCATCGATGGCAATACCTACATCAACGAATGCTTTGCGCAAAAGTCCGGCGTGCAAGTGGCGGGCCTTGGTGCCTGCACGGCGAGTGGTTGTCCCAGCATTCGTGAACCGGTCTGTGGCATGAATGGCCGTACGTATTTGAATCGTTGTGAAGCGAATGTTTCACGGGTGCCGGTGCAGCGTGCGAGCGTCTGCGATTTTGAAAACTGCCCATTGGTGTTTGCACCGGTGTGTGGCGACGACGGCAATACCTATGACAATGCCTGTTATGCAGACGGCGCAGGCGTTGCGAGTTATACGTCCGGAATCTGCAATGTGCGGCCCTGTCCAAAGTTTTTCGTACCAGTTTGCGGCTCGGATGCACTGACCTACAGCAATGCCTGCCACGCGGAACGCAAAGGTATTCGAATCGACTACGCTGGTGTCTGCGAAGACCAGGGTCGCAACTGCGGACGCGAATATGCGCCAGTCTGCGGAATGAACGGCATTACATACGATAATGAGTGCCAAATCGCGAACGCTAGGGTAACAAAGGCCTACGCTGGTAAGTGTTTGGGCGACTAGATCGCGTTCGATCGATTGCTTTCGTCAACAGCCCCACAATACTCCGCACTGGTATTAGTAAAATCCTGATTCGAAAGGATTGGTCACTGTCTTGATAGGACAGTGACCTTTAGAATGCAGTAGCCTGGCTTCGAACCAGGTGGTCGGGAGTTCGAATCTCTCCGGGCGCGCCATACAACTCAAGGGCTTGACCGTTTTCCGGTTAGGCCCTTTTTGGCGCACCTAACTCAGTCCTAACCAACGCCATTTAACCTGCCACGTGGAGTTAGTCCTGAAAAACCCATTAAATGCGCAAATTTGGCGATGTTTTGCCTGTAAATACTTGGCACGTTGGTGAGAAACTACCACACTGTTCAAATGAGAATCCCAACCTTTTCCGTAGCGAACACTAAGAGCATAAGACTGGCTGTCTGTGAGGATGTTCCACGAGTAATGATTGTAACCGGGCCGAATGGCTGTGGTAAGTCAACGTTGTTGGAAGGGCTCCGAAGCTATACGGGCCCAACCGGGCCGATATTGTATGTTGGTCCTCATCGCACAAGTGGCCGGCAGCAAGTTCGAATGCGTTTTTTGAGTCAACAAAAGTTGACTATGCGGTCGCTACTATCTACTCCGAGTTTGCCGAATTTCGAAGGCATTGCACTAAAAAGCCGTGCGCGAAGCGCGACAGATTATGACGAGGCAAGCAGTTATCTGAAGTACAGCCTGTGTCAAATTGAACTCGACCGGCAGACAGCCATCACAGAACGATTTGATCGCGAGGGAAAAATCAAGAAAGGCACAATGCCGGACATTTGGAAACCGTTGCGAGAAATGACACACAATCTCATGCCACATCTACGGTTTCACAAAATAGACGTCACCAATAGGGATCAGGTGCAATGTCTTTGGGAGGTGCATACAAAAGCAATTCACGTTGATATTGACGAACTGAGTTCTGGTGAGAAAGCCGTAATCCAACTATTCTTTCCACTAATAGAGAATCGTATTCTGGCTCGAATCGAGCGCAGTAAAGGCGGGGACGTGGAGGACGCTCAAACGCCACAGTCAGAAGAAGTCTGCGTTTTGATGGATGAGCCCGAGCTTCATCTGCATCCAAATTTGCAGGGTAAGATTCTTGATTACCTGCGAAATCTCTCAATACGCGAGCACGTGCAATTTATTCTGGCCACTCATTCCCCGACGATAGTTGAACAAGCTAGCAGTGAAGAGCTGTTTCTACTGCGGCCGTCCGAATTAGTGCCGACTGAGGAAAATCAACTTCTTCAGATTGCGACTGACGACGAGAAACTGCAGGTTCTTCGTGATGTTTTTGGATCGACATCCAACATAACAGCTATGCGGAATATTCTAGTTGTCGAAGGTCAGAAGCCAACGGACAATTCGAAGAAAGCGGCGGACCAACGAATCCTGAGCTTTCTCAGTGAACGTTTCAGTCAGCTTACGATCAGATCAGGCGGCGGAAAGAGTGAATGTAAATCACTGGCGGAAAGCCTGTCTGATATCTTGTCAGATGAGTTTTCGAAGAACCTTAGAGCACACGCTCTTGTTGATCGGGATTTGGAGGAAGGCAAACCGACTACACCCGGCGTCCACTACCTTCCGGTGTCAATGATCGAAAATTTGCTTGTCGATCCAGAGGTAATTTGGAAAGCGATTACTACTGTGCATCACAAAATCTCACTCACGGATCAAGCGGCAGTAGACGTTGCATTAGACATTATCGTAGATGAAATGGAGGATCACGAAAAAGCGCGTCGGGTGAAAGCTGAAGTTGGCCTACATGCTTTCCGTCTGCAGGATCCAATTGATACGGCTACGGATCAAGCGGAACAATTCATGCAGACCTTGCAGGCGTCAGTGTCCCCGGAAGCAATCGGCGCGGCAAGCGCAACCGCGGAGGCGAATGTCGTACGGCTAAAAAAGACAAATCAACGTCGTGAGTATTTCGACGGCAAGAAGCTGTTGGACGAGTTCTACCGACAACATTTGCACGGCACTGGGATGTCAAAAGAGATTTTTGTGTACGAATGCGCGCGGTGCGCGGCTGATCGGAATGTTGTTAAGAGATTCGTCGATGAGCTATTTGACAGTATTGCACCTGCTTAATATTCGACAGAATCAGCCTAATCTCTTTGGATAAGCGAGCGGAACCGTGACCGTCCGTGCAACGGCATTTGCACCTGCTGCTGGCGCTAAAATTTGGATTAAGGTGGAGTTTGAGCGGGGTGAATGTGAGCCGTGGCGGGAGGCTCGCGACTGGGTGCTCACGGTATTGGATCCTACATAAACGAGATGCCAGCTTCTGGCCGGAAGCACTAGGTTTCGTCCATCGCATCTAGTAGCTCGAAATCACCGATTTTTAGTGTGGCTATGTCCGCATTTAGGTCGAACTCGGAAATTAAGATGTCGCCTTGTTCCGCGCCCACCCGGCGCAAGAACGGGTTGTATCCGTAGGACGTGCCATGACTTTCAGAGAATCCAATGGTCCCATAATCCAGACCATCCTCGCCTAAGGCTCTGAAACGTCGACCCTGTAAGAATCTCACTACTGCGCCTGGGCAACCACAAATATACGACTCGTAGAGCTCTGGTATTCGTGTAGCAATCCAGATTTTCCCGTCCGTAGTCCAACCATAGTCCTGAAGTCGTTTTTCACGAGGGCGAAGCGCATTGGCAACTCGTAGAGCCTCGACAGCCGCAGGATTAACGTCGACTCCGCGCAGCGTCCAAATATTCAAGTCAACGTGAGACAAAATCGGGCTATATGATGTCGAAATACCAAAGCTATTGTCATTTAGGCCGCGGTCCCGACACTCACGTAGGAGGCTCTGCCGATCCAGTACAGAAGAAGGAGTTGAACGAAGCGCGTCAACGAAAATCTGTTCGGGCTCCCACAATTCTTTTCGATAATCAAGATTTTCGACCGCGTAAGCTCGGCCTTCCTTATCAACCTCGAATTCTGAGTGCTGTTTGAAAAACTCTGTAAGAACGTTTGTTGGCGGAACACGTAGTGGCCAGGACTTTGCTGTGCCGCTCGAGTTACGAAAAAAGTAAACACGTCTCAGGCCGCCCCGAATATCAGGGATCCGCATTGGCGAGGTTACAGCAAGCATCTTTCTAGCGACGTTGCGCATTCGATTTCGTGCGGCAGGCATACTTGGAATCCAAAACCAGTCGTCAGCCAAAAAACTTACGATTTCGTGAGCTCGGAGTAACCGGAGCGCATCCTTTTCGGTTATCTGGAACCCTTCTTGTAAGACTTGCTCAACGACTTCACTTACGTTTGTGGCTCCCGACGCTCCGACCTGCTTCCTGGCGAACTTAATTAGAGACTGAGCAGCTGCCTTCTGCTTTTCAGAAACGACCAGCTTTTTTCCTCTCACGCTCTGAATCTGAATCGAGCATTCAATGCCGCAGTCGGAGGCCGCCGCTATGACACTTCTAGGGTCGAAAGCCTTTGTCGTGATGCCTTCAGCCTTAAGATAGAGCCGTGTGACATCGATTTTCGCCGGGACAAAAGTGTTCAGGCTGCTGATTGCTTTGCGTAGCTGTGGAAGAAATAGCGGATGGTCAGGAAATTTGCTGTAAATTTTCTTTTGAATCTGACGAATCCTTTCTCTGGTGATATGCAGTCGCTGTCCGGCATCCTCCAAAGTAATCGGCGGTATGCCAGCCCACCCAAACCTATCAATGAGCACGTCGATTCTGTCTCCCTTCAAATTTGACAACAATTCAAATAGTCTTCGAAGTGAGACATCAAGTGGTTCGGCGGCGAGTTCGTCCGCGCGATGTTTGATTTCCGGTAAAGCCATGCCCAATATTTTTGCCTCTCTGAGGAAAAGCTCGGGTTCCGCGATCATGCTAAGCCGGTCCAAGCGATCTGAGAGCGTGCCGGTTCCTGGCGGCATCACATCTCGAAACCTCGGATCACGACTACTGATCTCATCAATTGCCAGCCCCTCGGCCTGTTCATAGATTTCAAGCAGAACGTTATCGCGTTCGATCTCAGGAGCAAGATCGCCCGACATCGAGGGAACTGTTGTCACAATATGCATTGCAGCCTCAAGAGTTGACACAAGGTCTAAGGCCGATCGCGGTCCCATTCCGGGTACAGACAGAAGTTCACCAAACTTCAAATCGATTAAGGCCTGGCCGTCCTCGTTGAGGTTGGCGTCGCGGACGCAGTTCTTGGTTCGAGTTGAAAAAGGAAGGACCAAAGGATTAAGACCTTCCGGCCATTTGCGGCCGACGATGACCTCGTCACATACGGTGTCAAGTCGAAATTGGAGCATTCGGCAGAGATAGTTTTCGATTCTCTTTCTTTTGAATGACTCTTTGGGCCAGTCAGAAGAGAAGAGGTCGCCGACAGTATCGCCGCTGGAAATGCCGAGGTCTGCAATGGCCCAAGCCGGTAGGGTGACTTCAGCCCACGCCCGGCACAACGCACTTGGCAACAACAGCGAGCCAGGGTTTCCCCAAGATACAACGCCTGGAAAGCTACTTTCTGTGTTGAATTTCTCACTCATTTGACAGATAATGTAATTGCAATGGAAAAAAATGTCAAAAAAGACTTGACAACTTCACTGCCGCAACCATACATCGTCACTATGGCTGTGTATTTATTGGATGGTGGCCGGCAGCCTGTCGACAGCGAAGACGTAGCCATGAAGTGCCATGAGCTTGCGCCCGGACGATTTTCTTGGCGGAAGTACCCTGAGCAGATCAATTTGGACAATGTTCGTCGGAACTTGGTGTGGGCCAGAACACCAGAATTCGGCTCAATGCTCAAAGGGTCAATTACGGACGGTTGGACTCTCACACCGTCAGGCCTCGACTGGGCGACCAAGAATCACAAAGCTGTGGAATCTGTTGATCTACGGAAGGCTCATCCGCCTTCTAGAACACAATCAGGACAGGACGCGCGCCTAAAAAGGGAGCGGTCTCGCATCAGATCCACTGAAGCATGGACGAAATGGGCTGCAGGCGACGTTGATATCTCGTTGTCAGATGCTCAGGCGGTGTTCCGGATTGACAGTTACGCAACTGGCCGAATGCAAGATCTCAAAATTAACCGAGTTGAGCTTCTGTTTGACGGTGACATGGAGATTAGAGAATTTTTGAGTGCAGCTCGTTCTGTGCTCGATAAAGATGGAGATAGCAAATGAACGCAACGGCAGAACTAAAAGTCACCTCTCATGTCGGTCGCGATTTACTGCAGAGTGCTGCTTCTTTTAAAACTGAAGCTGCCGTAGTTTGGGAATATGTCGTGAACAGTCTTCAGTACATCGACCCTGGTGTATCGCCACATGTGCAAATAGATGTCAGGCCCAGATTGAGGCGAATCGAGATTGACGATAATGGTCGGGGTATGGACGAAGCTGGGCTTGACCATTTTTTCCAGATGCACGCAGAGAATTTGGACCGAAAATCTGGTCAAGCAGGTCGTGGAAAATTTGGTACGGGCAAGTCTGCAGCGTTTGGAATAGCTGACAGGCTCCGTATCGAAACTCGAAGAAGTGGCCTGCTAAATATTGTAGAACTCGATCGCCTTGCAGTCGTCAACTCGGAAGGAGACGATATTCCAGTTGACTGGCAAACCAAGAATGAAGAAACCAGTGAGCCAAATGGCACAAAAGTGATTATTGACGGTGTTCTTCTACCCCGTATTAGAACAGCGCCAGTTATTGAATACATCGAAAGGCATCTTCAAGCATTTCGAACCATTTCTCCCAGGGTCGCTGTTAACGATCACGTTTGCGAGTACAGGGAGCCGTCCGTTGCACTGATCAGGCAGTTTAAGCCCAGTGATGAACAGAGAGAAGTAATCGGTGATGCTGTACTAACAGTCAAAGTCTCAAGAACGCCGCTGGAGGAGTCTGAGCAGGGCATCTCAGTGACAGCGGGCCTTGGAAACTTGGTAGCGGTAGAGACGTGTGGAATTGAAAGAAAGGAGTTCGGAAACTATTTATTCGGCGAGATTGATGTACCAGTTTTGGAGACATCTGAAAGTTCTATTGCGCCCTACGATGCGTCTAGATCTTTGGAGCTAAACCCGCAGCACCCCACAGTACGGGTTTTACTATCGTACGTAGGCGCCAAAATGGAGGAGATTCGGCGAGAGCAGGTGGCTGAGTACAAAGAAGCCAAGAAAACAGAAGAGGCCAGGCGATTGGCAAGCGAGGCAAACCGAATAGCAGAGGTACTGAACGAAGATTTTCGACGAATGAAGGAGCGCCTGCAGGAAATAAGATCAGCTGCGGCAAAGCCCGGAAATGCAACTTCCCTCTTTGGTTCTTCAGAGAGCGGCGATGACGAGACCAGTGAATGGATCGCAGGCACACAGGAACCCGGAGTCCTCGATAAATCTGATGGCGCAGGTGGAGAGGCCGACAAGCAGGGGCAGAATGCGCCAGAAATACCTCGTAAAGGTGTTCCGTCACCAGACGGCATAGATCCGCTCGATCCAGTCGGTGGCGACGGTCAAAAGCGCCGTAAGCCAAAAGGTGGATTCTCGGTGGAGTATGATAATTTAGGAAAGGACGAGTATCGATCTCGTTACGACCCAACGAAAATGGCAATTATTATCAATCTGGATCACGTAACGATCGCAAGTGCGGGCGCGGGCAGAGGTATAGAAGACCCAGCTTTCAGACGGCTATCCTATGAGATAGCATTTTCAGAGTACTCGATGGCACTCGGCTACGAAATGGCACAGCAGGATCCAGCGATACCAGCGGATGACCTGCTATATGAAGTGAGATCAACATTGAATCGGATTGCTGGAGCATCAGCCGCGTTGTACAGGTAACCGATTCGGTCTGATTTCGGATGAGCTGGTCGCGCTTGCGAACATTCGCCCACCGCTCCAACAGCAAGACGAGTATCAGAGCTTCCGATCTGGGCTACGGACAGGGGTCTAAGGCCGTTTGATCTGGCCGTGGCGTCGAACTGCCGGATAGCCCTTCGCGTTCTTCGTCGTTAGGTATCCTTTGCTCATGCTTGTCTCCTCATACAAATGGGAGACGCCGCGAAGCAAGTTAGTACGAATATTTTCTCCCGCGAACGCCCCTCAAACCGACCTTAAGCACTTGAATCGCGGATGGAAGCCACTGTCTGAGTATGGCAGTTGCCGAATGTCCGCTTTGACCAAGAGCGGTCATTAGATCAGGCCAAATTCAGCTAAATCGAATGGCAGCTAACGGCCAAAAGCCGATATCACAACACGGTTCAGATAAGTGATTTGCGAGGCGATAATCAAGTCCTTCGTTTTGCTTTTGTGAAAGTTGTTGTTGATGGCTCGCTATGTCGGAGAATGCCTATTGTTCAGCCAGCCGCCCTGGCCCAAAGACGAGACCCTGCCCTTCAGCTATCACCCCGTGCCGGACATCGCCTGAGCCGATGTCCGAAGATTGCGTTCGGCGGGGCGAGGGCCAGAGCGCCGGCATCCCGCTCAATGATGAGGCAAAGCGGCCGGCTCGGCCGCAACTTCATGCCGTGACGACTTGGGCTCCGCTGGGCACTCGCTCTTTCGGCCTCCAGACCAGGATTCAGCGACCATTTTCCGCACCCCGGGCTTCAACGAAGCGATAGAATCCCCTAACCTTCCATCGACAAGAAACCCCGCGAACGATTTCCAATCGTCCTGTCCCCTGAAGACATGAGGGCCGGAAACGGCCGCAGGAAGTATGTACCCATTGCCGAAATAGGAGACTCCATGCGCAAACAGCGAATTATCTCGATAGGTGCCTTACTCGCGGTATTTTTTGTATCCGGCGCAGCCGGCGCTCACGACCTGACCGAAGTTCTGGCCGCCATTGCCAATGGCGACCACCGCTCTGCGGAACACAAAGCGCGTAACAAGTACCGCCACCCGGCCGAGACTCTGGTTTTCTTTGGCATCAGAGAACATATGACGGTCGCGGAGATCTCCCCCGGCGGCGGCGGATGGTACACCGAGATTCTGGCGCCCTTTCTCAGAGACAAAGGCACCTTGTATGCGGGCAGCTATGATCCCGAAGCGGAGGAAGATTATTACCGCAGAAATGCCAAACGGTTCGATCAAAAGCTGGCCGCCGCCCCTGAGATCTACGATCACGTCATTACAACCGTATTTGATCCTCCGCATAAGCTGGAGGCCGCACCGCCGGCGAGTGCCGACCTAGTGCTGACTTTTCGCAATTTGCACAACTGGATGGAAGACGGCGATGCGCATGCCGCCATGAAGGGTATGTACCGGATCACGAAACCGGGCGGCGTGCTGGGTCTGGTGCAGCATCGGGGGGCTCCCTCTAGCCGACAGGATCCCGCGGCGGAATCCGGCTATATCCGCGAGGACGTCGTGATCGAACTCGCCGAGTCCGTGGGCTTTCGTTATCTGGCCAGCAGTGAAATCAATGCAAATCCAAAAGACGGCAAAGATCACCCGGAAGGCGTGTGGACCTTACCTCCAGCATTCGAACTCGAGGATGTGGATCGTGCTAAATATTCAGCCATCGGCGAAAGCGATCGGATGACATTGAAATTCGTCAAGCCCGAATGAGCTGCGACTTAATTCTTGCCAATCGCAATGTCCGCTTCCGCCAAGAGCCGTCATTCAAAGCGATGGAAAATCGATAAAATGACAGGCCGCTAACGGCCAGAAGCGGAAGTTCACTGGATGAGAAAAACCCGGCGCACGACCGAGAGTTGTCTGATTCTCAGGGCGTGCACCAGATAGGCGAGATGTGGGTGCGGTCTTGGGCCGTCATCGGGACGTCTTCCGGCATGGTGATCCCGAAGCTCTTGTCAGTACCGTAGCGAACACCGGGAATTGTAACCCGGTGTTCGCCCAGACATTGCCGACCCGCGTTCGGCTCAGTCGAACCATCCCTCGGCGTCAAGCTGCTGCCAGATCAGCTTGACTGCCTCGCCACCTTTTCTGGCGACGCGCGCGAAATTATCGGCCACGAATCGACCGTCGAAGACCTGGATGTTGCCATCGGTCATGACGAGACGGGTCGACAGGCCGTTAGCGTAGAGCAGATTGTTCAGCGGCTCAGGCGGTAATGTGCCGACCCCCACCAGCGGTCCGCTGACCTCGATACCGACGAGATCGGCCTTCGCGCCGGGCGCAATGCGCCCCACGTCTTCGCGCCGCAGGCCGTCTGCGGCAACCAGCGTGGCCCCGCGAATAGCATCCCACATCGACGGCCGCTGCAGTGGAATGGAGCTGGTGGATGCGATTAGCGAGTGGCGCGCCTGTCCGTAGAGCACCGCCAGCTTGAGATTCTCGACATAGTCGTTCGAGTGCGTATCGATGCCGATATTCACATTCATCCCGGCAGCCAGCGCCTCCGGGTAGGGTTGGGTGCCGCCGCCGGCGCCGCCGGCCGACGGGCAGTGCGCGTAGACTCCGCCGCCTGCGTTGAGTATCGGCGGGTCCACGACGAAATCTAGACCGCTCATGTGGGCTCCGAACAAGGGGCCGTTGAAGAAACCGAACTGATTGCACCACTCGGTTGGGGTAACGCCCCAGAGACGCTTGACGGTGTCAGTTTCACGGGAGGACTGGGATAGATGGATGTGGATGCCATTCCCCAGCTCCGCGGCACCCGCCGCATAGGCCATCATCGTTTCGGGTGTCTGGGTATCCGTGGCGTGGGGCGTCATCTGCGGCAGGATCCTGCCATCGTCGACACCGTTTACGCTGCGTGCAAATTCAAGGTTGGCCTGGATCTCGGCGAGCGTTCCGGGCACGGAGTCGAACAGCGCCTGATCATCGGCCCGAAACCAGATCGGAAACAGCCGCGCGATGCCAGGCACCATGCCTCCGGGGTAACCTCTGACGCCCCATTTGCGGGCAACTCGCACATACGACTGGGCCTGACGCAGGCTGAGGCTCATCTCTATGTGCGTTGTCGAGCCACCTAGCAGCAGCTCCGCGACGTTGAAGGCTGTGAGCGCATCCAATTCGGCGTCCGAGAGAGTCTCGACAAGTTCCAGAGGTCTAGCGAAGGACCGCCCCATCTCGATAATGCCGCGCGTCGGTGTAGCGCTGCACGCGTGGGTATGTCCCGATATAAAGCCCGGGACCACGAACTGGGTGCTGGCGTCCAGGCGGCGGAACCCACGAATACGTCCCTGTCTAACTTCCTCAATGTAGCCGTTGCGGACGAGTATCGAAACGTCCCGCATCACTTTGAGCTCGCCGGCGTCGTATATGAGAGCCTGCCCGGCCTCGACGACGAAGGCGCCGGATGGGACGTGGTGTGGCCCGCGGCCGGTCCCGGGCTGATTGTCGGGGCGGCCATGGGCAGCCGCCGTCAGCGGTGACGCCGCGAGAGGCGCCACGAGGGCGGCTTTCAGAAAATTTCGTCGGCCGTCGTTGGCGATGTCCGTATCACGGTCGCCGCGCGCTGCAGCTGTGCAGACAAAACAGGCGCCAGTGTGATCGCTGGTGGTGCCATGATCATGAGTTGACATCGTTCTTCTCCTCAATTCTTTTCGAATTCACTTAGACTGTGTAATTAACTTGTCAGCACCGCTTTTCGTCCCTGTCTTTGGGCAGGTTTGCCTTTATCGGTGATGTGCAATAAGCGTAGTCTAAACTAAACAATTTGCCAGTTTTTGCGTGCGATTGTTGCTAGCCAACTAGGTCCGCTTTGGGTCAGTAGTGGCCCTTCAGGACAATAATAACCTACCGTCCGCTTTGAAGCGTGCTGCGGACATTCGGTAGTCTGATATCGAGAGTCCCAGTCTGAATGACCGCTTTCACCTAAAGCGGTCGTTCATGCAGCACCAATATCGACAATATTAAAGGCAGCGAACGGCCAAAAGCAGCCACTGCGACTTACTCATCAATAACCTGACGACGACGCACCTCGCTGTAGCGCATATAGTTAAGGTTACCGATTGATTCCAACGTGCCCCGCTCGACCAGTTCACGGACCCGCTGTGCGTAATAGACATCGGGCACACCTTCGAAAGTCGCCATGAGTTTATCTGTCATCGTAAAACCGACTACAGCCGCGACCTTCCGCCAACAGTTATTGCAGTTCGCGAGCAGCGCTTTATCTAGTTCGACGACTTGTTCGTCGGAAAGTGCTTTTACAACAGCCAGCTGCTCAACGGTAAGCGGTGGATCAGGCGTAACGTCATGAGAAGTCATTCCAGTTGACCCTGGTAGATTCGCGAAAGACTGCAATGGGTCAGCAGCGGCCAGTCGCTAGTTTAGCAGCCCAAGGGCTGCTAACGACCAGAAGCGGTCAGCGCGGCGATTTGTTAGGCGGTGGCGTACATAATCAAGAACTTCACGGCGATTGCAAACATGCTCACAAGAATCAAGAGTTTAATCAGCACGGGTAGCATCGCTCTCACAGAATTCTTGGGCTGCAAAGATGATCTAATGTCCGATATTTCACTTGGCGATCGCTTAACTTGAACCTCGTGATCTGGATTACTTAGCCACATGATCGCATCGTTGTATTGCCGTTCGACGATGACACAAAGTGCGGCTCCTGATGGGCCCGAAATGGGACCGCCAGCCCATTCCTCATTCTTACCCGAAACGAAGGTGGCAATCCCTCTGTCCTCAAGCATCCGACCCACGTCTTCGGCTTCCTGTGCAGTATGAAAGTGTTGCAAGATTCGCATTGCGGCCTAACTCGTCACCGAGGGACAAAAGTGTCGCATGGCATGCCCAGTATTGGCTAACCGCGAATGGCGGCTTTGGGTATTAAGTAGCCCTTGTCAGTCATTCTAGCGTAATGGCCGCTTCTGAGCGCATAGTGGACGTACTCGAATAGGATTTCAGGTCATCTGGGACCGAACGTCTGCTCTAGCCAATTGCGGTCATTCAAGTTCGAGGAATCTTGGCCAATCAAGGGGCAACTAACGGCCAGAAGCAGCCGTTCGATGAAGCAGCATCTGACTCTATTGGCCGACCGAGATGCGTTGAAGGCGGACCTCTCGAAACAGTCTAGATCAGCAACGTGTCAATGCCTATTGGAGATTCAGCTGACGTAGTATGTCCTGGTAGCGGTCGTACTGCGACAAGGGCCTAAACAGCGGATCCGGGATTGCATAAACGAGGTGGCTTTCCCGCATTGCAACTGCTTCTTCTAGGAAATCCAGAGCACGATCAGAATCTTCTGCATGCATCCACACACGGGCCTTGTCGACATTGCTGACATATCGCCTGACTGAATCAGTCTCCAGCCCTTGGGCCACTTGACGCATTAAATCGATATAGCTGGTATCTGCATCCGCACTGGAAAGCATTGATGTCAGCTGGACTTCGCCGAGCAATCGGAAATATTCACCAGCCGCAGAAATCGCTTCATCATCACGATTCTGCTCATGCAGGACCCACCAAAGCAAGCCGTAGACAGGGTAGAAATCAGGTTGGCTTGCAACCAGTTCGTTCATCGTCTCCAAGGCTTCGTCGTAGCGGTCAAACCAGACCAATCGAAGCGCCAGCTCGTATCTGTACCAGGGATTGAGTGGGTCCAGATCGAGACCAGCGCGTACCTCCTCAAGCGATTCATCCCAACGATTAACAATGCCCAGGAGCTGCGAGTAAACGATGTGAACATCGGGGTATCCTGGCTTCAGGCTGATCGAACGGCGAAAGCCTCGTTCGGCTGCGTCCCAGTCCCAGTCAAACACAAAATGAATTCGCGCCCGGAGATCGTGTGCTTCGGCAAGCTCCGGATCCAGTTCTAGCGCACGTTGAACGAACTGGGACGCCGCAGGGAAAACCTGCGTTGTCGGCATCATGCCGACATGTGCCGGCGTGGCTAGGGCATCTGCAAATCCAACATAAGCTAGTGCGTAGTCAGGATCCTTGTCTATCGCCAGCTCAAAATATTCGAGCGCGAGCTTTAAGTTTGCTTCTGTAAATTTGTACCAGTGAAAGCGGCCTTTCAGATAGAGTTCGTATGCTTCCGGGTCCACATTTTTTTCCGCTGTTAGCGAGTTTTTCTCATACGGAGTAAGCTGGACCTTGATCTGACCCGCAATTGCACGCGCGATATTGTTTTGTAGATGCAAGACGTTTGTAAGTTTTTGCTCATAATTTTCAGCCCAGATGTGTTCGTCTGTCGCCGCATCGATGAGCTGGATCGTTACCTGCACGCGATCCCCGTCGCGAATCACCGAACCCTCGATTAGATTGGCAACGCCGAGTTCAGTGCCGATTTGTGGTGCAGTGCGTTTACTGTCCTGATACTGCAAGGTTGAAGTTCGCGAGATCACTTTCAATCCACTAATCCGTGCCAAGTTAGCAATGAGCGCCTCATGCATTCCAGCCACAAAGTATGCCTGCTCTGGATCTCCGGTTAGGTTGTCAAGCGGCAATACAGCAATAGAGTTGGGATATGGGGTGGCAGCGCCAAGCTCGAATCCAGGATCAGGCTCAGTCTCACTAATATTAACCGCCAGCCGGACGCCGACGGTCAAGGCGACAGTAGCGAGCGCTGCCAGGATCCAATAGTCTGCTTTGCGGAGCGCGAGATCGTCCGTATTTTCCTCACCGCTTGGTCGAGTCCTGGTAATGCCCTGAGTGGAGAATTCATACTTCCAGCCAAGAAATAGTGCCAGTGGGAAACCGATAGATGCTGCTATCCAGACGCCGACAAGCGCCCGGTCCGGTATATCTAGAGATTGGAAGCCCAAAGCGGCTACCTGTAGGGTCACCCACGCACCAACCAGATAGATGCCGGCGACGCGAAAAACTCGGCGCCGTCGAAGTTCGATGACAAATTGGTAAAGCTTGTTCAATGCGGCATTCTCCGGCCGCCGGAAATATCAACTATGTATGAACTGACCCCAAGTATACGCAGCTGATGTCTGCTCTGGGTCGGTCGCAGCCGTCCATGCCCGCAACAACTGACCGTCTCCAATGGGTCATTAGCAGTCCTTCAGGGCTCTGCCATCCCAACGGCTGCTTTCGGGTGTCAAGCGGACAGTCAAGCACCCTGCCCGGCCACGACCTGAGTACGGCAGTACAATCGTAACGGCCTTGCGTTGTTTTCCCCTCGCTACAGGTCCATCACACCATCGGTCAGTTTAAGTCTGTTACTCCGATCGGAGGCCCGAACGACTTGGCTACTCTGATGATTGAGCCTTCGCACCGACAATCAACAGCCAAAAGACTATCGGCAATTCCGCCATCTCCAAAAATGTGATGAGCGGAGAAATAGTAGTGGTGTATTGCGGCAAGACAAAGAACGTAAAACTACTCAAGACATAGGCGAGCCCAGCAATGAAGAGCAAGACACCCAAGATCTTGGGAATGAAGCGCGATCGATAGACAAGATACCCAAAGGGAAAAAGCCAAAGCCCCCAAAATATCTGAATCCCTTGTAAGGCGTAGCTATGCAAACGGAGAAATACATAGGACAGGGCCTCCAACTGAGGTCTTTCGATGACTGATAAAAAGTCATCGCCACTCAAGATGATCAAAGCGGCAATTTCATTGAATGTGTTGGCAAAGGCTGTCGAGGCACCGATCACAACCAACGTCACCATCAGTAACGCTTGTGGATGGCTGATTTCTTTGAGCAATCGGTATAGAGCCAGGGCCAGAAATACATAGACGATTTGAGTTATGAAACTAAGAAAAATGCCGGCACGAAAAAGAGGTTCAGACGACAAAATATTGTTTGCAGTCGCTGTCGCATCGCCACGGACAATAAATTGGGAGGGAATATATAGCAGGCTAACAACACCGGTTATCACCAGTAGTAGATAGATAAACCCGGCAATTCTTGCTTTTTTCTTGGTTGAGCTGATGTCATCTATCATTAGGAATGAGACCAGGCCGGCCGCAGACGCCCTTTTTCGTCGGCTGAATACGGCATCCACGCAAGTCCAATCACTGGCATATGCACATCGGTGGTCTTTGCACGCACGACAACCTCGTCGAGTTCCTCGGATTGCGCATCGAATGCCGTATCGAGTTTGGCGACTTCCTCTTCGAGTTCGGCGTTCAGCGCATCGATATCGGCTTGCGTCTTCGCGGCGATTTCCTCTGCGCGTTTGACGTCGGTCGCCTCTTTGCGGGCGCCGCCGGCGGTCTTAATCGCGGTACCGACCTTAGAAAATGTTGTGCTGCTCAGTTTTTTGCGGCCGAGCACGGCACCGAGAATGGCGGTGCCAAATGAAATCGCTGTGTCGAGTTTCTTCTTCGTTGATTGCTCTTTCTGGGTTTCGATCGCCTGATTCGCGCGCAGCAATCGATTTTCCAACGTTGTTGCTTTGGACGCGTAGCGTTTGCGAATTTTGCCAATCTCGAGGTCGCGTTTTTCACTGGCCGCGTCCTGCAAGCGTACTCGGAATTCTCCTTCGGTCTCCCCGCCGGCCGAGGTTAGCTTGAAGCGCTTGCTACGATAGACCGACATTGTTTCGTTCTGCCGCAACCAGCGTTTGAAGTCACGGCCCCACTTTGCATACGACTTCGGATTTGCCGCTGCCGCCGGGCAGTCGGCGTAAGCGGCGGCTTCGTTGCCGTCGTTCTGTAGGACGTCAACGGAGATCTCGAGACGTTCACTATTGTCCCAATCCACATCGACCGGGCCGTCCTCCAGTTCGACCGTAAATAATACGCTGCGCTCGTCTTCAACTTTGTAGCGTGCGTTACTGAAAACCATGTCGCCGGCAGCTACGAGGCGCGGGTGATAAACCAAGTTTTCAGCGTGGCCCGGCACATAAAACTGCTCAATGGCCGGTGGTAGCGTTGGCGCTGCTTCTGCCGCTTTGCGCTTTGGTTTCATCGTGGCTTTTTCGGCCGCACCCAACTTGGCTTTGACCTTTTTCATTAAGGTGCGAATGTGGTCGCGCGTCATCGGCCCGGCCAGGTACGACATGACCCAACGCGTGCCGAAGACGACCGCTTCGTCTTCATGCACGTTATGCAGTAGAAAACGGCGTTTGCCGAGGCCGGCCAACGTGCGCTCCATGGCTTGCTTGTTGAAGTTGCCGTCACTGGCGCCCTCGAGGCCTTCCATTACACGTGCCTTGTCGCGTTCCGTTTGTAGGCGGCCGATGAACCATGTGCCGGTGTTCGATAGTCCTTTGTAGTCAAGATCGACAGGGTTTTGTGTCGCCAGCACGAGACCAAGACCGTAAGCGCGCGCCTGTTTTAGAAGCGTTAGGAATAACGTCTTCGACGGCGGGTTCGCAACTGGTGGCATGTAGCCAAAGATTTCATCCATGTACAAGATTGCGCGCAGGCTCGAGGTACCTTGCTGCGCACGCATCCAGCCGATCAGTTCATTCAACAGCATCGATACAAAAAACATGCGCTGCGAATCGTCCAAGTGTGCGATCGACATGACTGAGATTCGCGGTTTACCATCAGCCGTATACAACAGGTTTTTCGCTCGTAACGGCTCGCCCTGCATCCAGGCCTCGAAACCGGGCGCGGCCAACAAGTTATTTAGCCGCATCGAGAGCGCGAAGCGATCCTTTTCCGGGAAGAACGAATCGACGTTCATGACGCCAACGCGTGTAATCGGCGGATTCTGAATTTCACCGATCAATCCGGCGACATCGAGATCGCGGCCCTCGCGCCAGGCATGATCGAGCAGGCGCGAGATCAGGATGTGCTCGCGGCTGGCGACCGGATCGGCATCGATATCGAGCAGCGTCAAGATGCTTGTCGCCGTAGCCTGGACGCGTTCGCGATAAAGATCGGCATCGTCGATCAGCTCGGGCGCGGGCGCCGCGAACGTTTGTAATACCGATACCGGCAGACCGGAATTGCTGCCGGGCGTGTAAATCGCAAGATCGACCGAGTCACGCAGAGCTTTGATTCGTTTGCCAGTCTGGCCCCACTGGCCCAAGCCTTTTTTCCACAATGCAGCCTGGCTTGCCGCATATTCGTCCGGTGTCTGACCTTTATCGGTTGCCGCACGAGTATTTATCCACGGTCGAAAGTCTTCGGCCGCAAGCTTCGGAAATGTCAGCAGCAGGTTGCCCATATCGCCTTTCGGATCGATCGCGATGACGGGGATGTGATCAAGCGCCGCTTCTTCGAGAATACCGACACCGAGACCGGTCTTGCCCGAACCGGTCATGCCGATGATCACTGCATGCGTCGTCAGATCTTTGGAGTCATACAGAACGAGCTCTTCGGACAGCTCGTTTGCTTCGTCGTCGTAGCGCTTGCCCAAATAGAACGCGCCGAGTTTCTCAAAATCAAGCATTAGGTTTTACCGAGCTATGGATAGGTGTAACTGGCCTGAATACCGAGTGGAAAGCCTATCATGTAGTAGATCAACAGGAAGATGGTCCACGTTCCCAGGAACCACATCGAAAACGGCAACATCATCGCCGTTACGGTGCCAATGCCGGTGCCTTTCACGTAGCGCTGACAATAAACCACGACCAACGGAAAGTACGGCATCAGTGGTGTAATGATGTTGGTGCTTGAGTCGCCGACACGATAGGCGGCCTGTGTCAGGTCCGGTGAAATGCCAAGCGACATCAGCATCGGTACGAAGATCGGTGCGAGCAGGCCCCACTTGCCGCTTGCCGAGCCAACGAAAATGTTGACGAATGCCGTCAAAAATACAATTCCGACAATAGTAAACGCGGCGGGCATCGCGAGCGCCTTCAGTCCGGCGGCGCCTTGCAAAGCGAGCAGTACGCCAAGATTTGAGACATTGAATGCGTATACGAACTGCGCGATAAAAAACATGATGACGAGGTAGTAGGCCATCATGTGCATTGCGTGCGTCATGCCATCGATCATGTCTTTCGAACTTTTCATCGAACCGGACGCGATGCCGAACACAACACCGGGCACCAGGAACAGCAGGAAGATAAGCGACACGATCGAACGCATCATTGGTGCGGCGCCGACCGTTAGTTCTCCGCTTTCTGGCGCGCGCCACGCTGAGCCTTCCGGGAGCGCGGTGGCGAATAGAAGGACGGTGCCGACAACCATCGAAATGAGTGCCCAGCGCAATCCTCTACGCTCATTGTCTTTCAGGTCGTGCATCTCCGGCAGGTCTTCGGCGTCGCCGTCGATCTCGGTGCCTGTGAGCCGCGGTTCGACGACTTTGTCGGTAATGAACCAGCCGAGGCTGACAATAAGGAGCGACGATGCGGTCGTGAAGAAATAGTTGTTGAGCGGATTAACAATGACTGCCGGGTCGAGAATCTGCGCGCCGGCCTGAGTCAATCCCTGCAACAATGGGTCCAGTGACGACGGCACGAAGTTCGCCGAAAAGCCGCCGGACACGCCGGCAAATGCGGCCGCGATACCGGCTAATGGATGTCGGCCAGCTGCGTAGAAGATGACGCCGCCCAGTGGAATAACCAAGACGTAACCGGCATCGACCGCCGAGTGGCTGACGATGCCGACCAAGATCACCATCGGCGTCAATAACCACTTCGCGGTTACGTTCAGTAACGCGCGAATACCGGTGTTGATAAAACCGGTGTGTTCGGCGACGCCGATACCGAGCATTGCAACGAGTACTACGCCGACAGGATGGAAATGCGAGAAGTTGGTGACCATCACTGACAGGAATTCAGTAAACGACCTTCCCGACAATAGATTGTTGATGATGACCGGCTGACCGGTGCGTGGATCGACAACCTCGAACGTGACAAATGACAGAAGCCACGATAAGACCCAAGTAATAAACAGCAGCGCAATAAACAGCACGGCTGGGTCGGGAAGCTTGTTGCCAACGCGCTCGACTGTGGCGAGAAAGCCTGAAGATGATCCGTTCGCTTGTTGTACTTTTTCTGCGGACATCGTTGTCCCCTTTATTTACCAGCCGCAGCTGCGGCCCTCGTTCTGCTCCTTAAGATACCCCATGAGCGGCTCGAAGTAGTCGATGATCGCGCTCGCATCCATCTCCCGCGTGCCAGTCAGCTTCTCGAGCGTGTCCTGCCACGGCTCGCTGGTGCCAGACTCGAGCATCGCCCAGAAGCGTTCACCGGCCTCTTTGCTGCCGTATATGGAACAAGCTTGCAGCTCGCCTTCGTGGCCAGCGACAGCGCACAACGCGCGCTGAAACTGAAATTGCAAAATGCGGGCGAGGAAGTAGCGCGTGTAAGAGACGTTGGCCGGAATATGATATTTCGCGCCGGGGTCAAAGTCGGCTTCGGTGCGCTCAACAGGTGGTTCGATGCCCTGGTACTTCGTGCGTAAGTCCCACCAGGCGGCGTTGTAATTTTCAGGCGAGATCGCACCGGAGAAAACACCCCAGCGCCACTCGTCGATAAGCTTACCGAATGGCAGGAACGCGATCTTGTCGAGGGCCTGCATCATCTGCCGGTTAATGACGGCCTCGCGACTCTGTTCCGCCGAGGCTAGCAGACCGACTTCGGCGAGGTATTCGGGTGTCATTGAGAGCGTAACCGTATCGCCAATCGCCTCATGAAAGCCGGCATGTGCGCCGCCCCAGAACAGCGGCGGCTGATCTTTATAGGCCCATTGATAGTAGTTGTGGCCGAGTTCGTGATAGATCACGCGCAGCTCGTCATAGGTCTGCTTTATGCACATCTTAATGCGTAAATCGTCCGCGGCATCCAAGGTCCACGCGCTCGCATGACAGACAACATCGCGATCGGCCGGTTTCGAAAACATCGATCGTTCCCAGAATGTTTCGGGCAGACGGTCCATGCCGAGCGATACATAAAAACTTTCGGCGGAGCGCACCATTTCCCGCGGCGCATAATCCTTGGCCTTCAACGTCGAGTCGACGTCAAGACCGGCGACGCCCGGGTACGGTTCCATGAGGTCGTAAATGAAGCCCCAGGTTTGTGACCACATGTTGCCGAGTAGGTGCGCCGGGATCGGGCCGTCCTGAGGCACTTTGTCTTCGCCGTAAACTTCGCCGAGCTTGGCGCGCACGTGACAGTGCAGCTCATCGTACAGGGGCTTGACTTGCTGCCATAAGCGCGTGGCTTCGGCCTCGAACTCGGTCGGCGTCATGTCGTAACCGGAGCGCCACATCTCGCCGAGGTCGCCATAACCGAGTTCGCTGGCGCCTTCGTTCGCGAGCTCGACGAAGCGTTGATACCGTGCACGCATCGGCGGCGATACCGTGCGCCAGCCGGCCCACACGTCAAGCAGTTCGTCGTAATCCCGACTCTCGGCAAGCACGTTCTCAAGTTCCGGCAGGCTGCGACATTCGTTCGCGCTGTCGCAATATTCGCCGGCGCCATACTCGCCCTTGAGGTCTGTCGCGATTTGCGTCAACTCTTTGCGTTTCGCCGGGTCATCCGGGGCGGGCTTCGATGTGCCGAGCTTAAGGAGATTAATCGCCCGCCGCGTCTTCGGGTCGAGCTCTTGATCGTCATACTGGACCGCTTGTGCAACCATATTCGTGTGCCATTCGGCATACTTTTCATTGGCGAGTGAACTGATGACGGCTGTGTCTGTCGTGATGTAAGTACTGCGAATCCAGTCAGCGGCGCTTAACTCGACCCAAAGATCCGCATATTCGGCATTGGCGCGGGCAACGAACTCTTCGGCTGTCTCCGAGGGCGCGGACGCCGACATACCGGCACCTTGCTGGTCATCTTTTGAGCAGCCGATTACGCCGATCGCGATAAGCGCGAAGAGAAAAAAGAATTTCTTATTCATGGTTTCAGTCCGGTTTTTGCAAGTGCCGTACCATCGATTCGTCAGGCCTCAGAATTGAATAGACCTTGATCGGCACGACGGCCGCCGCGTTGTTACGTGAAAGCGACTAGTGAACGCCGTGCATCCAGCGCCTTAGGATCGGCGAGATAATCAGCATGAATACGCCAACGCCGATTCCTAGCCACATCAGGAATTCAAACAACGTTGTATACGTCGACAGTGCACCGGCCAAGTCAGCGGTCGCGCCACCTTCCGTTGGTATCGCAGCCATCCGTCCGATACGCGTGGCGACGGTTTCGGATAGAGCGGTCGCCAGGAACCAGGTGCCCATGCTGACGCCGACAACATTGCCGATTGAGAGCTTGGTAACAGCCGAAAGCCCAACGGGCGATAGACAAAGTTCGCCGGTCGTGTGCAGCAGGTACGCCAAAATTAGCCAGATCATTGCGATTTGGCCGGCCTCATTCGGAAACTGTGCGCCGATCACCAGTGCGCCGAAGCCGAGCCCGGCCTGGATGATGCCAAGACTGAACTTGATGGGCGTTGTCGGCTCAAGGTCCCGTTTCGCAAGCCAGGTCCAAAGCGCCGCGAACGGAATAGCAAGCAGCATGATGAAGCCAGCATTCAGTGACCCGAACTGAGCTGCAGTGAATGTTGTTGTACCAATGCTGCGATCGACGACGCGGTCAGCATACAGGGTCATTGAGCCTGCGGACTGCTCGAACAGTGCCCAGAAAACGACTGTCGACAGAATCAACACCATCAATACGACAGTGCGCCCGAACTCGGGCGAATTGTGCGTCATGAAGCCATAGACGACGAACGCAATGATCAACACGATCGAGCCGTACAGAATATTCTCGGCTAGCGCCTCGCTGCCGGGCAGGAAGTGCAGGTTGACAAGCACGGCATAACAAGCGGCGGCAACGGCGACACCGGCAACCGTATACGCAATACCATTGTTGGAGCCGCCTTTCCGGTAAACCATCGAATACAAGATCAGGCCGACGATAGAAATTATCAGCAAAATGTTTTGCGATAGCAGCACAACGTGTTCGCGCTGCACTAGCCACCAAAGCACGCCAAGTACCGGTAGGCTGATCAAGTAAATCGACCACTCGACGTTAATCGGTCCTAGGAAGCTCTTCTTAAGGCGTTCCGGATCGCTTGGTTCGGCGTGACCCATTAGGAATTTCTGGCCATACGTGAACGTAAACAGGCCGATGATCATGCCAATGCCGGCGGCGCCGAAACCATATTTCCAGCCAAAGGTCTCACCGAGCCAGCCGCACAACAGTGTTGCCGTAAACGAGCCGATGTTGATGCCCATATAAAAAATCGTAAAACCGGAGTCACGGCGCGGGTCGTCTTTCGAGTACAGCTTGCCGAC
This sequence comes from Gammaproteobacteria bacterium, assembly GCA_029861535.1. Lineage (GTDB taxonomy): Bacteria > Pseudomonadota > Gammaproteobacteria > Steroidobacterales > Woeseiaceae > UBA1847. Next base: position 209,076 of record JAOTZC010000002.1, read on the forward strand.
GATCGTTGAAATATTGGGCTTCAAATAGCCCACGCCCATGACGATCAGAGCCAGTGCGAAATAGAACACCTTGAGCGCGGCCGTATCGCGGAACATGACGTCCTCGGTCAGCACCGTACCGGCCGCGAAAACCTGTCCGGATGCGAGTTGTAAATCATTCAACAAGGTCGTGCCGGCCGGGTAGTTAATCGCCTGGTGGCCTTCGACCGCCATCAAAATATGGCCGAGTGATAGCATGATGCCGCCAAAAATCACCGACTTGCGCATGCCGAGAAAACGGTCAGCCAACATGCCGCCAATCAGCGGTAATGCGTAGACCAAACCTGCATACGAGCCGAGCACGTCGAGGCCCATCGTATCGGTGAACAAGTGATATTTGGTCAGGTACAGGAGCAGCAGATACTTCATTCCGTAGAATGAAAAGCGCTCCCAGAGCTCGGTCGCGAAGCAGACGTAGAGCCCTTTTGGATGGCCGAAAAGCTCTGCATCGTGTGAATAGTCTTCCGCCGTAGCGGTGCCGACGTCTGCCATATATTTCCCCCGGATTGGACCGGTATTGGTTTTTTGGGTCCTTAGAGTGAGGCGGCGACCTCACAGCCTAGGCATTAAACACTATTTCAAGTGTTACTTTCTACTTGACCCTTTGAATTATGTTTGGTTTCAGGCACATGCCGATTCCATATCGGTCAAATATTGCCAGTAGTAGTCAACTGTCGGCCGCGACCGCCTCGTCGTCAGCCTCTTCGGGCTTTGTCGCAAAGATTCGCGCCATTAGGAGGCCCACCTCGAACAGTAAATAGACGGGCACGGCGAGAAATGTTTGGCTGAATACATCCGGCGGCGTCAGGAACATGCCGACGATGAACGCGATCAAAAAGACATAAGGGCGGCCTTTGGCGAGTTTTTCCGTTTTAACCAGGCCAGTCCACACAAGCAATACTGTTGCGATCGGCACCTCAAACGCAATACCGAAGGCGAGCACGATCATTGTAATAAAGCTGATGTATTCAGAGATGTCTGGTTGATACGCCATTCGATCGGTCGCGAAATTGCTGATAAATGTGAACATCAACGGAAACACGACAAAAAACGCAAATGCGACGCCGGCGTAAAACAGCAAGATGCTGGAACCAAGCATCGGATACGCGAAGCGCTTTTCTTTTTTGTACAATCCTGGCGCGACGAACGCCCAGGTTTGATAAAGAACGATCGGCATCGCAATCATCAATGCGACAAGAAACGATAACTTTAAGGTCGCAATTAGCGGCGACATGACAGAAATAGCTTGAACCTGACCGCTTGGCAGTACGCTGACTAGCGGTCCAACGGCAAGATCGAAAAGCTGCCGCGAGACAGGTACTAGTAGAACGAAAACTGCGACTACGGCACCAAATGCCTTGATCAGACGATTGCGTAGCTCGACCAGGTGCGACAGCAATGTGTCTTCGGCGAGTTCCTCGCCAAGTTCTGGGGTGCCGTCAGCCTTCTTGTCGCTGCCCACTTCCGGCCTCTTTGTCTTCAATAGATTCGGCAACGTCGTCCGTCGAAGTTTGCTCGTCGGTAGTGTCTACGTCTAGGCCCACGTCGACGCCAGCGACTGTCTTAGGCGGCGTATCGTGCAGCGGTGAGTAGCTGTCGTCGTCGCGTGGTGTCGAACGGTTCGCCGGATTAATGCCTGGCTTGATATTGAGCTCTTTATCGAAGTTGAGCTCTTCTTCGAGCTGGCGCCGCATAACACGAGTCATACGACGAGCCTGTCCGACCCAAGAGCCAAGCTGGTTAGCTACTTTAGGCAGGCGTTTCGGACCGAGCACGATCAGCCCGATCACACAAAGGATTAGAAATTCCGAAAAACCGATGCCGGACATTATTGGCGTCCGTGTCAGGTGTCTTTGCGGTTCTCTTCAACCGGCGTGTTGTCGAAGTCGGCGTCTTCTTTCGATGAATCGCTTAGCTGCTCGGTTGTCTCTTCGGCCTCATTAACCGCAGAGCGAAAGCCCTTGACGGCGCTGCCGAGGTCGGAGCCCAGTGTGCGCAGGCGCTTGGTGCCGAAAATCGCCAAAACAATCGCGAGCACAATCAATAACTGTACCGGGCCGATGTTGGAAAACATCTCTTAACTCCTGGGGACTAGCCCCTTAAAACGGTTTACTCATAACACGCGGAATTAGCTGGGCGCGCATTATGTTCATGATACCGCTCAGACCGCAACAAGCCTCAAATATTTCACGCATTCCTGGGGCTTTATAGGAAGGGCGTCCCAGTTTCAGGGGTTTACGTGTGGGGTGTTCAGCTTTCAAGCCAAAACGTGACCGGACCGTCATTGACCAGGCTAACTTGCATTTTGGCGCCAAAACGACCGGTTTCAACGCATTCAATGCGATCGCGGCAGATGCCGACCAAGCGCTCGAAAAACGCGGCGCCCTTATCGGGCTCGGCGGCCCGCGTAAAACTCGCGCGCGTGCCTTTTTTGGTGTCGGCCGCCAAGGTGAATTGCGGCACTAGCAACAGCCCGCCCTGAACGTCCTGCAGGCTTTTGTTCATGCGGTCTTCGCTGTCCGGGAACAGCCGATAAGTCAGAATCCGCTCGGCGAGGCGCTCGATATCCTTGTCCTCGTCGTCACGATGTACGGCAATCAGCGCTAGCAGGCCACGGCCGATCTGGCCGACGACTTCGCCATCCACGCTGACCGATGCGCGAGAGACGCGCTGCAACAAAGCGATCATTTTCGGCGTAAGCCTCGAGTTTTGTGGGTACTGAGACCTTTATTAACGCATAAGGCAGATACGGATAGCCAGGGTGGGATCCACGCGATGTCAGACTCTGCGGACCGGCCGGTGAGTGGGGTGGTTTGCGATGATGGGACGGCCCCATACGGGCAAGCTATGGACGGCGAACCCGTATTTCGCTCACCGGTCGGACCAAAACGAACCACGATATCCACATTAGCCGAAAAGAACGCACCGCGGTGCAATCTAGTAACCACTCTTTATCGTTTTATATAAAAGTGGGTTTATAGCTACTCTTTTGAGCCTAATTATCGCCATAGGTGGTGATAAATTACCTTGCCCGCTCCGGAACCAGCGCATCACCGCGTTGCGTTGGCAACTCCAAGCTTCCGCCCTACACTAGCGCTCCATTATTGAAGACTGAGACGCTGGATGAAAAGACGACAATTCGTGGGTGGACTGGCAGCAGCAGCGAGCATTGCGGCGTGCGCCAAGCAGGATGCGGACTGCGCAGACGGAACCACAGCGGTGGCAAGCTTCGAATGGTCGGCGGTTACCTCGTGGCCACCGAAGTACCCGGGGCTCGGTATCGCCGTCGACAATTTAGCCGAGCGAGTCGACAAGGCATCGAACGGCCGTCTGAAAATCAAAGTGTATGCGGCGGGCGAATTAGTGCCGGCATTCGAGGTCTTTGATTCGGTCAGTCGTGGCACCGTTGAGTGCGGCCATGATGCGTCGTACTACCACAAGGGCAAGGTCGACGCGGCGCAGTTTTTTACCGCAATACCGTTTGGCCTTAACTACCTCGAGATGAACGCGTGGCTGTATTACGGCGGTGGCCTCGAACTGTGGCGGGAACTTTACGAGCCCTTCAATATGGTTCCATTTCCGTGCGGCAACACCGGTGTGCAAATGGGCGGTTGGTTCAATAAGGAAATAAATACCGTCGACGACTTAAGAGGATTAAAAATGAGAATCCCGGGTCTTGGCGGTGAAGTGCTGCGACGGGCCGGCGGCACGCCGGTCACATTACCCGGTTCGGAAATCTTCACGTCGTTGCAGACCGGCGCGATCGACGCGACAGAATGGGTCGGGCCGTACAACGATGTCGCTTTCGGCCTTCACAAAGCCGCGAAATATTACTACTACCCTGGTTGGCAAGAGCCGGGCCCCACGCTCGAATTTTACGTTAACCGCGATGCCTGGGAGTCGCTGCCCGCAGATCTGCAGGCGATCGTCGATGTTTCATGTCAAGCAATCAACATGGATATGAACGCTGAGTACATGCACGGCAATGCCAACGCACTGCAACAGCTAGTGGACGATCCAAATATCGAACTGCGTGCTTTTCCGGAAGAGGTGCTGGAACACCTCGAGGACATTGCAAATGAAGTAATCGCCGAGCTTGTCGATAGAGATCCGGCGTCGGCCAAAATATATGCGTCGTTTGATGCGTTTCGCCAGAAGTCCAAGCTGAACCAACGCATCAGTGAGCAGGCGTTTTTGGAAACGAGGTTGTAATCGTAACCGTCAGCCGGTAAACCCAATTCGATTGAGCGCTTCGTCGAAACGCGGGTCGGACCGAAGCGAATCGTAGACTTCCCAGGTTCGAAGCAGCAATACTTCTCTGTGGCGTTCCTCAATAGCCTTGTCAATCCAATAGAAGGCTGCATCCGCATCATTGATGATGGCGTACAGAATCGCAACGTCAGCCGGCCGATCCATCTGCGCCTGGAGTTCGTTCACAAATGCCAGAGCTTCGTCCAGCTGCCCGGTTCTGACCAGCAGCAACGTTTTCACCATTCCGTTTTTTTCGAGCTGCGGAATCAGTCTTGGATCGTCAAACCGATCGAGAAACACGAGTGAGTAGCCCAGCACCCAGTATGCGTCCACTATAGCCGGGTCGATTGCGATAGCGGCTTCTGCGCTTTCGATGGCCTTTTCGTACTGCCGAGCATCGAAGTGTCGCCAGGCAGCATTGGTCAACACAGATGCCGAGTTCGGCTGCGCCCTGTCACAGTACGCGATCTGTGCCTGCGCCTCATCAACACGGCCCTGCGTGGACAGCAGGTAGGCATATGAAAGACGATTGCCAACATGATGAGGGTCGATCGCGATGCCCTCTTTGTATTTCGCTTCCGCGGCGATCGGATCGTAGTCGTACCAGTAAGCAATGTCCCCAATCAGACTGATCGTGCCGCCTCGATAAGGATCGAGTTCCAATGCGCGCGCGCCGTACCGTTTGGCGAGCGGGACCGCTTCGTCCGGCTTCATCCAACCATAGGTCGTTGCCACGAACATATAAGTGTTTGCGAGACCTGACCAGGCCTTCGCGAACTCTGGATCCAGTTGCGTCGCCTGTTCAAAATACTCGATCGCCAAGCGAAGATCTTCACGACCATGGCGACGATAGTGAAAAAAACCCTTCAGCGTCGCCTCATAAGCGGCGATGCTTGCTGTCGGCGCCTGGCTTAGAAGCTGAAGTTCACCCGGCGCCAATTGCGTGCTCAAAAGTTTTGCGACGTTCTGCGCGACGTCTTTTTGTATGTCGAACAAGTTCTCAACGGTGAGCTCGCGATCGAAATCCTGCACCCAAACATGATTGTTGGTTTCGCCCTCGATCATTTGCAAGGTGACAAGAACGCGGTCCGAACTGTGGCGAACGCTGCCTTCGAGAATATAGTCCGCATCAAGCTCCTGCGCGATATCTTGAAATGAGAGATCTGTCGTACGATAGCGATCAACCGACGTCCGTGACGGTACCGCGATACTACGAATTTCTGCGAGCCGGGAAATTAGTTCTTCGTGTATGCCGTCGCTAAAATACGCCTTGTCGCCGCCCGGGCTCATGTCCTTCAGCGGCAGCACGGCAACGCGTGGCCGGCGATCAAGCGGAGTCTCAACCGCCGCTGGATTCAGGGACGACCACAGCACACCAAGCGCACCGCCGACTGCGAACGTAATTACAGCAACGCCGATGAGCATGCCCGGTGACGTTCGGCTCGGGTCCCTGCGGAATCTCTCCTCGGATGTCGACTGGAAAATCCATGCCATCAGTACAACAATCGGAAAGAGCAAAACGAGTGCGATCAGTAACAATTGCATGCCCCAGTCGGGCACGGGAATTGCGGGGAACACAACGTCCGCAACTTGCAGTACGACCCAACAAACAACAATGTATGCCGCTGAAACGCGGAATACTCGGCGTCGTTTAAGTTCCGCAATTAGTGCCAAGACCAGTCCTTACCATCGTGCGCAATGATGTTGGAAATAGAGTGCCTGAACAACGAAATCCACCATAAGTTTAGCATCGCCGGTACAAAACGAGTTAGGGCTCGGTCTCGCGACTCCGCGGCACGCAATAAATCAGGAGCCGTAAATTTTTCCGGGTAACCAGGTGACAAGCTCGGGAAACACGGCCAGCAATAGCAACGCGAATACCTGAATTGCGACGAATGGAATTACACCGCGGTAAATTTGTGGCGTCGTAACTTCCTTCGGCGCGACGCCGCGCAAATAGAACAACGCGAATCCAAATGGCGGCGTCAGGAACGACGTCTGTAGATTGATCGCAATCATGATACCGAGCCAGACAGGGTCAAGCCCCATCGCGAGCAGCACCGGACCGACGATAGGCACGACGACAAATGTGATTTCGATGAAGTCGAGTACGAACCCAAGTAGAAACATCACCAGCATTACGACAATGACCGCGCCGATTACACCGCCGGGTAACGCTTCGAGAATGGCGCGTACACCGTCATCGCCACCGTAGCCGCGGAACACCAGCGAAAAGATCGACGCACCGATCAAAATCAGGAACACCATGCTGCTGATTCGCAGCGTACTTTGCATGATCTCTTGCAGCCGCTCGAGATTGAGTTGCCGCCGAGAAATGGCCAATAATAGCGCACCCATACCGCCGACGCCGGCGGCTTCTGTTGGTGTTGCCAGGCCCATCAAAATCGAACCCAGCACCGCGAAAATTAGTATCAGCGGCGGCAGCAGCGCGCGCATTATCCGCAAAAACCCAACTCGCTCATCAGCGCCACGTTGATGGGCCGGCATCAACGAGGGTTTGAATAGCGCGGTGATAATTAGGTATGAGATATACAAGACAACCAACAGCAGCCCTGGGATTAGCGCGCCCGCAAACAGGTCGCCTACGGACACGGTTTTTGGCGCATAGATGCCCATCGCGATCTGCGCCTGTTGGTAGGCACTTGTCATGACGTCGCCGAGCATAACGAGGATGATTGATGGCGGAATGATTTGACCCAGGGTTCCGGAGGCGCAAATTGTGCCGGTCGCGATCTCCGCAGAATAACCACGCCGCAGCATTGTTGGCAGTGACAGCAAACCCATCGTCACGACTGTCGCGCCAACGATGCCGGTACTTGCAGCAAGCAGCATACCGACGAGCGTGACGGAAACTCCGAGTCCGCCGCGCAGCGCACCAAACAAGGAGCTAAGGGTGTCGAGCAATTCCTCGGCGATTCGTGCTCGTTCTAGCGTGACGCCCATGAATACGAACAGCGGTACCGCAACCAATGTCTCGTTGGTCATGATGCCAAAGACACGATTCGGCAGGCCGGACAGCAACGCTTCGTTGAACGCGCCGGTCAGGACGCCGAACGCTGCGAAGATCAGCGCCGTGCCGCCGAGCGTAAACGCGACGGGAAAGCCGGCGAGCAGCACCGCGATAACCGACAAGAACAGCAGCAGCGCGACCCACTCCATCGTCAACGCCCCATCGACAGGTCGGCGGAAGAACGGCCAATGATTTTGACGGAACTCAACAACAGGGAAATCCCCTGCAGCGCAACCATTAGCGGCATGGCGAGCAACACAGACTTGAGAATTGGCAGCATCGGATACGGCAGGCCGCCGGATTCGCGAGACGCCTCTTTCAGGGCCCAGGAAACGGCAACGAAGTCCCAGGCCTTAACACTGAGAAACACGCACAACGGCAGCAAGAACAGAACGACACCTATTGCATCAATCCACGCGCGGCGCTGCGTTGACATACCGCGGTAAAAAATGTCCACGCGCACGTGTTCTTCATGTCGAAGCGTATACGCCGCACCAACCATGAACACGAACGCGTGCATCCATGTGACGGATTCCTGTACCCAGATTAAGCCGGCGTCAAACACATATCGCATCACGACGACGACGAAGGTGATAACAACCATGAACAGCGTTAACCACGCCGTCAGCGTGCCGGTAATTTCGCTGATCCGATCAAGCAAATTCAGATCGTTGCGCGGGGAGGAGGGATCGGACAAGAATCCGGCCTAGTGACGCCAGAACGTCGGCGTAATTAGAACCAGCAGTGTGAAGATTTCGAGTCGACCAAGCAGCATACCGGCGACCGAGACCCACTTGGCCGTGTCCGGCAAGGTCATGAAGCCGGATGACACGTCACCAAGTCCCGGGCCGAGATTGTTTAGTGTCGCGGCGACGCCAGAGAAAGCAGTGACTTGATCAACCCCGGTCATCATTACGACGAGTAACATCACGCCGAAGACGACGACGTAAATCGAAAAGAATCCCCACACCGCGTCAACAACGCGATACCCAACCGCTTTGTTGCCGAGTTTCACCGGGATTTCGGCGCTCGGGTGCACAAGCCGAACAATTTCACGAACGCCCTGTTTGTAAATCAGTAGCCAGCGAATAACCTTGATGCCACCCGCCGTGGAGCCGGCCGATCCGCCGATAAAGCTGGCGAATATTAGCGCGACCGGCAGTGCGGCCGGCCAATCTGAGAATTTCGCCGTCGTAAAGCCCGTCGTCGTCGCTATCGAAACGGCCTGGAAAATACCGTGAATAAGGTTTTGCCCCGGTCTGTCGAAATACTGATACTGAAATAACACAGCAACGACGATCACTGAAAGCACAATGAGCACGAATGTATATGCTTTGAACTCTGGATCATGGCCGTAGTGTGCGACCGAAACATAACGCCAGGCGTAAAAGTGCAGTGAGAAATTTATGCCTGCACAAAACATGAAAATAATTGCAACGAGGTTGATCGCGGTGCTGTCGAAATAACCGATGCTCAAGTCGTGAGTCGAAAAACCGCCGATGGCAACAGTCGAGAATGCGTGGCACAACGCATCGAACCAACCCATGCCCGCCGCCATATAGCTGAGTGAACAGGCGATCGTGAAAGCCAGATAGACGTACCAGAGCGCCTTCGCCGTCTCCGTAATCCGCGGCGTAAGTTTCGTGTCCTTGACCGGGCCGGGCGTTTCGGCGCGATATAGCTGCATGCCGCCGACGCCGAGCATTGGCAGTACCGCAACAGCCAGAACGATGATGCCCATGCCGCCGAGCCACTGTAGCTGCTGGCGGTAGTACAGAATAGATTTCGGCAGCTCGTCGAGGCCCTTCAGCACCGTCGCGCCGGTCGTTGTCAGACCGGACATCGATTCGAACACGGCGTCGGTAAACGACAACGATAACGAATCGTCGAAATACAGCGGCGCGGCACCGAATGTGCCCAGCACAGTCCAGAACGCGGCGACGACTAGGAAGCCGTCACGTAAGCGTAAATCCTTCTTAGATTTATGCACCGGGGCCCAGCAGATAAAGCCGGCAAATAGCGTCAGGCCAAAACCCTCGACGAACGAAAACCAGGACTGGTCATCGAAAATCAAACTGATGGCAACTGGTGGCAGCATCGTCACGCTGAATATCATCAACAGCAGCCCGAGAATGCGTTGTATGACGGTCCAGTTCATGACACTCCGACGTTAGACAAACGACACGCCGACCTGGAACAGCTGCTCGATTTGCTCGATCTTGCGACGATCGGTCATGAACAAGATGACGTGATCGTCAGCCTCGATGACCGTGTCGTGGTGCGCAATGATGACCTGTTCTTTGCGCACTAGCGCGACTATCGCAGAGCCTTTGGGCAGCTGGATATCCTCAATCGCCCGACCCACAACCTTTGAGTCCTTTTCGTTGCCATGTGCTATCGCCTCGATTGCCTCAGCAGCGCCGCGGCGCAGTGAATGTACTTTCACGACATCACCGCGGCGCACATGCGTAAGTAAAGAACCGATAGTGACTTGCTGTGGCGAAATGGCGATATCGATGCTACCAGCCTCGACCAGGTCGACATACGAAGCGCGATTAATCAGCGCCATAACCTTGTGCGCGCCCAGGCGCTTCGAAAGCATCGAACTCAAAATATTTGCTTCTTCAGAATTAGTTAGCGCGCAGAAAACATCCACGCTATCTACATTCTCTTCGAGCAGCAGCTCTTCATCGGCGGCGTCGCCGACCAACACGATGGCTTTGTTGACTTGTTCGGATATCAGCCGGGCACGTTTCGTGTCGCGTTCGATAATCTTAACTTGATTGGTCTGCTCGAGCGCGAGTGCCAGTCGCACGCCGATGTTTCCGCCGCCCGCGATTACAACACGACGCACCGGGTCTTCGAGGCGACGCATTTCACTGATGAAAACGCGAATGTCTTTTCGGTCGGCAATAAAGAATACTTCGTCACCTTCCTGAATGACTGTATCGCCGTCCGGCAACATTGCTTTGCCGCTACGATAAATGGCCGCGATGCGCCCTTCTGTATTCGGAATGTGTTCTTTCAATGTCGCGATACGCTGACCGACCAGTAAACCGTCGCGATCGGCCATGACGCCCACAAGGCGTACGCGACCGTCGGCAAATGCGAGCACCTGCGAGGCGCCGGGATAAAGAATGAGCTGCTCGATGTATTCGCAAACCAACTGTTCGGGGCTGATGCGCACATCGATTGGGATAGCGTCTTGTTTAAATAGCTTGTTGGCCTTCATGTAATCCGCGGAGCGGATACGCGCGATTTTCGTCGGTGTGTGATACATCGTGTACGCGACCTGGCACGCGATCATGTTGGTTTCGTCGGTATCGGTCAATGCGACGACGATATCAGCGTCGTTGGCGCCGGCGCGGTCAAGGACCTCGGGATACGCGGCGTGACCAACAACGGTTCGAATATCGAGTCTGTCCTGAAGCTCACGCAGCACGTCCGGCCGCGTATCGACGACAGTGACTTCGTTGGCTTCTTCACGAGACAGGTGATAGGCCGCGGAGGAGCCGACCTGACCTGCACCGAGGATTAGTATTTTCATTATTCTAAGGAGGCCTCAGGAGTGCAGCGAACCCGCTAACTCAAGATCGGTAGTTTACATCAGATCCAGATTTGCATAACTCAGAACCAGCCATTTCGTACCGGCTGTCTCGAAATTCACCTCGACGCGGGCATGTGCGCCCTGCCCCTCGCAGTTCAAGATGACACCGTGCCCGAACTTGCCATGCCGCACTCGCTGGCCGAGCCGAATGCCGATATCGTCACCCGGCGCTATCGATGACTGCCGCCGCGACAACCCGGAAGCGCGTCCCATGGGCCGTGAAACCTGCACGCGAGGGCGGATTTCCTCGACGTATTCGTCCGGTATTTCAGCGATAAAGCGTGATGGCTGTGAGAAGTTGTCCATGCCATGTAAGCGACGCTGTTCGGCGAAAGTCACATACAAAGTCTCTTTGGCACGTGTAATGCCGACATAGCAAAGACGCCGTTCTTCTTCGAGGCCGTTGGGGTCTGCTATCGAACGTTGGTGCGGGAAAAGTCCGTCTTCCATGCCGCACATGAAAACGAGAGGAAACTCAAGGCCCTTGGCCGAGTGCATCGTCATTAGCTGTACGCAATCCTCCCAAGCGTCAGCCTGGCCTTCACCGGATTCGAGCGCGGCATGCGACAGAAACTCATCGAGGGGCGACATTTCTTCCGCCGGGTCAGGCTCGAAACTTTTCGCCGCGCTGACGAGTTCAAGTAAGTTCTCGACCCGAGTTTCGCCCTTCTCGCCTTTGTCCTTCTTGAAATAGTCGACCAGTCCGCTCGCATGGATGACGTGGTCGACTTGATCCTGCAGGTCGAGCCCGGATGTTTCTCGTGCCATGCGCTCAATCAGGTTCAAGAACGCGAGCACTGAATTTGCAGAGCGGCTCGTCAGAGTGTCGCTTGCGATAGCGCCGGCTGCGCGCCACATTGCACAACTGTTCGCACGCGCATAGGCACGCATCGATTCCACGGTGCGTGCGCCGATACCCCGAGTCGGCCGATTGACAACGCGCTCGAACGACGAGTCATCGTCACGATTTGCAATCAAGCGCAGGTACGCAAGCGCGTCTTTGATCTCGGCGCGTTCGAAGAATCTTAAGCCACCGTAAACACGGTACGGTATGCCAGCATTGATCAGGCTTTCTTCAAGAACGCGTGACTGCGCATTAGACCGATACAATATAGCGGCATCCGCGCGAACATTGCCGTGATCGATCCAGTCGCGCAGACGGCCGATAACGAAGTCCGATTCGTCCCGTTCGTTATATGCGGCGTACATTTTTATGGCCTCGCCATCGGCACCGTCGGTCCAAAGATTCTTGCCCATGCGTGAATTGTTGTTTGCGATGACGGCATTAGCTGCGTTCAGAATAGTCGCGGTTGAGCGGTAATTCTGTTCGAGCTTGACGACGGACGTCGACGGAAAATCTTTCTGGAACTGGTGAATATGTTCGACGCGTGCGCCGCGCCAACGATAAATCGACTGATCGTCGTCGCCGACGACAAACGGGACACCTTCCTTGCCCGCCAGTAGCCTCAGCCACGCATATTGAATTGCGTTTGTGTCCTGGAACTCGTCGACGAGCAGGTGTTGGAAGCGACGTTGATAATGTGCCAGCAGCTCAGGATTGTCGCGCCACAATTCGTGCGCTCGCAGCAACAGCTCGGCAAAATCGACCAGGCCGCCTCGAGCGCAGACCTCTTCATATTCCTTGTAAAAAGAGATCATTTGGCGGCGATTAGGATCGCCGTCATCGTCCAGATGTTTGGGCCGCAGGCCCTCGTCTTTTTGAGCGTTGATGAAATACTGAATTTCCCGTGGCACCCAGCGGCTGTCGTCTATCTCGAGGTTCTTGAGCAGGCGCTTGATCAGTCGCAGCTGGTCATCCGAATCGATAATTTGGAAGTTCTGCGGCAGCTCAGCCTCACGCCAGTGACGGCGCAGTAGGCGATGGGCGAGCCCGTGAAACGTCCCGATCCACAGGTGGTTGACCGGCATGTCCAGCAGCGCCTCGATTCGGCCGCGCATCTCGGCCGCCGCTTTGTTGGTGAACGTCACTGCCAGCAGGCCCTGTGGCGATACACCTTCGACGTCGATCAGCCAGGCCGCACGATGCACAAGAACGCGAGTCTTGCCGCTGCCTGCGCCGGCGATTACGAGCGTAGGCTCGGCCGGCGCGGTTACCGCTTGACGCTGTGCGTCGTTCAGGGATTCGAGTATTGGCGTAACGTCCATTGACTGCGCACGTACGGTCTACCGAAAGGGCGCGATTTTAGCAGGTTCTACTGTTGCCAAAGGACCCCTAATACGTACTGATTACGATCATATTGTATCCGGGTATCGTTCGACGCCTGTTCACGATATTCCGCTTCGAATCTGAGCGATAGATGGCGTGTCATTCGATATGTTGCGATAAGATTTCCATTGGCTGTTTCTAGCGTTTTTAGGGGAGCTAGCGAGTTATCAAATGCGAATGCGTTGGGATAATCGTAAAGCCGATAAAAGCCAGAAAATTCGAGATCGAAGCGCTCGCCGATCGACCAATGGACCTCGCCACCGTAACTATCGCGTGTGTAGTTGTTGTAGCCGAGATATTGATCTTCGCGAAACCTGTGCTCGTATTTGACGCCGAACCACAGATCGTCGGTAATGCGCTGCCGCGCCAGCACGCCATAATCGACATAGTCGTAGCGCAAGTCCTCATTGGCGATATCCAGCGTCCCGTTCAGATCACGGCCCCGTCGTTCACCGAATTGCCGCGTGGACATACTGCCGAATAAGCGCAAAAAAGACGTCGGCGAAAAGCGGAATTGCGTGTAGAGTCCAAAGTTTAAGTACTCATGATCGTATGCTGGTACGACCTGCAGCTCCTCGTAATTCCACAGTTGCCCTTTGAAGTTAAATCCGAAGCTTAGATTCTCGAAGGATTGCCGAAAGGTCAATTCGGGCCCGTAGCGCAAGTAATTCAGTCGGTCGTCGATAACGACATTGTCGACAATTCGCGAGTCGCCATCGTCAGGGTCGTAATACACCTCGTCGTGCTGTGCGACCTTGAAGGCACTGTATACGCGACGCTCGCGACCGGTTTCTTCGTCTTTGCGTCGATACTCGTTGCCAAAGCTCAGCTCGTGACTGTATTCATTGGCATTATCGAAGTCTTTGTCCTGGTAATATCGTCCGGACATTTGATACGCGGCGAAGAAGCCTTCGTATTTGAAGGAATTAACCGTGTACTTCGCGCTCAGGCTTACGGGGATGAAAACGCCTGATACCTCTTCCGGCGTTATAAGCGGCTGTGTCGGGTCGGAGAAGTCGACGTAAGAACTAGATGGCGAGCGGAAAATGTTGCTGTCGTTGCCGAAGCTTACGCGTGCGCGAAGTTCAAGATCGGCAAAACTTCGCTCGCGACGCCGCTTCTCTTTTTCGATAATGATCGGATCGTCGAGTGCCTGTTGTGCACGAATGCGCGCAATTGCGACTCGCGCATATTGAGATATCGTTTCTTTTTGCTGCTGGTCGCGCGCGAGACGGAACCAGCGCAAGGCTTCGTTGGCATCGCCGGCAGCGTAAGCATTCAGGCCCAGGTTGTACTGAGTCGCGACGCGCAGCGACGGCGCATCAAGCGCTTTCAACAATGCTTGGCGGGCTCGAATGTGTTGTCGGGCGCGATAGTGAGCGACGCCAGTGTTGTAGTGCAACAGGCTCGTGTTCATGCCCGCTTCGTTGGCTTGTCGGTAGCGAAGCAGAGCAGCCCAGTACAGGTTATCTCGAAACAGTCGGTTGGCATCGTCGAAGTACTCCTCCGCCGTCATCGCGGATGCGGGGAGGACGAACGTCAGGCACGAGAGCAGGACGATGAGTCTGAGCAGGCGGCCAAATGGCTGCCGGGTGGAGTTTCTGATAATAGCGTGGATCGGTTTGGCCCCAAGCGATACGTTATGTCAGATGGCAAGGTTACCGATATTCGGTATTAAAACTATGACGTGGTGCAAAAAAATCCCCCCGAATGGGCTCCAAACGGGGGGATTTTCGCGGAAAGCGCGCTGATAGCCAACTTTCAGAGCGATCAGCGTTTTGTCGGCGCTACATCACGTCGTCGTCATCGGTGCCGTCATCGGACGAGTCGTCATCCATGTCATCGTCGTCCATATCGTCCATGTCGTCATCGTCATGCTCGTCTTCCTCTTCGTCGTCGAAGTCTTCCTCGTCATCGACGTCGTCGCCATCTTCGTCTTCGAATCCATCCTCATCATCGAACTCGTCTTCGTCGTCTCCGCCGTCACGGTCGTGTTCGAAGTCGTCGTCCTCGTCTTCGTCACGGTCGAAGTCATCGCCGTCGTCACCAATGTCACCGTCATCGCGTTCGTCTTCGTCGTCGCCGTCGTCGTCGTCGCCGACGTCACCGATGTCACCGTCGTCGCGTTCGTCTTCATCGTCGGCGAAATCATCATCATCGAGACCATCGTCGTCCGGTCCGCGCATTTCAGAGACGAATTCATCGAGGTCAGCCTCGTTGTCGAGAACCTCCATTGTCACGTCGAGATCGTCGAAATCGTCGGCGAGCGCGGTGGCCGGCAAGAACGTGAAACACGTCAGTACCAGCGTCGCGAGAAATATATTGAACTGCTTCATAGCCTTGCTCCGTTTAGCTAATCTCTACGCGCAACCGAAATGTGCGGTTACGCTCGTTGTGTTCGAGTCGTGCCAGGACTTCGCCACCAACTGGCGTGACGGCAACTAAGCTGAGCGGTAGTAAATTCTTGCCTTCGGCAAGGCTCGTTTGCCAGCTAACTTCGCGCTGCCCCGGAAAGCCGACGAGTTCGATGCCGTCGGGCAACAGTACCGTTAACGTCGCGCCATCAAGCGGCTCCGTCGACGCAAACATCAGGTTAACGGTACGTGGCTCAGCCAGCGCTATCGTTACACCCGGAATATCTGCGTCGAGCTGCGGTGTCTGCGTTGCGTTGAAAAACATGCCGCTGACGAGAAGAACTAGAATGCCTGCCGCGACGGCCGAACCGAATCCCGTCATAATCCAGCGATTGCGCTGACGACGGTTTCCCACTCGGGCGGCGCGGACAATTGCCTGGTCGTAAAATCCTTGTTCCGCTTGTGGCATCGGGTAGTCCTTTAGCATTTCCAGCAGTTTCCGTTCCTGCTCGATATCCGTTTGCTCGTTTGTATGCGACATATTTCTATCCTTCTCAAACCCTTACACGATGTAGCTCAGGAAAAGGTTCCATCCGCGACCAAGATTTCCCGTAATCTGGCGCGGGCGCGATGCAGCCGGGACTTGATCGTACCCACTGGAACGCCCATAAGCTCTTGTATTTCAGAGAGTTTATAGCCTTCTGTGTCATGCAGCAGCACAGTGATCCGATGCTCGTCGCTGAGCTGATTCAGCGCGGCATCGAGCCGCTGAAATTGCTCGGCGCGCTCGGTCTCGGCAACCGGGTTATTGCCGCCCGGCAGATCAGCGACGCCAGCGCCGGGTAGCTGGCCTTCCTCGACGATATGCAGCCGCTGTCGCGTAAAGCGGCGATGCTGATCGACGAATAAGTTATACATGACGCGGCTCAACCAGGAGCCCGGCCGTTCGATGTGCACGACTTCGTCGAGCTTGCCGTAGGCCTTGATAAGGAGTTCTTGAAATAAGTCTTCGGCCTCCGCTTTGCTGCCGGTCAGCCGCCAGGCAAGCCGGTACAGCCGATCGAAATGCGGCCGCACGACGCGCTCGAACACCTGATTGCTGCCTAAATCGTCCATGCTTCTTGGTCCATTGCCGCGCACAGTCTAACGCCGGCGGGCCGGCTCACAAGGACAGGCTCCGCATTTTTCGGCGCTCGGATCTGCGAGTGATACGATTGATGCCTCGATAATTAATGACCAGGCGATGCTTGATAACTGCCGACTCTGCGGAAGCGATGACCTGATTTTGTGGATGCGCGACGGTCACAATAGTGACCTCGACTACTACAAGTGTAGCAACTGTACGTTGTGGAACTATGATCTCGATTGTGGTGTCGACCAAACGCAGTACACCGAGATTTATGTGAGCCCGGAAGATACCGAGCATCACGTTAATATCAGCATACGCGAGAGTTGGGATTTTATTCGTCGACACACAGACGAGCCCGGCTCGATCATGGATATCGGCTGCGGCAGCGCCGGTTTGCTTTACCTGGCACGCAAGGACGGTTGGCAGGTTCGCGGTATGGAACTGAGCGAAAAAGCGTCGAAAGAAATCTTTGAGGACCAGGGTATCGATGTCATCGTTGCGAATTTCCTCGAATACGACAATCCGGACAATAATCCGTATGACGTTGTTGTGTTGCGCCACGTACTTGAACACCTGCCCGATTCAATCCTGGCGATGACGAAAATCGGCAGCCTGATAAAGGACAATGGACTTGCGTTGCTTGAATTCCCGAACACGCGATCATTGAGTTATGTGGTCAAGCGAGCATTGAAGAATCGCGGGCTGCGTAACAAGAAATACTCGACTGAATGGCGCCCCGGCCACTGCAATGAGTTTTGCCGCGAGTCCTTCGAATACCTGCTCAAGCAGACCGGTTTCGAACTCGTCGTCTGGCACACCTATTCGAGCAAGCCATTGGCAAGTGCCCTTTATCGGGTGATCCCGATAGCCAGCAAGGCAAGGGCTCTGATTCGCAAGAAGCCGACTACCGTCTGACAGCCAACTTCGACTTCGTCAATCGTTGGCGACGCTATTGGCCTGCGCGTAAAAGTCGATGCGGCGCGTTAGGTACATCACTAGTGCCAAGGTAATCCATAATCCGATCGCGCCGGCAAGCAGTGCATAGCTTTCTGCTTTGAGTGTCATGTACAGAAAGCTGTACAAACCCGCAAGAATGAGCGCCATCATCAGTCCGCGTTTCCGACCGCTCAGCACGGCGGCGCTGTAACCGGCGATGAGACCCGCTGATGCGCTTGCGCTGACCAGGTAGGCCCAACCAAAGCCAATGTGCTCGGCAAGTGATAGCAGTAATAGATAAAAAATCGCGTTCGAAAAGCCAACCAGCAGATACTGCAGCGGATGAAGACGCAGGTTTGCCATGACCTCGAATAGAAAATAAGCGACAAACGACAAGCCGATAAACAACACCGCGTATTTGGTCGCACGTAGTGTCAACTGATACAGACTGACCGGTAAATAGAAGTTGACGCCGAAAGCAGATTGATGAGCTTGAGCAACCGGTCGCAGGCGATCGGTCCATTGCCAAGGCAGGGCACGACCGAGACTCGCGATTTGCCAGTCGGCCGTAAATCCGTCGCCAGTAATCTGGCGCGACTTCGGCAGATAATTGCCGAGGAAGCTCGGCGATGACCAGTCCGATGACATGGAAACGCGTGTCGTGTCGCCGAGCGGCGTGAACCGCAGGCTGTCACTGCCGTTGACATGCAGGGTCATCGAAAAGTGAACCGTTTGTTCGGCAGATGCCGAATCAATCAGAGCGCCGATGGGAGCGATAATCGGCGGTGGCATGTCGCCGAAGAATTGTTGTCCGCCGGCTTCAAATTTCCGAGCCTTGTCGTTGATATCGATAACTGGTGTTTCCGCGATCGCGCGTGCGTCGGAAACGAAGATGGCGACACTTGCCTTGTCCCAATGGATACGTGCGGTCTCAATGCCCAGCAACTCGATGTTCGGGCTGTTGAATTCGCCGTCGATCGAAATGGCAGCGCTATAAATAGGTACTTTATGCAGGCCGCGGTAGCGAATCTCTGGATTGACGCGGGTGTCAAAATTTAGAGACTCCGGCAACAAATACAGTCGGCTCTCTTCGATAATTTCGCCGCCGTTGGAATTAAAGTGTCTTAGCGTGAACGGCACGATCAGCACGGGGCCCGCGATCAGCTGCTCATTACCCCACGAGCGCATGATGTCGTGACGGGCCTGTTGATGGATCGAATCACGATCATGCACAACGCCCTTTATCATTGAGACCGGTATTAGAAGAATAAGAATTAGGCCGCCGATGACCAGTGTCTTGACGGATGTGGAGCGTTTCAGGCCCTGAATCGCTGATTGCATAGCTCATCTCCCTTGTTCTAGGGAGATGAGACCATTCAAAAATGCGCGGCCCGTGATCTCAATATGGCCAAATGTGGCAGCGGTATCAGGTGTCCGCAGCGCGCGGCGGTGTTGGCCTGTCACGCTTCGTTGATTTTTTGGCTGGCACTTCGTCTTTCGTGCCCTCGACTCTGCCAAGCGCCTCGGGCAGTTCGATGCCGGCCTGTTTTGCCAGGTCATGGATCGGCGGCAACGCACCAATCATGCCGCGCAGAAAACCGGCGGTTGCTGACGATGCATCATCGTTGCCGTTGCCGCTGTCCCACACCGTGATCTTGTCGATCTTCAGGTTTTGAATGGCCTTGACCTGTTCGGCGACAAGCGTTGGCAGCTGTTCGATCATTAACAGCGCTGGAGCGATGTCCTTGCGGTCCGCGCAAGCTTCGAGCAGCCGCTGGTAACCGATCGACTTAGCTTCCAGCACTTTGCGTGTGCCTTCAGCTTCTGCCGTATATTTCGCAAGTACGGCGTCGGCCTCACCGGCCGCAATGCGCCGAATGCGCTCAGCTTCCGCATCGGCGTCGATTTCAACCTTGCGCTGTTCGACGATTTGCCTCGACACCTCAATTTTCTCGAGTCGTGCAATTTCAGCTTCTTTCTCGGCGGTCAAAACATCTCGAGTAGCCTCCGCCATTGCG
>JAOTZC010000060.1 GCA_029861535.1 Gammaproteobacteria bacterium
GGCCCAAATCGTCAATGATGAAAATGCCGTTGTT
This sequence comes from Gammaproteobacteria bacterium, assembly GCA_029861535.1. Taxonomy (GTDB): domain Bacteria; phylum Pseudomonadota; class Gammaproteobacteria; order Steroidobacterales; family Woeseiaceae; genus UBA1847. The sequence continues at coordinate 35 of JAOTZC010000060.1, forward strand.
GGCTCTCATCTGTAGCGGCGCTTCGTAAAGCCTGTTTGCTGGTTCGTACATGACTTCCAGCATATCGGCAGTGAGTTCACCGCCGGTAATGGCAACTGGCCGTTTGCACACCTTGAATCGTCGGTCGTGCCCCTTATTTAGTATGTGCCGATCGTCGTCGATATCGAAGTCAAGTACCTCGTGAATCATCGGGTCAAATACCTGGATGATGCGATTGTCGACGGCGAGAGCAGAAGGCACCAGCACCGCGTCTGGAAAAAGCGTTGTCAATCGTTGCGAAATATAGGTCTTGCCGGTACCGGCGTGCCCATATATAAAAATAGCTCTCCCGGAGTTCAGAGAAGAGCCGAGCTGATCAAGCAGCGCCTGATCAATAACAACTTCCCGAAAAGACCGATGCATCGACTCGCGTGAGACTTTCTGATTATGAATCGACTGGCTACGAATCACATTCGTGTAATGTGTCAGGGTAATCGGTGCTGGACCGACATAGCCGCTTCGAAGCATCGCGTCGAGTGCCGCTGCGCGGCCACGCTCCGTCAGAGCGTAGGAAAGACCTGCCTGGTCGGCCCGGCTTGGGCGAATCTCGATAAGCGCTTCCGAGCGCATAAAATCCAGCAGGCCCTCTATAATACCGCCCGGCAAGCACAGCCGGTTTGCAAGATACTCAAGTGACGGAGTGCCCTGGTCGAGAATGTGTTTGGCAATGAGGTCGACGACAAGTTCGCGTGACAGACCGGTGTCGTCGAGCGACTTTGGCCGGGGTGCGAGCTTCGACAATCGTGCGACCCCAAGTTGATCAGGAATGGTCACCTCGGCAGTTGTGATTTCATTCATAAAGCTACCCAAGCAAAAATGAAACTGGCAAGTTTTGTTGCTGCCAGATCGAAAATACGGATCCGGCAAATATCGCCGGGGCATAAGCAAAAGTGCTGTTCCTGCGCGACGCCTCCCTGCTTGCGACAGCGCCGGTGTGTTTTGTCGACCCAATCACCTGGGCCAACCATAATGTTGCGCCCGTCAATATGGATAGCGGACCCGTTGAGAACAGCGACGCACTCGTGCCGTCGGTACCGACGCCTTGCCGGAGCGAGCGCCACCCAATGTACATAAGGCCGAGAAGGGCACCCGCTACAAATGTCGCCAGGCCGGCGACAAGGGCGCCGAACGGACCGAGAAACGCACCTGCGACACCGAGTAACTTGACGTCGCCCGCCCCCATGGCGCCGATAGCGTACATCGGCAATAGCATTGCCAGTCCAACCGCGAGTCCCGCAAGACTCAGTATCAGACCGTCAAACCCTGATGTCGCGGTGCCAATGACAATTGCGATGAGCAGTGCCGGGCCAGTGAGCAAATTCGGTATGCGGTGCGCGACTAAATCTGACAAAGTTGCAGCGACAAGCGTCGCAATCAAACAAATGACTGGCACCAGGGTTAATGCATTCGAGTTATCGCTGAACATCGTTAATGGCTATGAAAGCTGGTGATCGAAGACAGCCGGCGCGCCAGAATCTGATGCGCCGGCTGTCGGATCACACGCTGATTACTACGCCTGAGTACCGCCAAGAGCGCTGATCAGTCCATTAATAATGGCAAGTACCGCTGCGCCAAGATTAGTGAACGCGAGAACGACCGTTGCGCTGATCAACCCAGCGGCAACAGCGTATTCGACGATCGTCAATCCTTCTTCGTCCCTCAGGAATTTCATTACATGCTTCTTCATTGTTTTCTCCTAATGTATTCGCGAAACATTGTTGTTATTGCGCAGAGGAACGATAACTCGTCCGTATTGTGAACAGGTAGGACGTTTTGCGGCTGAGATAGGATTATTTTGTTATAGTGAGAGCGCAGTCGGAAGCTCGTTGATAAGGAAATTAATGTGCTTTTGGATTATGTAAAAGAGCCTACAGAGAAGAGGCGACGTGTATGAACGATGTGCCGACTTTAATCTGGTTGGAACAGTTGGCGACCCCCAGCGCTGTCGACGTGCCGCAGGCGCTCGCCCAAACTTTTGAAGTAGTGAGCGCGAATTCAACCGCGGACGTCAACGCGATGATCGCCGACCTGCAGCCGGCAGCGGTCTTTTTTGACTTCGACTATCCCGACCGTCACCGTCTGACGTTGTTTTCGAATACCAAGCGGCAGCATCCTTCTGTTCCCGTTGTCATGGTGACATTGCAGCACTCTGAGACTTTGGCGATCTGGGCCTATCGGAATGGGGCACTGGATTATCTCGTCAAGCCGATTGACGGTGGAGAGCTGGCTTCCTGCGTTGATCGCCTGCTCGAAATCAACAATCTTAAATCGACGGCTAAAGGCCAACGTAGCACGGCTAAAGTCGGTACACCTATCCCGGATGCTGTGCCGCATGCGCCGCGGGGCCCCAAAGATCGCCTCGCACCAGCCGTGTTTTTCGTCCAACAACATTACAATCGCCACATATACAGCGATGCTGTGGCGCGACTCTGCAACATGAGCGCGTCGCATTTCAGCCGCGCTTTCAGCAAATCCTATGGCCTGACATTCCAGGAGTTTCTGCTGCGCTATCGAGTCAATCGCGCCTGCAAGCTGCTACATGACAGGCAATCGATGCGCATTGCCGAGGTAGCGCACTGCGTCGGATTTTCGGACCCTTCCTATTTCACACGTGTATTCAAACGCTACATTGGCGTCGCGCCGTCCGGTTATCGTGCGGCAATCGAAGAAAGTGGCGTCATCGCGAGCGATCAATCAGACATCGAAGACGATTTGACGTCAAGCAGCCAGGTCGTAAGGCAATTATCGGACTCCTACTCGTCGTAGCACCGGTTAATAAGAATAATTCTCATCGACGGGTTAGCCGTGGCCGCGGCGGTATAGTCGCCCGGCCGGTGATGTGAACCACCTACTGCACTTGTGTCCATCTTCATGGCACCATTGTCGTGGACGAGCGCGATTTGGTCTTGATAAAGGACGCCATGAGCGAGCAAGCCCGCAAGTTATTGATTGTTGAGGACGACCCTGGACTCCTGAAGCAGCTGAAATGGTGCTTCGAGGCATACGATGTATTCACGGCGGAGAACCGCGAAAGCGCGATCGCCGAGCTGCGCCGCAATGAGCCGGCCGTCGTTCTGCAGGATCTCGGATTACCGCCGAAACCGGAGGGAGTTGAAGAGGGCCTGGGGACACTGTCCGAAACCTTGCGGCTCGCCCCTCATACCAAGGTGATCGTGGTTACTGGCAATGGCGACCAGGAAAACGCGCTCACGGCCGTGGCGCAAGGCGCCTACGATTTCTATGAGAAACCGGTCGATACCGAGACATTGAAGCTGCTGGTTGATCGTGCCTTTAACATGTATGAGCTCGAGGCGGAGAATCGTCGCCTGCAGCACCAGGTCAACGAGTCGCCGCTCGACGGCATCGTCGCTGCGAGTGAGGGAATGCTCGCCGTTTGCCGCATGATCGAAAAAGTCGCGCCGACCGACGTAACGACATTGCTGCTTGGCGAAAGCGGTACGGGCAAGGAGTTGCTGGCGCGCGCACTGCATCGTCTCAGCACGCGCGACGAGAAAAATTTTGTTGCGATCAACTGCGCCGCCATTCCGGAAAACCTGCTGGAGTCCGAGCTTTTCGGTCACGAAAAGGGCGCCTTTACCGGCGCCCACAAGCAGTCGATCGGCAAGGTGGAGCTGGCCGAAGGCGGCACATTGTTCCTCGACGAAATTGGCGATATGCCGATGTCATTGCAGGCCAAGATGTTGCGATTCCTGCAGGAGCGCGTGATTGAGCGTGTCGGTGGCCGCGAGGAAATATCCGTCGATGTGCGTGTCGTGTGCGCCACCAATCAGGACCCGCAAGATCTTATCAAGGAAGGTCTGTTTCGCGAGGATTTGTATTACCGGGTCAGTGAAATAACCATCAATATTCCGCCGTATCGCGAGCGCGAGGAGGGCCGAATCATCCTGGCCCAAACGCTGTTGCAGAAACACTGCGAAAAGCAGAATGTGGCGATCAACGGTTTTTCCGATGACGCGCTGGCCGCTATCGAGTCCTACCCCTGGCCAGGCAACGTCCGCGAACTGGAAAACAAGATCAAGGGCGCCGTCATCATGGCTGACGGCAAAATGGTCACGGCCGCGGATCTCGGGGTGAAAGCGGACGAAGAATACGAAGACACGCTGAATCTGCGCGAAGTGCGGCATAGCGCGGAGTCGAAGGCCATACGCGTCGCGCTGACCCGCAGCTTCGGAAATGTGTCCAAAACGGCGGAACTACTGGGGATCACGCGGCCCACGCTGTATGACATGCTGAAAAAGCACGGGCTGAGTGCCGAAGGCTATATGAAAAAGGCCGCACAATAATTGCCAGTCCCGCTACGTGCCCGCCGGGGCGCACGGCGTGCTCCTGCAGGCCTACCGCGTCTTAAACGAATCCGGATTCAGGTCGTGGCGCGACAGCAGCTTGTAAAAATCCGTGCGGTTACGTTTCGCGAGACGCGCCGCCTGGCTGACGTTGCCGGTTGTTATCTGCAGTATCTGCGACAGGTAGTTGCGTGTGAATTCGTCACGTGCATCGGAAAACGATGCAAGTTTGCCAGCATGCTCGCCCAGGGACTGTTGCACGAGTTCGCCGCTAATCACCGGTGAGCGCGACAGCGCGACGTTTTGCCTCACGACGTTAAAAAGCTGCCGTATGTTTCCCGGCCACTCGGCTGTGACCAACATCTCGACCGCCTCCGGCGCGTACACTTTGCGTTCCTGATCGACCTCCGCTGCGATCTGCTGCAGGAAGTTCGCAACCAGCAGCGGGATGTCCTCGCGGCGTTGATCGAG
>JAOTZC010000040.1 GCA_029861535.1 Gammaproteobacteria bacterium
TATCGCCCGTCGACGGAATAATCAGCGTCGCGTCGCAGCTCGAGTCCCAAAGTATGTTGCAGGCCAAGGGCATTGAATATTCGCTCGATGAATTATTCGCGATTGACCTCGACAGAACGCAAGCATACACGGCCGGCACTTTCGCTACGATTTATCTTGCCCCATACAACTATCATCGCGTGCACATGCCGGTCCACGGCGAGCTTGTTGCCGCACATTATGTCCCTGGCGATCTATTCAGTGTTAATGACAGCACAGTCGCTCACGTGCCCGGATTGTTTCGTCGTAATGAACGCTTGAACCTGCATTTTGAAACCGCGCACGGATCCGCGGCATTGATATTTGTCGGCGCGCTAAATGTCGGCAGCATTACGACGCCCTGGACCGGCGAAATTCGCCCGCGCAAAAGCGGCAGCGTCGAACCGCAGGACCTCGGCCACGCATCACGCCACCTGAAAAAAGGCGATTTGCTTGGTTGGTTCAACATGGGCTCAACAGTGATCCTGCTGATGCCATCGGGCGTCGCCAGCTGGGTCGAGGACTTGCTGCCCGGCAAATCGGTACGCATGGGCGAAGCGATTGGCGCATTCGCTAATAAATTGTCGTGAGCAGCTGGTCCCCGAACTGCGGCGTTGAAATCGCCAGTCGGCGTGCATCAATGCTGGCAAGAGCGCGTCAATACTTCGAAGAACACAAGGTTTTGCCGATCGATACGCCGTCACTGAGCTCAACGACCGTATCGGACCCTCAGCTTACAAGTCTACAAGTCGAGGATGGACGTTATCTTCAAACCTCGCCTGAGCATTTCATGAAGCGGCTGCTTGCAGCCGGCTATCCTGACATCTACTCCATTTGTCGTGTCTATCGCGGCGCGGAAACCGGTAAGCGACATTTGCCGGAATTCACCATGATCGAATGGTATCGGCACAATATGGCGCTCGGCGAAATCATCAATGACACATCGGCATTGATTGCCGCCGTGCTCAATCAGCCAGACCTGGCGAGCAACGTAGTGCATCGCAACTATGTAGATTTGTTCGTCGAGGTGGTCGGCCTCGAGCCGATGCGCGCTTCGATTGATGATCTTGCCAGTGCGGCAGCTGCAGATGGAGCTTTACGCCACTTGATCGGCGATTATCGCGATGCTTGGCTCGATCTAATATTGGCGACACGAATCGCACCGGCGTTTCCGAAAGGCTGTCTAACAGTCGTGCAACACTATCCGGCGAGTCAAGCCGCGCTTTCGCGCTTGTGTCCCGACAATGATCAGGTCGGGGACCGCTTCGAGGTATTCTATGGCGTGCTCGAACTCGCAAACGGTTATGTCGAACTAACTGACGACGACGAACAGGCTAAAAGAATGGATTCCGATCTGCGCGTACGACGCGATTTAGGGAAAACACAAGTACCGCGGGACGTACGGCTACTCGCGGCGCTGCAATCCGGCCTTCCCGAATGTGCCGGCGTCGCGCTCGGGTTCGAACGTCTTCATATGATTGCCGAACACACCGACGATATTCGAAACGTTGTTACATTCGCGGAAGACCTCGAGTGACACAGCACGACTATGAGCTTCTCGACAGCCAGGTACGCGCGCTGATCGCTGATGAACCTGATGCGCTCGCGCGTGCTGCGACGACTCGCGAAATACAACGCACGGCAGATTTACTGCATATTTCAGGCCGAAAAGAAAAGCTTTATTTGACGCGCGACACGTATTCCTTCGAACGCGTGTCCACTTTAATCACTTCGCCCTGATCGACAAACAACGGAACCCGCACGACGGCGCCGGTCGACAACGTTGCCGGTTTTACGCCACCACTGGCCGTGTCGCCCTTGACACCCGGATCCGCCTCAATGATTTGGAGTTCGACGAAATTAGGCGGCTCGACGATTAGTGGCGAATTATTCCAAAGTGTTATCTGGCAAACGTCGCCATCCGTTATCCAGTTGACAGCATCTCCGACAGCTTTCGAATCGGCCGCATACTGCTCAAACGTATCTGGCAGCATGAAGTGCCAGAACTCGCCGTCCGTGTACAAATACTGCATTTCAGTATCTAGAACGTCAGCTGCCTCAACCGACTCACCCGATTTGAAAGTCTTGTCGACGGTTTTGCCGGTTTTTAGGTTACGAATGCGCACGCGGTTGAATGCTTGGCCTTTTCCGGGTTTGACGAATTCGTTCTCGACAATAATGCACGGATTGTTATCGATGATAATCCGTAGGCCGGATCTAAATTCGTTGGTATTGTAGCTGGCCATGTCTTTGCCGACCGCTTGGCCGGGGTCGCTCCCATGTTTTGCTTGAGTGTAATGCTTTATCGAATTTTTGTGGCGGTCGTCCGCTTACGGCTGGCGCTTATGATACCGGAGTCGCACACGTTCGCCAGCCTGCCACGCCAGACACCGATGCTAAGCCTCGTGCTCAGCTAGACCAGAGATTCAACAAGAAACCAAGGAACATGATCTGCGGCACCGTGACGATGGGTAGCCAGATGGCCGTACGACGGCCAATATTCGACCACAACAAACCGATTTCCGTGTAGTCGGTCGCAACACCAGCCATCAGAAAAATGAATGGATTGCCGAGCACTCCCAAATTGTTATAGAGCTCAAATGCGATAGGTGACGTGCCTTCGCTACAAACCTCAAGAACTGTTGCAAAAACCAACGTGACAAGCATGCCGGGAAGATCAGGCCCCAGAAACTGCATAAACCAGTGTTCCGGGACATAGGCGCCGATCAAAGCCGCCAATAAGACGCCGATTAGTATCCACCACAGCACCATGTTCGCGAGCGATATGCCGCCGGCTGCGACGCCTTTGACGGCTCGCGATAAATTGAAATTGCGAATATTGTGCCACTGCACGATGTCAGGATCCGCGCCAGGCGATGACCCTTCGATCCAACCCAGTCGATCCAGTAATGTAAATATGAAGCCGGTGACGAGCGCAATCGCCATCGCCCCAAAAACAATTAGCAGCGCCTGAGCGCCGAAGAGACCGAATAACAATATCGTCACAGGCACATTGGCCCATGGTGACGCCAATAAGAACGTAATGACCGCCGGAACGCTCGCACCCTTCTTATAAAGTTGGATCGCAATAGCAAGGATTCCGTGCGAACACGCCGACATCAGCAAGCCAGCGACCACGGCATTGAACAAAGCGGTGCGTTTGTGTCGGCCAAGTGCAGCGACGATAAACCCATCTGGGACGAAATAATCAATGACCCCGCCGAGCAGTAAGCCCAAAAGCACGGCCCACCAGATCACGGCAAGATATTGCAGCAGGCTAGTATTCAGAGGCGCAAATACCGGCAGGAACGACAAGACCAGTACGCCGAGAAATATCCCTAAAACAATCAGTAACTTGCGACCAGGCCTCGGCAGGGCGGTGCGTCCGTCACTACTTGATCCACTGCAATGGCTGGAATGTTCCATCCTAACGCGCCCCCGGTCGCCCAGCGCGACTACATAAGTCTATGAAAAATGGTGCCAAATGGCTCGTTTACAAGCCGAAACTAGAGGCCCGTCACGGTTTTACTATCTGCTTTAGGACTCCGCGGGCGATGCGGGCTAGACTGCCGCTTGATGATCAGAAGATGGGTGTTCATGGACGACACCCTCGTGGGGCAAGGGACAGAATTTGAGCGGCAGCCACAGTATTTCAATAGCCGTTTTATCGGTCAATCAGGACGACGTCGAGCTGATTAACAGCACGCTGCGTGCGGCTGGGCACGCGGCGCATTGTCACTGGATCAACCACCCGAACAAACTTCCCAAGACTTTGGCGGCTGAGCGTGTCGAACTCATCATTTTGAATTGCGACAGCTACAGTGAGTCAATCCGCCAGGTCATCAAGCAGAAAGACAGGTTCAATCCGGAAGTGCCGGTCATCGCGCTGAAGGACGAAGCCAATGAACTGGTCATCCATGATGCGATGAAAAGTGGTGCCGTTGATCTGGTGTCCATCGGCATGAAGAAACGCCTGACGGCGGTCGTGTCACGCGAACTTCGAGCGTTGCGCGCCGAGCGCGCTCTGAATTCCACCATCACGTCAGCGTCAGGCTACCGGCAGCAAGTCCGCGATCTTATGCAAGCATCCACGGCGGCGATTGCGCTGGTGCAAGAAGGCATCGTCGTCGATGCGAACGACTCATGGCTGAAGTTATTCAAAGCCGCAAAAATCGACGAAGTCGCTGGCATGCCGCTGATGGACCACTTTGAAATCGAGCATCATGCGGCGCTAAAGGGCGCCTTGATCGCGACGGTCAGAGAAAAATGGCAACGCGATGAGAAGCTCGATGCGAGACCGAGCGTAGACGGCGGTGAAATCGGCATATTGCAGCTCGGATTCGCAAAAATCGATTACGACGGTGCGCCATGCGTTCAGATTTGCATTGCGCCCCCCGAAAAATCCTCACAAGAACCGACGAAGCTCGTGCACGATGCTTTGAAGCGCGACCCGACGACTCTATTTTTTCATCGCTCGCAATTTCTTGAGCGACTGACAAAGCGCCTAAAACGCAAACCAAAATCCGGACTTCACGTACTCACGTATATAAAGCTCGATGATTTTGGAGGAATCCGTGACAAAGTAGGCATTATCGATTCCGAAGAGCTGTTGGCACAGTTTTCCGAAATCCTTCGCAAGCGCATGCATCCGCGCGATCTCGCCGGTCGTTTCGAAGGTACGTCGATGATGGTATTGCTCGAGCGCGGTAATGCACAGGACGGTCAAGTGTGGGGCCAGCAGCTCGTTAATCACGTTAATAAGACATCGTTTGAAGTCGGCGACAATTCCACGCAGATGACTTGCACCGTCGGCGTATGTGGCGTTAGCGACGTCTTTGGCAGCCTCGAAGAACTCGTTGCGGCGACATTGGATGCGCACAGATCGGGCAAGGCTGCTGGCGGCAACACGTCGTTGCTGAGCGAGACTGCCGACGTGGATACAAAACAACGAGAATTCGACGCGATTTGGGTTAAGCACCTGAAGGCGGCGTTGATGGAAAACCGCTTTCGCCTCGCGCAACTGCCGATTGCGGGCCTCCGCAGCGACTCAATCGAAATGTACGACCTGCTTGTGCGCATGATCGATGAACAGGGCCAATCCGTTCTGCCGTCCGAGTTCCTGCCTGCCGCGGAACGCAACAATATGATGAAAAACGTGGATCGATGGATGATCAAGGCCGCGATCGACTTTTGCGAAGAGAACGACGCCGATCGTGTATTCGTGCGCTTGTCTCGCCAGTCGGTTCTCGATGCGTCGACCGCCGCATGGATGCAACAGGAATTTGACGGTCGCGACTTCGATTGTTCAAGACTGGTTACACAGATTCCGGAAAAGGACGCGGCCAAACACATCAAGCAAACCAAGGCGCTCGTAGGCAAGTTGAAGCATATTGGCGTCGGCTTCGCGCTCGAACACTATGGAATTGATCAGGAGAGGTTTCAGATATTGGACATGCTGAAGCCCGACTACATAAAAATCAATGGCGAATTGATGCACTCCCTGATGACGGATACGGAGTTACAAGGCACTGTCGAGAACATCGTAAATGCTGCAAGAAAACGCGATATCAAGACAATCGCCGAGCGCGTTGAGAACGCCAACGCAATGGCGGTGCTATTTCAGCTCGGCCTCGACTTCATGCAGGGACATTATGTTCACGAGCCAGAGGTTGTACTCGAAGATCGAGACAGCGGCCAGCACCGTTCCCTGGCCGACTTGCAGGCGGCTAATTCCAGCTAAATCACTCGGTATCAGCCATTAAATGTGATGCAGTTCACACTTTATTTGCAGAACCATCCGCTACCTGAGGCCAGCTTACAAAACTTAGAATAGCGTCTTGGAATGGAACAGTGACATTACCTAATCTATGTGTCGCTCAAATCGGGAACTACCCTCGTGAATGATTCAAAAAAATCTCTACTTCCTGCGCTTTTTGTGGTCGGCAGTGGTCTCAACGCCCTACCCGCATCGGCGATCGAACTGGGTGAGATAAACGTCCAGTCCACGCTCGGTCAGCCGCTACGCGCAAGTATTGCCTATGCGCTGGGCCCGAATGAACAGCTTGCGGACTATTGCGTCACACTAAAACCGGGACTCCAAAACGGTGGCCTTCCAGCCATTTCTCGCGCTGATGTCAGCGTCGCCGGAGGCGTTATTTCGCTGACCGGTAGGACAGTGATTCGCGAACCACTAATGACGGTTCGCGTTGACGTAGCCTGTCCCTATACCCCGAATTTGAGTCGTGAATACATGCTATTTATCGACCCTGCAATTCCGGTAACAGCGGCGGTCACCACAAACGAGGCCGCTCCTTCTTCTGCCACTCAAAAAATCGACACACAACAGCAGCGACCCGCACCTCGCACATCCACACGTCGCACAGCAGCTGTAAGTACGCCGATCGATATGTCCGAGCGTTACCGCGTGCAGCCTGGTGATTCATTGTCAGAGATTGCAGCACGACTTCAGAACCGTCCTGTGGGCCTGTGGAATGCCGTCGCTCAGATTTTTGACGCAAACCCGGATGCGTTTATCGACAATGACATGAATAAGTTGAAGGCCGGTAGCTGGCTCGTCATTCCGAATTTTGCGAGCGATAACAGCGCGGCAGTTAGTGCTCCGATAGTCCGCGCGCCGATTATGGACTCAGTGGCAGACACTCCCTCACAAATAGATACAACGTCAGCAGTAGACACCACGGTTGATGATACCGAGGTTCTCGAACCCGTTACCACGCCGGACGTTGCGGATTTGCGACCGGGCGACCTGATTGTGGACGAGGAAAACCCGTTCATCGCAAATGACCAAACTAGCGTCGTTCTACCTGAAACTGAACTTGACGCGCCGACGACGGCCAGCTCGCCGAACGTGCCAACAGCCAGCATCGCTCTGCCAGACGTTCCTACCCAGCCCGCGACCAACTGGTTGCTGTGGCTGGTCGGCGGTGGCATCGCTCTGTTTGCCGGCCTCCTATTCTTTGGCCGACGCAAACGAGAAGAGTACGAGCCGGCGCCAATCGCTCCGGTCGCACCACATCCCATGCGCCGCAACTCCGATTCCGTAACTGTCGAAGTGCTTGCTGAGCCGGGCTACGAACTGGATGACGATTCCCCGACGGCCGAAAACCTGGCGCTCGATGCCGATTTGGTCGTCGGAACCGGGTTGCAGGAAGGCACCGACATGGACGTGAATCAGGACTTTGGATTTGCGGCAACGACCGACCTGGATCTTGAATTCCCGGCAGAAGCGGACGCCTCAGAAACGCGCGTGACGGACATTATCGCAGCACCGACGGTCGAAGAGGCCACTATTCTCGACGACGAAGTATTGCCTGATGATGAAGATTACGACATGTCGGTAATCGTCGATGCAACTAAAATGCCACGCCCAGATGATGCTACCGAACGCGACCTCAAGGCTATCGAAATTGAAAGTGATGACGAAGCACTCGTCGAAGAAGACTATACGGTTAGCCAAGAGGTCGATTATCATATTCTCGAACAGGATTACGAAGATGAGCTGACTGCAACGCAGGCGCTGAATAAGGAAATCGAAAAAGCGGCTGCCGAACTTGCCAAACGCATGGACGGTGCCGACAACGACGACGAGACGGCCGCAATGAGGCTCGCAACCGTGACTGAACTCGATGTCACGTCAAAGCTGCCATCTGATGGTGGTGAAGTAAACGAACTCGTTAACGCGGACGATGGCGTAGAAGTAACTGAAGAGATGCTCGCCGAAGAAAAGACCGTTGAGATGCCGAATTCTAATCATGACGATACGGTCGAGATGCCGTCGGAATCCAGCAAGGTCGACACAAAAGTCGGTTAATTACAGACAGACTTCAGCTCTCGTCCTCCGTGAAGGGGGCGATACCAACCAGCCGATCAACTTTACGCCAACCTTTCGGCAGGAGACGACCGCGCAACGCGCGCTCACCGTAGTAGTCGTCGGTGGCATTCCAGCGGATTGTCATCATGCGTGCGCCACAATGCACGTGAAGATCACCGTCTTCCGGCACAACAGCCGCGGCTACGAGTTTTTCCTCACCGCTCTTATACCTTGCGCCGGGAATATTAATCAGCTTGTTGCCCTTACCCTTGGCAAGTTCGGGCAACTCCTCCATTTCGAACAGCAGCAGGCGGCCTATCGAGCTGACGGCTGCTATTAAGCACTCCGTATCTTTGGGCACCGGTGCTGGCACGACGGCTTTACCCTGCGGCGATACGCGCAGAATTGCCTTTCCAGCCTTGTTGCGTGACGCCAGGTCACCGAGCTTAGCGACGAAACCGTAGCCGGTGTCACTCGCGAGCAGGTAGCGCTGCTCGTCGTCGCCGATCATCGCGCCACAGAATTCCGCACCATCGGGCGGCTTGAATCGACCCGACAGTGGCTCGCCCTGCCCTCGCGCCGAAGGCAGTGTATGTGCGATCACGCTGTAAACCCGGCCGGTGCTGTCGATGAACATGGCGAGCTGGTTGCTGCGGCCTTTCGCAGCCGCCAGGTAGCCATCCCCCGATTTGTAACTCAAGGACATCGGGTCGATGTCGTGTCCTTTCGCGGCGCGTGCATAGCCGCGCTGAGACAGTACTACCGTTACTGGTTCGCTTGCGACAAGCTGTGTCTCGTCCAGCGCCTGCGCGGCCTCACGTTCGACAATCTGGGTGCGCCGAGTGTCCCCATAGGCCTCCGCATCTTCCAGAATCTCGTTCTTGATCAAGGTCTTCAGTCGCGCGGCGCTCTTCAAAGTCTTCTCCAGCGTGTCGCGCTCATCGTTGAGCTCATCCTGCTCACCACGGATCTTCATCTCTTCGAGTTTGGCAAGATTTCGGAGACGCAAATTCAGAATCGCCTCGGCCTGAATGTCCGTCAGCTTGAACTTCTTCATCAGCTTCGGCTTCGGCTCGTCTTCCGCGCGAATTATTGCGATGACCTCATCGATATTTAGGTATGCGACGAGCAAACCGTCTAGGATATGCAGGCGATCGATGACGATCTGCAGCCGATGCTTTAGACGACGCTTCACGGTGTCTTTGCGGAACGAAATCCACTCGCTGAGCATTTCGACGAGATTGAACAATCGCGGTCGGCCGTTCATGCCAATTACATTCATGTTCACTCGCAACGTGCGCTCAAGCGACGTAATCGAAAACAGATGCGACATTAATTCGTCGACATCAACGCCACGCTTTTTGCTAATGACAAGTCGAGTTGGGTCTTCATGATCCGATTCGTCACGTAAGTCATCGACCTGCGGCAGTTTCTTGTTGCGCATTTGTGTCGCAATCTGCTCAAGCACTTTGCCACCGGAGATCTGATGTGGCAGTGATGTGATGACAACGTCACCGTTTTCCAACTTGTACGATGCGCGCAGGCGCAGCGTGCCCGATCCGGATTTGTAGATATCGCGAATTTCGTTTTTCGACGACACGAGCTCGCCCCCGGTCGGAAAATCGGGCGCTTTGATATGTTTCATCAACTGGGCAATCGTTGCTTTCGGATTGTCGATCAAATGCACCAACGCACTTGCGACTTCCTTTAGATTGTGCGGCGGGACGTCCGTCGACATGCCAACGGCAATTCCGGTCGTACCGTTCAAAAGCAGATTTGGCAGACGTGCCGGTAAGGCGACGGGTTCGGACAATGTTCCGTCGAAATTGGGTACCCAATCGACGGTGCCCTGGCCGAGCTCTTGCAACAGGCATTTCGCATACGGTGCGAGCCGCGATTCGGTGTAACGCATTGCTGCGAATGACTTCGGATCGTCGGTTGAACCCCAGTTTCCCTGCCCGTCGATGATTGGATACCGATAGGAGAAACTCTGCGCCATTAGCACCATTGCCTCATAGCAGGCAGAGTCGCCGTGTGGATGAAACTTGCCGAGCACATCACCGACCGTGCGCGCAGATTTTTTTGGTTTCGACGCAGCAGATAAGCCGAGTTCGCTCATCGAGTAAATTATGCGCCGCTGCACGGGCTTAAGTCCGTCGCCAATCGTCGGAAGCGCACGATCGAGGATGACGTACATGGAGTAGTCCAAGTAGGCCTTCTCGGTATACTCTTTCAGCGCCTGCTGTTCGACGCCCTCAAGATTCAGATTATTCTGCATCGCTTTTATACCTCGGCGAGATCGCCTTTGGTCTCGAGCCATTTACGGCGATCCTTGGCGCGTTTTTTCGCAAGCAACATATCCATCAGTTGATCCGCTTTATCTTTCGCGCTGATCGTGAGCTGGACAAGCCTGCGGGTATCGCGATTCATTGTCGTTTCGCGCAGCTGTTCCGGATTCATTTCGCCAAGACCCTTGAATCGAGTGACAGTAACTTTGCCGCGTTTCTTCTCCGCTTCGATACGATCGAGAATGCCTTTGCGTTCACCTTCGTCGAGCGCGTAAAAAACTTCTTTGCCGACATCAACTCGATACAACGGCGGCATCGCCACATAAACGTGACCCGCCAATACCAGTTCGCGAAAATGACGCAGGAACAAAGCGCACAACAATGTTGCAATGTGTAATCCGTCGGAGTCTGCATCCGCGAGAATGCAGATTTTGTGATAGCGCAGGCCGTCCAGATTCGCGGTGCCCGGGTCCACGCCAAGAGCGACACTGATGTCGTGCACTTCCTGCGATGCAAGAATTTCAGCAGAGTCGACTTCCCAGGTATTTAAAATCTTGCCCCTGAGCGGCATGATCGCCTGCGTGTTTCGGTCGCGCGCCTGCTTAGCCGAGCCTCCGGCCGAATCGCCCTCGACCAGGAACAACTCACAAAGCTCGGGCTCCTGCGACGTACAATCCGCGAGCTTTCCGGGTAGCGCCGGGCCGGAGACAACCTTTTTGCGGACGACCTTCTTCGCCGCTTTCAGACGCTTTTGCGCTTTGTTGATCGCGAGCTGTGCGATCTGGTCGCCTGTTTCAGGGTGCTGATTTAGCCACAACGAAAAACTGTCTTTGGTTACGCCGGTGACAAACGCGGCCGATTCGCGTGACGATAAGCGTTCTTTGGTCTGTCCGGAAAATTGCGGGTCATCAAGCTTGGCGCTGAGAACGAAGTTTAGACCGTCCCAAACATCTTCAGGCGCCAACGATACGCCAC
This sequence comes from Gammaproteobacteria bacterium, assembly GCA_029861535.1. Taxonomy (GTDB): domain Bacteria; phylum Pseudomonadota; class Gammaproteobacteria; order Steroidobacterales; family Woeseiaceae; genus UBA1847. The sequence continues at coordinate 11,113 of JAOTZC010000040.1, forward strand.
GGGGCAAGAGGCTCCGAAAGTCGCAAAACTCTCGCAGCCCGTTAGTCAACCCGGTGCGCAGACCGTTGACGTGTGTGCCGCCCTGCGGCGTCGGAATCAAATTTACGTAACTTTCGGTGACAGCCTGGCCGCCATTCGTCTGCCACGCTAACGCCCAGTCGACCGATTCCTTATTGCCCTGCATGCAACCCGAAAACGGTTCCACCGGCAGAATCTCGCCACCACCGATGGCCTCAACGAGATATTCCTCGAGCCCACCCGAGTAACACCAATCATGTTGTTCCTTCGGCTTTTCAATTTTCAGGCGGACAGTTAGTCCTGGGCACAATACGGCTTTCGCGCGCAGCGCGTGTTTTAGCCGCGTTATTGAAAACTTCGCAGTATCAAAATACTTCGGGTCGGGCCAGAAACGGATCGTCGTACCGGTGTTGGCTTTACCGACCTTTCCGACGACCTCGAGTTTGCCGCGTTTTTTGCCACCGGCAAAACTCATGTTGTATTCTTTCGCACCGCGACGTATCCACACTTCTAGATTTTTTGACAACGCATTAACGACCGACACGCCGACGCCGTGTAGCCCGCCCGCAAATTGATAGTTTTTGTTTGAAAACTTGCCGCCTGCGTGCAGTCGCGTCAGGATCAGCTCGACACCCGGAATCTTCTCTTTGGGATGCTTGTCGACCGGCATACCGCGGCCATCATCGGACACTTCGAGCGAACCGTCCTTGTAAATCGTAACGTCAATCTTCTTGCAGTGGCCGGCGAGCGCCTCGTCGACGCTGTTATCGACGACCTCGTGGGCGAGGTGATTCGGCCGCGAGGTATCCGTATACATGCCCGGGCGGCGCCGGACAGGCTCAAGTCCGCTAAGGACCTCAATGTCCGCAGCGTCGTATCGTTTGCTCATTCAGTGGCCCAAGCGAATGCACGCCGGGATTCTAGCCTGAATGCACGAGCTCTGCACCAGCTCCAATCACAGTTGGTCGAACAGCAACAAAGACGAACGACTAATCGAGATCGGCGAGCAATGAGGCGCGGATATTCTCGGCGATCGGGGAAATCTCGACCCGATAGTTTTCGTGGTCGATGCCTGCCGCGAGCTGAGCACCAGACTTCAGCGCCTGGATCATGTCTGCGTCAAGCTCAAAACGCAGGAAATGTACAGCCGAGGTCTTTTCGTCGTCGGAACGCTCGAGATCCTCATCGGCAATGGCAAAAACGCGCTCGTGACCCCCGACCTGTACGAAAACACGTTCCTCGACGCCTAGCAGCGACCTCAGCATCGCGTGACGCTCGTCAACCTCCGGAAATTCCACCATAAATGTGGCTTTCCAGTTACTCCCATCCGGAATCAGCGGGTTATAGGCATCGAGCTCGTCCTTAATGCCGTCGGCCTCAAAAATGCGTTCAATGCGCAACATCTCCTGAATCTGATACTGCATCGTCAATCTATCTTCGAAATACAGTGCCGCATTGGTACCGAGCTCGATGCGACGATTGCGTTTGTGCGACATGACGTCGGCGCGAAAGTCATTGCGAACGTCTGAATACTGCTCCAGGCTCATCAAATCGTCGCGTGTGATTTTATGCATGGAATTTATAGTCCGTACGCGCTTCTTAGGAGGCTCATCGGGTGTCCAGCTTCATAGCCGCCCAGGCCCTGGCTAATCTGTTCGGCCGCCATTGGGCAGTCGCTGATAAAATAGTCGGCCTCGCCACGTTTGATCTTATTGATGACTGGCCGCGCGATTTTTTTCGACACCTCGTGAAACTCCTTTTTGACCGCATAGGTTCCATCATGTCCGGAGCAGCGCTCGATTGCGTCGACAGACGTATCGGGTACTAATTCTAGAATGTCGCGGGTTTTCAAACCGATATTTTGCACGCGCAAGTGACACGGCACCTGATACGAGATTCTACCGAGCGACTTCTTAAAATCTGTATTTAGCATGCCGTCCTTATGACGAAGCATCAGGTATTCAAATGGATCAAACATCGCGTCGCGCACCTTGATGACATCCGTATCGTCCGGAAATAACAGCGGCAGTTCCTGTTTGTACATCAGTGTGCAGGACGGAATTGGCGTCACGATGTCCCAGCCCTTGTCGACCCATGCGGCGAGCATCGGAATATTTTGCTTTTTTAGCTTCTCGACCGACTCGAGATCGCCTAGCTCGAGCTTCGGCATGCCACAGCAGGCTTCTTTTTCGGCCAGGGCGACGGGAATGCCGTTGTGTTCGAACACGGCAACGACATCCTCGCCCATTTCAGGCCGGTTTCGATTGCCGTAACAGGTCGCATACAGGACGACTTTGCCGCGCGTCGCAGACGTCGCTTCAGCGCTTTCGCCGATCGCGCCGATGCGATCCTTTAGCCGCTTGCGCACCGATTTTGAATGGTAGGCCGGCACCGGCGCGTTGCGATGCACGCCCAGCGTACTTTCAACCAGCTTGCGGCCGATAGCGGAACGATTGGTCGCATTTACGATCTGTGCAATGACCGGAATTCCGGCGAAGCTGCCGACGCTATCGGTCGAGCTCAGTAATTTGTCTCGAAACGACGCGCCTTCCTTTTTGTAACGTATCGCCTTCGCACGCAACATCAGATGTGGAAAGTCGACATTCCACTCGTGCGGAGGTACGTAGGGGCATTTCGACATGTAGCACATGTCGCACAGGTAACAGTGATCGACGACGTCCCAGTAAACCGCTTTCGGCACACCGTCGACCTCCATCGTGTCGGACTCGTCGACGGCGTCGAACAGGGTTGGAAACGCATGGCACAGATTAAAACAACGACGACAGCCGTGACAGATGTCGAATACGCGTTCGAGCTCAGCGAACAACGCACCGTCGTTATAATACTCGTCGGATTGCCAGTCGATCGGATGCCGAGTCGGAGCCTCGAGACTGCCCTCGCGCTTATCTGATGACATTGTCGTAGTTACTTGATCCGGGCATCGCGCCCGGCCGTTGAGTTTCTAGTCGTCGAGTGTGTCGAGCGCTTTCTGGAAACGATTTGCGTGCGAACGCTCGGCCTTGGCCAGCGTTTCGAACCAGTCGGCTATTTCATCAAAATTCTCATCCCGCGCGGTCTTTGCCATGCCCGGATACATGTCAGTGTATTCGTGTGTCTCACCGGCTATAGCAGCGGCAAGATTGGCAGACGTCGCGCCGATCGGCAGACCGGTCGCCGGATCCCCAACTTCTTCCAGATACTCGAGGTGGCCGTGCGCGTGACCGGTTTCACCCTCGGCTGTGGAACGAAAAACGGCCGCGACGTCGTTATAGCCCTCAACGTCAGCTTTTGCTGCAAAGTACAGGTAGCGTCGATTAGCCTGCGACTCGCCGGCAAATGCGTCTTTCAAATTGTTTTCAGTTTTGCTGCCTTTCAGTGACATTTTTCGCCCTCTCATGAGATTGTTGGGTGTTTAGACAGAGTCTAACAGACCTTAACTCTAGTTGCGAAATGCCCAACTGTCAACGCTACTCGGGCGTCTCTGTTACGACCGTTGACGATAACATGACGGGTCTGTAGCGTAATGCCGCAACTGTGGAAGTCGAGCCGTCATGAGTGCCAAGAAAGGCGTAAACCTGGAAAAAGCCTTAGCTGATCTCGAAGAGCTCGTCGAAGAGCTCGAGTCCGGCGACCTACCGCTCGAAAAAGCGATGAAAAAGTTTGAAGCAGGCATCAAGCTCACGCGTAGCTGCCAGATCGCGCTCAAGGATGCCGAACAGAAAGTCGAGATTCTTCTGAAAAGCGCCGGTGGCGACGAGGAGCTCGAGGATTTCGTGGCGGCCGACGACGACTGACGTGTATCGACAATGCGAAGACGCACGCTGACAGAGTGGGCGGCCATCGGTGAAATTATCGGTAGCGACACACTGACCTTGCCAATCAATTCATGTTGGATCCGTCACTCGCCGCCATTCTGGTAAAAATGCGTAATCCGAACCCGCAGCTAAGCGATGTCGAGGCTGTACGTTGGGAGAAATACCAGCTGAACCTGCTGGGGGCACTCGCTGTTCGACACGCGCCGCGGCTGATACCCCAGCACGCTACAAGCAAATTAAGACCGAGCTAAATATTTACCTTGTTCGCTGCGGTCGCTTCATCACCGGTATTTGGTGTTCCTACAGGCTCAATCAGCAACACGTGCACCTCTTCATCTGCAATCGGCCGATGTTCGACGTTCTTTGGCACAACAAACAATTCGCCGGGGCCGAGATTTACGTCTCTGTCCCGTAGCTGAATCGTCAGTTTCCCTTTCAGTACCAAAAAGAAATCATCGGTATCCGGATGAGAGTGCCAATTGAATTCACCCTTCGCTTTCACAAGCATCACGTCATGGCCATTAAAACAAGACACGATTTTGGGTGACCAGTGCTCAGAGAACATTGAAAGTTTTTTCGCCAAATTGACAGCACTCATGTTTTCCATCCTCATCGGGTGACACTCGCAACGGCAGTGGGCTCTTATTTCAGGGGGTTCGGCGCCGCAGTTACTTCCCCATCAGTTCGAGCAGGGCCACGACCGTCGACTCGACGCCGGCTGTGACAGCTGGCTCCGGCGAGATTTTAAACAGCGGCGAGTGATGGCTTGGTACCGGTTCGCCGCCCGCCGACTCACGATCAAAGTCCTCCTGTGGAGTACCACCGATACTCCAGTAGACACTTGGAATCTGTGGATCAATCGTAAAAAACGGAAAGTCCTCCGCGCCCATGCCTCGGGTCGGGATGTCGACGACGCGATCGCCACCGATGTCACGATTCCAGGAATTCTTCAGGCGACGCGCGAGTATGGCGTCGTTAATCGTTGGGGGCACACTTTCTTCGGAAAATATCACTTCCGGCAACCTGTCTTCTGGAAGGCCCGCAACACGCCCCATGTTTTCGGCAATGCGCTTGATGCCGGTCAGCAAGATCTCACGCGTCTCCTCGCTGGTATTGCGGACGGTCAGCTGCAGGTGCGCGCGATCGGAAATGATGTTGTGTTTCGTGCCAGCGTGAAATGATCCGACGGTAACGACACCCGGTACGCGCGGTGACAACTCGCGCGCGACCAGTGTCTGCAGCGCCAGCACGATCTGGCTGCCAAGGACGATCGGGTCCTTGCCACGGTGCGGATGCGCACCGTGCGCCCCGACACCGTGAATGATGATGTCAACAGTATCGGCGCCAGCATAAGGGCTGCCTTCCGAAACGTTGATGACGCCTGCGACATCATTCGATGAAACGTGAAACGCAAGCGCATAATCGGGCTGGCCGAAGCGCTCCCAGATTTTGTCCGCCTTCATCGCGGCGGCGCCAAGAACGCGTTCCTCGGCGGGCTGCACCACCAACATTAGCGTCCCGCCCCACTCGTCCGTGCGCGTTGCCATCTGCCGCGCCGTCCCCACGAGGCTCGTGATATGCACATCGTGACCGCACGCGTGCATCGTATACACGGTGTTGCCGGTGATCGGGTCGATTTGCTGCTTGCGAGATGCGTTTTCGAGACCGGATTTTTCCTCGACAGGCAAACCATCCATATCCGCGCGCATCATCACCAGCGGGCCCGACCCGTTTTTTAGACGCGCGACGATGCCAGTACCGCCAACGTTTTCGGTGACCTCGAAGCCCGCGTCGCGAAGCTCCTCGGCCATGCGCGCTGCCGTCTCGTGCTCGACGATCGACAATTCGGGATTGCGGTGGAAATGATCAAACAACGGCCACAGATACTCATCGTAATCTTTCTCGATGGCATCACTCAGTTCGCTGGCATTGACAGCAAACGAGACGAAAATCACGGCCGCTAGGCCAATCCAGCGATTTAACATTAAGTATTCCTCTACGTCCGATTGGAACTGTAGATTCAAGTGTAACTTATAGGGCAACCGCGTCTGAGGCTTGCTTGCAATACGCCTTTTGCGGTCTAATCTTTAGATATAGAGTGTATTTAAACCCCATAGCTTCCAACCAAGCGCAGAGATAAGCAAGAGGAGCACGGTGTTGCGATACCAATCCAGCAGGCATCGGCATCTTATGCAGGAATCCGAGCAGGCACTGGAAGATGCCAGTGCTGGAGAATCGTTACGTGAGTCCAGGATCGCGAGCCGGGTACTTGAGGATTCCAAGATGCATAGGCTCTGGGAGGCGCGCCACGCAGAATTGGTTCGTCCAGTTGCCGAACAGAGCAAGCGCGATCCGCAGATCTTCGAGCTTCGACGGCTGGAAGCAAAGCTGCTGCATCGATGTTCTTTGATCGATTTTATCCGTCGCAATAAGATCAAAGGGCGACGACGAGATCGACTCTTTAAGGCATTCTACGGTCCCAGAGATATCATCGACGCGATACTTATCGAACATCGCCAATACGTGCTGGCGGGATCAAGTCACTTATCTGCCGATCATTTACTCGGCGTTATGCAGGACTCGACCAGCATCGAGCACTTGCGGCAATACAAGGTGGCCTATTCGAATTACTTTTCGCTTTATTGTTTTTTTGCCTGTTCCCAGGACACAGTAATGGCGAACGCCGTCGGTTC
>JAOTZC010000061.1 GCA_029861535.1 Gammaproteobacteria bacterium
CGGCGACCGCCGTTATTGCTGCGCCGGTCGCGGTCGACATCGCGGATCGGCTTGGTGTTAATCCCGACCCGTTTTTAATGGGCGTTGCGGTTGCTGCGTCGTGTGCGTTTTTGACGCCGATCGGCCACAAAAACAATACGCTCATCATGGGCCCCGGCGGCTATCGCTTCGGCGACTACTGGCGTATGGGTTTGATGTTGGAAATTCTTATCGTTCTTGTGTCAGTGCCAACGATACTTGCGGTGTGGCCATTGACCTGATCGACGAGTTTCTTATGTTAACCACTTGTCGCCAATCGCCTGAACGCATGGTCAAAAACTGACAACCTGCGTACATAAGATTTTGACGTCGCTAAATTAGGAATTCTTAAGTCTTTGATTTTATAGGCTGAATTGATCTTGCTCGTTCCCTGCCGAATTGGCACAAGGCTTGCAAACCTAATGTTCATCCAAACCGGCATTGCGTTGGTGAACAAAGGATTGGGTATTGGGAGGGAGTATGAACGAAGCAACGGTTCAGGACTGGACGGAAAGTCAGGTATTGCTGACCTTCGACAATCATCGTGAGGTCAAGTATCGCGTGTACCGCGACGGCGGGCGACATTTCCAAGAAATTCGCGAGCTCGACGGCGCACCGATCCACACGCTTGAATTGCCTAATGGTATGAAACTTGAAAAGAGTAGCTACGAAGTCCTTCTACGCTTTGTGCTACTGGAAATCGCCGCGCGTTAAGAGCCAGCTGTCGCGTGTTTTTCGACCGCAGACCACGTGCGCAAGAGATTCTCACCGAGTATCTTTCGTATTTCGGCTTCGCTGTAGCCTCTCGCTAGCAGGCCTTTTACGAGATTAGGATACGCCGCCACGTCTTGCAGACCGACCGGTAACGAATCGCCCACGCCGTCGAAGTCGGACCCAATCCCGACGTGAGCAACGCCAACAAGCTTGACGACGTGATCGATATGGTCGAGCACGTCGCTGATATCGGCATATGGGAACGGTCCGTGTTCTTCGGCCCAAATTGCGTTGTGCTGTTCGCTGACTTCACTATCTGATAACTCAGGCTTATCAAGCTTCCACTCGTCTTCGGCCGCCCAACGCGCCGTCGAATAAGCCTCAGCCTCGGCAGTCAAGAATGCCGAACCAAAATTGATCATTATCACGCCGCCGTTTTTGGCCAGCGCCTTTATCATCTCGTCACTCATGTTGCGTTCGAATCCCGGCGTGAAATGTCTCGCAGAAGAGTGCGAGGCAATGAGCGGTACGTCGGTTAGCCTGATGACTTGCCAAAATGCCTCGTCAGAGACATGGCTAATGTCAACCATGATGCCCAAGCGGTTCATTTCCTTGACGACGGCAACACCAAACTCGCTTAGGCCTTGCCACCGTTTGTTGTCGTCATAAGACGAGTCCGAGATATGGTTGCTTTTGCCATGCGTCAGCGTGATGTAGCGAATTCCGCGGCCATAAAAATAGCGCAGCTTGTCGAGATCGCCGTCAATCGGGGAGCCATTTTCCATGCCGAGCGGCAAAGAGATCAGGCCGGCTTCAAACTGTTGCTGGACATCCGCGGGATTCAGCGCGATAGCGAACTTGTCTGGGGATGTGGCAACGAGGTCATTAACCATATCGATCAACGATTCCGCGACCTCGAACGATTCACCGAGTTCTTCGAGGTCAGCTGGCGTGTAAATCGACATAAAAGCGACATTTAGGCCGCCGGCGGCGGCCCGCGGATAATCGAAATCGCCGCTATCGAGTGCCACTGAGACATCCGCCGGTTTTTCTTGAAGACGATAGGGAACGTCAATATGAGTATCGACAATGATGTGGTTTTTCGCGATACGCACGCCCTCATCCGCCGGGTCGGCCACGTTCGAATTCGGCGTTGGCCCGCACGCGGTCGCAAACGGCAACAACAGCGTGGCAACGGCGATAAATCTAGTCATTTGGAGTCATCTTGAATGCTTGAAAAGGACGCAGAATGTAACCATAGTAAGTGTAACGGAGTCTACAACTGACACATCGACCAACGTGTCCTCAAGCAATCACACAGGAGCAATGCGATGAGTGATGATAGCGTGCCCGCAGATCATGTCGTGACAGACGAAAATGGCGACGGCGGCAACGCTGCGCCTATCGAAGAGCATCTAAAGTCCAAATCGACCTGGCTGCGGCTGGTATTCATGATTATCTTTTATGTGTTGGCCAGCGTCGCGACGTTGGTCGCCTCCGTCGTCGTGGCATTGGGATTCTTGTGGGTCCTGTTTACCGGTGAGACGAACGATCAGCTAAGGCGCACGGGGCAGGGCATTGCCTCGTACGTGTACCAGATCATTCAGTATCTGACCTACAACTCCGAAGAAAAGCCGTTCCCGTTCGACGCCGAATGGCCAGCGCCGAAAGCTGACTTGGACGTTGACGACAGTGATAAATAAGTGATTCGGGTCGAAGGCCCGAAACCCTGTTAGACGGACAGTTCGCGCTGGCCAGGCTGCCAGTGCGTCAGATTGATTCTTGCGCCACCGATGCCGAGGCCGCGGACCCATTTGGCGGCAGCATCGAGCGTGACCCAGGTTTTGACCTTACCTTTACGTGTCTCGGCCGTGACCGAGCCATTCGGCGTGCTGGCCTGAACGTGGAAGCGGGCACCGGTCGCGATAATCTCGATCTTGCGGACCGCGCCGGCCGCGACCAGCGCTCTTAAGGTCTTTTCATCCATCCTTATCCCCCGGGCCAACATCCTGGTGTGATTCCACAATTGAAATGCCCGCCTGATCACAGTGTCGGCGAATCAGAACTTCGACCATATTTGCCACGCTGCGATGCTCCTTTGCGGCAGCTTGTCGCACCGCGAGCTTAACGGCCGGATTGATGCGCAGGTTCAACGTGGAAATCTTCGTTTGGGCCATGCGCGACAATATAACGCATAAGAGACGATAATGTAACGCGTTCCGCGGCATCACTGGCCAAGACCGATCCGGTGTATCACAATGCTCCCCGGGGGTCATCGTCTCAAGGCGTAGGCCTTTGGGAAAAACGGAGAGCGCGCGTGGAACAGACAATTTTCATCATTTGCATGTTTTTTGGCGTTGCAGCGGTCGCCCTGGTTGCATTTACCCTGCTTTGGATCGCGTTAGGGAAAATTCGCATTTAGAATTTCATAAAAAGTAATATTTTACTTATAAAACTGGAAGAATGCCTATAAAAGGTAGTATAGTACGGTTTATGAGTATTTATTCTAAACCAATCCCGGCCATTCTCCGGGAGCTTGGCGAGCGCCTACGGCGTGCCCGCCTCAAGGCCAATCTGACCCAACAGGCGCTGGCAGACTCGGCTTCCGTGTCGTTGAAGACCGTTGCCAATGCCGAAGACGGCCAGAACGTCTCGGTCGAAACGCTATTGCTGCTGCTGCGTGGCGTGGGTCGGCTCGACGACATTCAGTCACTGCTGGCGGACGAGGGACCGAGCCCGATTGAATTGGCCAGGCGCCAGGGCAAGGCCCGTCAGCGGGCAAGCGGCAAACGCAGTCAGGGCAAATCGTCGTCGGAAGACTGGCAGTGGTAGGCAGCGCGGTCGATACCTGCGAAATCGATCTCTGGGGGCGCACAATCGGTGCCGCCTACTGGGATTCCGACAAACAGTTGGCGGCGTTTGAATTTGATCCGGCGTTTCAGGGCAGCGCCATCGAGCTGGCGCCGCTGATGATGCCGCTCGGTCGTCGAATATTCAGATTTCCGGAGTTACAACGAAGCTCGTTTCATGGCTTACCGGGGCTCTTGGCTGACAGTCTTCCGGACGACTTTGGTAATGCGGTTATCGACCAATGGCTGATTCGCGAGGGCCGCGATCGAAACAGCTTTAGTCCAATCGAGCGGCTTTGTTACATCGGCCGGCGTGGCATGGGCGCGCTGGAGTTTCGACCGTCGATACGCAGCACGACACGTGGGAGCGTTGCCGTTGATGTTGGTGCGTTGACAGAACTGGCGCAGCACGTGCTCGATCTGCGCGACGGCCTGAAAATTCGAGTGACAGCCACCGAAAAGGAGTATTCACGCTCGCTGGATGACATCCTGCGTGTCGGCACGTCGGCAGGCGGTGTTCGGGCAAAGGCCGTCGTCGCGTGGAATCCGGATACAAACGAAATGCGTTCGGGCCAGGTGGACGCGCCGCCAGGGTTCGGTTACTGGTTGCTCAAATTCGACGGCGTTTCGAATCGCGATCACGGCCTTACCGACCCACAAGGGTATGGCCGCATAGAGTATGCGTACGCGTTGATGGCAGCGGCCGCCGGCATCGAAATGCGTGAATGTCAGTTGTTGCACGAAAATGATCGCAGCCATTTTATGACGCGTCGCTTTGATCGCACACTTGATGGCAACAAGCTTCACATGCAATCGCTGTACGCGATAGCGCACCTCGACAATCAACTGACCGGTGCACACAGCTATGAACAGGCGTTTGATGTGATGTATCAGTTAAGGCTGCCGGCGACGTCATTTAGCGAGCTTTTTCGGCGCATGGTTTTCAATGTTGTTGCGCGAAATCAGGACGATCACACAAAAAACATTGCATTCCTGATGAATAAGGCCGGTGATTGGTCGCTCGCGCCGGCCTTTGACGTCATTTATGCCTACAACCCAGCCGGCGCCTGGACGAGCCAGCATCAGATGACAATCAATGGCGCGCGTAGTGGCTTCCAGAGGTCCGACCT
>JAOTZC010000041.1 GCA_029861535.1 Gammaproteobacteria bacterium
GCCGAGAAACGCCCACACCTTGCGGTCGGACGGATCGACCAAGCCACGATTTTCCATATAGCGCATGAATCGAGCCTGGTATATCGCCATCATCGGGCCGAGCCCCATCGACACGGTTGGGAATTGCCAGAAATCCGGCATTAGCCAAGGATGCGGGTACGAGGACAGGCCGCCGCCTCCGACCTCCTGCCGAAATCGCAATAGATGCTCTTCGCCTAGACGCCCCTCGAGATACGCGCGCGAATAGATGCCCGGCGCCGAATGCCCCTGGAAAAACACCATGTCGCCGCCCTGTTTGTCTGTCGCTGCGCGCCAGAAATGATTAAAGCCGACCTCGTACAGCGTCGCCGACGATGCGTAGCTCGAGATGTGGCCGCCGTATTCGCTGCTGACCCGGTTTGCGTGAATCACCATCGCCATCGCATTCCAGCGGATATAGGCTTCGATACGCCGTTCCAGCGCACGATCACCGGGGTACTCGGGTTGCCGGCCAGGGGCGATGGTATTTTTGTAGGCCGTATTCGGGCTGTACGGCAGGTATGCGCCTGATCGGCGCGCGAAATCGATCATTTTGTTGAGCAGGAAATGTGCCCGCTCCGGGCCATGCTCTGTTAATACAGAATCGATCGATTCCAGCCACTCGCCAGTCTCTAGCGGATCAATATCGTCAAATGGATTGAAATTCGTCATAGAAAATCCACAGGATCAGAACAGTTCTTGGCGGCCAAGGTCGCGTGAATAAAGTGAGGTGTCCTGCTAGGATCACCGCACGATTGCACCGGAGCGAGCGTTTTTTGTTCGGCCAGCAATGTTCCGGGTTTGCGGGTTGCCGGTCAAGCTCACTGCAGGACAACATACGTATGCATGCACTTCTTAATAACGATCGCGACATTCGCATCAATCAGTCGACCGGCCGGATCACGAGCAAGACTCTCGAGCCAATCGATCAGTTACTGTTGATACTTCCAAAACCTGCCAAACCTGGCGTCTGGCGCGCGCTGCCACAGGGTACGAGGCTTCGCGAAGCGGCGAAAAAACGCCCCGCTGATGCAGTGCCTGCGCTCAGTACGCGGCTGCACAACAAGCGCCAGACGCGGGTATTGGGTGGGCAAATATCGCCGTCTGCGACCGCTTTCGAGCAACTCGAGTTTGGCCGCAAGCTGGTCGCTGCCGCGACTGATGAGAAAGCGGGCCGCGTCGGAATTTGCGTACACGGTTTTGCGGCCAGCGATCAGGAGGCGATCTGCAAGAATGTGCTGGCCGCTGCGCTCGCCGCCGGCTACCGAATGCCGCAATACAAAGATCAGCAATCGCCAGCAAACATCAAATCCATTGGCCTCTTGGGCGTCGATCAAAAACTGGATTTGAGCCGTGTCGTCGCTGAGGCTCATGGTAACAATCTTGCGCGCTGGTTGACCACAATGCCGCCGAACAAACTCGATGCGACTAGTTATGCCGACATCATAAAGACGGTTGCGAAGAAATACGGCTGGCAATTCAAACGATTCGCGACACGAGAACTGGAAAAACTCAATGCCGGTGCATTTCTTGCTGTTGCGCAAGGTAATGAAAACGATAGCGCTGGCATTATTCGATTGCGTTACAGGCCGGCCCAAAAAAGCGCCAGTGCGAACCTAAGCCTGGTCGGCAAGGGCATCATCTTCGACACCGGCGGTACCAACCTGAAACCATTCCAGTCGATGCTCGACATGCATGGTGATATGCAGGGTAGCGCTGTTGCGCTCGGTACTCTCGTCACAATTAGCGAGCTCAAGCTGCCGATCGCTGTCGATTGTTGGCTTGCGATTACCGAAAATCGAACCGGCCCCGACGCCTATAAGTCCCAGGATGTGGTGACGGCCGCAAACGGCACGACAATCCAGACTATACATACCGATGCAGAGGGCCGCATGGCGTTGGCCGATACGCTGGTGCTCGCTAGCCGCGATACGCCTGGCGTGATCATTGATTATGCGACGCTGACGGGCTCGTGTGTCAATGCCATCACAAACCGCTACAGCGGGGTGTTCACGAATCGTGCCGAGTGGCACCCGCGCCTAAAACGAACCGGGCAGCTCTGTGGCGAACGTGTTTGGCCTTTTCCGATTGGCGACGAATTCCTCGACAGTCTGAAAAGCGACGTTGCCGACCTGAAGCAGTGCTCTGCAAAAAACGAAGGCGATCATATTCTGGCCGGCAGCTTTCTCGAAAAATTCGTTGAAAACGACACGCCGTGGATTCATGTCGACCTGAGCGCCAGCGACAACGACGGCGGCCTCGGACACATTCCCACCAAAGTAACGGGATTTGGTGTCCGCTATACAATGAGTCTGGTTCTCGATGAAAAGATTCATGAGACGGGCAACTAGGTGGACACTGAGGTAACGATGGCAGACCGCTTTCGCGGTTTCTTGCCCGTCGTCGTTGACGTTGAAACAGGCGGCTTTAATTGCAAAACCGATGCGTTGCTTGAAATCGCCGCTGTAATCGTCGCGTTCGATGACAGCGGCGGGCTGATCCGGCGTGAAACTTATCGTTACCACGTCAAACCGTTTGACGGTGCGAACATGGAACCGGCTTCGTTGGCCGTTAACGGCATCGATCCACATCATCCATTACGACCGGCGATCGACGAACGCGACGCGCTCGGACGTGTTTTTAGGGAAGTGCGACGTGCAATGCGTGAGAATGCCTGTAACCGCGCAATATTGGTCGGCCACAATGCACACTTCGATTTAGGCTTCATTAATGAGGCTGTGCTTCGCGCGTCGATAAAGCGCAACCCATTCCATCCGTTCAGCTGCTTCGATACAGCAACGATGTGCGGCATTGCATTCGGACAGACGGTGTTATCACGCGCGGCTGAAGCGGCAGGATTCCCATTCGATGAGGAGTCGGCACATTCGGCCGCTTATGATGCAGAAATTACGGCCGATGTGTTTTGCGAAATCGTGAATCGATTCCGGCCGGTGTTCGAAGCGTCTTTGCAGTAGCGGCCCTATAGCTTGCAATCGCAACTTGTGCGCCAGATACTGGACGCAGGTTGGCTAAGACGTTTGGGGGCAATCGAATGCCAAGGTTTTTCTTCGCTACATTGGTCGCCCTCATACCTCTCCTGCTTTCCGGATGCATGACGACGCCCTCTTCAGAGCAATTTGATGCGTTTGAAGTTCTTGACGCAAGGTGGGGTTATCGGCACGGCCGCGATACATGCACCGAGAATCCGTACACGATCAGTTTTTCACCGGAACGAGACGAAATGTACATCTCTTTCCGAAAACCAACAAAACGCTACGATGGCACGTGGGTTAGCAAATTGACGTATGAGGTCGTCGGGCAAAATCCCGAGGGTTTATTGATCGTGCGGCTGCACGGAGAGACGCGAGTGATACACGGCGACCCCGTAGTATTCCGTATCCGTATCTTTGACGGCAATCGATTCTATTGGGAAGAAACTGACCTTGAGACGGCGTACCGGCGTGAGGGTGGATACTATCACGTCTCGGAAGATCCACTGATACGCTGCCGGTTTTAGCAACGTCAGACAACGCGTTTCACATGCGTATGTACACGCAAATTCAAAAGTTGCTGACGCTTATCCAGTCTCGTCGATCAACTTCTGCAACTCGCCCGAGTGATACATCTCGATGACGATATCGCATCCACCGACCAGCTCACCTTTGACATAGAGCTGCGGAAACGTCGGCCAATTCGAATACGTTTTGAGGCCTTGGCGAACCTCCTCATCTTCAAATATGTTCACGTAAGAATACGGCTTGCCAACAGCGTTTAGTGCGGCGACCGTCTGGCCCGAAAAACCGCATTGCGGGAAATCCGGCGTGCCCTTCATATACAGCAGCACATCGTGCGACTTGAGCTGCTCTTCGATCCTGGAATTTATGTCCACGTCAGTACCTGTGTGCGTGATCCGACCCTCTAAATCAGGCCATGAGCTTCGTTTTCAAGTCTCTAGTCAGATCGCTAGTCAGAATTACAGCGCTCATTACTCTGTTCCTGCCCCGCACATTCATCTGCCGGTGGCTGATAGCCGCCAGTATTTTCGCCACCGACCATCATCGCAGTACAACCCGACAACAGGAAAGTTGCAATGGCAAGCATCAATTTTCGCATAGCGGTGTTCCTGTTAGCGTGACTTTCGCGCCGCCGGTGTCACGGATGCGGCCCCAATGTTCCTGCTGGCTCATCAGAGCCCAGCGTACTGCCCATATCGTATATAATACCGGTTGCGCCCGATCGCGCACAGATACCTAGCAATAAGAATTCAAAAAAATCCCGGAGAATCTAACGATGAATCCCTTGAAAACTGTTACCAGTACGATTGTCAGTGGCTTTGCCGCAGCCGTCATCATCGTGTTTTTGGTTGGATTGCTGTCCGGTGGCACGCATTTGGCCGACTGGAGTTCCGCCATTATCTGGCTGCATGTACTCGCTGGAGTGACTTGGATCGGGCTGCTGTACTACTTCAATTTCGTGCAAGTGCCGGCACTGGGCGATGCGGCTAGCGATGAAGGCGGTCCCGGTGGTGCCGGTATCACCAAGTATGTTGCACCCAGAGCACTCTGGTGGTTCCGCTGGGGCGCGCTATTAACCTGGCTGACTGGTGCTATGTTTCTGCTACATCGCGGCCAGTTTGACGATGCATTTGCGCTCGGCATGACGTCCAGCCCTGTCAACGTCTACGGCCTGACGATTGGTGTCGGCGCCTGGCTTGGCACCCTAATGCTGTTTAACGTTTGGGTGCTGATCTGGCCAAATCAGAAAAAGGTACTCGGCATGGTCGAGGCTAGTGCAGACGAAATTGCCAAAGCGAAGGCCACAGCATTTCTTGCCTCGCGTTCCAATACGCTAATGTCGATACCGATGCTGATGAGCATGATTGGGGCCCATCACGGATTCATTTGGTAAGCCGCATACGCTAAGACCTGGAAGCCCGGCTGATGGCCGGGCTTTCTTATTATGACACCCGATCTCGAAGCCGCCATTCACCGCAACGTTGCCGACGCGCTGGCTGAAGACTTGGGCAGCGGTGACCTAACCGCGAAGCTGATTGATGCTGACGACGTATCCGGTGCGCGGATAATTGCGCGGCAGGCGTTGGTACTTGCCGGGCAACCCTGGGTTGACGAAGTATTTCGTCAACTCGGCGCGGAGATTATGATCGACTGGTACGTTGCCGACGGTCAGACGGCCGAAATAGACGATGTCATCTGCAAACTGGTTGGAAATACTCGCGCGTTGCTTAGCGGCGAACGTACGGCGCTCAATTTCTTGCAGACATTATCTGCGACAGCTACTCAGACTGCGGCTTTCGTCGCAGCGATCGACGGCACTCAGGCGCGTGTGCTCGACACGCGCAAGACGTTACCCGGTTTGCGACTTGCACAAAAATACGCGGTCCGTGTTGGTGGTGGACACAATCACCGCGTCGGTCTGTTCGATGCAATCCTCATCAAGGAAAACCACATCAAGAGTGCCGACGGAATTACTAAGGCGATGTCTGCGGCAGTCCAGAAAAACGATTCGGTGCTCATCGAAGTCGAAGTTGAATCACTCAACGAGTTGCGAGAAGCACTGGACGCAGGTGCTAAACGAATTCTTCTCGACAACTTCCCGATCAAGATGCTCAAAGACGCGGTCGCTATTAACGCAGGCCACGGCGACGGCAGCGCCGAGCTCGAAGCGTCCGGCAATATAACCCTGGAGACGATTCGACGCGTCGCCGAGACCGGAGTGGATTACATCTCGACGGGTGCTTTGACGAAAAATGTCAATGCGATTGACCTGTCAATGCTGTTTCGCATCGACTAACCATAGTAGCTGGGAAGTTAAGCGTACATTAGAGAACTGCCTTCGGAAGGCAGGGGCCGGAAGTTCGCGCCAAGACCGGCGCAGCCGGTCGACAGACGCACGAAGTGCGGGCCGCAGGCCCGAGCGGCGCAGCCGCGAGCCCATCTTCTCACCCCGACCACGTTACTTGAGGTTCGCCAAATCCGAACCCGCCGGTTTCTGATATAGACGCAGCCCGAATTCCGGCACGATTGCCAGCAGGTGATCGAATATGTCCGACTGAATGTCTTCGTAGACAGCCCATTCGGTCGTGTTCGTGAAGCAGTAAATCTCCAACGGCAGTCCCTCGGGCCCTGGGCCAAGCTGACGAACAATCAGCGTCATGCCTTCGTGGATCTTCGGGTGATTCTTCAGGTAGTTGTACGCGTAGGCGCGAAAAGTGCCCGCGTTCGTCAGCCGCCGCCTATTTACTTCCGCATCCACCTCAGTCGCGAGCCCCTCGTTGCAGTCGGCCAGCTCCTGTTCCTTGTTCCCAATGTAGTCCTTCAGCAGTGCGAAACGCGTGAAATGATCAACTTCTTCTTGCGTCTGGAAGCGGATTGACGACACGTCGAGAAAAATTGAGCGCTTGATCCGCCGGGCGCCTGCCTGCGACATGCCGCGCCAATTCTTGAACGAGTCCGTGATCAAGCGGTGCGTCGGGATCGTCGTGATTGTCTTGTCCCAGTTCTGCACTTTGACGGTGTGGAGCTGCACGTCGACCACGTCACCGTCCGCGCCGAACTGCGGCATCTCGATCCAGTCACCGACGCGAACCATGTCCTGCGCGGTGAGTTGTACGCTGGCAACCAGCGACAGGATCGTGTCCTTGAATACCAGCAGCAGAATCGCGGTCATCGCGCCGAAACCGCTGAGCAACAACAGCGGTGATCGGTCCAGCACAGCCGCTATGATCATTACGCCGCCGAAAATCCAGACGACGATCTGCACGAGTTGCACGAATCCCTTTAGCGGACGATCTTTCGCAACTGGCGAGGCCGAGTAGATCGTGTTTGCTGCGCTGAGCATGGCAGTCAGCGCAAGCGTCAACATCAACACCATGTAGCCCATCGCGACGTTGCGCATAAGCTGCACAAGGCCTTCCGGCAGACCGGGAACGAACGGCACACCGACGAATACAATCAGCGCAGGCACCACCTGCACGAGACGACCGAAGACATTGTGCGTGACCAGCGCGTCATCCCATGTGACGCTGGATCGTTTGGCGAACGCACGGACAGTACCGACCAGTAGGCGTTTGGCGATCAGGTTGATGATGACCGCGCCCGCAAGCAGCGCCAGTACACCGACGACGGGCGGCAGAAGCGGGTGTATCGAGCCGAGTTGTTCGAACATTTGTCTGGGGATCCGGAGTGAGCGCGCGGAGATGGTATCACTCAATCGTCGTTGTCAATTTATTGAGCAGTCATTCTGTCCTTTACGGAAAAGCATCGCTCCGAGTCAATTTACGCGACCATTGAAGGCCCGATCGCGGTGCATCTCGTTGAATCAATTACGCGCTGAAACGTCCGCTGTAGCGACGTATGAGCTGGGTGTGCGTTGCCGGATGTGCCGGACCCGGTTCGGACCGGTTATGACTTGTCAGGCTCTGGCGTCCGCGGGCGTCTCCAGCATGCCTAACATTAACAACTACTTACCAATGCCCTAGTGCCTTCGGGAGACCGGGGCCGCAGGTTCACAAAACACGCCAGCGTTTTGGACGCCGGAGGCGCCCTTAAGGGTGAGGATCGCCCTAAGGTGATCCGAATCAAATCCTCTCACCCCGACCATTTTTTCCTTTTCCAGATCAACCTGTTAGCAAGCTTCCTACTCGAGCACTGCCTTTTGCGGGAGTGCCTTTGCGGGAGTTTTGCGGGGTTTTTCTTGTTCCTGTCCCGGCAGCCAATCGATTCAATATAGGCATTGAATTCGTTATATAAATAACTTGATAAGATATCACTAATTTAATATATTCGAATGCTGAAGCCACTCTATTTCGTCGGCTCGGCGCTTGACGACTTACGGGCCTTTCCGCGAGCACCACGACGCGAAGCCGGCTACCAGTTGGACCGTGTGCAATTTGGTCTGGAGCCCAGCGACTGGAAGCCAATGCCAACGGTTGGCCGCGGTGTTCGCGAGATTCGGATTCACCACGAGGGCCAGTATCGAGTGATCTACGTTGCGAAGTTTGATGACGCCGTTTACGTACTTCATGCGTTTCACAAGAAAACGCAGAAGACTCGAAAACAAGATATTGAGATCGCAAGACGGCGTTTGAAGAAGATCAGGTAGATATAGCTATGGAGAAAGTGACGAAATCCAGCGGTAATGTGTTCGAGGATCTCGGCTTTGATGCCTTGGAGTCGGAGAATCTTAAGCTGCGTGCCCAGCTGATGCGAGAACTCGAAACGCTGATTCATCATCAGCGTCTGACGCAAAGTGATGCGTCCGAGTTACTCGGTATCCAACAGTCTCGTGTCAGTGACTTGGTTCGAGGCAAGATCGATCGCTTCAGTATCGACATGCTCGTGAAGCTCTTGGCGAAGACCGGACGCCACATCGAGATCAAGGTTAAGCGCAATGCCGCCTAACCGAGACTGGGGAAAATCCAGACGTCTGCTCTGAGCGGCAATTCGTGTCATCGCCGCATATGTCCGCAGTATTCTTGTAACCGCCTGTTCTCAAATAGCCGACTGTTGTCTGAGCACGACAGGAGCCGCAAGGTCGCACCGAAGAATGCAAAGCAAGCCGCGAGTGTAAGGGTGTACTGGCGACACAGGTTTAGGAATGGGGTCATCGTTTTTCACCCAACTGGGCCGAGGATGTTTTTGCGGGAATCGAGGAACGGCTACGATGAACTGCTTGAATGCTAATAGTCGCCGTTGAATCCTTACGCTGGCGACCGAAAAAGAACGAAGCAAAGCGGACCTTGAGCCGCTTGTCTTATTAGCGATTTATCCTGCTTTTTTGTTCTTGGCAACCGAACGCACTTAATTGACGATGACGTGGAATGCGAATTCCGCACTCGGCGAGCCCGCACCTAAGTCCGCGGCAAATGTGCCTTTTGGATTAATTTGAATGTCGGTGATTGCCGGATCGCACCCCAACGCATTCGCTACAGGGACATAATCGTACGTGACTCCTCCATCGTTCGAAAAGTCAAGATCATCGCTGGCGCTGGCCAGACTAATGAACGAATAGCTGAGGTTGCTGCTTGGCGTGCCGTCTGTGAGCTCGACCGGACCCGATCCAGGACCGGCGATGTCCAGAACAACCATACAGCCTTCGCTCGGCACCGCGTCACTGATAGTCATTGTGTCGCCATCCACGGTGCCGGCTCCCTGATTGCTGACGGTAATCGCATATCGGACTTCGCTGCCCGGTATGGCTTTGGGATTGCTCGACAAATTGATGGGATCGCGTACGACTCCAATTTGCTTGTCGACGTCGAGGTCCGGCGGCGGCACCACTGAAATCGTATCCGTAACGACATCGTTTGCCAGCGGCTGAGGGTCTGATGCCGCAGTGGTCGAAATTGTCGCGAGGTCGCCCGCGTTGGCTGTTCCGGGTACATTGTATTCGATCAAAATCGTCACGGATTCTGCGGGTGCAAGCAAGCGTGTATCGGCATCGCCGTCACCGTCGGAATCGGTCAGCAAGATATCGGCCGCGGTGACAGTACCGCTGCCGTCGACATCTTCGTAGTAACTGACGGTCGGCGAAAAGTCGCCACTTATTGTTGACGCCAGGTCGAAGAAATCGTTCGTATTGCCGGTATTTGTCAGCAGATGAACGCCAACGACGCTTTGTCCCGCGATTCCGTTTAGGGACAAGTCGGGCGTAAATGACACGCTACGCACTGCAGTCGATCCGACCTTGCCACCGCAGCCGCTGAGGTTGTCGTCAACTTGTTGCGTAAAACTACTTGCCCCAAGCGACGCGTTTGAACTCGATACATGAAACGTAAACGGTGATCCGGGCGCGACGCCAAGTTCGGCCCAAGTAATAAAGAATTCCATTTGCAGTCCGTTTGCCGAACCCCAAACACCAGATCGGTTCGGGCTTCCGGTTGGCGGCACATTCGCGAATGATCCCGGCAACGTGTAACCGTCGCCGAATCCATTACTGTCGACCATAAGATCGCCGCCTGCTGCCTGTGCAACATAGGTGAACGTGTAGACGTTGATCTGCCGGTTGTTGCCGCGCCAGGTAACGCCAATTACCGGCTCACCGGTCTCCATCAAGCCATCATTGTCGATATCGGCGTAGTATGCGAACGATTGCTGGTTTGACGACGAGCCGAAACGCTCCGTGAACAAATAGATATTGTTCTGATCCCAGGTATACGCGAAATGTGTAAGATCTCTGCCTGTCGACTGGACGGGAGCGTCGCGATCGGTCAGACCGCCACTTGGGCCGTCGCAAACATTGTTGTCGACATCGCCATGCACCGGTGCCCAATCGGCCATGTTGCCATCGACCACAATGGGCGCCAACGTGAACATGCCGTCGCCATAACCGCAAGTGCAGACCGCCCATGCGGCGATCGGCCACGCCGATACGAGCAATAGCGTTGTGACACGGCGCAAGAGATCTAGCCTGTTGCTGGATTTGGCGAGCATACTACCCAGTCATAATCGGGGAAACGTCCAGATATTAGACCGTGATGCCGTATCTAAACAGGACATGTGTCAAGAAAGTGAAATTAGCGGATGTAACGGCCGATTAGGCTACAGCGCGCGTTACACGCTTGGGTTCTGATACACCATAGCCCTGCGCATAGTCGATGCCCATGCCTCTGAGCATCGTGATGATTTCTTCGTTTTCCGCAAATTCGGCAATCGTTTGCTTGCCGGTAAGGTGACCGATTTCATTAATCGAACGTACCATCTCGCGGTCGATCGGATCATGCAGGATCTCCTTGACGAAGCTGCCGTCGATTTTGAGGAAGTCCACTGGAAAATGTTTCAGGTAACCGAATGACGACAGGCCGGTGCCAAAATCGTCGAGCGCAAATTTACAACCGAGTTCTTTCAACGCGTTGATAAAGCGATTGGCTTGCGAGTAGCTGGCAATCGCCGCCGTTTCCGTGATCTCGAAGCACAATTTGGTTGCGTCAAGCCCGCTCATTTGGAATTGGTCAATAACAAAAGGCAAGAATTTCTCGTCGCCGAGACTCTGCCCCGACAGATTGATCGAACACAGCGAGAGTCGCTCGCGTTCGTCTGCTTCAGATACGAGCCAGCGGAATGCGCTGCGAATCACCCAGCGATCGATACTTGGCGTGATGCCGTATCGCTCGGCAGCCTCAATAAACAGCCCCGGCGAGATAATGCCGCCATTTTCATCACGCATTCTTAGCAAGATTTCGTAATGCGATCCTTGTTCGTCAGCCTGCAGCGGCTGAATGGTTTGTCGGAAAAGCTCAAACCTGTTTTCTTCGAGCGCATTGTTAATGCGCGCAGCCCACTGCATCTCGCGTCGGCGACGCATGAGATCGATATCGTTTTCTTGGAAGCTGTGGATACGGTTGCGACCGGCTTCCTTGGCGGTGGCACAGGCGCTGTCCGCGGCGCTCAACAACGCTGCAACATCCTCATTGTCAGCACTAATTGGCACCACGCCGATGCTGACACCCAGGCGGAATGCCCGCTCATCCCAGGTAAATTTGTAATCGCCGATCGCGATGCGCAGTGCTTCGGCCGTTTGCATCGCTTCGTCAAGACTACAGCTCTCGAGCAACACGCCAAATTCGTCACCGCCAAGGCGCGCCAAGGTATCACGCCAACGAATCTTGGATTTCAATAACGCGCCGAGTTGGCCAAGCAACGCGTCGCCGGCGCTGTGGCCGCAGGAATCGTTGACGATTTTGAACTGATCAAGATCCAGGTACAGCAACGCGTAAGAGGTTTCGCGCGCCCTGGCACTTTTCAGCGCACGTTCGAGACGACTCTCAAACTCGCGACGATTGACCAGTCCGGTAAGAATATCGTGGCTCGCATGATAACTAAGACGACGATTTAGCTCGCGAGACTCGCTAACGTCGTGGAACACGAGTACGCCGCCCGTCACGTTGCCTTTGCCGTCGCGAATCGGAGATGCCGTACTCTCGATATACAGTTCGTTGCCATCGCGCCGGATCAATAAGGTGGGGCGCACTGACTTGATGGCGCGGTCGCGTCGGATCGATACTGAAAGCGGATTCTCGAGCGGCTCACAGGTCTCCTCGTGAAATGCGCGAAAAATCTCGTCGATGGAGCGACCACTGGCATCATCGACTTTCCAGCCTGACAGCTCTTCAGCCACAGGATTGACGTATTCAACATTACAATCCGCGTCCGTTGTGATCACGCCATCGCCAATCGACTGCAAGGTAATCTGCGCGCTCTCCTTTTCGCGGAATAGTGCGTCCTCATAGAGCTTGCGTTCGGTGATGTCGACTTCGACACCCAATAAACGCAGCAAGCGGCCGTTTTGGTCTTGCACAGCCTTGGCGCGGCTCGACATCCAGCGCCATTCGCCGTTTTGATGTTTCATGCGGTGCACCGATTCGAAAAACGGTGTTTTGCCCTCGAGATGTTCGCGCATACGCGCCTGAACGCGCGCCATGTCGTCCGGATGTACCAGGTGGTACCAGTCGAGCATCACTTCTTCGTCATCTTCACGGTAGCCGAGCATGCGCTTCCAGCGCGGCGACAACTCAATGTGTTTGGACTCGCCGTCGAAATCCCAGATACCGTCATTTGCGGTTAGCGCGACGAGCTCATGTCGCTCTTGTAGCTCCGCCAAAACGCTTTGGTCTTTCAGTCGCTCGAGTCCGGACGCCAATGAGGCACCCATCAATTTGATCAGCAAATGTAAATTTGCATCCCAAGATTCGACCGACTGCTCGTTAGCCAGCGCGAGCATGCCAGCGAATTCGCCCTGGACCGAAAAACCGATGATGAGTACGGAGCCGAGATTCAGCTCAGAGAATCGACCAAATTCCGACTTCGCGCCCTGCGGCGGATCAAGCGTGTCGCTAACCTCAATCACTTTTAGATCGCCAAGACGCTCTACCAGCCAGCTCCAATTCGATAGTTGTTCGCCCTTCAATACATCGGCGTTGCATTGAGCGAATCCGGCCTTGGCACTGAAAACGGTGTCGAACGTGCGGCCGTCGTCGTCGATCAGACAGAGAAAAGCCGAATCGCAGCCAGCCGCATCTGGCAATTCGTCGATATTGGCAATGAGCTGCTCATCGCGAGTTAGGTAGTCGAGGTTTTGTAAATTGACCGCGATTTTGGTCTGGAGAGCGTCGACGGCGCCACGGTTGCGGGTCCCTGCCCGTGGCCGGCGATGCCGAATTCCGTTCGAGGTTTTGCTTTCAGACGTCGACGCCATTGGAATCGCATTTTGACAGGTCACCAGAGGAATACAAGCTAAGTTGCTGTAATTTTTGCGTTATGTGCAAGGCCAGTCGGGCTATTTAGGCGGAATTCGTGGCCGGCGTCAACCACAGCGCATGCGGCGCGTTATTGGCTCTGAGTACTGAACACACGCCTATAAGGAGATTCCAATGAACTTCGCGATTGAGGGCCTGCACGGAGTTGCAGGAGTGAAGAAACGGGCCGGCCAAGCCACGCTGCTAGTGGCAACACTGCTGCTGGCCGCTTGCGGTGGTGGGTCTGGCACGGCCGAGACCGTTACACAGCCGACGCCGACCGTGACCTGTGACCCGAATGATCCCAGCACGCACAACGAGTGCGGCACCGTTATCGTCGGCCTCACAGATCTCGACGGTGACTTTCTGAACTATACCGTCGATGTCAAGCAGCTGACGCTCGAGACCGCCAACGGTCTTGTTGTTGCAACACTGCCGCGCAGCACGCGCATTAATTTCACGGACTATGTCGACCTCACCGAGCTGCTAACGGTAGCGACGGTGCCACCGGATACCTATGTTTCAGGCACGATTACGCTCGACTACGGTGATGCCGAGGTATTCGTTGATGCCGACGGCAACGCTAAAGAAGCTGTCGTCACTGACATCGACGGTAACGCACTTGGACAGACCGAACTGAAAATCGTGCTGCCCGAACAGGATCGACTCGTCGTAAAACGAGGTCTACCCGCGATACTGCAACTTGACTTCGATCTCGCGGCATCACACTTGGTCGATATCGTCCCTACGCCCGCAACCGCGGCGTCGGAACAATTCATCGTTGCCGAAATTTCGCCGATCGACGAGAAGAAATTCCGAGTTCGAGGCCCGCTGCTTGAAGTGAACGAAGACGCGAGCAACTATGTCGTTGCGATACGTCCTTTCCACGACCGCGTCGGCGACTTCGGCAAGTTTAAGGTCTTTATAAATGACCAGACCAATTTCGAAGTTGACGGCGAAGTATTCATGGGCATCCAGGGTCTACGTGCTCTCGCCGTCGCCGGCCCAGGAACGCCAACCGTTGCTGGTGGCGCGCTCAACGTCGTCGAACGCAAATTTACGGCTAGCGTTGTGCTTGCCGGTTCGAGCGTCCCGGGCATCGACAGGGACACTGTCGTGGGCAACGTCATTGCTCGACATGAAAACTTCCTGACAATTCGTGGCGCGTCCATTATCCCACGCGATCGACGTTTTCATTTCCACGACGACGTCGTTGTCGAAGTCGGACCGAATACGAAGGTCTTCAAGGATGGCGACCGCAGACCGGATCTCAGCACAGATCTTGGCATTAACGCGATCTCTATCGGGCAGCGAGTCACGATTCGCGGCAATCAAGGTGGAGCGCCGACGACTGACGCACTGGCGCCGCAAATCTTGTTCGATGCGACCGAAGGTTCTGTACGCATGCACGTGACCCACCTGTCGGGCATCGTCAATTCCGTCGTTCCCGGAGAGACCGAGATCACACTGTTTTCAATTGACGGTCGTCGTGCGCCAATTTTCAATATGGCCGGCACCGGCCCGACGCCGGAAGACGATGCGATGATCGAAAGCTACCAGATTGCGACCGGTAACCTGGTACTCGCAGACTTCGCGGAAGGCAAACCCATCCGCGCGTTCGGCTTCCCGACACCGTTTGGCAGTGCACCGCCCGATTTTACCGGCCGCACGATCATCGATTACACCGATGTCATCAGTCACCTGGGTGTCGGTTGGGGTGCGAAAGGCACGATAGCACCTTACATCAGCACGGGCAGTGAGGGATTACTGTTGGACAATTACAACAAGGACATCGATGTACGTCATTACATCAAGCATGGCCCGATCCTGATTGATTTGACGGCGCTCGATTCGTACACGTTGATTGCACCGCGGAGTTCCGACCGTAGCTTGTTCTATATCAAGTCACAAGACAGCTTGCGCTTGTACTCGGACTTCGATCAGTTCGAGCAAGATCTGTCGAACAGCCTCAATGGCGTGACCACTGCTCGTTCGATGCACGCCCGCGGCAAATACAACGTTGAGACGAATATTTTCTCAGCATACAAAATTGGCGTCTATTTGCTAGAGCCGGAATAAGGACGTTATGAGGTAACTACGCTGATAAAGAAACATCGCATCGCTACGGCACCAGCGCTTCGGCACTAAAGTAGCACTGCGAACATAAGCGACTGGCTCAGCCCCGCTATCGAACGATAGCGGGGCTTTTTTGTTACGATCGACGCATGTTCCTGCCTGTCAAAGCCGATTTTCCGCTGTCACGATTTCCGGTCTTAACCGTATTGGTGTGCCTGATTTGCGCTGGTGTGTTCTTCAAGCAGCTTGGCGACTGGAACGACTTCAACGCGGCGATAGACCGTTATTGCCAGCTTGACCGAAGTCGAATCGAACAGATGGTGTTCACGCGTGTCGCAGACCTACAGGAGTACGGTCATTGCGCCGAGATGATGTTTACGATCGCGAGTGCCGATGACGGCAATGCGATTATTGAAGATATCGTCACCCAGATCCGGCCGCTAGCGGGTTTTAATCGCAGTGATTCACGTGAATATGTACGGCAGATGCTGCATGACGAACTGCGGCGCTATCAATCCGTAGTTCCGCCAGATCCTGACGACGGCCTCGCCTATTACACATCATCGTGGAATCCTTGGTACATGTTCACGTCAGCATTCGCGCATGGTGACTGGGCACATATCATTTTCAATTTGTTTTTTTTCGTAGCGTTCGCCGCGGCAGTCGAAACGCTAGTCGGCCCGGTTGCGTTTATCGCTTCAATCATCACAATCGCGCTGTTTACCGGTGTTTTTAGCTCGGTATCGGCCTACGCTACTGGAAATCACTATTGGACGCTGGGTCTTTCGGGCGTCGTCATGGGCATGATGGGTCTTTTTACATACCTGCTGCCTCACGGCAAGATTCGTTGTTACTACTGGATCATCATCATATTCGGATCCGTTGCGATTCCGGCGTGGGCGTTGACACTCTGGTATGTCGGCGGTGACATTTACCGCTTATTCGCCAGCGACGATCACGGAGTTGTCAATGTGATGGCACACGTCACTGGCGGCATCGCCGGCTACTTGTTTGGGCTGATATTTCTGACGAAAGCCCGCGACAAAGCGCGCGATTTACAGCTTGAACTAGACTATCACTCACGCAAGCCAAAATTTTGACGGCAATCATCGCATTGCACAGCCACTATGCCCGGTGATCACCAGTCCAACTGAGTGACATCGCCCGTGACCGACCAGCCGTTCTTACCTGCACTTTCGATCAAGTCTTCAATTCGATTTTTCGGCGGTGGATGTGTGGACAGGTAACTGACCAGTTCGATAAAGCTTTCATTGCCCTCAGAAATGCGCTCAAAGAATCGCCAAGCGTCAGCAACATGCCCATATTCCTGATGCACGAGTTCGAGGCCGAATCGGTCCGCACCCGATTCTTGGCGTCGACTAAATCCGCGTAGCGTCAAATCCGCGATTGACGTGCCGAGCGTTGCGCCGCCGTCGCTACTACTGATGGCAGCAAAGAATATCCCGAGAACCACGCCACGCCCTAAGCCGCGAATATGGTCGCGATTTTTAAAGTGCCCCATTTCGTGACCAATAATAAACGCAAGTTCGTTTTCCGTCTCGACCTCATCGAGCAGACCGGCAGTAACGATGATAAGACCACCCGGAAACGCCAATGCATTGAGCTCCGGCGAATCGTCGATTTCGACACGAAACGTGTATTTG
>JAOTZC010000013.1 GCA_029861535.1 Gammaproteobacteria bacterium
CGCCCGTTCGAATACCTGCTGATAGGAAAGCAGCCAAAGGAATGGACACCCGAAGATTCCGTTATTGTCGTCTATGCCATGTTCATGCAATTGAACGATTCGCGCGCGCGCAAGGACGTTCGTCGTGGTCTTGCACACCGTGTTTTGCCCGCTGACGTCTATGTGTGGCTATATCCCGATGGCACGCCCTGGGACGCACCGCTAATGGGGAACGCACGAACAGTAAGGCCGTTCCCATCAAGCGAAATCTACACGGTAAGGCGCCAGCAGTCCGATGCACCGGCAGCAAACGAGAAGGGCAGGCCGCCGCTGGACGGCAGCAACAACTGGGCGGTCAGCGGCGCGCTGACGACAACTGGCCATGCGCTGGTGTCCAACGACATGCACCTTGGCTTGTCGACGCCGAATATCTATTATCAGGCCCGGCTGGTACAGACCGGCGAACAGGTTCGTGATGTAACAGGTGTGACGTTGCCGGGAACACCATTCGTGGTTGCCGGCAGCAATGGCAGCGTCGCCTGGGGATACACAAACAGTTATGGAGACTGGTCGGATGCTGTTGTGTTGCAGCCGGGTAGTACGCCGAATTCCTATCGAACGTCCGACGGCGATAAAGAATTCATTGTTCACGGCGAAACCATCGAGGTTGACGGCGCTGAGCCGGTTGCATACGAAACCCGCGAGACGATCTGGGGACCTGTAGACGACGGCGTTAGCTATCCCGATGGCGAGATTGCGATCAGCTGGATTGCACACAAGCCAAACGCGGTCAATTTGCAGATCATGAAGCTCGAGACTGTGACGTCTGTCGCGGAGGCGCTCGAAATCGCGAACACGATGGGTATGCCGCCGCAGAACTTTGTCGCCGGTGATGCCGGCGGCAACATCGGCTGGACGATTGCGGGTCAAATCCCGGTTAAAGCCGACTACGACCCGACGGTGCCCGCAGACTGGAGTCAGCAAACGGGTTGGACTGGATGGCGTTCCGCTGACGAGTACCCGCGCGTCGTAAATCCCAGAGATGGTCGTCTGTGGAGCGCGAACGCGCGCGTCGCTGACGGCGGCGCCCTAGAAATAATTGGCGATGGCGGTTACGACCTTGCCGCGCGTGCCAACCAGATTCGCGATGGCTTGTTAGCCAAAGATACGTTTACACCAAAAGACATGCTCGAGATCCAATTTGACGATCGCGCGATATTCCTGGCGCGATGGCGGCAGTTATTGCTCAGCGTGCTCGACGATGAAACTATCGGCGACGACGCGGACTTGCTCGAATACCGGCAGCTGGTCGAGGAATGGATTCCGCGGGCCGCGCCAGCGTCAGTTGGTTACCGACTCGTCAGGGGGTTTCGTCTTGAAGTACGAAGTCTCGTATTTCACGGACTGATGGGTCCGGTGCGCGACGAGTATGACGGCCCGGTCGACATGCTGATCAGCAATCAGTTCGAAGCTCCGCTGTGGCAGCTCGTGACGGAGCAGCCGTTGCATCTGTTACCGGCCAACTACGAAAATTGGAACGGACTGTTGCTCGCGGCAGTTCGCGAAAACATTGATTGGTTTAACAAAATGTATACGACGCCGCTGGCCCATCGAACCTGGGGCGAATACAACACGGCAGCGATTCAGCATCCCCTGAGCCGGGCAATTCCGGCACTCGCGGTCTGGCTCGACATGCCGCGTGATGCACTAAATGGAGATTCAAATCTGCCAAAGGCGCAGGGGCCCGGCTTTGGTGCCTCTGAGCGGTTTTCGGTCTCCCCCGGCGACGAACAAAACGGCCTGATGCACATGCCGACCGGACAGAGCGGACACCCGATGTCGGACTTCTACCGCAAAGGACATAATGACTGGCTGCACGGCCGTCCGAGCCCTTTTTTACCCGGCAAGGCAGCATATTCGCTGACCCTGATGCCTACGGGCGGTACTATGGACGCAGCCGGCGAGAACTAACGAGGACTCATGGAAAACACGCGCTTTAACGGCACGAGTACCTATATTGCAACTGACGACCTGACGATGGCCGTCAATGCGGCGGTGACTCTCGAGCGCCCGATTTTGATCAAGGGCGAGCCGGGTACCGGCAAGACACAGCTTGCGATCGAGGTGGCGCAGTCGCTGAGCAAACCGCTGTACGAGTGGCACATTAAGTCAACGACGAAAGCACAGCAGGGCCTATACGAATACGACGCCGTGGCGAGGCTACGGGATTCACAACTTGGTGAAGATCGCGTGCACGATATCGCGAACTACATCGTCCGTGGCAAGCTCTGGGAGGCGTTTGAATCCGATGAGCAGCCAGTGTTGCTGATCGATGAAATTGATAAGGCGGATATCGAGTTTCCCAACGATCTGTTGCAAGAGCTTGATCGCATGGAATTCTATGTGTATGAGACAAAAAAGCTCGTCACGGCGAAGACTCGACCAATTATTGTTATCACGAGCAACAACGAAAAAGAACTGCCGGATGCGTTCTTGCGCCGCTGCTTTTTTCACTACATTAAATTTCCGGACGAGAAAACGATGGCGAAAATCGTCGACGTACATTTTCCAAATCTTAAAAAGAATTTGCTGAGCGAAGCCTTGAATGCATTTTTTAAAGTGCGTGACGTGCCGGGCTTAAAGAAAAAACCTTCGACCTCCGAATTACTCGACTGGATCAAATTATTGCTTGCGGAAGACATTCCGCCTGAAGCCTTACGAACTGAAAACGCGAGCAAGGCGATTCCACCCCTGTATGGCGCGTTACTAAAGAATGAGCAGGACGTACACTTGTTCGAGCGCCTCGTATTCCTGGACCGGAGCAAGGCTGGTGGACCGCAGCGAAGCTAGTGGCCCACAGTAAGTATTATGTTGATCCCGTTCTTTTTCATGCTTCGCGATGGTGGCATGAAGACGTCAATCACCGAGTTGTTGACCTTGCTCGATGCGATGAAGCGCGGTCTTGCAGCGGAAAGCGTTGACGATTTCTACTATCTGGCACGCGCCGCGCTGGTAAAAGATGAGTCACAACTGGACCGCTTCGATCGCATTTTCGGTGCCTATTTCAAGGGCATCGAGGATTCTCTGGTTGATCTATTCGCAGATATCCCTGATGAATGGCTACAGCACCAGGCTGAGCTGTTCTTGACCGACGAGGAGCGTGCACAAATAGAAGCAATGGGCGGCTTCGAGGAATTGATGAAAGCGCTTGCCGAGCGTCTGGACGAACAAGACGAACGGCATGAAGGTGGTAACAAATGGATTGGCACTGCCGGTACGTCGCCATTCGGTGCGTATGGATACAACCCCGAAGGCGTGCGAATGGGGCAGGCCGGTTCGCGCAATCGCAGTGCGGTCAAGGTTTGGGACAAACGCAATTATCGAAATCTCGATGATTCCGTTGAACTGGGTACGCGCAATATCAAGGTGGCGCTGCGGCGTCTGCGTAAGTTTGCGCGCGAAGGAGCCGCCGATCAGCTCGACCTCGAAGACACTATCGACAAGACCGCACGTAATGGCGGCATGCTCGACATTCGAATGGTGCCGGAACGCCATAACGCCGTTAAGGTGCTGCTGTGCCTCGACATCGGCGGCTCAATGGACGATCACGTGCGAATCTGTGAGGAGATGTTTTCGGCAGCCCGATCCGAATTCAAGCATCTTGAATACTTCTACTTTCACAATTTCATTTATGAGTCGATGTGGAAGGACAATCGTCGGCGTCATCAGAAGCGCATTCCGACGCTCGACATTACGCACAAATACGGCACCGACTATAAACTCGTTTTCGTCGGCGACGCCACGATGAGTCCGTACGAGATCGTCTACGCGGGCGGTAGCGTCGAACATTGGAACGACGAACCCGGTGCCGTGTGGATCAAGCGTCTGCTGAATACTTACCCCAAAGCGATCTGGCTGAATCCGGAGCCGCGCGCACGCTGGGAATTTACGCCGTCGGTCAAACTTACGCGCGAGCTGATGGACGATCGTATGTATCCGCTGACGATCGCGGGGCTGGATGAGGGCATAAAGGCGCTGCACTGAACGGCGCTGCCCACTCTGAAAGTGGGAAATATCCCAACTTTCCTCAATTCAACAAACATGGGAAAATACTGCCCATCGACCAGCTGTGCGTTGCAGAATTAGGGGATGCGGGTGAGCGATACGATGGCGGGCGATTTACTTGCCGACATTCAGGCCTATTGCCAGAGCGCCGGCATCGCAGAATCAACGTTCGGGCGTCAGGCAATCAATGATGGCAAACTCTGTGCGCGATTGCGTGGCGGCAAAAGCGTCACGCTAGCGACCGCCGAAAAAGTACGCAAATTTATCGCCGGCAACGAAACTCGCGAACCTGCAACGACAGATCGTGAAACGGTGCCGGCAGCTAGTCCTGACGAAAATGCGACGAGTGTAAGTGCTGTTCCGGATCGTCCCTTTCGGTTTTATGACAACCGGCAGAAATATCTGGCGTTCGTTAACACCTGCAATGAGAAGTGGAAAATTGCCGAACGCGCAACTCGGGAACTGACTCATCTGCGACCGAACCCTCCAGCATTGCGGCTGTTTGACGCTGGCATGGGCGATGGCACCGTACTAAGCAATGTCATGCGTGCATTGCATCAACGTTACCCGACACTGCCGTTTTATGTTGTCGGCAAGGAAATCAGTCTCGAAGATATTCGTCTGAGCCTGGAGAAGTTGCCGGATCGATTTGTTGAACATCCGGCGTCGGTCGTCGTATTTACGAATTTGCATTATTCCGAAGCACCTTGGCTCCGACCTAAAGACGTTAATAAGGCGGCCGCACTAAACTGGCAATTGGTCGAACTGGACGGCACGTCCGCGTACGAATACGGTCAGCACCTTGGCTCGATCGACGATTTTCTCGTCGACGCGTGGCAAACAACGGCAAGTCCGAAAACCGGTAATCCACTATATGTGCGGCCATCCGTCATGGTCATATATCGCAAAGATCACAAGTTTTTGCTCGATTCGGTCGTACCTCAGCCCGGCCAGACAGTTGCAAACTATGATCTCGTGGTCGCGTCGCAGCCATGGCGGGCGCGAATGAATGCTGAGTTCAAAGTCAAACACGTGCTATCGCCGCTGGTACAGAGCCTAGGGCCTGCCGGCAGGCTGCTTGCGGTGCAATCTTTCGGCCGCGATCCGGGCCTCGAAATTATTCGTGAAATCTGGCCAGACGAAAACCCGTTCACGGTCAATCGACATCAATTGCTGAAAGCGCTAAAAGACAAACTCGGCCATGCCGCGAACGATTTTAACTTCAATGCCTATTCGGATTCGAAGGCGCTTATCCGCTATCGAATGCACACTTTGCCGGAGGAAATCGCTACGAGTATTGGCACCTCAACACTCTTTGCCGCATGGAATGCCGCAATCTATGTTGCTCAAATCGAAGACCAAAAGTTGGACGAGGCGATGTCTTCCCGTGCGCATCTGGATGCAACCGCGCGGATACTTCACAAGCACAACGGTCTCTGGTTCAACGACGAGAGTTTCGTTATTTCCCGGCGTTCGTGTTAGGCGTCAATTAGATCGCTTATTCGGCCGCGCTTAGCAATTCAAGATCGGCAAGGACTTCGGCGGAGTGTGTCGCGGGCTTCACTTTTCCATAGTGTTTGGCGAGAGTGCCGTCGGGACCAACAATGAATGTCTGGCGCTTGGCCACGGTCATACCGAACATCTTGGTTTTGACGCCATAAGCGTCGGCAACGCTACCGTCGGCGTCGGCGAGCAGCGGAAAAGGCAGATTATGATTTTCAGAAAAGGCTTTATGCGACTCCACGTCGTCAAGGCTAACGCCCAAAATTTGCGCATTTAATTCACGGTACGCAAAAATATCATCGCGAAATTCACACGCCTCGGTCGTACAACCAGGCGTCTCGTCCTTGGGGTAGAAGTAAAGCACGACCCAGCGGTCGCGATAATCCTCAAGCGAATGCAGTTGTCCTTTTTGGTCGGATAGCTCGAATTCAGGCGCGGGCTCCCCAACAACAGGCTGATCTGCGGCGAGTGCCTGTAGGCCGAAAAGCGCGATTGCAAGCAATAACAGCTTCGTTGGGTCGGTCTTGTTCATTAGGATATACCGCAATTAGTTCGAAGACGGTCGGACTCTATAATACGACGCAGTCGACGGCCTGCAAAGTAGGCAATGTGTAAACTATTGTAAATCCTTATGACGCTTGACGATCGAAAACTGAAGACGGCGCTCGTGCTCCCTGGCGGCGGCGCCCGTGGCGCGTTCCAGGTCGGCGTCCTAAAGGCAGTCGCGGAGTTGGTGCCGAAGGGCACGATCAATCCATTCTCGGTTATCAGCGGAACTTCCGCAGGCGCCGTCAATACCGTAGTACTCGCGGCGAAAGCACGCAGATTCAGGATTGCATTGGCCGAACTGGAGCAGGTGTGGGGCAACTTTCGCTGCAATCAGGTGTATCGCACGGATCATCTGACGATGCTAAAAAGCAGCTTACACTGGTTCGCGGCAATCGTGACGGGAGGCCTGATAGGGCTGCCCCGCTCGCTATTGGACAATTCGCCGCTGCGGGCACTCCTCAGCCGCAACGTGCGCTTCCCCAGGATTCAAAATGCGCTCGATCGTGGCTGGCTGGATGCGGTCGCTATCACAGCCGCCGGTTACAGTACTGCGCAGTCACATACTTTTTTTCAATCAACGGACGCGCACCAGGCCTGGTCTCGCACGCGACGCGTTGGTGTTCGCGGTGACGTGAATCTGGATCATTTGATGGCTAGTATCGCCGTGCCGATGATTTTTCCGCCGGTACTTATCGGTAACGAATATTTTGGCGACGGTGCGATGCGTCAGGCGACGCCGCTAAGCCCCGCCGTGCATCTTGGCGCAGATCGCATGCTGGTGATCGGCGTGCGAAACGAGCTTGCAGACGAGGAGCCCGATCGCACCGACATGCCGGTCTCGCCGAGTTTCGCGCAAATTGCAGGCTACATGCTCGATGCGCTGTTCATGGATGGTCTTTACTCTGATCTTGAGCGCATGACACGAATCAACCAACTGCTTGATTCCGTCGAGCCTGCGCACCGCAACGGCATCCTGGGTGAATTGCGGCCGCTTGATACGATGGTCATCGTGCCGAGCAAAGACTTGCGTGTAATTGCACAGCAACATCGTCACGAATTACCGTTCGCAATTCGCACGTTGCTCCGTGGTATCAGCGGCGAGAGACCCAGTGAAAATCGTTTGCTAAGTTATTTGTTGTTTGAAAAAGCCTACACGCGAGAGCTAATCGAGCTCGGGTATCGCGATGCGATGAACGTCAAGGACCAGTTGCTCGCGTTTATCAGCGGTGACGATGTGCCGCGATTATTTGCGCCAGCCTGGGTCAGACATGACCTAAGCTCTATACATGGCGAAGACTAGCGGCCGGCAATAGATGTTTGAGTCTAACGCCGATTGCGAAGTTCGTTGTGTTGTTTGCTGACCGGCTCATCGTGATCCAACAATGATGCCGCGAGTTTTTCAACCATGTAAACGGAGCGATGTTGCCCACCGGTGCAGCCGATAGCAACCGTCAGATAGCCGCGATGTGCTTTCCGATACTCGGGGATCCAGCGTTCTAGAAAAGCCAGAATGTCGTCATGCATGGCGACAAAGTTGTCGTGTGAGGCCAGAAATTCGGAGACTTCGCTGTCGAGCCCGGTCAGGCCACGAAGTTCAACTGTCCAGTATGGGTTGGGCAGGCAGCGCAGGTCGAATACGAAATCGGCGTCGGCAGGGATGCCAAATTTATAACCGAATGACTCGATTAACACCGACATCGAATCAGTCTTTCGACGATCCACCCGTTCTTTGATCGCATCCGATAACTCGTAGATACTGGTGCGTGTCGTGTCGATGATCAAATCTGCCGAATTGATGACCTCTGAAAGCATTTCACGCTCAGCAGCAATTGCGGCACGTAGCGCTGAACCTTGCTCGGCCAATGGGTGGATGCGACGCGATTCGCCATAACGTTTTAGCAGAATTTCGTCGTCGGCCAGAAGGAACAGAACATCGGTCATGATGTCCTGACCGCGAAATTCCGATATCAGATCGGGAAGTGCTTCCAGATCTTTGCGCCGGTTGCGAGCGTCGATGCCGACAGCGACCAGCGAATGTTTCTTGCCTTCACTCGCGGTAACTTCTTCGACCGCTGCCTTGAGTAAAGACGCCGGCAGGTTATCAATGCAGTAGTAGCCGAGATCTTCGAGGACATGCAGCGCGATGGTCTTGCCCGAGCCGGACAAACCGCTAACGATGATCAGGCGCTTTTTTTTTGCCATTGATCAGCCTCGCTTACGCTTCTCCGTGGTATTCAAGAACCCTGAACGGCCTGCAGGTCCTGCGGTACGGCGACGTCACACGCGGCTAAAAGTGCGGTGTACAGCTCGTTGCTGGTGTTGCAATTCCGGAGCGTCGCACGAAGCTCTAAATCCCCTAGAATCATAGCAATCGCGCTGATATCGGCACGGTGGCTGTCGTCGAGTTTGTTGGGGACCAATAGTCCGAATACTAAATCCACTGGTTCGCCGTCGACGCAGTCAAAATCCACCGCTTCAGATAATTTGATCAATGCCGCCGAATTTCTGTCGAGGCCATCTACGCGGCAATGGGGAAACGCGACGCCGGCATCAAGGCTGGTGCAACCTAATCGTTCGCGATCGACTAGGCTTTCGAATATATCGTCGGCAGGCGTGTCTGGAATGGAACGCACTAGAAGTTCACTTAGGATTTCAAGACAGTGTTTCTTGCTGCGCGCATTTGCATTGCAAAGCACGCTATCGGGCTTAATGATCTCTTCGAGCGACATCATGGCTAGTTTCGCTGCGTTGGCTCTATTCTTGGCAATTAAAATCCGCGCGCCCTGTCGTAGTATCATACACACAGGTCGCGCGGATGGTATTAGGCGTCAGACAAACTTTCTCTTCCGTGTCTCTCTTGCGTGATGATCGGCGAGCTTTTCCTTGTACTTGCGTACTCGCCGGTCCAGCACATCTACGAGCCTGTCGATGGCGGCGTACATATCTTCCTCGGTCGTTTCGGCGAAGATCGTACCACCATTCACATTTACTTTCGCTTCTGCTTTGTGTTGGAGCTTCTCTACAGTGAGTATGCAGTGGACGTCTGACACAATATCAAAGTGACGTTCCAGCCGTTCTATCTTTGACTCGACATATCCTCTCAGCGAGTCGGTAACTACTACGTGATGGCCTGAAACATTCAATTGCATAATTGCCTCCATAAATCTTTAGGAATTGCGGCTACTGCCCGATCGCTCCCCCATTTGATTCGGGCGCATCCGCGGTTCTCGAGGTTTTTCAGCGTAATTGGAGTCTGTTCCTCCTTTCAGTTGTGGTCCTTGCTCATAGCGATTCTCATCGTCGCTCAAATCACTAGCGTGTCGGGCGTTGCCTACGCTCACTTGACGAGGCGATTTGCATGGATTCACGGTACTTCGCGACGGTCCGTCTCGCAACCTTGATGCCTTCGTCGGCCAGTAGATTCGCAATTTTGCTATCACTCAGCGGTTTTTGTGGATTTTCGGCGCCGATTAGCTTGCGGATCTTTGCGCGAACCGATGTCGATGACTGATCTTCGCCACTGGCTGACGATAGATGACTCGAGAAGAAGTATTTGAATTCAAAAACACCACGTGGCGTATGCATATACTTGTTGGTGGTCACTCGGGAAATTGTCGACTCATGCATGCCAATTTCCTCCGCGATATCTTTCAACACCATCGGCTTCATCGCTTCGTCGCCTTGTTCGAGAAAGTCCGTTTGACGAGCGACGATACTGGTCGCGACCTTTAACA
The DNA here is from genome assembly GCA_029861535.1 of Gammaproteobacteria bacterium. Lineage (GTDB taxonomy): Bacteria > Pseudomonadota > Gammaproteobacteria > Steroidobacterales > Woeseiaceae > UBA1847. Next base: position 9,831 of record JAOTZC010000013.1, read on the forward strand.
GCGTTTCGTTACGTATCTCGAGGCTCCTGATAAGCCAACGTGCCTCCTGCAGTTGCGAACGCAGGACAGCGTGATCGCCGCTGCCGCGCAGTAAATTTGCATAGGTTTGATTTACGGATAACCGCGGGACTCCGGTGGGGCTGATTTCGACCTGCCAGCGATTGTCGATCTTGCGAACAAAGACATCCGGGATGACGTATTCAGCAGCCACAGAACTAACAGCGAGCCCCGGCTTCGGATTGCAACCTTTGACCAGAGCAAGCGCCGAATGCAGGTCTTCTTCTGATGCGCGTAACGTTCGTCGCAATTCGCCGTGTGCGCGCGTCGCGACAAGGTCGAGGTGATCCGTGGTGACATCGATTGCCAACTCAAGCCCAGGCGTATTCGCGTCGAGCTGCTTGAGCTGCAAAATAATACACTCTGATAGCGTGCGTGCACCGATGCCGACCGGATCGAGGCCCTGAACCTTTAGCAGCGCGGCCTCGATCTCATCGATCGTCACAGTGTCGTCAATACTGGCTTCGATATCGTCGAGCGCGACCGTCAAATATCCGTCATCATTAATTGCATCAATAAGCGCTTCACCGATGACCGCTTCACGCGGCGAGAAATCTTCCATCTCCAGTTGCCAGAACAGATGTTCGCGCAGAGTTTTGCCGGATTCATCGGCAAAGTCATTGATCGGCCGGCCTTCACCATTCCAACCACTATCAGAAATCCGGTCAGCTGCACGCGATTGCCAGGCGTCTTCCGCCTTGATGGTTTCGATCTCGACCGTCGTCACGCCGTCAGTACGGGGGACGTCAGGAAGATCCTCCATCTCGAGCATGATATTTTCTTCAAGCGCATCTTGAATTTGCGCGTTTAGATCAAGTACCGGTAATTGCAGCAAGCGAATGGCCTGCTGCAACTGCGGCGTCATCGTCAGCGTTTGCCCAAGTTTTAGCTGCAGCGATGGTTTAAGCATTGGTGGGTTCTAAGTGTCCTTCTTGGGCGATAAAGTCTTCAGAGTTTGAACTCCTGTCCTAGATAAACTTCCCGTACATGTTGGTTCTCGAGAATATCTTCCGGCGACCCCGAAGCGATGAGGCTACCGTCACTCAGTATATAGGCTCTGCCGCAAATTCCGAGCGTCTCTCGTACATTATGGTCAGTAATTAGTACACCGATATCGCGCTCACACAAGTGCCTGATAATGCGTTGAATGTCGAGTACCGAGATCGGGTCGACACCGGCAAACGGTTCATCAAGCAACACGAACAATGGACTTGCCGCGAGCGCACGCGCGATTTCAACGCGCCGTCGCTCGCCGCCAGATAGACTGATTCCAAGACTTGCCCGCACATGACCGACATGCAGTTCGTCAAGCAGCTTTTCGAGTTCTTCCTCGCGTCCAGCGCGATTCAGATCAGGACGGTTTTCGAGTATTGCGAGGATATTCTGTTCGACTGTCAATTTGCGAAAAATTGACGCTTCCTGCGGTAGATAGCCGAGACCAAGACGGGCGCGAGCGTGCATCGGTTGCGCTGTCAAGTCCTGGCCATCGAGCAGAATATTGCCGCTGTCCGCCGCCACCAGACCGACGATCATATAGAACGCGGTAGTCTTGCCGGCACCGTTCGGACCAAGCAGGCCCACGACTTCGCCGCTTTTGATTTCGAGCGATAGACCTTTGACGACTTTGCGGAGTTTGTAGCTCTTCGAGATATCCTGAACGCTCAAGATACTCATTCGCCATCATCCTGATTGGTTGGCTGATTGCCCGGCTCATCGATGGGCTCATCGCCGCGCTCGATGGATGGCTCCGTACTCGACGGATCGACCGGTAATTCGGTCGGCGCATCATTTGCGTTTTGCGGCGTATCTTCGTCGTTCGCGGCGCCCGAGTCGCGCGGTGTGTATTTCAAGGTCACGCGATCTTCGCCGTTGTCCGACGATGCAGCGTTAATTCGCTGTTCAGCGATGTTGTAGATCAGCGACTCGGACGATATCTGGTTGCCGCCCTCGGTAATCGTTGCGCCACCTGAAAACTCGATGATGCCGCGAGCGACATCGTATGAAAGATGGGCGGCTTCGGCGTAAGTCTTTACGTCGCTGCCCGCGCGCGTGAATTCAAATGTCGCAGGCGTTCCTGTAATTGTTGCAAGTTCCAATCGGAAATTCGAGAACTTTAGGTCCGCAGCATCACAGGTAACATGACCCTCATTAACATCGAAAACTACGTTCCCGGAGAAGTGCCATATGCTGTCATCAAAATCCATACGACTCGAACTCGCGACATCGGCTTCAATACCGATTCCGCCTTGCGTCAGTCGAAGCCCGGTGAAATTCAGCATCGACGTCTTGCCGTCGTAGTCGGTACGATCGGCGTCGATGATGACAGGCAGGCGCAAATCGTTAATCTGCGAGTATGCGAATGCCGGCAGCAGCAAAACGAAAATACAGGTGATGAGTCCGGAGTATTTGTTCATAGTTGTCATTCTGCGACTTCGGGCTACCGTTAGGGGATAAATCGACCGCTTACGTTTGATTTAATCTCCATCTTGTTTTCGTTCAATGATGCACGCATGCCGGTTCCGGTTATGCTTCGGGTGCCAATTCGTATCTGCACGCGCTCTTCGGTTTCCGCAATGTAATTCTCCGGGTCGAATTCGAGATACTGAGTACGAATTTCGGTTTCGTCATCGGAAAAGCCGCGTTCGCTAATAGCGCGCACATGGCCCTGTAAAAGGAGGCGTTGTTGGTCCGGATACAAGGTTGCAACGTCAGCATCAATCGTCCAGGGCACGTCGCTCTGCGGGGAATATTGAATCCGGACGTCTTCGAATTGGATGCGATTATCGACCTGTTGTTCCGCGCGTGCTGCATCTATTTCATACAGTAACCCACCATCAGGGCCAGTACCGAGTATGCGGGCCGATTTCAGATAGTAGCCACGATGCTCCGAGCCGTTGTATCCAGGCTCGGCATCGGATGCGATATTGCTGCGCGTCAAATACCAGCTTCCCAGCACCGCGGCTATCAGCAGTATTAACGTAATTGTATAACGTGGGCTCAATCGGACTCCTCGCTGAGCGCGGCCAAAATATGCTCGCAGACCTCACGGACAGCACCGTTGCCACCGGTTGCTGTCGTCGTGTAGTCACAGTACTCGCGAACGGCTGACACGGCGTTTGCCACGGCGATTGAATATCCGACCTTACTCAGAAGCGGCAAATCAGGGATATCGTCGCCAACGAATACGGCCTCTGCCGGTGTGATGCCCAGTTGCTCCGTCAGCGTGTCAAATGCGGCCGCCTTGTCGTCACACCCCAATATGACATGTTGGACCTCGAGCTCCGCCATGCGTTTGCGTACCGCCGCGGATTCACGACCGCTAATGACGGCAACATTGATGCCGGAGCGCAATAATTGGCGAATTCCAAAACCATCCTGGGTTTGAAAGGACTTGCTTTCGATACCATCGTCGGAAAGGGTAAAGCGACCATCGGTAAACACGCCGTCGACATCAAAAGCGACAAGACTAACGTCAGCAAGATTATTCACTGCCATCACATAATCCCCGCACGAAACAGATCGTGAATATTCAATGCGCCGATCAAGCGATTGTCATCGTCGGCCACGAGTAACGAAGTGATCTTATTTTCCTCGAGCGTGCGTACGGCCTGCGCTGCGAGAATGTTTGCCGAAGTTGTCTTGCAATTGCTATGCATTACGTCGCTCATCTTCGTGACGTGGACGTCGGCACCATCATCGAGTGCCCGGCGCAAATCTCCGTCGGTGAAAATTCCTAGGATTTTCTGTTCTGAATCGACAACAGCTGTCATGCCGAGGCCTTTTTCAGTCATTTCCATAAGCCCGTCGCGGAGTCGCACATTGGGCAGTACGGCCGGCACCTGATCGTCACTGCGCATGACATCGCTGACCTGAAGTAACAGCCGTTTGCCGAGGCTGCCGCTGGGGTGCGAACGTGCAAAATCCTCGGCCGTAAAGCCGCGACTTTTTAGCAGGGCGACGGCGAGCGCGTCGCCCATCGCAAGCGTTGCCGTCGTACTGGCGGTTGGCGCAAGATTGAGCGGGCAAGCCTCTTCAGTGACCTTAACGTCAATATGCGCGTCGGCCGCTTTTGCAAGTGTCGACGACGCATTGCCAGTCATCGATATCAGGCGAGCGCCCATGCGTTTCACAAGCGGCAAAATAGTTATGATCTCCTCGGTCTCGCCCGAGTAGGAGACCGCAAGCAGCAGGTCCTGGCCAGTGATCATGCCGAGGTCGCCATGGCTAGCCTCGGCTGGATGCATGAAAAACGCCGGTGTTCCCGTGCTCGCAAGTGTCGCGGCGATTTTGGATGAAATATGTCCGGATTTACCCATGCCAGTAACGACGACACGGCCGGGCGTGGCCATGCATAGGCGGCACGCCGCCGCGAAGTCATCGCTCAGCCGCGACCTGATTTGATCCACGGCCCTGGACTCGATCTCGAGCGTCTCTCGGGCCAGTGCGAGCAGTTCCTCATTGCTTAATACGTCTGACACGACGCTAGTTTAAACGTTTTGAATGAAGACGTAGGACATGTACGCAATAAAGGCCGCAAACAGAGCGAAACCTTCCACACGCGACAGCTCGTTCTTGCCGTCATAATCGTAGGTCATCGCAAACAGCACCAGCGTGAATGCGACCATCACAAATACATGCAGAGATAGCACTGATGATGGCAACGTCGACGGCTGGATCGTGGCGGCGATGCCGATAACGGCGAGGAGATTGAAGATATTCGAGCCGATGATGTTGCCGACCGCGAGACCGTGTTCATTTTTCATAACGCTGACCAGCGATACGGCAAGTTCGGGCAGGCTCGTGCCCAGCGCCACGAGGGTTACGCCTATTAAAACCTGACTGACCCCGAGCGCCTCAGCGATTTCAATCGCCCCTTCGACCAGTAGCTCTGCGCCACCGAGCAGCGTCACGAGGCCAATTAGCAGCCAAACGACGGCCATTTTCATGCTGACGTTTGTCGGAATCTCTGCCTCGAAATCTTCGACGAGCGGATCACTCGCAGCTGACACCAGCCCCAGGCGTGCCAGCCAGATCATGACGATCACGAGTCCGGCCAGCATGACCAGGCCGTCAACTCGAGACAGATAATTGTCGAGAAAAAGGGCTACGGTTAAAAGGCTAACGGCCAGCAGCGCCGGCATTTCCCGACGTAGCGTCGCCGAACGCAACATGATTGGCCGAAACATGGCCGTACAGCCAAGGACCAGACCGATATTTACGATATTGGAACCGATCGCGTTACCGATCGCTAGCGCGGCGTCGCCGCGCGATGCGGCGACGACAGACACGAGAATCTCCGGTGATGATGTGCCGAAGGCGACCACGGTCAGGCCGATCAACAGCGGCGCAACGCCCATGTTACGGGCGCCTGCCGCGGCGCCGTGCACAAATCGGTCTGCGCCCCAGACAAGGAGGGCAAGGCCGCCTATCACCTCAACAACATTGACCAGCATAAATTTGTCGATATGAGTACGTAAAGGACCACCGCAGGCAGCCTAATGACGAGGTCCGCCGGCCAGCAGGCCGCGTCGAGCCAAATATCATACACAATCAGGCAACCCCATTGGGAACACCCTAATTTTCCGGGTACACTGCGCGCCCCCAATATATCGTGTACAACCGGGAATGCGACGATGCAGCCTTCTGAGATCGAACGCCTGATCGAGGCAGGATTCGAACAGCCGATCGTTCGGGTTCGTAGTGACGACAACACCCATTATGCTGCGTTGGTCGTCGCCAACGAGTTCGAGGGTAAGCGGCTGCTTGCCAGACATCAACTTGTCTATAAAGCCCTCGGTTCACTGATTGGCAACGAGATACATGCCTTGTCGATACAGGCATTGACGCCGGCCGAATGGGCCGAGCAATCTGACGAGGCGAACTAGCTTGGACAAGCTAATAATCAAGGGAGGCGTGCCGCTGTCCGGTACGATTCGTGCCTCGGGCGCCAAGAATGCCGCGTTGCCGATTCTCGCCGCAACGCTGTTGGCGAGCGAGCCCGTGACAGTTCGCAATGTGCCGCACCTCAAAGATGTCACGACGACGCTGTCGTTGCTGCAGATGATGGGTGTTGAGGTCACGGTCGACGACCAACTCAGCGTGGAGGTGGATGCCAGGAAGGTCGATAAATACGAGGCGCCGTACGAACTGGTCAAAACGATGCGTGCATCCATCTTGGTGCTGGGTCCACTCGTTGCTCGATTTGGTGAAGCTGACGTTTCATTACCGGGTGGCTGTGCAATTGGTTCGCGTCCGGTCAATCTGCACGTCGCCGGATTGCAGGCAATGGGCGCCGCTGTCACCGTCGAGAATGGCTTTATCAAAGCCCGCTCCAGTCGGCTCACTGGTGCTCACATTGTTTTTGATACGGTAACTGTCACCGGCACCGAAAACCTATTGATGGCTGCAGTGTTGGCCGATGGCGAGACGGTACTTGAAAACGCCGCCCGCGAACCGGAAGTGACAGATCTCGCAAATTTTCTGAATACGCTGGGTGCGAAAATAACGGGTGCCGGTACTGGCACGATTACCGTAAACGGCGTCAGCTCGCTGCACGGCGGCACGTACACGGTTCTGCCCGATCGAATCGAGGCCGGCACGTACTTAGTCGGTGCAGCGATGACCGGCGGCAAGATACGCATTACACATACAGCACCCGAAACACTTGAGGCGGTTTTGATCAAACTTGCCGAAGCCGGTGCGGAGATCGTGACCGGCGATGACTGGATTGAGCTTGACATGAACGGCAACCGGCCAAAGTCGGTCGACGTACGAACGGCGCCGTACCCAGCATTTGCAACTGACATGCAAGCGCAGTTCTGTGCGCTCAATGCCGTCGCCGACGGTGTTGCAACGATTACCGAGACCATATTCGAGAATCGTTTTCAGCATGTCCTCGAATTGCAGCGTATGGGTGCGGATATTCAGCTCGAGGGCAACACGGCGATTATCAAGGGCGTCGACAAGTTGACCGCGGCTCCGGTTATGGCGACGGACCTACGGGCTTCAGCCAGTCTCGTACTGGCCGGTCTGGCAGCGGAGGGCAATACGTTGGTTGATCGTATCTATCACGTCGACCGCGGTTACGAACGCATCGAAGAGAAATTCGGCCAGCTGGGCGCCACCATCCAGAGAGTGCTCTCCTAATCGCGGCGGCAAGCGTCGCGATATCCGCCTCACTCGGGGGCCGCTTCGCTAAACTCGTTCGGCAGACACCTCGACACTTGCCATGACGACAGACAACTACTAGGTCCGCCTGACGCCGAATCCTCGCGATTGTCTGACTTAGCTGTGGGTGCGATGCTGTTCATCGGAAGTAAAGCGCAGCGTATTCAACAAGGTGCTTATCTGACAGTCAGATTGAGCAAGCTATCGGACCGAGCCATGACGGTGAGCAGCATCGCACCCGCTGCCGTTATCACAGCAACTCTGGTCGTTCCGCCGCGATCAGCGTCGTCTTAAATCTCTCACCGTCGCGCATGACAGAAACTTCGACGGCGTCGCCCGGATTCGTGCCGGCCGCGATTAACAACGCCTGCCGTTGTGACAGGATGGGTTCGCCGTTGATGGTCAGAATAACATCGCCGCGTTCGAGGCCGGCACGATAGGCTGGGCCATCGGCATTGATGGTGGACAGCAAAATGCCAATGTTGTCTTCGAGACCCAGTGCAGCTCGTTCGGCAACCGTGAGGTCGTCCGGCGTCATGCCCAGCCAACCTCGAATGACTCGGCCGTTTTGCTTGATTTGTTCGACGACGCCGCGAACCAGATCGACAGGAATCGCAAAACTGATGCCTTCAGTGCCCCGATCCTGTGCCAGTACCGCGGTATTGATGCCAACGAGCTCGCCACGTGCATTGACCAGCGCGCCCCCCGAATTGCCGGCGTTTATGGCGGCATCGGTTTGGATGAAGTTCTCGAAGGTGACCAGGTTCAATAGCCCGCGGCCGGTTGCGCTGACTATGCCTTGGGTAACTGACTTGGTCAGCCCATAGGGGTTGCCTATGGCGAGCACGACATCACCAATTCGTAGCTGCCTTGAACTGCCAAGCGGCACCGCCGGCAGCGGCCCAAGGTCGACTTTGAGAAGGGCTAGGTCAGTCTCGGGATCGACGCCGATAAGATCGGGTTCGGCGATGCGACCATCGCTCAACTGGATCCTAATTTCTGCGGCCTCCGCCACTACGTGGAAGTTCGTGACGAGATAACCCTCCGGGTCAATGATGACGGCCGAGGCGTAGTTGGTGCTAACCCGGAATCGTGTGCGCGCCGACGGCGAGTCACTGTCCTGAACCAGTTTTTTGGTATACACATTGGCAACCGCCGGCGCGCTGCGATCGACGGCGTCCGCATAGCTGAACGGCTGAGCGCCAGGCCGTGCGCCGATCGCAGGCAGCAGCTCGGGTCGGACCAATACCACCAGAAAGGCGACGGCGAGACCGACGATGATCGATTGCAACAGGAATACGATTGCTGACTTCAAATCGGCCTCGGCTGACCCTCTCAAATCTGCGCTGCCGGCCCCGGTGTCTAGCCACAATAGACGGGCCCCGTGTATAATGCGCCATTGTTTCCGCAACACGTACCGGCGCAACCGACATCCTGACGGGAATCCGGGGCTGCTGCAAATCTACCAATTTCGAAATAAAGCAAAAACGCGCTGACAGAAAGCCTGCATAAGAACGCAGCGGAGACGCCGCTTACCAGACTTTCTTCAGCCGGGCGTATGGGAGTGCCTGATGAACGACGACGAAACGGATCAGATTGATCGTAACCGACGTCATTTTCTCACTGTTGCAACGGCTGTCACGGGTTTGGCCGGTGTCGGGCTCGTCGCAGTACCATTTCTTTCCTCGTTGAAGCCGAGTGCGCGAGCGCAGGCGCTGGGCGCGCCAGTCGAGGTATCGATCGGTTCGATGCAACCGGGCGAAATGGTCCGCGTGCTGTGGCGTGGCAGGTTGGTTTTTGTGCTGCGGCGTAGCGAAGAAATGTTGGCGCGACTGGCAGACAGCGAGGCTGAACTCCGCGACCCTGATTCCGAAGTCGTCGAACAGCAGCCAGTTTATGCAGCCAACGCGACTCGATCGGTCAGGCCCGAATTCCTTATCGTCGAAGGATCTTGTACACATCTCGGCTGCGCGCCGATTGAGGATTTTGAGGTTCGTCCAGCGGAAGGTTGGCAGGGTGGTTTCTTCTGTCCTTGTCACGGTTCGAAATTCGATTTGGCCGGGCGTGTTTATCAGGGTGTACCTGCCCCGACTAACTTACGGATTCCACCGCACCGTTTTGTCAGAGATGATCTGGTCCTAATTGGACAGGATACGGGAGCAGCGTAATGGCAAGAATCGAGGCAGAAGTAGGCAAGCCCAAAGGCGGCCTGATGAAATGGATTGATGATCGCTTCCCGTTCACGGAGACGCTCAAATACCATGCGACCGAATACTATGCGTCGAAGAATTTCAATTTTTGGTACGTCTTCGGAGTGCTCGCATTCGTCGTGCTGGCGATTCAAATCGTCACCGGACTGTTTTTGACGATGAACTACAAGCCCTCGGCAGCGGAGGCATTTGCCTCGGTCGAATACATCATGCGTGATGTCGAATGGGGTTGGTTAATTCGCTACTTGCATTCAACAGGTGCGTCATTCTTTTTTATTGTCGTTTACCTGCATATGTTTCGCGCAATGCTCTACGGCTCGTATAAAAAACCTCGCGAGCTAATCTGGATCATCGGTATGCTGATTTTCTTCGTACTGATGGCAGAGGCGTTCGCGGGCTATCTATTGCCGTGGGGACAGATGTCCTATTGGGGCGCACAGGTAATAATTTCGCTTTTTGGTGCCGTTCCCGTGGTCGGTGAAGCGATCGTGGAATTGATTCGCGGCGACTATTCGATCTCAGACATTACGCTGAATCGATTCTTCGCATTACATGTCATTGCGCTGCCACTCGCTTTGATTGGTCTGGTGTTCGTACACATCGTCGCACTGCACGAAGTTGGATCGAACAACCCGGACGGCGTAGAGATCAAGGAACACAAGGGCGCTGACGGTATTCCTCTCGATGGCATTGCGTTCCATCCGTATCACACGTCGAAAGACCTCGTCGCCATTATCATATTCCTGATGATCTTCTCAGCCGTTGTGTTCTTTGCGCCGGACATGGGCGGGTATTTCCTCGAACACGCGAACTTCGAACCGGCGAATTTGCGAGCGACACCGGAGCACATTGCACCGGTTTGGTACTTCACGCCGTTCTACGCGATTCTGCGTGCGGTTCCCGACAAACTCTGGGGTGCAATCTTGATGGCCGGTGCGGTACTACTGCCTGTATTCCTGCCGTGGCTGGATCGATCGAGAGTAAAATCAATCCGCTATCGTGGCTGGATTTACAAGCTGTCTCTTACCACGTTCGCCATCAGTTTTCTGATTCTGGGATGGTTAGGCACGCAGCCGGCCGATGGTGTCTATGTACTAGCTGCAAGAATCTTCTCGATCCTTTACTTCGCATTCTTCCTGTTGATGCCTTATTACACTGCGATTGACAAAACGAAGCCGGTGCCGGAGCGGGTGGTCTACCATGGATAAGAAAATGAGCAACGCCAAGGTATACGCCAAAATAACAACAATCATAATCACGTTGTTTTCCATGTCTGCATTTGCAGCAAGTGGCGGTGCGGATTTGGCGGAGTCGGGGATCGATCCAGGCAACATTAGCTCGTTGCAACGCGGCGCCCGAAATTTCATGAATTATTGTTCTGGTTGCCACTCGGCCAAGTATGTCCGCTACAAGACCATCGGAAAATATCTCGGCCTGTCCGAAGCACAGCTGATCGACAACCTAATGTTCAATGCCGAGAAATCTTTCGAGTCAATCAACGTTGCGATGCGACCGGATGACGCAGCGCGCTGGTTTGGAACGGCGCCGCCCGATATGTCGCTGATGGCGCGTTCAAAGGGCGCGGATTATATCTACAACTTCTTGAAAGGATTCTATATCGATTCAGATAGCCCGACCGGCGTCGACAATTTGGTCCTCGAAGGCACCAGCATGCCGCATGTGCTTTGGAACTTACAAGGCTTTCAAAAGGCAATCTTTAGCGAGCACGAAGATGAGCATGGCAACGCGAACTTGCATTTCGACGGTTTTGAGCCGGTCACCGCCGGTTCGATGGATGCGGAAGACTATGACGAGTTTGTTCGCGATACGACGAACTTCCTCGCATATATTGCAGAGCCGGTTCGGTCGGACCGTCGCAAGCTCGGCGTTTGGGTGCTGATGTTCCTGATCTTCTTTTTGATTATCTCATCGATGCTCAAAAAACAAATATGGAAGGACGTAAAGTGATGGCTGTAATAGCAAATCGCCGTTCCGTTATGACGCTTTTTTCGCGTCCGACGGATATTCACAGCCATCGAACTAGATTGGTGCTGGCTGAGAAAAATATCAATATCGAGATCTCGAGCGTAACCGGCTCGGACTTGCCTGAAGATTTGATGGATTTGAATCCGTATCACACTGTTCCGACGCTCGTTGATCGGGACCTGACGCTTTACGATTCGCGCGTCATTATCGAATATCTCGATGAGCGATTTCCGCATCCCCCGCTGATGCCGGTCGACCCAGTGACTCGCGCACAGTTTCGGCTGGCGCTATTCCGCATAGAAACGGACTGGTATTCGTTGGCGGAGGAAGCAGATACGATGGATGGCAAGTTGAGTGCCAAGTCAAAGAAACTCCTGCGCGAAAGTATTTTACAAAGTTCGGAATTATTTGGTGCGCGACCGTACTTTCTCTCGGACGAATTTTCACTTGTGGATTGCAGTATTGCGCCGATTTTATGGCGACTTCCTGTTTACGGCATCGACCTTGGCGAAAGGGCGGAGGCGATCGACGCTTATATGCAGCGCGTCTTCGCACGGCGTTCATTCCAGCAATCGTTGACCGAGCTCGAGCAAGAAATGCGTATGTAAGGGGTCGAGGGACCAGACTTTATGTCATGTTTCGTTCTTCGCTGTAAAACAGTGTTAAGCTAGACGCTTAGATGGCACAAAACCTCTGCTCGAATAAGTGACCAATCCAAGTCGATCAAAACGCCCTTACCTGATTCGTGCCATGCACGAATGGATGGGTGACAATGGCAATACGCCGCATCTCGTTGTCGATACGTCTGTTGACGGAGTTGCCGTTCCGTCCGAGCACGTCAAAGACGGTAAAATTATCCTAAATATCAGCGAGTCGGCTGCGCACAATCTCAAACTGACAAACGACGCAGTGAGTTTCCGCGCGCGATTCGGTGGTGTGCCTTTCGATGTATGGGTTCCGATGCACTCAGTGCTCGGCATTTACGCGCGTGAGACCGGCCAGGGCATGATCTTTTCCCACGACGCAGACAGTAATCAGGACGGATCTCCCGAAATCGACCAACCAACCCCAGACGATATCGAATCGACGCGTGCTCGGTCGCACCTAAGAGTTGTTAAATAGCAAGATAAGTGCCATGGGCGCGATGCTTCTCATCGTCATGGCTCGTTGCACTGCGATTTACTTCCGATGAGAAACATCGCGCCCATGGCTGGGCTGACTTCATAAGTCAATACGCGCACGCTGTGTCCGTCCTTTACCTGGAGGAGTCGCCTAGCAGGGCGGTGTCGATCAGATCGCATAACGCGTGAATGATGACCAGGTGAACCTCCTGAATGCGTGCCGTTCGTGTCGCCGGTACGCGAATCTCAACATCACCGTCGCCGTACAAATCCGCCATCTTTCCGCCGTCACGGCCGCTAAGTGCAACAACCTTCATGCCGCGCTCGTGTGCGGCGGTAATTGCTCGACAGACGTTTTCGGAGTTACCAGAAGTTGAAATCGCGAGCAAAACGTCTGGTGACTTGCCGAGCGCTCGCACCTGCTTCGAAAAAATCTCTTCGTACGCGTAGTCGTTGCTAATTGAGGTCAACGTGGAGCTGTCGGTCGTCAGCGCCATTGCCGGTAAGCCGGGCCGCTCCATTTCGAAGCGGTTTAGCAACTCGGACGAAAAATGCTGCGCGTCGCCCGCGGAGCCACCGTTTCCGCAGCTCAAAATCTTGCCATCATCAAGCAAAGATCGGCTCATCAAACTCCCGGCCGCAGCAATGCTCTCGCTGATGACATCGACGGCGCTTTGCTTGGTCGCAATGCTCTCGGCAAAGTGTTCACGAACACGGGTGACTGCGTCCATTCTTATCTCGGCGTTTGTCTTCGAATGTCGAGCGATTCTATCAGAACGCATGCTTTGTGAGCAGAACGTCTGCTACGCGAGACTACACGCTGGGTCGAAAGGCGTCCTGCAGCCAATCGATTGAAATCTCGCCGCGATGATCGCCATCAACACCGACAACGTCGAAGCGACAGGTATGGCTCCGGTAGCACGGATGCATTGATAAAAATAGCGACGCGGTATAGATGAGCTTCTGTTGCTTGCGTGCGTCAACTGTCAGCATCGCATCAGCGACGCTGTTTCTTGCTCGATAGCGAACTTCGACAAACGTCAGACACGCTCCGTCAAGCATGATCAAATCGATTTCACCGCGACGGGTCCGAAAGTTTCGCGCGACCGGTTTTAATCCGCGTTCGCGAAGATATCGAAAAGCCAGCTGTTCGGCGCCGGACCCTAGTCTTCTGGTGCTGGCTCGTTCCACAGCTCAGCATCCGACGCATTCGGTTGCAATACGTCACTGTCGTCGCTGATGTCCTGGATTGGACCGCCGAGTGGAGACATGTCCGGATACGAATTGGGCAGGGCGATCGGAGTACCGCCTTGGAATTGCGCCCATGCGAGCTGCCGATGCACACGGCCATCAATATCCACGTACAACATACCTGTTGCGCCGTCGATGTTATTCATCATACCGCCGCGTGCCGCAAATAACGGACCGACAAGCTGGTAGGCGTCGTAACCCATTGCATGTAATCGTCCAAGCCGACGTTGCTCGGGCCAATATTCCTGATACAGTGGGGGCATCTGTGCGATCCACGGTTGCGGCTCAATGATCCACGGCGTATCGGCAAACATGACGCCATTTAGATCGCTATTCGAACGTCCATCCATCGCATAGATTGAAGATGTCGCGTACACAGGAAGATCACCGGAATAGTGAAATTTCAGTTGCGACTTCAATAGCCGACCCGCGGGCGCGTCCGCAGCGAGAAAAATAAACTCGGCGTCCTGGCGCCGTCGAGGGTCAAATTGCAACGGACCTCCGATGTTCGCACGCAAACGCTGATAGCGACGAACGCTGCCGGACAATGCCATCAAGTCTTCGATCGTATTGGAAAAATCTGGGTTACCGGTCGCATAGCTGCGTTGATCCAGCACCGTGCCGCCCAGCGCCTCAAACGCGGTGGCAAAACTCGTGAATACGCGTCGACCCCAGTTGCTATTCGGCACCAGTGCAACGGCGCGCCTGTGTCCATCGGCTATCGCTCGTTCAGCAGCAGAGACGGCCTCGTCCTCTGGCGCAAGCGCAAACTGATACAGACCCGGCGGTGCGAGCGTGTTCTCGGGCAAATAGTTTAGTGTTAACAGCGGCACTGGAACGAGAATATCGTTGGCAACTTCGCTGACATTGGATCGCAATAGCGGACCGATGACGAATTCTGCTCCGTCCATTACCGCCGTTGTATAGGCTGCGCTGGCGCCGCCTTCCGCGACGACGTCGTAGACTCGAATCGTTTGTTGAATTGTTTGTGAATCGTTGATGCTTGCGGCTGTCGCGAAGTAAGCGCCAAAAAAACCGTTTTGTACCGCGTGACCCGCATTTGCCGCATTGCCCGACAGCGGCAACAGCAATGCAATCCGCCCCGGATAATCAGCAGGTTCCAAATCAGACAGCTGCAAGTCATCGATAATCGTCATCGCCGGATGGTGGGCATTCGCTTCCCGCCAGCGCACGACGCCGTTTGACCAGCCCACGCCCTGTTGTCCGGTTGCCGCCGCGAGCGCGCCGAGACTCAGCCAACCACGAACGATCGGGTCCAGAGCGAGCTCGGCGGACGAACGAAGACTCTGCGGGCTGCTGACGATCAGACCCTGCCAAAGCCGCTGCCGGTTTTCGTCGCGTTCGCGTGCCCGAGTTAGCCAGTTTTCTCGCTGCAGCATTATTTCAACAGCGCGCGCCGGATCTTCTTTTTGGAACCAGGCATCGGCGCGTAACGCTTCAATGCGTAAGCGATGATCCAATGGCATTGGCTGGCGACTCAGCGGTTCCAGCAAATCAAGCGCGGCATCCGGGTCACCTTCGTAAAGCGCGAACGTGGCTGAGTTTGCGGTCCATAACCATAGCAAGCTACCGGCCTGGGGTGTGGCGACGCTGGCAAACGCGTTTCGTGCACGAACTATGTCGCGGGCATTTAGCCATTGTTCCACCGCGAGCATCGTCAAACGGTCACGCTCAAGTCCGGTTGCCTCGCTGGCTAGCCCGATATACGCCCCTGCCGCATCCGCGTATTCACCGTTTTGCGCGAGACGCTCTGCGCGACCTTCACCGGATAATGACGAAAACCCGCCAAGGCCAGTGCCTTCGCACGCTGTGATCGCCAGCATCACAGACAGCAGCGCAACGAGGCTTGCGAGTTTTCTTGCCAGTTTGGTTAAAAGGCGGGCAGGATGTCTAGATCGCTTTGTCATCGGCATTTCATCTAAGGACAGGTCACCCGTGAGCGGCACCTTATATATCGTGGCAACACCCATCGGCAATCTCGAGGATCTGACGCCACGGGCGCGCCAGACGCTCGAGGCAGTGGACCTTATAGCCGCTGAGGATACCCGCCACACTGGTCGATTGCTATCGCATATCGGTGCGAAAACGCCCCAAATGGCCTTGCACGACCACAACGAATCCAGCGTTGTTGGCACCATTATCAACAAACTCAAAGCGGGTGATGACGTTGCACTCGTCAGCGATGCCGGTATGCCGTTGGTTAGTGATCCTGGCTATCACGTTGTCAAGACCGCGCACGAGAACGGGATTCGGGTGTCGCCAATTCCAGGCGCGAGTGCGGTGACCGCAGCGCTTGCCGCGTCCGGATTGCCCAGCGATCGTTTTACATTTGAAGGATTTTTGCCGGCAAGAAAGGCGTCTCGCACCAAAGCGCTAAAACGTCTTAGCAACGAATCACGAACCATGGTGTTTTTTGAATCGGTACACCGCATTGCGGAAAGTCTTCACGATCTGGCGACCGTATTCGGCTCCAAACGCGCCGCATTTATCGGTCGCGAACTGAGCAAACTGCATGAGCAGTGCGTGCCGGGCACGCTCGGCAGTTTGATGGATCAGGTGACTGAAAAATCGATCACGACGAAAGGCGAGTTTGTCATCGTTGTGGCCGGTACTGAGCCGACGACAAGCGAGTCTATCGATGTCGACAGGTTGCTCTCAGAGCTCGCGGTAGTTTTGCCGGGCAAGCAGGCGGCCACAATCGCAGCCAAAGTGACCGGCGCAAGAAAAAACGCGCTATATGCGCGCGTACTCGAGCTCAAACTAAAGTAAAATTAGCACCCGGAAATGCCGGAGTTGGCCAGACAATCGCTGTTTTTTGAAACAGAGGAAAGTCCGGGCTCCTTCGGACAGGGCGCCAGGTAACACCTGGGGGGCGCAAGCCCATGGAAAGTGCCACAGAAAACAAACCGCCAGGCTCGCCTGGTAAGGGTGAAAAGGTGCGGTAAGAGCGCACCGCGCGACTGGTAACAGTTCGCGGCACGGTAAACCCCGCCCGGAGCAAGACCAAATAGGGGAGTGCGCGGCTTAATCGCCGCACCGCCGGTCCCGAGCGGACTCCCGGGTAGGTTGCTAGAGATAGCCGGTGACGGCTATCGCAGATGAATGATTGTCCTCGACAGAACCCGGCTTATTGCTAGCTCCGGCCTTTCCGACTCCCATCCGCGCATTCCGCGCCAAAATGCCCGCAAAAACGAGGCCTGTCGCCGTTCGCCGACCTATAACTAAGAACTCCTCGAGAAATCAGCCCTAAAGCACTGATTTACTTAGCGCGAAAGCTGCCACATTTTGCCCGAATTGGGCCACTAAATCGCCTCTAAGTGTCTGTACAACAACAATTAATTGATAAGCGTTGTTGACGCTCCAAGGGGCCACACCTATAGTGTTGAAAAGTGGAAAAAAGTGGGAGGAAATGGGCATTCTGCCCGGATATCGCGCCAGAAGAGCGATTCCCGGCTTGTCCTTACCACCGTGTTTCGAGGGGCTACCAAGGTCACATTGGACGCCAAGGGGCGTATGGCTGTGCCGACCCGGTATCGGGAGCGGTTGGCTGCCCGTTGTGATGGCCAAATTGTCGTCACCGTCGACAAGGATCACTGCCTCCTGGTCTATCCGCTACCTGACTGGGAGGAGCTTGAGCGCAAGCTGGTGCGCCTTCCCAGTATGAACAAGATCGCCCGTGAACTAGTGCGAATTATGGTCGGTTATGCGACCGAGGTCGATATGGACTCGCACGGACGCATTCTGGTCTCTCGCGAGCTGCGTGATTTCGCCGCGCTCGAAAAGAACGCGATGCTGATCGGGCAGGGCAACAAATTTGAACTTTGGGATGAGCAAACCTGGAAAGACAAACTGGACGAATGGCTTGCCGAGGCGGCTGACGGCGATTTGCCGGCAGACCTCGAAACCATCGCTTTCTAGGTTGTCGTCCATTAGATGAGCAGCAACGCGCATGTGCCGGTGCTGCTGGGGCCGGTCCTTCAGGGCCTGAGGATTAACAAAGACGGCGTTTACGTCGATGCGACGTTTGGCCGCGGGGGTCATTCGAGCGCGATATTAGGGCAGTTGAGCGAAGCCGGCAGGTTGATTGCGATCGACCGCGATCCGGAGGCGATTCGCCAAGCACCGAAATCGATGATCGATGATCCGCGGTTCGAACTGATAAGGGGCCAATGTGCGCAGCTTGAGAAATTCGTTAGTGAAAGGCGGCTCAACCGAAAAGTGGACGGACTCCTTCTCGATCTTGGTGTCTCGTCCCCACAACTGGATGAGCCCGGTCGCGGATTCAGTTTCCTCCGTGACGGGCCGCTGGACATGCGGATGGACCCGGACGAAGGGCTTAGCGCGGCGGACTGGTTGCAGCAAGTGAGCGAATCGGAGTTGCGAAATATTCTGAAAAAGTACGGCGAGGAGAGTCACGCGACGCGTATTGCTCGTGCCGTCGTTTCGATTCGCGAAAATTCGCCGATAACTCGCACGTCTGAGCTGGCCGACATTGTGCGCAATGCGGTTCCTGCAAAAAGCCGTGCGCAGAAAAAGCATCCCGCTACGAAGACATTTCAAGCAATTCGCGTATTTCTCAACGATGAGCTCGGTCAGCTCGAAGCTGTGCTCGAGCAGTCTCTTCGCGTGCTCAAAAAGGGCGGCCGGCTCTGCGTCATTTCGTTTCACTCTCTAGAAGACCGTATCGTCAAACGATTTATGCGGGACAACTCGCGCGATTCTGAACAATACCGCGGTATGCCAAATATCCCGGCAGAATTCTTGCCCGCGCTACAGCTCGTCGCTAAGCCGATTGTCGCGACGGACGAAGAGATTGCCGCCAACGTTCGTGCACGAAGCGCAAGACTTCGAATTGCGGAGCGCACCTCATGATTTTGTATGACAAACGACAACCGGTTTTGCTGGTGTTGGTGTTCGCCATAGTATGTGTCGTCAGTGCGATGGCACTCGTCTATACCAAGCACGAATCTCGCAAGTTGTTCGTCGAGCTCGAAGAGCTCAGCGACGAAAGAGACGAGCTGAACATTGAGTGGGGCCAGTTACAGATCGAGCAAAGTACTTGGGCGACACACGCGCGCATCGAACAGGTGGCAACGGACGATTTGAAGTTGACCCGACCGGCTGCGACTGAAATTTTCGTCATTGAACAACCATGACACGCGGCGCAGAAACAAAAACCTACACTGCAAGGCGCTTCGTGGGCAGGGTGTCGCTGGTAATCTTGTTCTTCGCAATTTTCGCCTCGTCACTGATCGCTCGTGCCGTGCATTTGCAGGTTCTGGATACGGAATTCCTAAACCAGCAAGCTGACACGCGTCACTTGCGTACCGAAAAAATCACGGCACATCGAGGCGCGATTACCGACCGTAATGGCGAGCCGCTTGCGATTAGTACGCCGGTCGATAGCGTTTGGGCAAATCCCAAAGAACTTGCCGCGGCGGTGGATCGTGTGCCGAAGCTTGCCGATGCCTTAGGCCTTAACGCTGATCTGTTAATGCGCCGCATCACGCGCAGCATGGACAAGGAATTTTTGTACCTAAAGCGTCACCTGAGTCCCGAAAAGGCGCAAGACGTGCTGGCGCTGGAACTTCCGGGCGTCAATGTACAGCGAGAGTATCGTCGCTACTACCCAGCCGGCGAGGTCACCGGACATCTGGTTGGGTTTACCGACATCGACGACGAAGGCCAGGAAGGTCTTGAGCTTGCGTTCAATCACTGGCTTGCCGGAGAGTCCGGCGCGAAGCGGGTCTTGAAGGACCGGCTCGGTCGATCCGTCGAGAACGTCGAAAGCATTCGGCCGCCACACCACGGCAAGGAGCTGCGTTCGAGTATCGATTTGCGCGTTCAATACCTCGCCTATCGCACATTGAAAGCGGCGATACGTCAATACAACGCGGTATCAGGTTCGGTCGTCGTACTCGACGTACAAACCGGCGAAATTCTAGCGATCGTAAACCAGCCGACGTACAACCCAAACGATCGCTCGCAATTTGCGGCCGAACGCTATCGGAATCGTGCGATCACCGACATTTTCGAACCCGGTTCGAGCATCAAACCGCTGGTCGTCGCAGCGGCACTCGAGAGCGGCCAGTATCGGCCGAGCAGCATTATCGATACTGCCCCCGGCTTTGTGAACGTCGGCCCGAAATTGATCGAAGATCGGCGCAATCTTGGACGGATTAGTCTGACGACAATACTCGCGCGCTCGTCAAATGTGGGCGCGACCAAACTTGCGATGTCATTGCCGGCTGATCAGCTCTGGTCGACGATGACCAACTTCGGTTTCGGCGAGCTAACAACAAGCGGCTTTCCCGGCGAGTCGGCCGGACTGTTGACACACTACGAACACTGGAAAGAGATCAATCAGGCTACGTTAGGTTATGGCTACGGAATTTCGGTCACGCCATTGCAGCTGGCGCAGGCCTATGCTGCGCTAGGCACCGAGGGTCGGATTCGTCCCGTTTCATTGCTTGCGCTAGAACACCCCGGCATCGGTGAACAAGTTATTGCTCCGGATACGGCAAGCGCGGTCAAACGCATGCTCGAAGAAGTCGTGCGTCCCGGTGGTACCGGGACTAAAGCATCGGTGACCGGATATCGCGTCGCCGGAAAAACCGGCACCGCGTGGAAGTCGGGTGTTGGCGGTTACTCGGAAGACAAATATTTCTCAATTTTCGCGGGGCTCGCACCCGCCAGCGATCCCCGTCTCGCGGCTGTCGTCGTCATCGACGAGCCGAGCGGTGAGCTCTATTACGGAAGCGATGTTGCGGCGCCGGTGTTTTCCGACGTCATGGCCGAGTCCTTGCGTCTGCTGGCGATACCGCCAGACGCGTTGCCCGCGCGCGATCCGGGCAGCGTCATGCAGGCCATGACTCATCAGGCAACGAGTCAATGAGCATGCCGGCAGAACATCTGATTACAGAAACTTTCCTCGACGTGCTGCTCGAGCGGCTCGCCAATGCTCCTGCACTACCCGTTGTCGATATCGCCAGCGATAGTCGCCGGCTAAAGATGGGTTCTTTGTTTCTCGCATGCGAAGGAGCAACCCATCATGGTCTCGACTTTTGGGAACCGGCGCTGGAGGCGGGGGCCGTAGCGATTGCGTACGATTCATCGACGGCAACGAAAGTTCCTGGCGACATCGGCATCCCATTAGTGCCGGTCGCAAATCTGGCAAATCATCTCGGCGAAATCGCGAATCGATTTTTCGGTTCGCCGTCGGAACAGCTCGAGGTTGTCGGCGTGACCGGCACGAACGGTAAATCGTCCGTTGCATGGATGATTGCGCAGTCACTCGATCGCCTTGGCCGGAAATGTGCTTACGCCGGCACGCTCGGTTACGGTATCGGCGAGATAGACAGCGACGATAACATGACAACGCCGGATGTCATTGAGATGCATCGCCGGCTGGCGACATTTCGTGATAACGGCGCCGATCATGCCGCGGTCGAAGTGTCGTCTCATGCGCTTGATCAACGACGTGTCGATGGTGTGCGATTCCACGCCGCTCTGTTTACGAACTTGACTCGAGATCATCTCGATTATCACGGCAGTATGCGCGCGTATGGCGATGCGAAGGCGAAACTGTTTGTAGAGCACCGCGCAAATAATCGCATTATCAATCTGGATTCGGAATTCGGTTCCGAACTCGCGGCGCGTTGTGGCAATGACGTTATTACGGTATCGACGAAATTCGATCGTGTTGCGAACGGCCGACCATTCGTGTTCGTTCGCTCGATCATTACGCAGGCAACGGGCTCCCGAGTTCATCTCCAAACATCATGGGGCAATGGTAGTGCGTTCGTTCCCTTGCCCGGTGATTTCAACATCGCCAATGCGGTATTGGTACTTGCGTACTTGCTTGCCGATAACTTCGAACTCGAGGATGCGTGCGCAGCGCTGGCGGAGCTGAGCGCACCGCCTGGACGAATGCAACGAGTAGCCGTAACTCACGGACCAGCGGTGTACATCGACTATGCGCATACGCCGAACGCTCTGGACCATGCGTTACGCGCATTGCGCGCGCATTGCCGGGCCAATGTTTGGTGTGTGTTTGGGTGCGGAGGTGACCGCGACGCTGGCAAGCGCCCACTAATGGCCCGCATCGCGGAGCGACTCGCTGATCGCGTCGTTATATGCAACGACAACCCGCGTAGTGAACCGCCTGCGAAAATCGTCGACGACATCCTGGCGGGGCTGACAAAAACGGATACGGCAACGGTCATTGAAGATCGCGCAGCGGCCATTGCATGGGCCATCGCGAACGCCGACGCGTCGGATGTAGTCCTGATTGCGGGCAAAGGCCATGAGAACTACCAAATTATCGGCAACGATCGACTCGATTTTTCGGACTACGACGCGGCGTTAGGAAATCTCGAAGCCCTGCGACCCGAGGGGCGCGCATGATGACGACCCTCGCGAATGCCGCTGCGTCCATGCATGGAACGTTGTTCGGTAACGACAGACTGTTCGACGGCGTAAGTACCGATACGCGCACGCTAAAGAACGGCGAACTGTTCATCGCGCTTGATGGTCCGAATTTCACTGGCAGTGACTATGTTCCTCAGGCAAGCGAAAAAGGCGCTGCCGGTGCCGTCGTGGGCACCAAGATCGCCGCCGATCTCGCGCAAATTGCCGTGCGCGACACCCGCGCCGCACTCGGCGAACTGGGTGCCGCCTGGCGCCGCGACCAATCTGCAGTCGTTGTCGGAATCACCGGCAGCAATGGCAAAACGACGTTAAAGGAACTTACGGCAGCTTGTCTAGCACAGACCGGGCCGACGCTGGCGACCGAAGGCAACCTGAATAATGACATCGGTATGCCGCTGATGTTGACGCGTATCGATGCAGAGCATCGTTATGCCGTGTTGGAAATGGGCGCCAATCACGCTGGCGAGATTGCTTATCTGACATCACTGGCCGAACCGGATGTCGTTGCGATCACGAATGCCGCAGCAGCGCACCTCGAAGGGTTCAATTCGATCAAGGGTGTTGCGACGGCGAAGGCGGAAATCCTTTGCGGCAAAATGCGCCCGGGTGTGGCTGTTCTGAATGCTGACGACGACTACTTCGAGTACTGGAAGTCGATGGCCGCAGACGTCGAGACCCTAAGTTTCGGTATCGATACTGACGCCGACGTCAGTGCTACAGATATTAAAGCAGACGGTGCGGGTTCGAATTTCGTATTGCACCTCGGTAAGGATCGGGTCGATGTACGTCTTTCGCTGCCCGGACGCCACAACGTCCGAAACGCGTGCGCCGCTGCTGCGATCGCAATGTCGCTCGGTGTCGCCCCGGAACAGATTCAGACCGCGTTGGAACTGGTCAAGCCAGTATCGGGCCGACTAGAGCCACTTTCCGGGCTGAACGGTTCCACGTTGTACGACGACAGCTACAACGCCAATCCATTGAGTGTTGCTGTGGCAGCGGAATTCCTGGCGTCGTTGGATGGCGAGAGCTGGCTCGTGCTCGGCGATATGGGCGAGCTCGGCGATGACAGTGCGCGATTGCATCGCGAAGTCGGAATCGCCGTAAAGCGCGCGGGCGTCACGCGTCTATTTGCCACCGGCGAATTGTCGCGCAATACAACCGAAGCATTCGGTTCGAACGCCAGCTGGTTTGAATCAATAGATGCGCTAATCGATGCGTTACGCGTTTCGGTGACCACAGGCGTTAACGTGCTCGTCAAAGGTTCGCGCTTCATGCGCATGGAGCGTGTCGTGAGTGCGCTTGGCGCGACCACCGGCATGAGTGGGGAAGCCTAATCATGCTGCTGTATTTGACCCAGTACCTGTCGCAATTCGAATCCGGTTTCAACGTATTTAATTATTTGACGATGCGCGCAATTCTCGGCGCGCTGACCGCGCTTGTTCTGTCGTTCGTGATCGGACCACGCATGATCGAAAAGCTGTCTGTCAAGCAGGTCGGTCAGCCAGTCCGCGAAGACGGCCCGGTTACACATTTGCCAAAAGCAGGCACGCCAACCATGGGCGGTGCGTTAATTCTGACGGCGATCGCTATAAGCACATTGCTGTGGGCCGACCTCGAAAATCGTTTCGTGTGGATCGTTCTCTTCGTAACGCTGTCATTCGGCGCAATCGGCTACGTCGATGACTACAAAAAACTGGTTTTGCAGAATCCCGCCGGGATCTCCGCAAAACAAAAGCTCTTCTGGCAGTCGGTTGCGGCGATCACCGCAGCCATCGCTTTGTACGTCACGGCGGCCGGCGAAATCTCGACCTCGTTGCTGATACCGTATTTCAAGGACTTGATGGTCCCACTTGGCGTCTTTCAGGTCGTCGTGACGTACTTCTTTATTGTCGGCTTTTCAAATGCGGTCAATTTGACCGACGGGCTCGACGGACTTGCGATCATGCCTACGGTATTGGTCGGCGGCGCGCTTGGTGTGTTCGCCTACGTGACCGGTAACGTCAATTTCTCTGGTTACCTCGATATCCCTTACGTGGCCGGGGCTGGAGAAATTCTAGTGTTTTGTGCGGCACTATCCGGTGCCGGTCTCGGCTTTCTGTGGTTTAACACCTATCCGGCGCAGGTCTTTATGGGTGACATCGGTGCGCTCGCGTTGGGTGCGGCACTTGGCGTCGTTGCCGTCGTCGTTCGGCAGGAAATCGTACTCGCCATCATGGGCGGTGTATTTGTCGTCGAGACGCTGTCGGTGATCATTCAGGTTGTGTCGTTCAAGATGACCGGCAGGCGCGTGTTTCGCATGGCGCCAATTCATCACCACTTCGAATTGAAAGGCTGGGCGGAACCGAAAGTCATCGTTCGATTCTGGATTATTACGGTCATCCTGGTGCTGATTGGTCTGGCGAGTCTGAAAATACGATGAGCGCGGCTGCCAACACTTCCACAAGGGATTTCGTGCTTGGTCTTGGTGCGACCGGGCTGTCGATCGCGCGATACCTGCAGCGCAATGAACTCGATGCGACATTCTTCGACACGCGTGATGAGCCACCGGGCATCGATGCGCTCAGAGAAATTTGCCCCGACGCGAAGGTTCTTTTGGGTAAAGCCAAGTTGCCGGGCAGCGTCAAACGCATCATCGCGTCGCCGGGCATCGCCGACAGCCATCCGCTACTTGCCGATGCGCGTAAAGCCAACGTCGAAGTTGTCAGCGACATTGAGCTGTTCGCACGCGAGGCGCGGGCCCCGTTTCTTGCCGTGACCGGATCTAACGGAAAGAGTACGGTAACGACATTGCTGTATCACATGTTTACCGCGGCTGGGATGCAAGTCTATGCTGGCGGCAACCTCGGTGAACCGGCGCTCGATCTTCTCGATAAAGAGCTGCCCGATATTTACGTCCTTGAGTTGTCCAGCTTTCAGCTGCAGCGTACGCAAGCATTACCCGCGGAAGTCTCAATACTGCTAAATATCTCGCCGGATCATCTCGACTGGCATTCGACCGAGGATGAGTATCGACGCTCCAAGTACCGCGTCTATCGTGAGGCAAAGGCGGCTGTATTCAATCGCGCTGACAACAGCGCAAAAAAATACGTCAAGCACCTCAAGAAATCAGTGAGTTTCGGACTCGACGTACCAAAAACTGGCCATTATGGTCTTCGCGAAGAGGACGGCGACATGTTTCTCGCCCGCGGCGAGACGCTGCTGCTGTCGACAAAAGATCTGGCGTTATTCGGCCAACACAATCAAGCAAACGCGCTTGCGGCGTTGGCCGCCGGAGAATTAGCCGGCCTTGAGATGCCAGCGATGTTGCAGGTGCTTTGTGAGTTTCCCGGATTGCCGCATCGCA
The DNA here is from genome assembly GCA_029861535.1 of Gammaproteobacteria bacterium. Lineage (GTDB taxonomy): Bacteria > Pseudomonadota > Gammaproteobacteria > Steroidobacterales > Woeseiaceae > UBA1847. The sequence continues at coordinate 35,417 of JAOTZC010000013.1, forward strand.
TGCAGTTCGTTGACCGGGTCTCGGCCGTAAATTATGTGAACGATTCGAAAGCGACAAACGTTGCCGCGGCGGTTGCGTCGATCGAATCAGTTGACGGCATGATCGTGCTGGTGGCCGGTGGTGTCGGAAAGGGAGCGGATTTTTCTACGATCGCCGCGGCTGTCGAAAACAAACTGCGTGCAGCGGTACTGCTGGGCGAGGACGCGGAGAAGATTTCTGCGGCACTCGACACGGTCAGACCCGTCTATTTCGCGCGGGATATGGATGATGCCGTGCAGCAGGCGTCCCAGTTTGCGGAGTCGGACGACACTGTGTTACTTGCGCCGGCCTGCGCGAGCCTCGATCAGTTTTCGAATTATGAGGCCCGCGGAGATGCGTTCGCGAACGCGGTCCTCGGATTGCGGCAATGACCACGAGCAGCGCAACGTTTCCGTTTCCGGCACGGCTGAAAACGCCATTGCAGTTCGATGCTGTGTTGCTGACGACCGTCTTGATCTTGTTATTCGGCGGCTTTGTGATTCTTGCGTCGGCGTCGATTTCCTTGTCCGACAACGGGACGGGCGATCCGTTTTATTATGTTCAGCGGCAACTTGTCGCCGCCGTGATGGGTGCGGCCGGTGGTTTCGTTTGCCTGTACATTCCGATGCAGGTCTGGCGCACGCTGGGTCCGTTGATGTTATTCGCGGGACTAGCGCTGCTGCTTCTTGTTCTGGTGCCGAGCATCGGCTATGAGGTTAACGGCAGTCGCCGCTGGATACGCTTAGGCATCATCAACCTGCAGGTCTCGGAACCTGCGCGGCTGTGTTTCATCATTTATCTTGCCGGCTATCTCGTGCGCCACAACAGGTCTTTGCGTGAACATTTCGTCGGCTTTCTGCGGCCGATGTTGCTGTTGTCGTTGGCCTCGGCAGCGCTACTGGCCGAGCCGGATTTTGGTGCGGCGGTCGTGTTGCTCGCTACAGCGCTGACGATGTTGTTTGTCGCAGGCGCCCGAATTCGCGATTTTCTGCTGTTCTTCTTTGTGGCTTTTTTTGGAATGGCACTGTTGGCGATCGTATCACCGTATCGCATGCAGCGTCTGACCGGCTTTCTCGACCCATGGGCGGACCCATTTGATTCAGGTTTCCAGTTGACGCAGTCATTGATCGCGATTGGTCGCGGCGAGTGGTTCGGCGTCGGTCTCGGTAACAGTGTGCAGAAACTGTTTTACCTGCCGGAGGCACATACGGACTTTGTGTTCGCTGTGTATGCAGAAGAGTTCGGATTAATTGGATCGTTCATATTGATCGGTGTATTCCTCGCGATGCTGTGGCGCGTTTTCAAGCTGGCTATCAGAGCGGTCAACGCCGAACGATTTTTTGAGGCCTATATTGCAATCGGTATCGGTACCTGGATTGGCCTTCAGGCGTTCATAAACGTTGGCGTGAATATGGGTCTGTTGCCGACTAAAGGGCTGACTCTGCCGCTGGTCAGTTATGGCCGTAGCAGCCTGATCGTCACAATGATCGGAATCGCGATCCTGCTGCGTATTCATCACGAACTCGTCGTCGATGCGAAACCGGTGAATCGCAAGCGTGCAAAACGGAACAAGCGCTCATGAGTGGGCGACCAACAGAACGACCGATTCTCGTCATGGCTGGTGGTACCGGCGGTCACGTGTATCCGGCCCTGGCCGTGGCGCGAGCGCTGCAGCAGCAGTCGCAAGACGTCGTCTGGCTGGGGACACGCCGTGGTCTCGAAGCGCGCGTCGTACCTGCCGCTGGCATCGACATCGAGTGGATTCGCATCAAAGGCCTGCGTCGCAAGGGCTTACTGGCGCTGCTCGTTGCACCGTTTGAACTGCTGTGGGCGACGCTACAGGCGCTCGGCGTCATGTTGCGCCGCCGCCCAGCGGCGGTCCTTGGTATGGGCGGCTTCGCGAGTGGTCCAGGCGGGGTTGCTGCCTGGCTTATGCGTCGACCACTGGTCATACACGAACAAAACGCGGCCGCAGGCCTCACTAATCGTCTTCTGGCGCGTCTTGCCCGGGTTGTGCTGCAAGCCTTCCCGGGCAGTTTTAATTCCCGCACCGACGTGCAAACCGTCGGCAATCCGGTTCGCGAAGATATCGCGGCCGTCCCTTTACCTGGCGCACGCTACCCCGGGCGCGAGGGGCCGTTACGGCTCCTCGTGCTTGGCGGTAGTCAGGGCGCGCTTGCGTTGAACAAGACGGTGCCGGCGGCGCTCGCCTTGTTGCCCGAAGAGCTACGACCTGTCGTTCGTCATCAGTGCGGCAAGCGGACGCTTGAAACAGCTCGAGAGGCCTACGCCGGTAACGGCATCGACGTCGAGTTGACGCCATTTATCGAAGACATGGCGTCGGCATACGCCTGGGCAGACTTAGTCGTTTGCCGCGCAGGTGCGTTGACTGTTGCTGAGTTGTGCGCTGTCGGATTGCCCGCATTGTTTATTCCGTACCCGTCGGCGGTCGATGATCATCAAACAGCGAACGCGCGACCTATGGCAGACGCCGGCGCTGCATTGATCATTGACGAGCGCGATCTGACGGCCAAATCGCTTTGCGCACACCTCAGCGACTGGTTGAGCGAGCGATCGGTCTTGCAATCTCGCGCCGACAAGGCGCGAGCATTGTCTATGCCCGACTCTCTTGAGCGCATAAGCAAATTATTAATGGAACAGGCTGGAGTCTTCGCATGATTAAGAAAATGCGCAGAATCCATCAGGTTCATTTTGTTGGAATTGGCGGCTCCGGCATGTCCGGAATCGCCGAGGTCATGCTAAGCCTCGGCTACGGCGTGCAGGGGTCTGATCTCAAGTCCAACAAACAGACAAAGCGCCTCGAAAAGCAGGGCGCGACCGTATTCATCGGCCACGCTGCCGATAACATTCGCAATGCCGATGCCGTTGTCGTCTCCAGCGCGGTCGATGAAACCAACCCGGAGGTGGTCGCCGCACGCGACAAAGTGATGCCGGTGGTGCAACGCGCCGAAATGCTTGCTGAGCTAATGCGCTTTCGCTATTCGATAGCGGTTGCTGGCACGCACGGCAAAACCACAACGACCAGTCTAGTGGCGAGCGTGCTAGCCGAAGGCGGCCTCGACCCGACGTTCGTCATTGGTGGGCGGCTCAAGAGCGCAGATGCGAACGCCAGACTTGGTCAAGGCGAGTATCTGGTTGCTGAAGCCGACGAGTCCGATGCGTCATTCGTTCACCTAAAGCCGATGCTCGCGATCGTGACAAATGTCGACGCGGATCACATGTCGACCTATGAGGGAGATATTGACAAGCTGCGCGCGAGCTTCATCGAGTTCTTACACAATCTACCGTTCTACGGGCTTGCAGTAGTTTGCTCAGACGACCCCGGCGTCAACGAGATCATTGGCGACATCGGCCGAACCGTGCTGACCTATGGCCTCAACAAAGACGCCGATGTGCGTGCCGAAAATATTCGCTTTGACGCGGGCTTGACCAGTTTCGACGTCATTCGTGGTAACGACAGGACGCCACTGAGTATTTCGTTGCAACTGCCTGGGCTGCACAACGTCTGCAATGCGCTTGCGGCGATCGCCGTTGCCGACGAGCTGCAACTCGGCGACGCGGCAGTTGTCAACGCGCTCGAGAATTTTGAAGGCATCGATCGTCGTTTTCAAAATCTCGGCGAAGTCGAAACGGGCACCGGCAAGGTGCTGCTAATTGATGACTACGGCCATCACCCTACCGAGATCGCAGCGACGCTCGCGGCGGCAAAAAGCGGGTGGCCCGACAAACGGACGGTATTGGTATTTCAGCCGCATCGCTACACACGTACGCGCGACCTGATGGATGATTTCGCGCAAGTGCTTTCCGAGGCCGACGTCTTGATTCTGTTGGACGTGTTTGCCGCGGGCGAAGCACCGATTGCGGGCGCGGACGGCCGCGCGATCGCGCGAGCGGTTCGCTCGCGCGGCTCTGTCGAACCGGTCTTCGTTGAGTCGCTTGATGATCTAGAGCCGGTACTTAAGGGTTTGCTCGCCGATGGCGATCTGTTGCTGACCATGGGCGCCGGAGACATCGGCGCCTATGCGGCCGATCTGCCGAACGTGCTCAACAGCAAACCGAACTTGAAGGTGCACTCATGATGGTCGCACCGGCGGAAATCAACGTGCAGGGCGAGCTGCGGCACAACGAGCCGATGAGCCGGCACACGTCGTGGCGAGTCGGCGGGCCGGCAGAGAGCTATTTTGTTCCCGCAAGCATCGAGGATCTACAGCTTTTTTTGCGCGACCTTGACGACGATGTGCCGTTGTTTTGGTTTGGTGTCGGCAGCAATCTACTGGTGCGCGAGGGTGGTTTGCCGGGTGTTGTCATCGCCGCCGCAAAATTGTTGCGCGATCTCGAGCGGGTTGATCATTACGTTGTTCGTGCGGGTGCCGGTGTGGCGTGCACGCAGCTTGCACGGCAGTGTATTCGCTGGGGCCTAGGTCCGTCGGAATTTTTCGCGGGCATCCCAGGAACGGTAGGCGGCGCACTTGCAATGAATGCCGGCGCCCACGGTGGTGAAACATGGGAACGCGTTGAATCGGTTCGCACGATTGACCGCGCCGGTGAAATTCACGAACGCGCGCCCGCAGAGTATTCCGTCAGCTACCGCAACGTGACTGGTCCACAGAATGAATGGTTCCTCGAAGCGACTTTTCGTTTTGATCCGAGCGCGACGGCGAGCATGGAAAACTTGAATGCGATGCTTGACCGGCGAAAGAGAACACAGCCGCTTGGCCTGCCGAGCTGTGGTTCGGTATTTCGAAATCCAGAAGGCGACCATGCAGCACGACTTATCGAGGCCGCCGGGCTGAAAGGATCCAGTATCGGTGGTGCAGAAGTGTCCGACAAACATGCGAATTTCATCATTAATCGTGGCGATGCAACAGCAACGGACATCGAGGAGCTGATCGAACACGTTCGTCAGACGGTACTTGAGACGCACGGCGTTGGTTTGGTGCACGAAGTGCGAATTATTGGCGAGGTGTCGCAGTGAAGCACGCCGAAATGACGACGGAGACTCGCCATAGGATCCGCCATGCTCGCGATTTCGGCCGCGTTGCTGTAATGCTCGGTGGCCAGTCGAGTGAGCGGGACGTGTCGCTGGATACCGGCAGCGCAGTGCTTGATGCCCTAAAGAACGCCGGCGTCGATGCGCACGCTTGGGACCCGGCGGAACGATCAATGGCGGAATTTGCCGCGGCGGGTTTCCACAGAGTCTGGATCGCGTTACACGGGCCCGGTGGCGAAGACGGCGCATTGCAAGGAGCACTGCAGTGGCTCGATACGCCGTATACCGGCAGCGGTGTCATGGCGTCCTCGCTCGCCATGGACAAGATTCGCAGCAAGCAGCTGTTTCGTGCTGCCGGGTTACCGACACCCGATTATCACGTCATCCACAGCCGTTCGGACGCGGCGCTTGCACTCGAACAGCTCGGATTACCACTGATACTGAAGCCTGCGGGGCAGGGCTCCAGCGTCGGCATGAGCAAAGTGTTTGAGCTGGCAGACCTTGAGAAAGCCTGTGATCTGGCTTTGGGATTTGATGAACCAGCGATCGCTGAGCAATGCGTTGTCGGCGACGAAATGACCGTCGCTGTATTGCAAGGCGAGGCCTTATCGAGCATACGCATTGAAACGCCCCGCGTTTTTTACGATTACCGCGCGAAGTACGAATCGGATCGCACCGAATATTACTGCCCGGGCACGTCGTCTGCCGGCGATGAGCAGCACTACAAAGATCTCTCGCTCGCCGCATTCGCGGCGCTCGGCTGCAGCGGATGGGGACGCGTCGATTTCATGGCAGGCGCCGACGGCGAGCCACAGATTCTCGAGGTCAACACGGTGCCGGGCATGACAAGTCACAGTTTGGTACCGATCGCGGCGAAACAGGACGGCATGGACTTTGCCGAGCTTTGTTGGCGAATACTGGAGACAAGTTTCGCGAAGGTATCCGATGGCGTCGTCGCTGACACACGGGAGGTGGCGAATGGCGCGTAAGCAAGCACGCCGGCGCAAGCCAAAACAGGCCCCTAAGTTTGCGATGCCGAAACTGTCAATCAGCCGTCTTATCACGCCTGTGATTGCCGTGATCATCATTGTGGTGACCTATGACATGAGCACGCGTCTACTAGACAGCGACATCGAGTCGATAGCGGTGAATGGCCCGTTTCAGCGGGTAACAGCGCTGCAAATCGAAGAGGCTGTCAGCGAAGAACTCGATGCAGGCTTTCTCGGTGCTGATCTTGGCCACATGCAGCAACTGATTCAGCAGCTGGCATGGATCGATCAGGCCGCCGTTGCCAGACGTTGGCCGAGCCGCATCGCAATCACGGTTACCGAGCAGGTGCCGGCGGCAACCTGGGGCGAGGGCGGGCTCCTCAATGTGCGCGGTGAGTTGTTTGTTAGCGATGCGCGACACATTCCCGCGGAGTTGCCGCGATTATCTGGCCCCGAAAATCGCTCGGCCGATGTTGCGCGTAGCTACTTGAGTGTCCGCGATCGGCTGATTCCAATCGGCCTCGACGTTCGGCGTGTACACCTTGACCCACGCGGCGCCTGGGAGATGACGCTGGCCAATGGCGTCGAAGTGCGCCTGGGTCGCCGCGATGTTGGCCAGCGCACAGACCTGTTTATTGCCGTCGTCGCCAACGTAATCACTGGACGGGCAGAGGACATCGCGTACATCGACATGCGTTACAGCAATGGTTTCACGATTGGTTGGAAAGATGGCGCGAATACGCCGATTACCAATCCAGAAAACGCGGCACGAGAAATGCTCGCGTTACAAGGTGCTCAGTAAGAATGTCAAAACGCGGTGACAAAAACCTAATCGTCGGTCTCGATATTGGCACGTCGAAAGTCGTCGCGATCGTTGGCGAGCTCAATGATGAGGGCGACATCGAAGTCGTGGGTATCGGCTCACATCCGTCGCGTGGGCTCAAGAAAGGCGTTGTCGTCAATATTGAGTCAACCGTACATTCGATTCAGCGCGCGATCGAGGAGGCCGAGTTGATGGCCGGGTGCGATATTCACTCGGTGTATACGGGCATCGCCGGCAGTCATGTGCGCAGTCTGAACTCGCACGGCATCGTCGGTATTCGCGATTCTGAAGTCAGTGCTGGCGATGTCGATCGGGTAATCGATGCTGCGCGTGCCGTCGCAATTCCGGCCGATCAGAAAATTTTGCACATTCTTCCACAGGAATTCCTTATTGATGGTCAGGAAGGCATACGAGAACCGGTCGGTATGTCCGGCGTTCGCCTCGAAGCCAAGGTGCACATGGTAACCGGCGCCGAAAGCGCCGCACAAAATATTGTCAAGTGTGTGCAACGGTGTGGACTCGAAGTGGACGACATCGTTCTCGAGCAACTTGCGTCGAGCTATTCAGTACTAACTGAAGACGAAAAAGAGCTCGGCTCGTGCATCGTTGACGTTGGCGGTGGCACTACTGACATTGCCGTCTTTTTAGGCGGCGCCATACAGCACACTGCAGTGATTCCGATCGCCGGCGACCAGGTGACAAACGACATTGCTGTCTCGATGCGTACACCGACGCAATACGCCGAGGAAATCAAGATCAAGTACGCCTGTGCGCTATCGCAACTTGCAAATCCGGACGAAACGATCGAGGTACCCAGCGTTGGCGAACGACCACCTCGGCGTCTCGCACGACAGACGCTGGCGGAAATCGTCGAGCCACGTTACGAGGAATTATTCGGCCTGGTTCGTGACGAGCTACGACGATCTGGATTCGAGGAATTGATTGCGGCTGGCACCGTCATTACCGGCGGCAGCGCCAAGATGGAAGGTGCTGTGGAACTCGCCGAAGAGGTGTTTCACATGCCGGTTCGGCTCGGTTCGCCGCAATACGTCGAAGGTCTGATGGACGTCGTACGCAATCCAATTCATGCGACCGGCGTGGGCCTGCTTTTGTACGGCTACGAAAACCTGTCGCGTCGCGGTGGGCGCAGCACGCCGGTCAGCAACAATTTAAGTGATGTCTGGGACCGTATGAAAAGTTGGTTTCAGAGGCAGATATGAAAACGCAGATTGAAACGAGTTTTAGGAGCCTGGTTTCGACCGGGGGTTGAACGGGGATTTAGTGAGTGCCCCACAAGGAAACAACTGAATTTGAAATTCAGAAGCGGAGGAATAGGACATGTTTGAATTAATGGATGCGCACAGTCAGACCGCGATCATCAAGGTGATCGGCGTTGGTGGTGGCGGCGGTAACGCTGTGTCCCACATGGTCAACACCGGAATCGAGGGCGTTGATTTTATCTGCGCGAATACCGACGCACAGGCCCTGAAGGGCTCGCACGTGCGAACGTCGTTGCAGATAGGCTGCAATATTACGAAAGGCCTGGGTGCGGGCGCGAATCCCGACATTGGTCGCCAGGCAGCGATGGAAGATCGTGACCGTATCAATGAAGTCATCGAAGGCGCCGACATGTTGTTCATTACGGCAGGAATGGGCGGTGGTACAGGAACAGGCGCTGGGCCGATCGTCGCTCAAGTTGCGAAAGAGCTTGGCATCCTGACCGTTGCGGTCGTGACCAAGCCGTTCTCGATGGAAGGCACAAAGCGAATGGCAATCGCGGAGCACGGCATTGGCGAACTCGGAAAGTTCGTCGACTCACTGATCACAATTCCGAATGAAAAGTTGCTAACGGTACTCGGCGGTGAGACGACTCTGCTCGACGCTTTCAAGTCGGCGAACCAGGTTCTGCAAGGCGCAGTGCAGGGCATCGCGGAACTGATTACGCGACCCGGTTTGATCAACGTCGACTTCGCTGACGTTCGTACGGTGATGGCTGAAATGGGCATGGCGATGATGGGTTCTGGTTCGTCGTCCGGTGAAGACCGTGCACGGGAGGCCGCAGAGGCTGCCGTGTCCAGTCCGTTGCTCGAAGACATCAACCTGGCCGGCGCGAACGGCATCCTCGTCAACGTGACGGCTGGTATGGATCTGTCAATCGGCGAGTTCCAGGAAGTCGGCAATACGGTAAAGGAGTTCGCGTCGGAAGATGCGACCGTCGTCGTTGGCACAGTTATCGATCCGGATATGACCGATCGCATTCGCGTAACGGTTGTTGCAACGGGTCTAGGCCAGCATGCGGCCAACGCCGATGCGCCGATGCGTATCGTGCGGCGGCCGGCAGCACAGGCCGAACCGAACTACCATGGGCTCGACAAACCAACTGTGCAGCGCAAGCGAGCCGTGGGTGATGGCCTCGATGGGGCTGGATTGCAGGAAGAGTTACTCGATATCCCCGCATTTCTGCGACGTCAGGCCGACTGACCGCAGGACAAGGGGACGCCTGAGACGTCACTCACTCGTTTCAGGCTTAATGCCTCCGCTTGCCGGCCCGGGATTCCCGGGCCGGCCGAGTTTCTTCCCACGCTTGATGGCTGCTCGCCGGCGACGTGACGGACAGTCTCTAACACTCTGAAAACCTTGAAGAGTTTTAGCAACGTGTGATAGTCTTGCGCCCGGTTTTGGGTGACATCCACCGGTCATATTGGGCCGTTCACGTAGCAGTCATACAACGCTGCCTACGATTCATACCTATTTCACTGACTTTTTGCTGTGGCGATATTGCGACAACGGACATTGAAAACAGCGATTCGTGCGACTGGCGTCGGTCTCCATTCGGGCGATAAGGTCTACATGACGCTGCGACCGGCTGCGGAAAACGCCGGAATCACGTTTCGTCGCGTAGATCTCGACTCACCGGTGGACATTCCCGCCGATCCACGGCTGGTCGGCGAAACAATGCTTGGTACAACATTGGTCAAGGACGGCGTCAAAGTTGCAACCGTTGAGCATTTGATGTCGGCACTCGCGGGCCTCGGTATCGACAATATCAATATCGACCTCTCCGCACCGGAGGTTCCAATCATGGATGGCAGCGCGGGACCGTTTGTGTTCTTGCTGCAATCTGCCGGCATCGAGGAACAGAACGCGCCGAAGAAATTTATTCGCATCAAAAAGACCTTGCGGGTCGAAGATGGCGATAAGTGGGCTGAGTTACGGCCTTTCAATGGCTTCAAAGTGGATTTCGAGGTGTACTTCAATCACCCGGTGTTCAATAAATTGAGTCAGCGGGCAACAATCGATTTTTCGTCAACTTCGTTTTTGAAGGAAGTCAGTCGTGCCCGTACGTTTTGTTTCTTGCGTGACGTCGAGGCATTACGGGAACGCAATCTGACGCTCGGCGGTAGTATGGATAATGCGATCGTTCTGGACGACTATCGCATTCTCAATGAGGACGGACTACGTTACTCGAACGAATTCGTCATTCACAAAATCCTCGACGCCATCGGTGACGCTTATCTGCTCGGCCATACGCTGCTCGGTGAATTCCGTGCCTACAAATCGGGGCACGAATTAAACAACAAGCTGCTGTGTGGACTACTCGAAAATAAAGCAGCATGGGAGGAGGTGACCTTCGAGGATTCGCGCAAGTCACCAATCTCTTACGCCACTCCGGCTTACGCCTGACCTGTAGATGCGGTCACCAGGCCGTGCTTCCAAATGAAAATTCAATCGGCTGCGAGTGGCAGGCTCCTCATCGTCATGGCTCGCTCTGCTGCGCTTTACTTCCGATGAAGAACCTGCCACTCGCAGCTGTACGTTCGTACTATCGGCGACGTTAGATTCTAGAGAAAACAGGCCACAGCTCGGACTTTCGTTTTCCTGTCTCGACTCTAGGAATGTCGCGGCAATCGCCATTGCGAGGTTTCTCGACCGAAGTAAAGCGCAGCGTAGCGAGCCATGAGGGAGAGATGCCTCGCAATGGCGATTGCCTTCGTCTCAACCCAGTGTCGACTTCGACCCGATCTTAGGCCTGAGTATCGTGAGATACGCGTACCGAGCAGTGGGTGACTTGTTGATCTGTCTGGTTGGCAGCGGCGATCAGCTTTTCGGTCTCAAATCGGAGGCGCGAGGCCCAGGCCGGCGAGGCTGCGATGACCACGAGCTCGCCGTCATCTCGGATATTTGCGGCGACGAGGCTGCCGGCGAAATCGTCGGGCAGCGCCGCGGCAAGCGACTCCGTCAGCGCGCCCATGGCTTGGGCGCGCTCGACCATATTCGCTAACTCCCCGTTTCCACTGGGATTTAACAGATTCTTGAGCTTGTCGGATGGCATCTGAAGTGTGACGTAGTTGGCGATTTTGCGGCAATCTGGGTGATGGCGTTCACCCTTCGAACTGATTGATCTTGTAATGAATTCCGACATTATGCATAGTTTCTAACTCGACAAAGGCATACCCGCTGAAAGGCGGGGACGCAAAACCACCGGTCTAAGGGATCTGATCCTACGACAGCGGGGCTACCGAAACGATGAATTATTGCGGGTCAACAACCACAAACGTAAAAGCGACTCGCAGCGCTAATAATAGCGATTTGAGCGAAACGCATCCGAGGCGTACTCGATGAATGTTGTGATTTTCGGCAAGGGGCCGCGTAAGCCTCGGCAATTTGATCTGTCTGGCCCAACAGCCGGGCTGGTCGCCTTTGCCATTGTCGGCATTCTTGGTGCGATGAGCTTTACTAGCGGCTACTGGTATTCCTCCACAACCGGTTCTGGCGTGAGCCAGAAACAAATGGTGGTTCTTGGCGATGAGCTTCGAGTGCAGCAGGAAAATATCGCGTCGATTCGTCAGGATAACGAAGACACGTTGGACGCACTTGCGATTCGCATCGCGCAAATGAATGCACGTGTTATTCGACTCGACGCGCTCGGTCGTCGCCTTACCGATATGGCCGAACTCGACGACGGCGAGTTCGATTTTGATTCAGCACCTGCTCTGGGTGGACCGGAAGAGCCGGTCGCCAGTGGCTCAAACCTTGCAATTCCTGACGTCGTGCAGGCCATGGCATCGTTGGATAGCCAGCTCAATAATCGTGAAGCTCAACTCTGGGTTCTCGAAGGCGTATTGATGAACGAGAGCCTGCAGGAACGCGTTTATCCTCAGGGTCGGCCAGTTACCTCGGGTTGGATTTCATCGTATTTCGGCAAACGGACCGATCCGTTTACCGGCAAGCCGGCCAATCATACCGGTGTCGACTTTGCCGGCAAGAGTGGCCAAGAGATAGCTGCCGTCGCCGACGGTGTCGTGACGTGGTCCGGGGACCGATACGGCTATGGCGTCATGATCGAGATTAATCACGGCAATGGCTATGCAACCCGCTACGCCCACAATGCAGAAAACCTCGTCAACGTCGGTGACGAGGTCAGAAAGGGCCAGTCGGTTGCCCTGATGGGTGACACCGGCCGCGCAACCGGCCCAAATCTGCACTTTGAGGTCCTCAAAAACGGCCATAGAGTGAACCCGGTCAATTTCATTCGCGACCGCGGCAAGTAAGCCGAACCCAGCATCCACCCCCGACTCCGACTTGTGAATGGCGGATTTGCCCACAAATGCGAGTAATGAGCGAAATTACGCCGAGTTTTGATTCTAAAACCGGCGCCAAGACCCTAAAATAACGCGCTTTGTTTTGCTGGCGCTTATGGCGCGGGCAAGCACTCGTATTCAGGAGTCCCTAGTGGCCAACTTTCTGACTCGCATATTTGGCAGTCGCAATCAGCGACTTTTGCGCCAGTATTCGAGGGTCGTGAAACTCATCAACGGCTTTGAAGCAGAGCTTCAAGGTCTAAACGATGACCGCCTGCGGGCGAAAACTGAGGAATTTAAGTCGAGATTCGAGGCAGGCGAAACGCTGCAGGATTTGCTACCCGAAGCATTCGCGGTTGCACGTGAAGCCTCGATGCGTACGCTGGGCATGCGCCCTTTCGATGTGCAGCTCGTTGGCGGAATGGTATTGCACGACGGCAATATTGCCGAGATGCGCACCGGTGAAGGTAAAACGCTGGTGGCGACGCTGCCGGCATACCTGAATGCGCTCAGCGGTGGGGCTGTGCATGTCGTTACGGTCAATGAATATCTCGCGCAGCGCGATGCCGACTGGATGCGGCCTATCTATGAGTTCCTGGGACTCACAGTTGGCGTTTCGAAAAGCGGCCAGACGCAGGAGGAAAAACGCGATGCCTATGGTAGCGACATCACCTATGCGACCAACAACGAACTTGGTTTCGACTATTTGCGCGACAATCTGGCGTTTGCAACGGCAGATAAAGCGCAACGAGATCTGAATTTCGCAATCGTTGACGAGGTCGACTCGATTCTTATCGACGAGGCGCGCACGCCCTTGATCATTTCGGGGCCTGCCGAGTCGAGCACCGATCTGTATGCAAAGATCGACAAACTGATTCCCAAGCTGAAACCACACGAAGAATCCGACGCGCAATCAAACTGGGACATATCGGCCCGGCGCGTGGAATTATTCGAAAAAAATGGCGATCCGGTGCGAGCGGATGGCAATGCCGATAACGTAATGGACCTCAATGTGGCGATTGCGCTGGCGGACGAGCGGCAAGCCGACGTCGTACTAAAAGACGATAGCGACAAGATTGTCGCCTGCACCGTCGTGCCGCGCGGTGACTATACGATCGACGAAAAAGCGAAGCAGGCCCACGTCACGGAAGAAGGCAACGAAAACGTTGAGCGGCTGATGGCCCAGGCGGGGCTGCTGGAAGAGGGCCAGAGCCTATACGATGCGGGCAACATCCGGCTTGTGCATCATTTAAACGGCGCCTTGCGCGCGCACGCAATATACCAGCGTGATGTGGATTACATCGTTAAGGACGGTGAAATCGTCATTGTTGACGAGTTCACCGGCCGCACGATGCCAGGACGCCGTTGGTCCGATGGCCTGCATCAGGCAATCGAGGCGAAAGAGCGTGTCGCGATCAAGCAGGAAAACCAGACGGTCGCGTCGATTACGTTTCAGAATTACTTTCGCCTGTACAACAACCTATCGGGCATGACCGGTACAGCCGACACCGAAGCATTCGAATTCCAGTCAATTTACGGTCTTGAAGTCGTCGTGATCCCGACGCACATGGAGATGGTGCGAGATGATCAGCCGGATCTCGTCTACCTGACTCAAGATGACAAATTCGAAGCGATTATCGAAGACATTAGCGACTGCAAGGAGCGCGGCCAGCCGGTTCTGGTCGGTACGACATCGATCGAGACCTCTGAGTTGCTATCGAAGATTTTAAAAAAACGCGGCATCAAGCACAGTGTGCTGAACGCGAAACAGCATGAACGCGAGGCAACAATCGTACAGAATGCAGGGCGCCCGGGCACAATAACCATCGCCACGAACATGGCCGGTCGTGGTACCGACATCGTGCTCGGCGGCAGCCTCGATGCGGCGATTGCCGACGCAGGAGATAACGCCGACGAGGAAAAAATTCACGTCGAGTGGCAGGAACGTCACAATGCAGTGATTGAGGCTGGAGGTTTGCACATCGTTGGCACCGAGCGCCACGAGTCACGGCGCATAGACAACCAGTTGCGTGGGCGTTCGGGTCGACAGGGAGACCCGGGTTCGAGCCGCTTTTATCTGTCAATGGAAGATACGTTGATGCGCATCTTTGGCGATCCCGAACGTACCAAGGCGTTGCTGTCACGGGCCGGCATGCGTGAGGGCGAGGCAATCGAGAGTAAATTGTTGTCGCGACAAATCGAACGTGCGCAGCGCAAAGTCGAGGCACACAACTTCGATATTCGCAAGAATCTGCTCGAGTACGATGATGTCGCCAATGATCAGCGCAAAGTCGTCTATCACCAGCGCTCAGAGCTGATGGACGCCGTAGAGATAGAAGACTCGGTGGCGGCGATTAGAGAAGAAGTGGTGTCGAATACGGTACAGCTGAACATTCCACCGGGCAGTCTGGAAGAACAGTGGGATACAGAAGGACTTACGCATGCGCTCGAGGCCGAATTCGGTCTTGACATCAATGTCGGCAAGCTTGTTCACGACGACAAGTCGCTCAACGACGACGGTATTCGTGAATTGTGCGTCAAGGCGGCCGATGAGGCATATGCAAACAAAGAACAAAACGTCGGCAGCGATCTGATGCGTAATGTCGAAAAGCAGATCATGCTGCGCCAACTGGACTTTCACTGGAAAGAACATCTTGCGGCGATGGATCATTTGCGCCAGGGCATCGGCCTTCGAAGCTACGCACAGAAAAACCCAAAGCAGGAATACAAGCGGGAAGCGTTTGAGATGTTCGGCGCAATGCTCGAACAGGTCAAGCACGACGCGATCAGCATCCTGGCGCGCATTCGTATTCAGAGCGAGCAGGAACTTGCTGAAATGGCGGCGCAAAGGCGGAAAGAAGAGGCTATGCAGTATAAGCATGCCCAAGCCTCGGCCCTCGGTCAGGGACAGGCGTCGGCCGCGGGGGTTGGTGGTCAGTCGACTCCGGCCGCGGAACCTGCTGCCCCGTTTGTTCGCGACGGACGCAAAGTCGGCCGCAATGAGCCGTGCCCCTGCGGTTCCGGCAATAAGTACAAGCAGTGCCACGGCAAGCTGACCTGAGACGCTTCCACGTTGTCGCCGGTATTCTTCGAGACCCGTCCGGCAGAGTGTTGATCGCCGAACGCGTTGATGGCGGGCCTTTTCACGGGCTGTGGGAGTTTCCTGGTGGAAAAATCCACGAACACGAAGTGCCTGAAATTGCGCTGGCGCGCGAATTGAGCGAAGAAATCGGCGTCGTGCCGGTCGCAGCCGAGCTTTTCATGAGCATCGCGCACGAATACCCCGATCGGCACGTGACAATCGAATTTTTTCTCGTCAGTGAATGGAAAAACGAACCCACCGGCCTTGAGGGGCAAGCACTGCGTTGGATTTCGACAGACGAGCTCGACGCGGAGCAGTTGCTGCCGGCGGACGAATCAGTCATTCGTGCGCTGCGAACTATTTAGTTGCGGTACATTGGATGCTATTTAGCCAATCTCAATGGCTACAAAGATTTCGATTGTTTCACGCGGCAACCATTTCAGCGGAAGTAAAGCGCAGCGTAGCGAGCCATGACGATGAAATGGTTGCCGCGTGAAACAAGTGTGGGTCGCTTGCTTGATGGGTTCCTGCAGCTAACAAATACTCAGCTGAAACGGTACATCGTGCCCGGTCTGCACGGCACGGCTGCCTATTGTTGACCATTCCAAAAACCGAATGGTAAACCGATGTTGACTGCCACTGATTTCTGGGAACAGCTTGGCGTTATTCGTCAGACTGACGCGCAGCAGTCGGCAACTAACATCCTTCTGCATGTTGTGCTGATACATACCGTTGATGGCAAGCTTATCGACGGGCTGCGCACTCTCGCGAATCAACCAAAGAACTTCAATGACGGCGTCGCATAAGGGTCGTATGTCGTCGAGCCATTGGGCGAGATCCTGCTGGCGTCGTTTAAAAGGCTGGCGCAGCCAATGACTGTACTCGGGCAGGTCAAATTCACAAGTGCCGCCGGGAATGGCACTTCGGTGTTTGATTGCACATAAAAACTCGCTGTCCCTGAGCGTTTGCAAAAAACTCGTGCCGATGCTGGCTAACTGGTCGCGGCTGTCAACAAGGTTATGCACGAGCGCTTCAAGACGTCGAGTGTCGACACCGGGCTGGCTCTGGAATCGTTCCAGTGAGGAAAGCTGATGGTCGAGCTCTTTGTGGACATCTTTGCGAATATCACCGCGGGACAAGATCGCCAGAATCTCGAGCAATGTCGAAATCGTCGCGCGAGTACCCCAGTCGGCTTCGAGCTCGTTGTTATAAAGCATTTGCTGGTAAAGAAACTCGAGCCTCAAAAACGTGCGCATGCGCTCATTGAGCGGCTGCTCGTAAAACGCCTCTGCTGGCGCCGCATCAACCAAGATGTTTCCCGCAGGTTTTGCCATCGGCTTATTCTGCGCCACGACCGTGGCCGGGGCAAATCGCGCTGTATGGGTTGTCGTCAAGAAGCGACAGGTTTTGGAACTGACGACTCACTCACAATCACGCTTGCGACAGGCTGAGGTACTTTCGATGCAGCGTCTGGACTTGCTCCAGCGTCGCGTTTAGGTCGCCGTCGTTGCGGACCACGTCATCGGCAATGGCCAGGCGCTCTTCACGGCCAGCCTGAGCCGCCAGAATGCGCCGCGCCTGGCCCTCGGATTCTGCGTCGCGGGCCATCAGGCGCTGTATCTGGGTATTTTCGTCGCAGTCGACGACGACAATGCGATCGACAAGCGCTTTCAGCGGTGATTCGACCAGCAGTGGCACGACGATAATCTGATAATCGCCGTCCGCGATGTCGGCTTGCTCAAACGTCGCGGTGCGAATGCGCGGATGCAGAATGCTCTCGAGACGGGCGCGCGCGTCATCATCGGAAAATATGATGCGCCGCATCGCGCCGCGGTCGAGACGGCCATCATCATCGATCACGTCGTCACCAAATTCGTGACGAATATCATCGAGTGCCGGCTCTCCCGGCTCGACTACCTCGCGAGCAATGATGTCAGTATCGATAATGGCCGCGCCAAAGCCACTAAACATGTCGGTGACCGCTGACTTGCCACTCGCGATACCGCCGGTCAGGCCAATACGTAGCGGCGGTACCGGCAACTTGTCTATCCGCTCATTCACTAAAACGGCAAGTTAAGAAGTTCTTTGATCTGGTCGCCATAGAGCATTGTCACCCAGCCAGCTGCGGCAAGAAACGGACCGAACGGCATCGGCACCTTATGATCACGACCGCGAAATACGATCAGTGCCAAGCCTATGATTGCGCCGACCACGGCGGACATGATCACGATCGTGAACAGGTAAGAGTAGCCGAGCCAGGCGCCAAGCGCGGCAAGCAGCTTAAAGTCGCCGTAACCCATACCTTCCTTGCCGGTGATGAGCTTGAATGCCCAGTAAAACGACCACAATGTCAGGTAGCCGGCGATTGCCCCGATAATGGCCTCGCGGCTCGAGATGAACAACACCTCGCTGCCCGGCTGCGGGTGAAACAGGCTTAGCCCGAGGCCGATCCACAATAGTGGCAGCACAATTGAGTCAGGAATCAGTTGATGATCGAAATCGATCATCGTGATTGGCACCAGCATCAATGTAAACACGATGCCCATCAGCGCCTCCGCGCCAAAACCGAAGCGCCACGCGACGACAGCGGCCAGCAACGCCGTGGCAGCCTCTACAAGTGGATATCGCGTCGAAATCGCTTCTTTACACTCAGCGCAGCGGCCGCCTAGTGCGAGATAACTCAAGACAGGAATATTCTGCCAGGCTTTGATCTCCTTGCCGCAGGACGGACAGCGAGAGCGCGGTACGACCAAATTGAACGCGCCGGGCGGTAGTTCCGATGCCGGAATATCAGCGAATTCTTCGCACTGTTCCCGCCAATCGCGCTCCATCATGATAGGCAGGCGATAGATAACGACATTTAGGAAGCTGCCAAGTATCAGCGAGATAGCGAAAACGACAGTGACAAATATGGTGGGCGATTCGCCTAGTAGATCAAGCATGCACTGTCTGCGGGTGCATCATCAGCAGATACGAAAACGGCGCTCGGAGTGTCCTCCGAACGCCGTTTCATTGCAATCAATGTGGTGGCTTAGATTACCGAACCCATCTTGAAGATCGGCAGGTACATTGCGACAACGAGGCCGCCGACAAGCACGCCGAGGATCGCCATGATCATCGGTTCGAGCAGCGAGCTTAGGTTATCCACTGCGTTATCGACGTCTTCTTCATAGAAGTCGGCGACCTTTCCGGACATTTCATCGAGCGAACCAGACTCTTCACCTACCGCGATCATCTGAATTACCATGTTTGGAAACAGGTCGGTGTTTTCCATCGCCAGCTGAAGTCGCTGACCGGTTGCCACCTCGTCACGCATCCGCAATACGGCTTCCTCGTAAACAATATTGCCGGTCGCACCGGCTACCGATTCGAGCGCCTCAACGAGTGGGACACCTGCGGCAAACATCGTCGACAGCGTCCGCGCATATCGAGCGATTGACGCCTTTTGCAGGATCGGGCCAATAATTGGCGTCTTCAATGCCATTTTGTCGAGCGTATGTCGCATGGCGCGTGAGCGTTTCTTGAAGTAGAAAAAGGCACCAATGCCGGAACCAATCATGATGGCCAGGTACCAACCTTTTTCACGCACGAACAACGACAAATCGATGACCATTCGAGTGAACGTCGGTAAGTCTGCGCCGAAGCCCTGGAACAGATCCTCAAAAGCAGGAATAACGAAAATCAAAAGAATTGTCGTGACAACGAATGCGACTACAAGTACGGCCCCAGGGTAGGTCAACGCCTTCTTGATCTTTTTCTTGATTGCCTCGGTCTTTTCTTTGTATGTTGCGATCTTGTCGAGCAGTGTTTCGAGTGCACCGGCCTGCTCACCTGCCTCGACGAGATTGACGAATAGGTCATCGAAGTGCAGCGGATGTTTTGACAGTGCTTCGGCGAGTGCGCTACCGCCCTCAACGTCGGCCTTGACCGCCATAATCAGTTTCTGCATGGCGGCATTTTCGTGCCCAGTGCCGACAATTTCGAACGCCTGTACGAGTGGAATGCCGGCCGCCAGCATCGTCGCCAGCTGGCGACTGAATATGGCAATATCGGCGGTCGTAATCGAGCCACCACCCGAAAACAGACCTTGACGCTGCTTGCGGATTCGTGTCGGAACGACGCCCTGACGGCGAAGATCGGCCCGTACCGCCGCTTCGTCCGAAGCCAGGGCCTTGCCCTTAATCTTCTTGCCCTTGCGATCCGTGCCTTCCCAGAGGAACGGTGCCTTCATTAAAACTGTTTCAGCCATCTCTATCTGCCCATTAACCGACGTTAAAAATCAAAGGCTTGGTTCTATTGATCTATTCAATTGTAACCCGATTGATCTCTTCAAGGCTGGTAACTCCTTCCTTGACTTTGTTCAATCCACCTCTCCGTAAATCGATAACCCCCTCTGCGGCGGCCTGATCCGCGATCTGCATCGCGTTGCCGCCTTCCATAATTATCCGGCCCATCGTCTCGGATACTTCCATGACCTGGAAGATGCCGACCCGGCCTTTGTAACCCTCATTGCACTGTTTGCAGCCCTTTGGCCCGAAAATCTGGAGTCCTTCCTGGATCTCCGCTGCCGTGAAACCTTCTCTTTCGAGCGCTTCTTTCGGGATTTCCCTCAAATCCTTGCAGTTGTCGCACAGTCGGCGCCCGAGGCGTTGTGCAATGATCAAGCTAACCGAGGTTGCGATCGCGTAAGGCATGACGCCCATGTCAACCAGACGTGTCAAGGTCCGCGGCGCATCATTGGTATGCAATGTCGATAATACAAGGTGACCGGTCTGCGCAGCCTTGATCGCGATCTCGGCGGTCTCAAGGTCACGAATCTCACCGACCATGATGATATCCGGATCCTGACGCAGGAACGCTTTCAAAGAAGACGCAAACGTCAAGCCAACTTTTGGATTGACGTTGACTTGGTTGATGCCAGGCAAGTTTATTTCCGCCGGATCCTCGGCTGTTGAAATGTTGCGATCGACGGTATTGAGAATATTCAGACCGGTATATAGCGAGACGGTTTTACCCGAGCCAGTCGGCCCGGTTACCAGAATCATGCCGTATGGTTTGTTCAAATGCTTAAGATACATCTGCTTCTGATGGTCTTCGTAGCCAAGGGCGTCAATGCCGAGCTTGGCACTCGATGGATCGAGAATACGCAATACGATTTTTTCGCCAAAAAGCGTCGGGCAAGTATTGACACGAAAGTCAATTGCACGATTCTTTGACAAGCGCATTTTAATTCGGCCATCCTGCGGCACTCGGCGTTCAGCGATGTCCATACGTGACATTACCTTTAGTCGCGCACATACTTTATTAGCGAGCACAACCGGCGGTTGCGCCACCTCCGACAACACGCCATCGAGTCGCGTGCGAACACGAAAATATTTTTCGTAGGGCTCGAAGTGAACATCGGACGCGCCGCGTTTAATTGCATCCAGCAAAATCTTGTTGACGAAACGAACGACCGGCGCATCTTCGATATCGTCGCGTTGAATGGCGTCGTCTTCTTCTTCTTCGCCGGCAATATCGAGGTTTTCGAGGTCGAAATCGTCATCATCGAGTCCCGACATGCTGGTGTCGACAGCTTCGATGGCTTTGGTAATTCGCTCTTCAAGCTTGTCCTGTTCAACGACGACCGGATCAATTCGCATGCTGGTCTGGAACTTGATGTCATCGATTGCTTGAAGATTCGTTGGATCCGATATGCCTAGGAAAAGACGTTGACCACGTTTTACCAGAGGCAGCACCCGATGCTTGTTAACCAGCTTCTGGTCGACGGAGCGAACGATCTCGAGATCGACATCCATCGCGTCGAGATCGAGCAACGGCACACCGAATTCGTGCGAAGCCGCGACGGCTATAGCACGCGCCTCTGCCAATTCCTCGTTAACGAGGTAGGTGACGAGCGGAAGTTTGTCTTTTTTCGCAGCCTCTGTAGCCTCGGTCAGCTTCTCCTCAGAGATGATGCCGTCCTGAACGAGCCGGCGTGGAAGGCCTGCCAGATTGGTTTGTGATGCCGGTGCTGCCATAGGTAATTGCGCGCTGTCGCGGTTAGCCGAGCGTCACAGTCTCACTGATCCAAGTTTCCTATTCAACTGCATTTTGTGCGGCTCATCACAATTACAGAATTTGATTAAGTCAAACGCCAAAATTTGCCCTTTTTGGCAATATTTTAGGGTTTATTGGCGGCAGGTCGTCGGCAGGTAGCGCGGGTCCACGGTGGGGTTCTGGTGGTTGGCGCCGCCGTTCAAGAGTGCGCCGCCAGGCGGTACACCAGCGTTGCCACAGCGCCAGATAATCGTTTCTCCGGCGGTTACATAGGGCGTTAGTGACAGGGTATTGCCGACGAGGTCGGCATGGGCGCGGGGGCCGCCGTAGGTAATGTCGAGACGCCCGTCCATGATAGCGATTTGGGTGACGTAGCTGCCACGGATATCGGTCGGATTTGACGACATGCCGGCGGCGGCAAGGTCGGCGGGGGCTGAGCCATCAAGGTCGTAGGTTTCCCGTATCGGGACTTTGGCGGACGAGGCCAATTTCAGGCCTTCGGCGACCTGTGCGCGGACAGTAAAGGTTTGGTAGGCAGACACCGCGAGTGACGCAAGTATGCCGATAATTGCGATGACGATCAGCAGCTCAATCACCGTGAATCCACGCAGCATGTATGGCATTTGCAAGTCCCCGTGCGACAGTGATTGCTGGTTCTTGGGCTTGTTCGGCTTCTGCAGCACTGTCTTGTCCAACCGGTAATAATCTGTGAATGACTGGGTGAAAAGTGTGAACTGGTTCACACTTTTTGTTCACCTGTTTATAGGCTCAATTAGGCCACCGGCGGACAAAAAAAAAGGCCCCGGACAAAGCCGGGGCCTTTGTACGTCGTATGACGAGGGTCATACAACGAATCTTTGCTTAGCGGCAGGCCGCGGGCAGATGCTTGTCTGCGAGAGACGTGCTGGCACATGTCCAGCTGATCGAACCCTGGTTGTTTTTCGCGGCCATCGTCAGATCGTCGCCTGCGATGTTAGCGTTAACGTCCGGCTGGTTATAAACAACCGTAATGATGCCATCGGCATTGCCAACAGTAACGCTGGTGACATACTTACCGGCGATGTTAGCGGCTGCTTCCAAACCAGCATTAGAGTTGTCGGTCGGCCACGTGCCTTGGTCCTGATAGAACTCGGCAACAGCTGCCTTAGCGCCAGCTGAGAGGCTTAAGCCTTCAGAAACCTGCGCACGAATCGTGTAGTCCTGGTAAGCCGGAATAGCGATGGCCGCCAGAATGCCGATGATCGCAACAACGATCATCAGTTCGATAAGGGTAAAACCTTGCTGCTTCTTCATTTCTCTACTCTCCATAGATCGAAATACAAATGTACGGCGCAATCGCCTGTACCAATATAAAAGCAATCCCTGTGCCAACTTCACCTGTTTCTCTGTAAGTTGTTGATAATAAGAAAGAATGTAATATCGAAATCGATATTTGGGGATTACATAAGCTTGACGATGAAGCGACGAGCTGACGGAAATTGTCGAAAGGTGACAATAGTTGTCAACACTGTCGCGAAACTCACACAGAATTTCGGACAACGCATTGCTAGGGTCGATGGCGGCTTCGACATAGGTCACGCTTGTTACGTTAAATATGTGTTTATATTCGCGTCAATACCAAATCGTGAGTAACACGCATGTCCACCAGCAACCGAATTTCCCAGCAGGTCGGTCTTAAAATTGCGGCGCCTCGCTCGCTTTATTTCGCCATTTTTGCGATATCCGGATTTTCGGGACTGATTTACGAGTCCATTTGGTCTCATTATTTGAAACTATTTCTGGGTCACGCGGCATACGCGCAATCTCTTGTTCTGATCATATTCATGGGGGGTATGGCCGTTGGCTCGTGGCTCGCGAGCCGGCTTTCGTCACGATTGCGGATTCCGATCCTTGCATACGCTGCGATTGAAGCGATTGTCGGTATCGTCGCGCTCGTGTTCCATGACGTGTTCGCGTCGATGATCCATACATTCCATGCAACCGTGCTGCCGTCGCTGGCCATACCGACGCTCGGCATCACACTAAAATGGCTAGCCGCAAGCGTTTTGATTTTGCCGCAGTCGATATTACTCGGAATGACATTTCCGTTGATGAGTGCGGGAATCATCCGGCGGTTTCCGAATACGCCGGGCGGCAGCATCGCGATGCTGTATTTCACTAACAGCATTG
>JAOTZC010000042.1 GCA_029861535.1 Gammaproteobacteria bacterium
GAAATGCGCATACACGTCCAGGGCCAGCCCGAAATGTCCGACATTGTCCGGTGCGTATTCCGCATGCGTCAGGCTTCTGAGCATTTGCATCGATATCGCCGCGCTATCGGGCCGATCTTTGACCTTTTTAAGCAGGTCATTGAATTGTCTGGGTTCGACATGGTCTGGATGCGGCACTTTTAGTTTAAGGGTACGCAAATAGCTTCGTAGCTCTTCGAAACGTTCGGGATCGGGCTTCGGGTGCACCCGATAAAGCCCCTGAATTCTTTGTCGCTTCAGAAATTTTGCCGCCTGTACGTTGGCCGCAATCATGCACTCCTCGATCAGCCGGTGTGCATCGTTACGTGGCACGCTTCGAATTCGATCGATTTCGCCGTCTTTATTCAGTTCGAACTTTATCTGCGGTAAATCGAGCTCGATCGCGCCACGCCGAGCACGCGCCTTCGCGAACACTCTATGTAGTTTGTGCAAATTGTGTATCGCGCTATGCAAGTCTTTCGACACCGCCTTATTGTTGCCGCCCAGAAAGGCGTTCACGTCGCCATAGGTAAGCCGCGCTTTTGAGCGCATTAATCCTTCAACGAAGCTTGAACGGGTGACCTTGCCGTCCGCGCTGACTCGCATGTCGCATACCATGCAAAGACGATCGACCTTGGGATTCAATGAGCACAGGCCGTTCGATAGCACCTCGGGCAGCATCGGCACAACTCGATCGGGGAAGTAGACCGATGTGCCACGCGCAATAGCCTCCTTATCCAGCGCCGACTGATATTCGACGTAGTGGGCAACGTCGGCGATCGCAACCAACAGCCGCCAGCCCTTGCCCTGCGGTTCGCAGTACACTGCATCGTCGAAATCCCTTGCGTCCTTACCGTCTATCGTGACGAGATCGACGTCACGCAAATCGACACGACCCTGTTTTGCTGTCGCCGGAACTTCAGTACCGAACTTTTTCGCCTGTTCACCGACGGCTTTCGGCCACGAGGTCGGAATGCCGTGCGACTGAATCGCAATATCCGTCGCAATTCCCTTCTGGCCCGGTGTGCCAATGACTTCGATTATTTCGCCGGTCGGCTGCTCGATGTGCGTCGGGTAGTCGAGAATTCTAACGACGACGATCTGGCCGGGCTTCGCACCTGCCGAATCGCCCTTGCCGATCAATATCCGGTGCCCGATTTTCGGATTGTCCGGAACGACGACACCGATACCGCGCTCGCGGATAAACTGTCCGGCCACTTCGCGCAGACCGCGTTCGAGAATGTCGACGACGGCGCCTTCCGGTTTGCCGCGACGGTCCACTCCGACAACTTTGATTGCGACGCGATCGCCGTCAAAAAGCGGTCGCATTTCGCGTGCCGACAAATAGACGTCATCGTCACCGTCATCCGGCAGTACAAAGCCGAATCCTTCCCGATGGGCGCTAACCGTGCCGGTGACAAGGTCGAGTTTTTCGGTCAGGCAGTACTCATTGCGCCGGTTTTCGATGATCTGACCGGCGCGGACCATTGCGTCAAGAAGATCGACGAGCTGCGATCGCATACGCTGCCCTTTTAGGCCGAAGCTTTTCAAAATGGCGTCGGCCTTTTGCGGCCTGCCGGCCTCGGTCAGATAGTCGATCAGCGCGTTGCGGCTCGGAATCGGATGTTTATAGGTCTTTTTCTGCCGTTTAGGTATTGGCAATTGCGGTTGCTCCGCTGAAAAACTGGCAGCGATCTTGCTGCCGTTGACAGGCTGCGCCTGCTTTGAGTACAGTGCGCCACCCCGTAAAAACGGCGATTGTACGCGCTTACGGCATGCCGAGGTGGCGGAATTGGTAGACGCGCTAGCTTCAGGTGCTAGTGGGGCTTAGCCCCGTGGAGGTTCAAGTCCTCTTCTCGGCACCAAACAACGAAGACCCCCTATTGGGGGTCTTCTTGTTCGGGGAGAAGAGGACGTCTCCAGGGTGCCCTCCTCGGCGTGCGGTAGCTTCCCCGATAGCTCGTCAGCCTCTTCTAGTTGCAGGGCTACACTTCACAGAACGATTGATTTGAGCTCCATACGTATCGCGCTTCGCTTGACTGAGTTCAAGCCCTCTTCTCGGCATCATTATTGAAAAAGCCCCGAAAGGGGCATTTTTCTCTATTAGATCGCAGGCTATGCTCGGTTTCGGCTAGCAGCAGACCTCTCCCCACGTAAAAAAAGCCCCGCACTCGGCGGGGCTTTTTAAATCCTATTTTTCCGTTCAAATTTTCTTTCTACGTTTCGCTAATCCCAATCCAGCAAGTCCGATGCCGAGGAGTGCGAGGGTGCCAGGCTCAGGAACGCGCCCGTTTGTCCAAGATGCCGTCCCTGCAAGTTGTTCAATGTTATCCCCAAAAATCAGCTGTTCGACTTCGATTTGGAACAGTTCTCCGACATCCAGAGTCACATCCGTAGGAGCGAAAAACCAAATACTGTCGTCCGTGATCATGGTGTCCCAAAGAATCTCCCCCAGTAATTGGTCAATGTGAATAAACCGAACCACTTCATCTGGGTTATCGGATAGTTCAAACGCGAGATTGAATTCTAGATGAAAGTCGGTCGCCGACATATCGCCCATGTACGACTGTGGCGCCGTCTCGTCTTCGCCGAACTGGCCCATTTCGAAGTCCAAGTCAAAACCCTCAATCTCATCGTCGTATGTATGATCAAAAGGATCGGTGAAAACGGCGCCCTCATCTTCGCCCGAGAAGTCAAATTCGAGGTCAAATGATACTGGGAGCGCCAATGCGACGTTGGACAAGCTCAGCAGCGTCGCCGCGAACAACAATACGGTTGTTTTTTTCATAACTCGTTTTCCGCGTCACGTGCCAATTGTTGTCAATATTTAGCGCACGTGTCCTGTCAAAGCCCTAGACACCCTACATGTCGCGCAAGAATCACGCCAAACAGTCGCTCGGCGCCAGACATTCAACAAGTTACGCGTCAGCCTCAGCGTGTCGTGGCGACGGGGGGTAAAGTTTCTCGACACTCTAGCTACTGCGCGCTCCTGGAGATCTCCATGCTTGAAGCAGCTATCCGACCAAGACAACCATTCGTTTCAGAGGCTTAGATTGGTATTGCCCGAGATCTGGCAGTGTAGAGAAAATCGACACCGCTATGTCGCATCAGTCTCACCTACGACGCGAGCAGACAGCGCAACGATGCCATGCTCCATATCGAGTGCTGACCTGGGTTCGAAGACCGACGGTCGACCCTGGCGCTGAAGGCGGATCTGGCCCGCTTGTCGCGTGCAAGCAGTCAACGCAGCTTGATGGATCTCAGTTATAACTCGGGTAACGGGTTCTCGGCACCATACAAACAAGGCCCCCCCTTTTGGGGGCCATTTTTGTTTCCTAACTCGCGTGGACTTTGACCGTGCGCCCGACGTCGTTCAGGATTTCTCTAAGCGTGTCGTAATCGGGATGCCGGATCCGCATCCAGGCGTTTGCCATATAGCCACCCTCAACTGGCTGCGTGGCCGTACCGGGGCTAGGCAGGTGTGCCGCAACGACACAATCGCCATACTTTTGCTCGATTTCGTCGACACCTGAATAGCCGCTAATCGTTCCGTCTTGCTCCGGCCGCAGTGCAATCATGCCCGCCGCATAGCGTCGCGATGGTTGAGTGTGGGTGCTGCCATGCACAAGTGCGTGTGCCCATTCGAAATAGAGATCGAATTCGTTGGCCGCATTGTAAACGTCCCACTGTCCAACGCCTGGCGGCCGGCAACCGATTTCGGAGAATTTCAGACCTTTTGGACCGTAGAACCACTCCATGTGGGTCGCTGACGTACCAATGTTTAAGATTTTATTCACCTTGCGCGCCATCTTCCTCACTTCATCGTAGCCGGGCTCATCCAAACGATTCGTCGCAACCATCTGCGGCGAGATCCAACGCTCGCGCATTGCCTCGAGCACGTTCGGGTAATAGTGGGTAATGAATTCGTGCCCGACTTCGCCGTTGATTGCGAGTGTGTCGAGAAATCCTTCGTGGCCCTCAATAAACTCTTCGATCGCGACGGCAACCCCGGCCGTGAGCCCGGACTCTTGCATGACGCTTTCGAGTTCCTCGCTACTTCCGACACGCCACGTTCCCGATGCGCCGGCGCCAGCCGGTGGCTTGATAATTAATGGGAATCCCACGGAACGCGCAAACTTGCGCGCCTCATCAGGCGTTCGCGCGCGCGTCGACTGCGCGCACGGAATACCGGCTTCGCGCAGCGCCTCTTTCATCGCCGGTTTGTCGCGGCACAGAAAAGCCGTTTCTGTCGATGTGCCTGGAATGTCCGTCGCTTCGCGAATGCTCGCGGCAGCCATGATATGCGCTTCGATGGTCGCTTCCAGCCGGTCGACCCAGACAAGGCTTTGAATAGCCTGGACGGCTTTCAGCAATGACGGTTCATGCACAACCGAGCGAACCTGCACGTACTCTGTAAGCCAAGATTTGACTTCGTCATCGAGGTATTCGACGGGTCGTTCGCCGATGCCGATGACATTCGCGCCGACAGCCTTAAGCGCACGCACGAACTCGCGCTGATTATGCGGAAACGATGGCTCGATGAAAATGACGTTCATTTCTTATTCTACATTTAGGTGGCGCCGCTTAGCCGTCGGAACAGCTCGACATAGATCGCGCCCTGCCGATCCCACGAAAAGTCCTTCGACATGCCGTTCTCGACGATTCGACGCCAGGTCTTTTTGTCCTGATAAAGGTCGAGTGCCTGGTTTATCGCCCAATTCAATCCCTCAGCATTATAGTCGCGAAACACGATGCCCGTGCCCTCCTTCGTTTTGGGATTGTATAGCTCGACGGTATCGGCCAATCCGCCGGTCTCGCGCACGATTGGAACGGTGCCGTAGCGAAGACTGTACATCTGATTTAGTCCACAGGGCTCGAAATGCGACGGCATCAGGAAGATATCGCTGCCAGCCTCGATCCAGTGTGCCAATTTGTTGTTGTATCCATCGTAATAGCAGACGCGGTCGCGAAATCTCCGCTGCAGCAAGGTGAAAAACCATTCAAAGCGTTCCTCGCCACTTCCCAACACAGCCACTGCAAATCGACGAGACAGCAAAAGCCGCGGTAGCACGTTTTGTATAAGTTCGATGCCCTTCTGACCGGTTAGCCGCGACACAATGCCGATCAGCGGCACGTCGTCACCCGCCGTAAGTCCCAGCTCGGCCGTGAGCTCAATTTTGTTTTTGTATTTGCCCTCGAGCGCCTCGCTCGAATACGGATGTGGAATCAGCGTGTCATGCCGCGGATCCCAGTCGTCGTAGTCAACGCCGTTCAAGATTCCGATGAGCGTACTGCGCCTCTTCCTGAGCAAGTCTTGCAGGCCCATGCCGTGCTCGTCGCCCTGAATCTCGTGCGCGTAGGTAGGGCTTACCGTCGTGATCAGATCCGCGTGCAACACAGCCGTCTTAAGAAAATTGATCCGCCCGGCAGCAAGATCGTCCTGATGCAGTTCGCGCTCACCGCCATTCAGCTCTAGATCATTGAGTATATCGGCACCGAAAATACCCTGAAAGCCAATGTTGTGGATCGTCACGACCGAACGCGTCTTCGCGAATAGCCGGTCCCAGGCGTAAACGGTTTTTAGATATAGTGGAATCAGCGCCGTATGCCAGTCGTGAGCGTGAAAGATGTCCGGCGCAAATCCCATACGCTGGCACATTTCGATCGCGGCTCGTGACAATAAGATGAACTGCAGGTGTTCGTATTCTCCCGGCGCGTAAATGCTGTCCCGATCGTAGAGCTCAGGGCAGCGAAGAAAGTTAATACGGAGAGACGAATCTGGCAGCTGCGCGGAGTCGATCGAGTAGGACACGGTATGCGGCCCCATCCTTATCGGCATGTTCTGCAGGTTCTCGACCGGCACGAATGTCAGGCCGCTGTCACGCACAATCCGATAGAGCGGCATCAACACGCGCACATCGTGTCCATCGCGGTTCAGATACGCCGATAAGCCTGCACAAACGTCCGCCAATCCGCCCGTCTTGGCGAGCGGCGCAAATTCGGAACTGGCAAGACAGATCTTGATTGGATTTTTCTTCGCCACTGTCGTTGTAGAAATTTCCGAAAACAACAGTGTTATTCTACATGTCGTGCACCGCCGTAGATGTCCGATATTCTGTCATGAGTTCACATGATGGATGAGATCATTGCGTACCAGTGCCGCATCGAGACGAATTTATGAATGTGCTGATGCTCTCACCTGGCTATCCCGCCGACATGCCCGAGTTCGCTCGCGGGCTGGCGGAACACGGTGCGAGGATTGTCGGTATCGGTGACCAGTCGGCAGCCGATCTGCCAACGCTGGTCCAGCGCTCCCTCGAAGACTATATACAGGTGCGTTCGCTGTGGGACGCGCGGCAAGTCGTCGCCGAAGTACATGAGAAACTGCGTGGCCGCAGTCTCGACCGAATCGAGTGCCTGTGGGAGCCGGGCATCATGCTGGCAGCGGAATTGCGACAACACTTCGGCGTCGACGGGCTGACTATCGAACAGGCACATCGATTCCGTGATAAGGAGGCAATGAAAAAGGCGCTCGACGACGCCGGCATTCGTACGCCGAAGCATGTCGCCGCGAACAGTGTCGCCGCTGTCTGGGAAGCCGTACAAACGATTGGTCTCCCGATAATATTGAAACCCATCGCCGGTGCCGGCTCAGCCGACACTTACCGGATCGACAGCCTCGACGATCTCCGTGCCGTGCTGCCGCGTCTTCGCCACGTGCCGATGGTCAGCGTCGAGGAATTCGTCGACGGCGAGGAATACACCTTCGACACAATCACGATCAATGGCCAGATCGCTTATTACAACATTGCGTGGTACCGGCCGCGGCCGCTCATTGCTCGCAGCAACGAGTGGGTAAGCCCGCAGGTCATCGCGCTCCGCGACGTCGATCAACTGGAGCTCGAGGCCGGCGTTCGTATGGGTTATGACGTCATCGCGGCGCTCGGTTTTGACACGGGCTTCACACACATGGAGTGGTACAGGAAAGCGGACGGTGAGGTCGTCTTCGGCGAGATTGGCGCACGTCCACCCGGGGCGCACCAGGTCGATCAGATGAAATACGCTTGCGACTTCGATGTCTTCGGCGCCTGGGGCCAGGCCGTGACCCAGCACCGAATCGATGCGAGCATCCAACGATCGTATAACGTTGCAACTATCTACAAGCGCGCGCGTGGTGTCGGGCGCATTCAGTCGGTAGAAGGCGTTGATGAGCTACAGCGGCGATTCGGCCAGCACGTCGTGTGGAACACGCTGCTGCCGCCTGGCACGCCGCGCCGCGACTGGCGCAAGACTTTGGTCTCCGACGGATTCATCATGCTGCGACATCCGCAGCTTGCTACTACGCTCGAAATGGCCGACGCCGTCGGCTCACAACTGCACTTGAACGCGGGCTAACGCGCGTCTCGGCACAATGTTGGGACGTTCAGCCTAGGCAAATTCGTCTAGGTACTTCGGCAACATCTCGCGCCAGGTATTCCAGTCGTGATGGTAATCGCTGCCCCAGGAGTCGACGCGATTGGGAATTCCTTTGGCACCAAGGATGTTAGCAATACGCCAGGACTCGCCGATGTCCTCGTAGTCGCCTTCGCCGCTCGGCAACAGGATGAGCCGCGTGCGCAAAACCTCGAGGCTTTTGCCTTCGAGTTGCGGTAGGTAGTGCAGTGGTGACGAGAAATAAAAATCCTGATTGAAGCGGCCCTCCAAGTATTTCGACAGGTCGAACGTGCCGCTCATCGCGATCGCGAGTCTATACGCATCCGGGTGGCGGCAGACCGTCGCAACCGCGTTGAAGGCGCCGATCGAGGCGCCCGCCGCGATCACTTCGACCGATTCCGAATTGCAGTCCTGACGAATGGCGGCCGTTACTTCTTCATAAATAAACGAGTCGAACAGATTCTGAAGCTTCGAGCAGTACTCAGCCGAGTGTTCACCCGACATCCACGCCTTACCGGCGGCGCTGTCGGTCGAATAGACCTTGATACGCCCGGCATCGAGCAGTGGCTCGAGCACGCGGATCAGATGAAAGCGTTCGACCTCTTCGGCATCACCACCGGCGGTGGGAAACAGCAAGACGGGCGTGCCGAAATGACCCCAGCGCACAAGTTGTGCATCCCGCTCAATGCGCGGCGAATACCAACGAAGTACGTCCTTCTCGCTCATGTGTGCGGGCTATTTTCGTGTCGTCGTCCAGCCTGCACGCGATTCCAGAATAGTTCGGTGAACTCTTCCAGTTCGTGCGCCGGGAAAAGCGACTCGACTTTCTGATGGATTGCATCGTGGACAGTCTCGGATCCGAAAAACTGGTCAGCAACTTCGTCGAGATGGGCCATGTGTTTGTCGCAGAACTCATAAAACTCATCGGCATCGAAGCGGCTTTGCGCAATCTTCGCATAGGCCTCGAATTTTTCTTCAAACGAACGATCAGAATCCGCGACATCGAAATATGCTTGCCAGTTCAGATTATTATTTGAACGCCGCTGCGTGGCGGCGCAGTAAATCGACCAGCGCAGGTTGGCTTTGATGAGCCATGGAAAATGAAAATGCAAGGACGTCACTTGGGAATCGGGACACGCATTCGCGAAATCGATCGGGCACCAGACGCCATTGCTGCGTAGGGCTTCGCAGGAATTGAAGTCCCATCCAAAAAACGCATTAATGATCATTGTCATGTTCGCCAGGTGAGTTTCCTCGTTCATCGATAAGAAGTTCGTGTCCAAGCGATAGCGATCATGCAATGCGGCTGATGGATCGTAATTGACAAACCGCCACTGTGGGCCAAGGCCGATGCAGCGGACGAATATGTCGTGCGGGTGCACGCCTTTCTGCAAATTCATGACACGAGTGCCACTGCTGTCGTAGGCCTTTTGCAGCGCCTTGCTATCGTCGATAGCAGTGACACCGACCCAGGCACCACCGTCGTAAGGCTTCATGAATAGCGGATAGCCGATGCGGTCGCCGATTTCTGCCAGGTCAAAGAGCTTCGCATATTGCTGCAGCGTCGATTCGAGATCGGCGGAATCTGCATAGGCTTTGGGCGGAACCAACCAGGTTTCTGGCACCGGAAATCCGAGTCTCATCATGGCGCAGTAACTGGTATGTTTTTCCATCGACTGCAGCGACCACGGATTGTTGAACACGTAAAGATCATCGGTCAAGATCGATTTCTTAATCCATTCTCTTGACGTGTGGTACCAGTGGGTCAACCGGTCAATGACAACATCGTACTTGCAGGGCTGGCTTAAATCGAACGGTTCGATAAGAACGCGTTCAACGTCGAATCTCAGCGTGTCGTTGCCGTATTGTATCGTGAGGTCGAGTTCCTTCATCAGGGCTTCGTAACAGATCGGCCAGCAGATGTCGGCGCCAAGTGAAAGCCCGATGTGGCGGGTTTTTGTTGCCACGTTGTATTCCTTTTCTTTTAAATATACCGAAGCCCGCGGCCGCTTGCCGAATGAATTGGCATCAATTCACTCGTACACCATCCAGACAGGACCGGGGAACAGCCACGATAGTCCATTGCGCAGTCGGTCTCGCCAGTTCTCCCAATTGTGGGCGTCTCGAGCCTCCTCGAATTTGATATTGATGCCCTGCGCCTGCAGTTGCGGCACCAGAGAGCGATTCTCGTAGATCAACGACTCATAGATACCGCAGCACATGTAGATTTTCTCAGCCTGAAGCCCTGGGTTCTTGCGAAATTCGTTCATGAAGCGGACCACTGGGTCGAACACGGGTCCGCGCTGATGCGCACCCAGATCGCTAAACGCAAACGAACCGGACTGCAATAGCAGGCGGCCGAACACGCCCGGATGAAGCCAGGCCGCGTGCAGCGCGGCGACACCGCCGAAACTTGCGCCCATGAGTCCGCGCGCGTGGGGCTCATCGATGAGCGGATACTTGTCGGCCATTAATGGCACGACGTCATTCACGAGATACTTTGCGTGAGCATCGTTGCCGGCGTATTCCGTCAGGCGGTCGGGCGACTGCGTCATGGCGACGATCATTTGCGGAATCTCGAGCCTGTGAATCAAGTTATCAAGCACGGTTTTGAGCGCAGCGAAACGCAGATAGTCCGGTCCGTCGTGAACGACGACCAACGGATAGCGCCGGTTTTTTCTGAATCGTGCCGGAAGATAAACCTGAATGTCGCGCCGTTCGCGAAACGCTTTGCTCTCGACCTCGATGCGTTCTAGAGACCCAGCGCGTGTCTCGTCATCCTGTTCAGTCCAGACAGGTCGCTTGTAGCGATAGCCCTGGCAAACGGAATTGGCGCCAAACGGGTCGTGCGCGAGCACGTCGTTTAATGGATCGAGCACGAGTTCACGTTGGTCGCCATTAACGACCTCAAATTTATACTCGATCCGCGACTTCTCCGGTAACTCTATTGTTATTGCCCATAGGTCGGTCCCTTCAAGCCGTTGCAGCGGCTGGGCGGTATTGAGACCCGCAATCCAGCAACGCAAGTAGACGGCATCGCCGATGCCACGATAGACGAATGTGACATCCGTGCCGTCAACCAGCGGGAACGTGGCATTGGACACAAAATTGTCGACCTCCGCCGCGCCCGGAGCACCCTTGCGAACGAGTTTTCGAAGCGCCGGATTCATCGCGCACGCATCCGGCGCAGCGTGCCAGTTCGCGACAGGCGTCGCACGCCATGCGCGGCTGCGACGTGCCCGCCCTCATAATGTAGCAACGATCCGCTATCGAGCGTCAGGCAGGTCGCCGGCGCGAAACGCCGGCAGAACAACGCAGTTCGAACCTTGTCGCTGAGATCGAGCCGATGTTTTACATCGGGTAGAAAGACGAAATCGTTGACAATACCGAGCCCTACATCGAAGACCTCCGCATCGCGATTGCCCTGTGGCGTGTTGTCGTGAAAGAGTACGACTTTGTCAGCAAGAACCATTGCGCCGGCTGACCATGCGATGATGTTTTTCTGCGCGAGCAATGGGCCCAGACTGAACAGACGTAGGCGATTTAGCAATACGGCCACATTGCCCCCGGTAATGATGACGGTTACGCAACCCGACAGGACATCGGCAATTTCCGCGATGTGTTCGGTCAGCGTCGGCGGTCGAATGTCCGCAATGGCCGAATCGGCATCGCCGTGGATCGCCGAGATCCGTTGTAGGTGATGCCGGTCGAGCGCCCGTTGCTGCGAAATGGCATGGCGCTGCTCGGGCTCTAAAATTGCCGGGTCGCCGTCGGCTCGCAGCAGGCGCCGAGCTGCGAGCATGGACTGGCGCAGTCGGAGCCGGTAAAGGCGCTGCTGTTCCTGCAACCGATCTTGGCGTTCTCGGTATACCTCGCGAAGCCGCGCTTCACTGCCGAGCACAGCCTCTGCGCGCTGATACAGCCGCAGGTCAACGAGCGGGCGTTTGACAATTTCATGCACGTCGTCGATGTCGGCTTCTGCGTCCTGCCAGCCGGCGGACACCACAGCAACGGACCGCCCGTCATCGACAGCCCCGAAAGGTGTAGCCAAATTGACGACGGGGCGCTGCGGCCCGAGAAGAAAATAGCCTGCCATGCTCAGCCAAGTTCCACGCGTATGGTCTGCACAATGTCTTTGAGCGCATGTTCGACGACATCGGTGTCTTGATGACGAACGATAACGTAGCCGTCGCCTTCGTAACTATCGGCTGGCGATTGACCCTCGCGCGGCAGCTTTGCCTCGACGACGATCGGTCCGAATCGTCGCTGCGCCACATCAAGTCCTTTGATGCGTCGCACACGGCCGGCACCCTGGCCGCGAATATAGGCTGCGCCGACGGCATAGCGGCGCGGTGGCGGATCGAATTCGTCGAACACCATAAGATGCGGCCACGCATTATAAAAGTTGATGTCGTGCGCATAAGAAAGCAGCGATGTGAACTGCGCGCCGGGCGGCCGGGCTCCGACTTCCGAGACCGCAATCCGGCCATCCGGCAATCGAAACCACTCCATGTGACTCAGACCTGTCTTCAATCCCAGCGCCTTGATGCCCGCGACCGCCGGGTCGACAATCGGCGTAAACTCGGGCCCGCTGACATCTCGCGGCAGCATGACGCACCACTGAATCCAGGTATTCTCCATGACCTCAAGCGGCGATGGCATGTAACGGGAAATTGAATACCAAATGGGTTGGCCGGCGATCATGACACTATCAAACGAATACTCGGTGCCGAACACGAACTCTTCGTAGAGTGTCGGCTGACACGGATCGGGTGGAAAGCGTTGAAGAAATTCATTGAAATCCGAAACCCGGTCGAGCCGAAACGTACTTTTTCCCCCTGCGCCGGCCGGTGGTTTAACGACGACGGGAAACCCGACCGCCGAGACGAATTCCCGCGCCGCATCACTAGCGCCGACCAACGCATGGCGCGCACAGGGCACGCCGGCATTTTCTAGCACCTTTTTCATGCGCGACTTGTCGCGAAAATTTAGCGCCGACTCGACGCTAAGACCTGGAATTCCCAGCCGCTCTCTTGCGACGGCTAGTGGCACCTGCAACTGTTCGAGCGGCCCGAACATGCGCATAACCTCACCGAGCTCCTGCGCGAGCCGGCGGGCGGCATCGACAATTTGTTCTGGATCGAGGCCGTTATCGACGCGCCAGTGTCCGGCAATCCGCTGACGCAGCATTGCCGGCAGCTTGTCCACCGGATCCTGGCTGATAAGCGATAAGCGCACGCCCGAAAGGTTCGCGGCACCCTCTAGAAATCTAAGCGTGGCCGCCATAAAAAAAGGCGCAACGAAAATGACGTGCTGAATCATGACGCGTTAGGAGAACATCGCCCTGCCTCGTAGGCAAGGAAAATTGATGTCGCCACCGGGTCGAAATTTGTATGGGCCATTCATGTGAATCTAGTTAAAGAAGAATCGGTAACTAGATGAAATTTATATATTATATTGCACCTGATCGCGCCAGCACACAACGAAGACCTTCTTGTGGGGGCCGTATTGTCTGAAGTGCGAAAAGCCGACAGTGACCGAGTCGGGATGTGGTGCCGTATCTTAGTCCGTTGACTCAGCCTGCGCCGATTGCGGTTCGGCCATTGAGTTGATCATCCTCAGGTTCAATTCGCGCAAGTTTTGGCGTGCCGAATTTGCTTCGTTCTCCAATTCCACCATCGCAGTCTGTAACTGTGCGACGTGACTGCTGTTGTCAGCGTGCCAACTGGAATCCATCCCACTATCCGGATTAAAGCAAACATGCTCGGAAAAACTCATCGGCGAATCAGATTGACGAGTGGCCGCGTTGGCCATACGGTACCTGTCCAACACTATGTTGCAGGTCTCTTCCAATTCAACGTCATAGTCGTTGAGCGCTGACGGATTTTGCTTCGACTTCTCCACCAACCTTGTATACGTCCTGACCTTGGTCTTGAAGCCTTTGATTATGCTGGTAACTTCCGCGCTTGCCTCGTCAACCAGAACATTGATCCGTTTGCGTAGCCGGGAATACCCATCATCGCGATCGTCCCGGGACCTGTAATAGGCTCGTTGCGCCGCTCCGTAGCCGGGATATAGGTCATCGGAACGATAGCCTAGTAACATCGCAAGCAGGCCAGTCAGGATGACTAATCCGAAGATCTTCCAACTCGCAACGTCTGCAACAACGTCAAGCGGTGCCACCAACATTGCATCGAGAACATTGCGATTCGAGGCATCCGGGCTGGCCAGCACGGCGGCAATATGAAAATCCGCGTAATACGCCATGCCAAGGATCGTGGTGACAGCCACGATGGTACCTATCCAGCCAATAAATTTATTAAATCCACCGACATGATTGATTCGTCGAAGCAATAAATCACCAAACAGGAAAGGAACGATAACCGCAGCTACCGAAAGCGTTACGATCCACGCCACGGACACCCCAGACGTGCCCCCAGCATCGGACACAACAATACTCGCCAGCGCGAAAGCAAATGCGGCGATCAATACTAGGACCAATAGATAATAATAGTACGCGGCACCCGGATAGTGCGCGACTCGATCCAAGCCATTCTTTTCGCGGAACGCATCGTAGTGTTGTTTCTGCTTTTCCTCGCGCTCTACCGCATTGTTCAAACGAGAGTCAAAGTCCGCAACATAACGGAGGATCTGGTTTTCACAGTCTGCCGGCAAATCCCGCAGCTTGGCCACAGAGTCAGATAGGTGTATTTGCTCCAGCGCCCTGCTCGTTTTCTCTGCGGTCTCGGCTACCTGTTGTTGGGCACGGCGGCGGAGATTCGAGAAATAAGCGATGATTTCACGTTGCGTGCCGGCTGGTACTTCTTCGCCCGGGGGCGGAAGATTCCGCCTTCCTTCTTCCTCTGCCCGCTTCACTACGGCAAGTTGTCTGGAAATACGCTCAATATCGAGCGGTTTGGCAATATCAGAGCTCAGCTTGTTTCGAACGCCCCAAAAACCGGCGCCAATTTTTTGCCACACAACGGCCAGAAACGATGAGATTGTGGCAAGAATTGGGCGCCATGCAATGCCGCCTATCTCGCGGTTTCCGGTGTCTGCCTCTGACGACGCGATGGTCCGTGCCATGACTGTTTCCTTTTTTTGACTAATTTTGTTTTTCTTGCTGTCAATATGTCCGCCAACGTCAGTTTCCACGGGAATTGAAGCTGTATTCGGAATCGCGCATATCAGTCGCGGTCGATTTTAGGGACTGTTTTTCGTACCGGAACCGATGCTTGCCAATGGTCACCAAGTCGCCAGTTCGCAGAATTCGTTTGTTGATGCGGCGGGAGTTGATAAATGTGCCATTCGTACTGTTTAGGTCTCCCAGAACACATCCATTATGTGTTTGGATCAGTTGTGCATGATGTCGACTGATGAATTTGCTCTGAATATGAATATCACTATCAGGGCTGCTGCCGATGGTGACAATTCCATCACCGACGATGTAGGTGTCGGTGACGTTGGCATCCAGTCCGACCAGCATCCAACGATCCTCAGCGTGGCTGCCCGATACCGAGCGAGCCCCAGGCGCTCGGTCTGATGATGATTGCTCGGCGGTCTTCGACGTGCCTCGCAATGCGGCGAGTTGACTCTTGTAGTCGTCGATCTCGGCGTTTCTTGATGTCAGTTCGGCCGACAGCTTCGCGTTTCCCGCGTTAGCCTCGCGCATGCGCGTCTCAAGATCATCGGTGTGTCGCGTGGCCAATTCGAGTTTTGCTTCCAGATCAGACACGGTATCTGCCAATTCCGAGTTGTCTTTCCGTAGTTCCTCGATGACGCCGTCCTGTTCCGCGATAACCGCGTTGGCGGCGTCAGCCTTACCCAGTTTTTTTAGATTGATAAGCAGCGCATGTTCGTTGTCTCTCGCTTTGGCGAGCTTCCTTTTCGTTTTTGTCACTTGTCGGCGGCTTAGCTCCAATTCGTAATTGAAGGTATCGCTTGTCTTCTGCAGGCTGGAAACCTGTTCCGCTAATCCATCGCACCGCTCGCGTAGTTGATCAATGCCAAGCTGTAGAATGCCGTTCATTTCAACACGAAATTTGACCTCCTCCCGCAATTCCTGAATTGCGGAGGCATTCTCTCCAGAAATCGGCGCCTCGGCTTCGACACGAATCTCTTGAGTCTCTTTAATCTCCGGTACCGAATCCGTATCGTCAGCAGAATCGTCAGACAACTTGAATTCAGCGCAAGCCTCCTCGGAAAGCGGCTCGAGCTCCATCGTCGGATCTTCATCTGGATCGGAGATTTGAGTATTCTTATTATTATCAATCACCATGGCCTAATAATAACAGGTGATTCGAGGTGTATGACACTCTGCAAGCCGCACCGCCAGGGCGTTGACGGCCAAAACCGGGCCCGCGAGTTAGGTTAAATAGGTTGGCTGCGCCGGCCGTTGGCGACGATTGCGGTGCGTACTCTAAGGTCACCGCCCACCGATGATTAAGCCGATGATTAAGCCGATGATTTTCGTATAATGTGCCCTGTTATCCGGCAGAACAGTACTCAAGTCATGATCAACCGCAAAACAACGGTGCGAAGTATTCAGGCAAAGAGAATTATCCCAATATTGCTGGCGTTGGCCTTGATCGGTGCCGGCGGTAGTGCGTCGGCGGGATGGCTGGACAAGCTAAAAGACTTGGTGTCCGATGACGATGATAAACAACAAGCATTAAGCACCGACGACATTGGCGGCGGCCTTAAAGAAGCGCTGCGAGTGGGAACGGAAAACGTTGTCAGCAATCTCGGCACTACCGATGGATTCAATCTCGATCCACAAATTCATATTCCGCTCCCTGAGCAACTCGGTCAGGTCAAAAACGTGCTGGGCAAAGTCGGCATGGACTCAATGTTGACCGATCTCGAATTGCGCCTGAATCGCGCCGCGGAAACAGCGACACCCAAAGCAAAGCAGTTGTTCATCGGCGCGATTACCGACATGACTCTGGACGATGTTATGGCCATTTACAACGGCCCGGAGGACTCGGCGACACAATATTTCAAATCCAAGATGTCTGGGCCGCTAGCTATCGAAATGAAACCCGTTGTCGATGAGAGTCTGGTTGGTGTTGGCGCCGCCAAATCCTACGACGCGGCTATGGAGCGCTACAACTCCGTGCCATTCGTGCCGAAAGTTGAAGCCGATTTGAGTGACTACGTGGTTGAGAAGGGCATGGACGGAATTTTCTACTATCTCGCCAAGGAAGAAGCAGCAATCCGCCAGGATCCGGCGAAGCGCACCACGGACCTATTAAAACGCGTATTCGGGAAATAGACTCGCGAGCCGCGTTCTCGACAGCATTTTGAGAAGGTCACGCAAGGGGATTTTTGTGACACTATCGACAACTATCTATGTCCGCCTGCGTTTGTACTAGACTAAATGACAATAAGATCAATTGGCCGCAGCAATCAAATACCGACAGCGGTCAGCATCCGAACAAAGTAAA